>DATCHW010000050.1:0-1013 GCA_036508135.1 Ignavibacteria bacterium
GCTAAACTCTTAAAAATAATTAAAGAGAAATCAAAAGGTAAAAAAATCACCGTTCCAAAAATGAAGGTTGTTCATAAGCAAAGTGATAATTTAATGGAAATGCTGAAAGCAAGTTTGGGAACTTCGAAAAGGAAATCAGCATAAGGCCATGCCCGAAGGACCTTCCATAGTATCAGTTAAAGAAGCGTTTAAACAATTTACAGGAAAAAAATTATTGCTGTTAGCGGCAACAGTAAAATTGACCAGTTAATCCTTACCCATCTATCGGGACTGGCAAAAACCACACTATTGCGATTGAGGAGAATGACGCTATATTAGAATCGTCCAAATAATGTCTTTACAAAAAATGTGCGAATCATGTAACTTTTCTCAAAAATTCTGTAACAATTATCAGGACAAAGAGAATCACCTTTGTCTTATGGACCAAAAAATGCTAATATGAAAGGATTTAATAGTAACATAGAAAAGGATGCTCTGAAAAATGAGAATTTCAGAAAAGTATTATACACTAGCAAGCATCTTCAGGTTGTGCTAATGAGCTTAAAACCAGGCGAAGATATTGGTGAAGAAACTCATCCCAATATTGATCAGTTTTTCCGGTTCGAAGGTGGAAAAGGCAAATGCATTATTAATGGAAATGAGTATAAGGTGAAAAATGGTGATGCTATTGTTGTACCTGCAGGTTCTATGCATAATGTAATAAATACAGATGCAGTAGAAGAACTAAAAATGTATACAATTTACGGTGCTCCTAACCATAAAGATGGCATTATTAATGCAACAAAAAAAGACTCTGAAAAGAACGATGTGAAATTTGATGGAAAAACAACAGAATAAATTAAAGTAATATGAAAAATTTAATCAATAAATCAATTTCAGGAACTGCAAGAGCAGAGTATATTGAAGTAAAACCCTATATACGCTTTCTTATCATAGTAGCAGGTATAGGTAGGACAATATCGTTGTGTGTGCTGCTTTTCATTGCCTTATCGGCATGCGACAATACATCCGAG
>DATCHW010000051.1:0-1026 GCA_036508135.1 Ignavibacteria bacterium
ATCGCTGTGAAGAGGAATCTATTTAAATTATGTTAATGCCACAAGGTCAGTTTTTTCATAACGATTATGACCTTGTTGGCTTTTTTTATATTTCCAACACTTAATTGCCTGGTCTAAGATTTTAGCTTCGTTGTCGGCAAAAAAATCTCTGATATATGTGTTATATTCAAACTGTTTATCAATCGTTGATTTCTCTTTTTTCTTATCATTAAGTATTTGATAATAAGCCCGAATTGCTTCACTATATGTCTTTCCAGTATTACATTTTAACCATTTCTGAAAAGCTACATTGAAAGAAAAGTTATTGCCAATCTTTTGTTTAAAGTAGGTTCGGTGTTTTTCAGAACACACAAAATCAGATTCTATTTCGGTGTCTTCCGTAATTATTCCAATTTGTTTTACAACTTTACTTTTGTTAGATACGAGCATCACTTCACCCGAATCAAGGAAATGAGCAATTCTGTCAGTAATATCTAATTTTCCGCCAGAAGTCGGCAGACCATTTTTTCTGCAAAATTCAACCAATTCTTCTTTTAAGTAATAAAAACTACGAAACATTTTTCCATCTAATTGATCATCTAAATATGGTCTATCAGCCATTTTTGTACTCCTTGAATTTTAATTTAGTTTTCTAAACTATCAATGGAATCGCTGGTCTATTTGATAATTCTCTACTAATATCTTTTTTTAATGTTGTTAACACAAATGCAGGGAATATATTTGCCTTTTCAGCATCTGTTTGTTTGTTTTCATAATTTACAAGATTATTCCAAGCAAGGTAATTATTAAGATGTGAATCGCTCCTTGTGCCGGATAACCTCAATAGGCTCTGATGATATCTGCACTTCCATCAGGTGCATACGTTAAAACAATGTCATTTTCTTCAATTAATTCTTGATCTTCCATAAAAATCAGCTTTTCTTTTTTAGTCTCATTAAATATTAGTGTTGGTATGGTCACAGCAGTCATTCTAACATTTAATTCCAATGCCATGATCTCGCCTGAATGCGTGATTATAAAATCTAA
>DATCHW010000052.1:0-2805 GCA_036508135.1 Ignavibacteria bacterium
GTTCCTAATGTACCTGTTATAGATAGAGAAAATTGTATAAAGTTTAAAACTGGAAAATGTGGTATTTGTGAAAAAGTATGTACAGCGGGTGCCATAGATTATACTCAGAAAGATACTAAAATAACAAAGAAATACGGAGCTATAGTTGTATCCACAGGTTATGATCTTATAGGCCTTGAAAAATTTGGTGAATACCAGTATGCAGATCACCCAGATGTAATCACATCCCTTGAGTTTGAGAGATTAACAAATGCTGCAGGTCCTACAGGTGGCCAGCTTTTATGTCCATCAGATAAGAGAAAACCTAAGAAAATAGTATTTGTACAATGTGTTGGATCAAGAGATAAGTCAGCAAGAGGTAAAACATACTGTTCTAAAATTTGTTGTATGTATACAGCAAAACACGCAATGTTAATTAAAGATCACTATCCTGAAATGGAAGCATATGTTTTCTATATCGATGTTCGTACACCAGGTAAAAACTTTGAAGAATTTCAAAGACGTGCTGTTGAAGAATATGGTGTTCATTATATTAAAGGAATGGTTGGCAAAGTATTCCCGGATGGAGAAAAATTACAAGTTCACGCAGTGGATTCTATAACTGGTGAGACAATTGAAATTGATGCAGATATAGTAGTACTTGCAGCGGCAACTAAGGCTAAAGATGATGCAACTACAATTAACTTATACTCCGCACAATGTATTACAAAATCCCTATATTTAATTCTAGGTTTTTTTTTACTTGTACTTTCAATAACATTACGAATTTTTAGCAAATTCTTCTAACTCAGATATTAATAATTATTTTTTGTTTTAGAAAATAAATTATTAAATACAACAATTTTAGAACATCACATTAGAAATATTGTTAACCACTAAAAATTCACTTGCCCATATTCGTTCCAACAAAATACTCGCTCGGATATACCCAAATATTTCATCAGTTTTTTATGATTTTCTGAAATTGGATGAGCTAAAGTACGATATTTCTTACCTTCAAAAGAAATCACTTTAACACCTAGTCCAGTGTTGAAAACGCCTAAGATAGCTACCAAAGATGGTTGCTTCATTTTTGTGCCAGCTGGACCAATTATCGTTGCCCCTTCTGCCTTCATTTCTCGTCTTACCACATATTCAGCAACTGATAGGATCATCATTGATATTAAAATAAGGTACGTCAGTGCCTCTATACGCTCTGGTGTATCTAAATATAATGAATTAACAAAATGAGGTGATTTCAGCTGCTGAAACTTTTTTTCAACTCCAATTTGTGTTTTATATTCTCTAAGTAAATCCTCAGATTTTAAAGTAAGATCATTGCTACAAAGTATAAATGTACATGCTTGTTCTAAGTTTTTCTGAATTTTTTCTTCATCTTTGTTTATCTCTATTTGTAGAAAGTACTCCATTACGTGTTCAATTTTACTTGTATCTTTGGGCTGACGCCCCTTTTTCTTTTTTTCCTTGACTAGAACTTCCATATTTACGTTATGATATTTGACTTTCTTTAAGTCCTTTTTAACTAACCTTAAAATTTCGTTGTTAGCATCTTCCTCACATGCAAAAGCTGTCTTTATATATGTTTTAGAAAGTTTTTTTAATATCTCTTTTTCTGTGATTACTTGCTTCGCAATTGTTCTTTCCTTTGTTTTTTCAAGATTTACAGAATAGCATATTGCACATTTTAATTTGGTACCTTCATACGTACAATCTCGCTCTATTACAGAATACTTACTCACTTTACCTTGCGATGTTTGAATTTCTATTTCTTTCATTTCAGATCTATGATCAAGAGCTTCTCTTATACATCCCTTTGCAAGTGTAGTAGTTTCAGGCATTCTTGTTATAAGTTTAATATTTCTACTTTCTGCTTTCTTCAAGTTTCCTGACGTAAAAAGCGCACTGTCTGCTATATAATGAAAATCTTCATTGGCAATATTGAGCCTTTTAAGAACACTTTCAACATCTTCAAGTGTTTCGCTATTATATGTTTTATCATCTTTGTTTCCTGATAATACCTTTGCATCAACCATAACCCCGTTGGCTACGCCAATACCCATTTTAATCTGTTTTTTATCTTGGCGTTTTTGCTTACTGTGACCAAAATCTATTGATATTACACCTTCCTTAAGTTCTTCAGTTTCATAGGTTCCCCACATTACTTTTGAAGTCGTGTCATAATTTATGTTTGTTACTTCTATTCCATAATTAACAAATGCTTGAGAACTTAGTTCGCCAAATGTTTTTCTTGGCCCAGCTTCATGAAATGCATCTAATAGTTTACCAAATCTATCATCATTAATTTGACTTAACTCTATAGGACAATGAAATATACCTTCTAGATCTTTCTCTTTATAATATTCATTTAAAAGAGATAGAGGATGATGGTTATCGCAAATATTTACAATCATCATCTCAGCCATTATTCCGTAAGGGATATCCGTCTTTCTTCCTAAACTTTTTTCTAAATTCAAATTGAATACTTGCGGCAATTTGAGTTGTTCACAAAGACCTACAATAAAATTCATTTTCCCATGATAATACATTTCCATGTCAATTGATAAAATATCATTCATATTCATAAGTTTACTCACCTTCAAAAAGTATTTTATGAATATATTCGACATAAACATTGAGATTCCTTTTTGTAAATAAATGTAAAATAATTTCTTTTTAGTTAATAATTAGTTTTGAAATTCATTCAGCGGAATATAAGATTTAACATATTTTGCAAATGTTTATTTTGTTAACATTTGAATAAACTATTCAAATGAATTTGAAAACAAAGTAGGTTATCGCATATCT
>DATCHW010000053.1:0-1747 GCA_036508135.1 Ignavibacteria bacterium
ATTTCGCGATCATGAATTGGCACAAAATAGTTTAAAAACTTTATAAGGCGGTGAGCTTCAGTATATTCATCACAATACTTCGGCACCTCAGCCAATATGGGTTCAGCATGTCTTTTTAATACAGCCAATTCAAACAAAAGCGCTGAATTAAACATCACATCGGCTTTTTCCTGATAGGGAAATATCCACTTTTCTTCACCTCGGCGTACACTTGGCCACCGTCCAATTGTTTCTCTGGCAGAATAATTTCTGAACCGATAATCCCTGATAATTCTTCTTAATAGTCGAGTATCTGCTGTCGGTATCCAGTTGTGATTATCGATTGAAATGGTGGTCAGTGCCGAAACATAAATTTTAAAAGTTGTTTCAGTTGGAATATCCGGAATCAATTCCGGATTTAATGCATGAATTCCTTCCATTATCAATATACTGTCTTTATGCAATTTCAACTTTTCTCCTTTATAATACCTTTTTCCATCTTCAAAATTAAAAAATGGTATTTCAATCTCTTCTCCATTAAGTAATTGCTTCAGATGCTGATTAAACAAAGGCAAATCAAGAGCATGTAAGTGTTCGAAATCCCACTCTCCATGTTCATCTAATGGTGTATCTTCGCGATTTACAAAGTAATTATCAAGTGACAGCACCACGGGTCTCAGTCCACTTACAATTAATTGAATAGAAAGACGTTTACTAAAAGTCGTTTTACCTGAAGATGACGGTCCGGAAACTAATACAAAGCTGGCTTTTTCGGCACGTTGTGAGATCATGTCGGCAATTGATGCTACTTTCTTTTCGTGTAACGCTTCTGATACTTTAATCAGGTTAAATGATTGATTATTAAGACAGGCAACGTTGAAATCACCTACATTATTTATATTCATAATCTTGTTCCAACCTACATATTCTTTGAAAATATCGAATATTTTAGGAGATAAAACTATTTCTTCAATTTCAACCGGATTATCCCGACTTGGAACCTGAAGCAAAAGTCCATCGTAATATTCAATTAAATCAAACAAATAAAGATAATCGGTCGATGGTAATAAAACTCCATTGTAATAATCAATAAAATCATCGATTCGAAAGAAACGAAAATAAGGATTTCCAAGCGTTTCGAATAAAGCGGTTTTATCTTTCTGTTTTGCCTGATTTACAAATAATTCCTTAACTTCTTTGGTTTGCTTTTCTTCACAGATTATGCTTTTACCTTGCGAAATTATCAAATTTACACGCTCCTTGATTTGGATTATAATTTCCTCATTTATTGGTTGTCCAAGATTATCAAGTTGGCAATAATATCCTTTAGAAATGGGGTGTTCAATTCGAAGTATGGCTTGCGGGAAAAGTTCAGAAATCGCTTTTGCCAAAACCATACTCAATGTACGAACATAAACCCGCATTCCCGAAGGGATACTTAAATCTATAAACTCGATATCTTTGGGTTTATAAATCATGAAATTTAAATCTTCTACCTTGTAATTTACCCGTGCGGCCATGACCGGATATTTCAACTCAATTTTCAAATCCTGAAATATTTCAATCAGGGAAGTTCCTAAAGGATAAGTATGATAGGATTTTGTGTTTTTACAATATATCGTAGCTTGATTCTCCATGTGGCAGAAAGTATTAAAAGGCGTTTTGGGGTTATTTCGGTGTAAAATTACATTATTTTTTTTAAATGCATTTATTTGAGTGTCTCTAAATTTTGAATTACATTTGCATCCTACTTTCGAAAAAGTAAAAA
>DATCHW010000054.1:0-3092 GCA_036508135.1 Ignavibacteria bacterium
ATGAGAATTAGTAGAGTGGGATACTGGGAAGACAAAAAAAGTAAGCTCCTTAAGAAATTTAATAATCTTTCTGATAAAGATTTGAATTTTAATGAGGGCAATGAAAAAGAGATGATTGAAAAAGTAGGAACCAAGCTTGGAAAATCCATGAAGGAACTACTCAGTATCATTATAACTTTGTAATAACATTCCAGGAAGAACTTTTTACGAAGATGTTCTCCCTGTTTATATATACTATTTTTGCAAATGTAAAGCCCGGAACGAAAGTGCCGGGCTTTTTTTACTAAAATGTAGTCTGATTATTAATGAATCTCTGATAAAACACTTTGGTTGGTTTTAACCAGCGGTTGGTTGCATATCTCTTTTAGCTTCTTTCTTTCTTGAATCGCCAGCATCAGAGAGATCTGCTTTTCCACCATTAAATTTCCCCGACATACTATCAAGAAGTGAATTAAATTTCCCCTTTACGGAATCGAGATAATCTTCTCCCTCCTTAATTATTTTACTTCGCGTGTCAGAACCTTTATCGGGAGCAAACAAGACCCCGATCAATGCACCGGCAGCTATGCCAGCCAGTGCGCCTATAACTACTTTTCCCGAGATCATAATTTTAAGTTTTTAATGATTTTAATGATGAATATATCCTCATTCATATACTCTAAAAGTAAAAACAAATATATTGTGAGTTTGTTGGCAGAATTTGCCTTTTTTCTTATTCCTCAGGGCATTTAGCAGACTTCTTAGTTCCTGCAATTATTGATTGAAAGTTGGAATATCATGATAAAAGAATAATTTTTTCAGATCCAGTCATAAGGTGTTTCCTGGTAAACATAATAATTGAGCCAGTTTACAAAAAACAGATTCGAATTTGCACGCCATTTCACAACAGGCTTTGATTTTGGATTATTTTTCGGATAGTAGTTTTCCGGAATATCAGTATCCAGACCTATTGACTTATCGCGCTCATATTCATCTTTCAGGGTATTCGAGTTATATTCAAAATGGCCCGTCACGAAAATCTGACGACTGTTTTTTGATATAACAACATGCACACCTGCCTCTTCTGACCAGGCAGCAAGTGTTAATCCCGGATGGTTTTGAATATCTGATATCCGGTTTTCTGTATAACGCGAATGAGGTGTAGGAAAGATATCATCGAAACCCCGGAAAAGTGGGATCTTATTATCAGTGATCCGGTGTTCAAATACTCCGAATAATTTTTTACCGAGAGGATATTTTTGAATCCCGAAATGATGATATAATCCGGCCTGTGCCCCCCAGCAGATGTGCAAAGTATTGGTCACATTTGTCTTACTCCAGTTCATAACCTCTGAGATATCTTTCCAGTAGTCAACTTGCTCAAATTCAAGATTTTCTACTGGAGCTCCGGTAATAATGAGTCCATCGTAGCGTTTGTGTCTGATCTGGTCGAATGTCTTGTAAAAGATATTCAGATGCTCTTTGGATGTATTTTTTGAATCATGTTTATCCATGTAGAAAAAATCAAGTTCAATCTGCAATGGAGTATTCGACAGGATCCTGATAAAGTCAGTTTCAGTTATAATTTTAAGCGGCATAAGGTTACATAAGGCAATATGCAAAGGACGAATATCCTGGTGAGCGGCTCGCTGTTCATCCATAATAAAAATGTTCTCATTTTTAAGTATGGTAATTGCAGGCAGATTATTTGGAATGTTTATTGGCATTGTTCCTTCCTGTTTTTTTATTGTGCAAAATTATGTTTCAAATTTGAATAATCCCTGAATTCATTATATAAGTACAAACAAAATGTATTTTAAGTTCAATTTATATCCCGGAGAGCTTAAATATTGATCTTAAAATGACCGATCCTCCCTGAAAGTTGTTTAATCAAATTTTTTCATACACTGGTCAAACTGCACTAAAGAGCACTTTAGGTACCTAAGTAAAGTTATAATTCATGTATGATACTGAATTCTAATAACATAAAGAGCTTTTTAGTAACAGATAGTCTCATTTTTACCAGAAATTGCTTTCAGGAAATATCTGATTTTTACCAATCCCTGCTTTTTATCCATTAACAGATAAGTTTTTGGGATGATCATTCCTTTTGAAATGAAAATCAATCTGTATTATCTCTGTGTTTATCAAAACCATTTTTTAAATGATAGAACAAATCATACTTCTTTTATAATTTTATTTTAAGGAAAGTTAAACAATTTATGAAAAGTAAGACAACAACAAAAACAAATAAAGTGAATGATAATCAACGAGATAAAGACTCATCTCTCAAAAGTGGTGCTTTAATCAAAAAGCCCGCTGTAAGTCCTGTTTACAAAGAACTTGTTGAAGAAGGACATGAAGACTTCTATAATTACCTCGATTGGTTAGGTCTTGCGAAAAGTCATCATTTATTGATTCTTACCTCATCGCATCATTATTATTTCGAAGTTGAAGATCTTAAAAGTATAAAGACAGTAGTAAATCTGAATAAATTAAACAATATAAAAAGTATAAAAGATTTTCTTCAGGGCATTTTTAATGTTCTCCCTCATAAATGTTATTTTATTGGTAGTTTCACTGATTATAAAAAGCACAACGGTTTTTTCCCCTCAAAAAAATCTACCAGTACTATAGACGGAGAAGATTTTAATTCTGAATCCGATCCCGGTCCCTGGAATTCATTTTTAAATTTGCTCTATGGTATAATAGATTCTAAAACAATCAGATATTTGACTGAAAAAGGAGTTAAAGTTTACCTCGAAGATACAGGTCTGAAAATTCTTGATATGACAGAATTTAACGGGCTTACTTATTTTTGCACCCAAAAGGACAATCCGTCCGAAGAATAATTATTACATTCACAGCGTTTTTAGAAATTTAAAAGGAAAACGCAAAATACCTGAAACGAAGCATTCTGGTCTATGGATGTTTTTACTAATTATTATCGGCTTCATAAAGAACCCGGCGTGAAGAGACGGAATCTCCTGAAATATATATTGAGTTTCATTGATCTTCTTGCAATCCTCTTAGCCTTCCAGACTGCCTATTTCATCAATTATTTTGAGCAAGGAAATTTCTTTTATACGGAGGGAAATATATTAATCCTGTTT
>DATCHW010000055.1:0-1450 GCA_036508135.1 Ignavibacteria bacterium
GAAGAATTCGGCCTCCAATCAAAATTAACATTCGACATCTAAAGACTTCAACCCAGGAGTATAATCACAAGTATTGTAACCAATTACAAAATCTAGTGATTTTTCATTTTACGTCCATCACTGGATTTTGGTACTGAGTCAATTCATCTGTAATTATATTTAAGTTGGTTTTGTCATTCATTCCGCATCCCTGCCAATAATTTTTAGATCTAAGTATTTGTAGTGGAATAATCTAGGTAAGGAATTATTTAGCTGAACTGAGACTGGTTACCTTGCTAATGAAAGTTATTTAAAACATCCTTAGATATAATCTATATTATTTCGTCGTGAATACTAAAAGAACGTCTTTACTACGCTCTTCAATGATAGGAAATATTTCTGTGTTATAAACATATAGCCATTTTGTTCTTTCTTTTTCAATTAGATTTCCATAATTTGAATAATGCTCAGAATTAGTAACTTTGCTGAAATAGTAGGAAGCACGCACCAAAGCCAAAATCGGGAAAAAAAGCAAAAAATAGTATGATTTTAAGTACGACAAAATAAATAATGTTGCTAAAATCCACATGAATAAGAGAACAAATATCAAAAAGATATGAAACGAATATATTTTCCGGTAAAACCAATGTGTTTCGTGGTATACATATTCCTTTTCAATCTTTTGTTCTAACCATTTATCAATATCTTTAACAATTTTTTTTGTTTCACGTGTCCACTTCCTGTGGTATCTTAGAGAAGTTTCCCATCCTATCCAATATACAGAGTTATCCTCAAAAAAAAGTTGGATATATGTAACGATCCGTGCATCGCTTCTTAACTTGTCTTTGGTGAAAGTCAGATTATAGTAAAGCATATAGATCAAAAATGGAAACGTTAGTAACTTTAGTGACGATGTCATTAGATTTAGTCCTTTGTCAGGACTTTCATATATTAATATATACTGAGCTATGGCAGCTAAAATAGTGACCACCACTAATGGTCTTTCAAAAATATATTCTCGATTCTTTCTGTGTTCTTCTTGTAGAGATCGGTATTCCTCGATTATAATTTCTTTATTTGAATTGTTCAACTGGCCCTCCCTCATTTTGCCAAAACCTCCCTTTTGTCTTAAATTTTTCATGCTCTTTGAAGTGAATTAATTCTTAATTTGTTATGCTTCTACTACAAAATATGCTCACAAACCTGAACTTTTAAATTCATTGATAAAATCTTCCTTAAATGATGGATTCATTTTGGAATAGATACATTCGTGTAGCATCAACTGACCTTCCGCAGATGTCTTCAAAAAAAGAACATTTTTTCTGCTATCGTTTTCAGGTAATAACCTCCAAATCTGAAACCATTATCTCGATTCTTACTCCCAAAAACAGAAGTGAAAAATCGTCAGCTGAGTCACAAAGTCGAAAGATGTGAGAGATTTAAGAGTTACAGATTGAAATAATTAAATAGG
>DATCHW010000056.1:0-1230 GCA_036508135.1 Ignavibacteria bacterium
AAATACAAATGTCCTGCCAGATTGTTCACGGATAAAGAAAATTCAGTTTTGCAAAAAACTTCATTTTAGTTCAATATCCCTGAATTAATAATCCTATTTGTAATATATTGATTATCTAAAGTGAGATAAGCATTCTAATAATTAGAATTATAGAAAAGAATTCAAATTTGACTTTAATTCAAATATTCAATAAATTTACTATAGGTAACATGATTATTTCTTCTGACTCTAATTCGTTTAGATATGAAAATACTCGATTATTTACTTATGAAAAATCCCGAATCGATGATGATCAAGGAGGCGGGGCAGATTCCTACCCGGCGGATTGTTCTGTCCCTGGTCGGTTTGATCCTTGGTATTTTTTTTAGTTTTTTAATTACAGGAATTAACGGAATTAAGACATCGCCTGCACAAAAGGCAGGATCCGAAATCAGTAAAAGTGAGGTGATTCGGCCCGGTAATGAAACATCTTCTAAGGTTAAAATTTCATTTCCGGAAACAAAAGAGTTAGTAAGTATCGGACTCATAACATTTGTAATTTGTATGATTACATATCAAGGTCTCTATTCCAGCCTGAAGTTATACGAAAACGAACCGGCATTTTTAGTAATTTTTATTTCTTTTCAATATGGATTTTTCTGGCAATCCCTTGTAAAAGGAGGTGCAGCACTTATAAGTTAGAAAAATGTTTAAAATCTTAGCTATTACATTATGGCTTATCATGCACCCGGGTCATGTAACTATGACCAGCATTGACTATGTTCAGGGTACCGATTCTTTAAAAGTTTCCTGCAGGATGGAATTCGAGGATTTTCTGAAAGATTTACAGACTATCGACGATGACAGAAATTTAAGAAGATTATTTAGTAAGCAGCCATTTCCTTCAGACCTTATTAACCAATACTTTAATTCAAAAGTCTTCATTTACGTAAATGATAAATTGCTTATCGGGAAGTTATTAAGTGCGAATCTTGCTGATAATGACATTAATCTGCATCTGATTTACAGGTTGAGCAAAAAACCAAAGAGTATAACTGTAAGGAATATGATTCTTACAGGGTGGTACAGTGACCAGACAAATTTAATGATAATAAGAATAAACAATTTTGAGAAAGGGATCAAACTGAATCCTGAACATAATGAGGAGACTTACATTATTAAATAAATATATATATGATCCCTTAAAATGACCAGGTTTCTTTATCGTGTTCAGGCGTAAGCCTCATTGCT
>DATCHW010000057.1:0-62442 GCA_036508135.1 Ignavibacteria bacterium
GGTGAAGAAGTAAGGACAAAGATAAAAAAAGAAACCCCGTAGGGGTGAAATATTTATAGCCAAAGAAATTCTCTCCCATTCCTAACCCCGTAGGGGTGAAATATTTGTAGCCAAAGAAATTCTCTCCCATTCCTAACCCCGTAGGGGTGACATTATATAAATGAAGAGCATTGAACCCTCCAAAGAGACGCTTGCCCGACGAGCCAGGAGATTCGAAAACAGAATTGAAAAATGAAGAAAGTAAAAAAACTCATCTGGTGAATAATAAGCGGTAATGTTGGTAATTCACCTGATGAATTATCAGCATAATCAGCCTGCCCTCCATCTTTTTAGAGGGTTCTTTCTGTGATTATAGTTTTGCAAGTTCGGCATCTTCTGCCATCTTTTTTCCTCTGTGGAATTTTTCTTCAAACAAGGTATAAAGCGTCGGAACGAAAATCAAAGTGAGGAATGTAGAAGCGGTCAATCCGCCGATAACTGCAATTGCAAGAGGTGCCTGCGAAGATTCGCCGCCGATTCCGACTGCCATAGGTATCAAGCCAAGCACGGTTGCAAGAGTTGTCATCAAAATCGGACGAAGTCTCGTCTTTCCGCCCTTCAATACGGCTTCGTGCAGTTCAACTCCTTTTTTCCTCAGGCGGTTCGTGTAGTCTATTAATAGTATTCCGTTTGATACTACAATACCCACCATTACTATAACGCCTTCAAAAGAAGTGACTGACAAAGTGGTATTAGTAATGAACAGCATCCATACAACACCTACCATCCCAAGCGGAACCGAGAACATGATAATAAACGGATCTACCAACGACTGGAATTGTGACGCCATTACCATATATACTAAAACAATTGCAAGTCCGAATGCAAGGAATAACGAACTGAAAGTTTTACTTTGCTGTTCCGCATTTCCGCTTAATTGTATCTCAAATCCGGGAGGTTTTTCGAGCTCTGCAAGTTTTGCTTTGATTTCTTCGGCAATACTTCCAAGGTCTCTTCCCTCCACATTTGCGGTTACATCTACAAGCCGCTGCTGGTATTTTCTGTCAATCTGAACAGGCGACTTGGTCATTTTTATATCAACGAAATTTCCAATAGGGACTGTTTTTCCTGATGGTGTTAATACGGTCAATTTTTTTATATCATCAATATTCTTCCTGTAGTCTTCGGACATTCTTACAAGAATATTATACTGGTTGCCTGTTCTCGGGTCGCTGAAGAGAGAAGCAACACTTCCGCTCATACCCGTTGATATGGTGTTTGAAATCTGTGAAACGCTTATACCGAGCGCCCCGGCTCTTACCCTGTCAACAACAATTCTTGCTTCGGGCAGGTTGTTATCGCGGCTGATTCTCACGTCAGTAGTACCGGAAGTTGATTTGACAATATCAAAAACTTTTTGTGAAAGATCATCCGATGTTTCAAAATCATATCCAAGTATGGCGACATCAATCGGCGCTGAAGAGCCGAAGTTTAAGAGAAATTTTAAAAATCCTCCTGAATTCAGATATGTCTGTGCTCCCGGAAGTGCCATTATTTTTGGTCTTAGTACCTTGATGATATCGAATACACTTCTGTCCCTGTCTGCTGCCGGGATAAGTGATACCTGAACATTTCCGCTGTGGCTGCCGCCTCCTCCAAAACCTCCGCTTTTTGAATTGGACACCCCCATATCTGATATAATATTATTTACTTCGGGAACATTTTCCCGAACAATTTTTTCTACCTGCTCTATAAATTTTTCTGTAATTTCAACTCTTGTTCCGACAGGCATTCTTACACTAATGGTGAACTGATTTTCATCCGAATCCGGAAAGAATTCTGTCCCAATAAATTTGAAAAGGATAAATGACAAAGCAGAAAAAGCAACAATTCCGATGATAACTGATTTTCTGTGCTTAATTGAAGATCTCAATGTATTCTCATAGAAATTGTCGAGATCGTTCAGCCATTTCTTTGTTTTTAACTGAAGTCTGTCTAAACGTTTTTTTGAATTCGGGTCAACTTCCCTTTCGCCTGATAACGCTTTATAGCATAGCAGAGGTGTAACAGTACGCGAAACAAAAAATGATGCAAACAACGCTACGGTTATTGTAACAACGAGCGGTATGAATAAAAGCTTTGAAATTCCGGTTAAAAATACGACCGGTAGAAATACAATTACTGTAGTTAATGTCGATACAAAAATCGGCGCGGCTACCTCCTGTGCGGCATCAAGTGTTGCCTGAAGTTTGCTCACTTTATCACGTTTCATATTAGTATAGTGACGCGAGATATTTTCGAGTTCGACTATGGAGTCATCTACGAGTCTTCCTACTCCGAGTGCCAATCCGCCGAGAGTCATAATATTCAGCGAGGTATTAGTGAACCTGAAGAAAATAAATGTTACTAATATGGACAGTGGAATTGCCACAAATATTATTAATGTACTTCTTGAATTTCGAAGGAAGATAATAATCACTAATACTGCAAGAATAGCTCCGAGTCCGCCTTCATGCATCAGTCCGCTGATTGAGTTGCGTATATATTCGCTCTGGTCAAAAGAAGTAGACACTTTCACGGACTGAGGAACATCACGGAGATTAGGAAGTTCTTTATTAATCTGGTCAACAACATCAACCGTATTAGAGCCGGGAGTTTTTTGTACTCGTAATACCACACCATGTTTTCCGTTTGTTCTGATTAACCGGGTCAGTTCCTGATATGAATCTTCGATTCTTGCAATATCACTCATCCTGACAGGAGCATCATTAACCGTTTTTACAATAATATCTCCCATTGGTTCAACTACATTGAACTGGCTTTCGGTTTTAAGGGAATAATCGAATACTCCTGATTTTATTTCACCGGAAGGGAGTATCAGATTTGAATTCTGAATTGCCTGAATAACCTGTTCTGAAGAGAGATTCGCGGCTTCTATTCTGTTACGGTCGAGAGTAATATGAATTTCTCTGATTTTTCCGCCGCTTACCTGTGCTGTTGCCACTCCCGGTATGTGTTCCAGCTGTGGCTCGATAATATTATATGCAAGGTCATAAAGTTCCCGCTCGTCTATATCACTGCTTAATGCAATGGAAAGAATGGGGGTGTTTGTAATATCGAACTTTAAAACTTGAGGCTGGGATACTCCGTCCGGAAGTATATTAAGAACCCGGTTAATTTTCTGTATGATATCTATGAATCCTTCTGACGTATTTGCTTCCCAGTTGAAATATATTCTTACCTGTGATATACCTTCACGTGTGGATGATTGAATATAATCCACATCACTGGTTGAACTCACGGCTCGCTCAATCGGCACTGTAATGCTTTGCTCCATATCCATTGGTCCCGCACCGCTATAAAACGTAACTGCTGTTATGCTTGGCAGCTGAATATTCGGAAGCATATCAATCGGAATCTGGAAAAAAGAAACCAGACCAAGTACGAGAACAGCAAAAGATGCCATTAGTGTACTTATCGGGTATTTAAGTGAAAGGCGTGTAAGCCACATAACTTATTTTACAATTTTAACTTTTGAGTTTTCCTGAATTAATTGCTGTCCGACCGAAACAACCTTATCGTTTTCATTTATTCCGGAAATAATTTCTGTTTTATTGTCAGATTTCAATCCAGTCTGAACATATTTTTTTACTGCAGTGCTTTCTTCATTTAAGATAAAAACAAATTCACCGCTATCATCTTTTATAACGCACTGCTCGGGAATTATCAATGAACCGTAATTTGTTTCGAGTAAAAGCTCAACCTTTGCAAACATTCCCGGTTTTAAAATTCTTTTATCGTTATCAATATCCACCTGCAAAGGCATTGTCCTTGTGCTTAAATCAAGTGCCTGAGCCATTTTACGGAATTTTGCATTGAACACTTCTCCGGGATATGCATCTGTTGTAACGGTAACTTCTTTTACGTTTTCGAGTTTCGGAATATCTTTTTCAAGAACATTAACCAGGATTTTAAGTTTACTGATATCGGATAATATATAGATAGAATTCGAAGTACCCTGAGAAACAAGCGAGCCTTCATCAAGAAATCTTTTTGTAATATACCCGCTGAAAGGTGCGGTGATGTTGCAGTAGCCGACCTGAAGTGATGCGTTATTATAATTTGCTATGGCAGATTCCACCTGTGCTTCCGACACTTTTACGAGAGTAATTGCATTATCAAGATCTCCCTGCGATGTAAGTCCTTTATCAAAAAGTATTTGTGTGCGCTCTAAATTCACCTTGTTATTTTCATGTGTTGCTTTCGCCTGATTGAGCAAGCCTTCTGTTTGCCTGACAGATTGATATAAGGTGCTTTTATCTATCGTAGCAAGGAGCTTCCCTTTTGGAGCATAGTCTCCTATATCAGCATACATTTTTTGTATGTTACCTGTTACCCTTGAATAAATGTTTGTTTGCTGAACAGCAAGTATATCGCCCGAGAAAGAAAGTTTACTCGATATATCCCCGCGTTCAGGAGTAGTTACCTGAACTGCCTGTGGAGGCGGAACGGGTCGCTTTGATGATTTTATATTTTCATTTATCCTGTAGTAAACAAGTGCTGCCGCGGCTACGATAAAAACAATTCCAAATATTATAAAATATCTTTTTCTTTTATTCATTCCTGTATATTTAAGAAAATGAAGATTATTAATTTAATAATTTTAAACAATTCAAAAGTAAATCAAATTGCAGAAATTATATGTTGGTTGTGATAAGGTTTTAGTGCCCTTGTTGGTGTTTAAACGTAGTAGCCTGTCCCGATGTTTCGGGATCACCAACAAGAATGAAAATATTTCATAAATTATATTTGATACATTTTTTACTTATTTTTGTAAGTTATTAATAAATTGTATTATGCACATATACATTCACGGTTTTGCAAGTTCAGGTAATGCAACTAAAGGAAAAATACTCAAAGATTTTTTCGCGGGGAAAGAGAATGTAATTTCTCCCGATATTCCCGATGAACCTTTCGAAGCTGTTAAAATCCTCGGAGAATTCATTAATAATTCAAAAGAGCCCGTAACCCTCTGGGGAAGTAGTCTGGGCGGATTTTATGCAATCTATCTTGCATCAAAATATGATGTAAAAGCAGTCTTAATCAATCCTGCAATTAAACCTTACATAGGACTTAAGCATTCTATCGGAAAGGTTCAAAGACACGGCTCGGATGAATACTTTGAGTGGAAAGAGGAATATATCCGCCAGCTTGAAGACCTCTCAAAAGAAATTTTTATGAAAAATATCAAACGCGGCAATATCACCCTTATGCTTTCAAAAGATGATGCACTGCTCGATTATAAAGAGGCACTGAAATATTTAAACGGAAAGATTGGAAAACTTATAATCGAAGAAAAATCCGGACATCAATTTATGACGTTCAGAGAAGTACTGGAACGGGAAATTTCCCGATGAACACGGGAACCGAAGAAACCCCGTAGGGGTGAAATATTTATAGAAAAAGAAGGTAAGTAGGTAAGAAGTAAAGAACAAAGATATAGAAAGGAACCCCATAAGGGTGAAATATTTATAGTCAAAGAATTTTTCCCATAATCCCCCCTCTCCTTCAAGGAGAGGGGCAGGTGTGAGGTGTTAAATAGGTAACGGTAAAACAAAAAACGTAAACGTAAAAAAACAATTGTGTTCCTAACCCCGGCGGGGTGAAATATTTGTAGCAAAAGTAGGTGAGAAGGTGAGAAGTAAGTAGGTGAAGAAGTAAGAACAAAGATAGAAAAAGAAACCCCGTAGGGGTGAAATATTTGTAGCCAGAGAAATTTTTCCCATAATCCCCCCTCTCCTTCAAGGAGAGGGGCGGGGGTGAGGTGTTAAATAGGTATCGGTAAAACAAAAAACGTAAACGTAAAAAAGCAATTGTGTTCCTAACCCCGTAGGGGTGAAATATTTATAGCTAAAGAAGTAAGAACAAAGATATAGAAAGCAACCCCATAAGGGTGAAATATTTGTAGCCAGAGAATTTTTCCCATAATCCCCCCTCTCCTTCAAGGAGAGGGGCAGGGGTGAGGTGTTAAATAGGTAACGGTAAAACAAAAAACGTAAACGTAAAAAAGCAATTGTGTTCCTAACCCCGTAGGGGTGAAATATTTGTAGCAAAAGAAATTCTCTCCCATTCCTAACCCCGTAGGGGTGAAATATTTGTAGCAAAAGTAGGTGAGAAGTAAGTAGGTGAAGAAGTAAGAACAAAGATATAGAAAGGAACCCCATAAGGGTGAAATATTTGTAGCAAAAGTAGGTGAGAAGGTGAGAAGTAAGTAGGTGAAGAAGTAAGAACAAAGATATAAAAAGAAACCCCGTAGGGGTGAAATATTTGTAGCAAAAGTAGGTGAGAAGTAAGTTGGTGAAGAAGTAAGAACAAAGATATAGAAAGGAACCCCGTAGGGGTGAAATTATTTAAATAAAGAGCCTTCACCACGAAGGGCACGACGTAGCAAAGCTGCAAACAAAAAAAGAAATAAAAAATATTTTAACACGAAGGACACGAAACTCACGAAGAAGGACAGGAGTTAAATTGTATAATTTTTAGAACAAAAGAACTTAGCACTAATGTAAAAATTACTATAAATGTTTCTTAAAAAGTTTGCCTTTTTTACAACATTATTTTATGTTGTAGCACTAAGTAAAAAATTAAAAATAAAATATCAAAAAGAAAAAATGAAGAAAGTAAAAAAACTCATCTGGTGAATAACAAGCGGTAATGTTGGTAATTCACCTGATGAGTTATCAGCATAATCAGCCTGCTCTCCGTCTTTTTGGAGGGTAAATGCTTTTTATGTTTTTTACTCTTTCATTATTTCCCGATTTACAGGTTCATCGGGATTTCACTCCGTTCAAAATTATTAATTATTTTCCTTCGTGAACTTCGTGTTAAAATGCTCTTTATGTTTTTTGTTTTCAATTATTTCCCGATTTACAGGTTCATCGGGATTTCACTCCGTTCAACATTAATATTTATTGATTTTCCTTCGTGCCTGCCCGCCTTCTTTTTGGCGGGTGATTTTGCTTGCCTTTCAAATCTTCAGGTAATGAATTTAATATGGTTTTCTTTATTGATAGTAGTGAATGTGGATTCGGGATATGCATTTCGCCAGGCGGAAGGGGCATGTTTTTTTGCTGCGGAGAGCTTTATTTCATAAGCAGATAATCTACCGTCAGACTCCTCTATCCAGTCTATCTCCTGCTTATCATAAGTCCGCCAGAAATAGTAATTGACATACTTTTGTTCATAGGATAAATATTTCATTCTTTCTGAAATAACAAAATTTTCCCAAAGCTGACCGGTATCTTTCCTTGTACCGAAATCACTAAAATCGCGTATTATTGCGTTCCTTATTCCGTTATCCCAAAAATAATATTTGGATGACTTGGTAAGTTCTTTCCTTAAATTTTTACTGAAGCCGCCGACACGAAAAATAATAAATACTTTCGTGAGCAGGTCAACGTATTTATCAACTGTAACTTTTGACAATCCCGAATTTAATGCGATTTCACTTAAAGATACAACAGAGCCTGTCTGATAAGCAAGCAAACGAAGTATTTGAATTATCTTCGACGAGGCTTTTACATTATCCAGACTGATGATGTCTTTAAGAAGGTATGAACTTACAAGTTCGTTAAGGTATTCTTTTTTTTCATTTATACCTTTTATGTTCATTAGTTCGGGATAACTTCCAAAAATAAGTCTGTTGTTCAAATCCTGAATGGAGGTTGCGGGGCTATCATTCGGGTTTAATTCGCATTGAGCTACGGGATATAGAATATATGTCCATTTTCTGCCTGTCAGCGGCTCTCCAACTTCTCCGGAGAGGTCTAAAGAAGACGATCCGGATATCAAAATGGAAATTCCTTCAATATGGTCAACGATAAGTTTGAGAATACTACCGATATTTGGGATTTTCTGCGCCTCATCAATAAAAAGATATTTTATACCATAAAGTAATTCTTTATAATACTCTAAATCACGCCTTCTAAAGACATCCAGAGTATTGAAATCTTCTCCGTCGAAAGAAATATGTTTGCCATAAACTTTTGCTTTTATGATATTTAAAAGAAATGTCTTGCCCGTTCTTCTTGCACCAAATAATGCAATAACTTTATTAGGCTTTAATTTTGCAAATATTAAATCTTCGAGTTTTCTTTTTATTGTAATCATTAATTAGATTATTATAGTAATCCAATTTAGCTAATTTAGATTAATAAAACAATCTAATTTGGGAAAATACTCATCTGGTGAATATCAAGCGGTAATGTTGGCAATTCACCTGATGAGTAATAATCCTCCCCCTTAATCCCCCTCCAAAGGGGGAAATCATGTTCTACACTCTTTTACGAATCTTGGTTCGTCGGGAATTCGTAAAGAGAAAGGAGTTTTCGAATTAGTAAATTCGAAAACAGAAAAAAAGAAGGAAACTCATCTGGTGAATAACAAGCGGTAATGTTGGCAATTCACCTGATGAGTAATAAATCTAATCAGCCGGCACTCTCAATGAAAAGAAAATGCCGGTAATAAAATTAATTTAATAGAAATATACTAATTTTTTATATAAATTATACTTAAATGACAACAGAAGAACACATAAAATATTGGATTGACAGTGCGGAAAATGATATGCTCGCTTCCGAGAGTATGTTTAAGTCAAAAAGATTCGATTGGTGTTTATTTATCGGGCACATTGTTCTTGAAAAAACATTGAAAGCAATATATGTTAAAAACAACAATAATGACATTCCTCCTAAAATACACGACCTCATTAAGCTCTCGGAAAAGGCTAATTTGAAACTGACTGAAGGCAAAGAAAAAATTTGTGATCAAATAAATGGCTTTAATATTGAAGCGAGGTATCCGGAATATAAAAAAGAGTTTTATAAAAGATGTACTGTTGAATTTACGACTAATTATTTCGAAATTATTAAAAATGAATTTGAATGGTTAAAAACAAACCTGAAATAATATCAACAATAAAAGAGTGCTTAAAAGAACTCGAGAAATTTAATATAAAAATCGAAAAAGCGATTTTATTTGGCAGTTATGCTAACGGAAATTATAATGAATGGAGTGATATTGATGTTGCTTTAGTCTCGGCAGATTTTGAGGGCGATAGGTTTATTGACCGTATTAAGGTTAGAAACATAACAAGGAAAATCAATATTGATTTTGAACCGCTTCCTATGCGCCCTGAAGATTTTAATTCACCAAACCCATTTGTAAAGCAAATTTTAAAGACCGGTCAGTTTATTGTAGGATAGTTATATCGCCGCCTTATTCTAATTGACAACGCTCATGGTTTTTTCGTTTCCTCTCCTTTTATCCCAAAGGTACAGAAAATTTTTCAGCCTGCCCTCCGTCTTTTTGGAGGGTGATTTCAGTGATTAAAAATAATGCCCGGGTAAAATGAGGAGGAAACCCAGGCATTACTGTACATCGTTCCTCTATAAATAAGGAACAAAACATTTTTAGTTGTTAGTGGTTAGTTATTAGTGGTTAGTTATTAGTGATTAACAACCAATAACCAACAACCAGCAACTAACAACCAATAACCAACCACTAACAACCAATAACCAACAACCAATAACCAACAACCAATATCGCTATAAACATTTCACCCCTACGGGGTTAAGAATATAATTGCCTACTACGCTTTTAGTTATTAGTTATTAGTGGTTAGTGATTAACAACCAATAACCAACAACTAACAACCAACAACTAACCCCTGCTTACTTTATTAAAACTGCTTTCTTCGTCATTACAAAATTCTGTCCGTTGCCTTCGGCAATGATGCGGTAGAAATACATTCCGCTTGAGAGATTATTTCCGTTCATTTGCACCGTATAATATCCTGCGGATTTTTGCTCGTTAACGAGCGTCATCACTTCTCTTCCGCTGATATCGTAGAGTTTCATAGATACCTTGCTGTCGTAAGGCAGATCAAAATCAATCTTTGCAGTCGGGTTAAACGGGTTCGGATAATTCTGACTTATGTCATATTTTTTCGGAACGCCGATTTCCACTTCACCTGCAAGATTGAAATACTCAAAGTTGCCGTTGAAATCAATTTGTTTCAAGCGGTATTTATATTTACCTGTATTAAGTTTCCTATCATCGAATGAATAATTTGTCGGAGTGGTCTTCGTTCCGTTACCTGTAACATATCCGACTTTAACCCATTTTCCTGCCTCCTGACTACTGACTTCTGACTTCTGTATTTCAAATCCCGCATTATTATTTTCTGAAGCAGTTGTCCAGTTCAGTTTCACGTCTCTTGAAATTACGTTTGAAGTAAAAGAAGAAAGCTCGACCGGAAGTAATCCATCGAGTGTATTGACAGCAGAATTTCCAGCTATTGCAAACTCACTGAAACCGGTTAAACCCGTTCTGGAAGCTCTTGGCTTTGCAATAGTACCGTCTCCCGTTGAATGATATCCTTCAAGTGTCCATAGATTTCCTGCAGAGGGTCGTTTTACAAGTCTTAATTCAGGGGGTGTACTTACTCCGACAATATTTTCCGCTGTAATTTTAATATCATAACTTCCACCGGTTAAATCCAAACCATTTCCGGTAACTACCCATTTTCCGGTTTTACTATAAGCGTCGATCGTATAACTTCCTGCATCTGTTAAAGCTGTCAGGTTACTGTTTCCCGGATCCCCGGTGACATACTCAGCCTTGATAGTTCCGCCGGTAGTGATTGTATTTGTTTGAATTTCAACCTGTTTTGAATCGGTACCGGTTCCAATTGGAAATAAGCGTGATACAGTAGTTCCGGAGTTAAACCATCTTGTGAATCCTCCAATAATCATACCCGAAGTCCAGTTTAAAGTACCGGTTGTAGCAGTTCCGGTTCCTAAAATTAATGAATTTGTTCCGGTTGTAATGTTTCCACTTGTTAATGTTAAAATACCATTTACATTAACATCCCCTGTCCCGGTCAATGTTAAATCACCTGATAACACACTTACATTATTATAGTTACCTGCATTAATATTATCAGCAGAACTATAGGATGGATTTCCTAATACTGCTCCCCAATTTGTCCCAACACGAATTCCATCAATAATAAGAGCTGCTGATGAACCAGACCCACCTTGTCTTAAAACTATAGCATCTAAACCAGCTGCAACTGTTGAAGCAGTATTATCAGATGCATCCGGACTTGGAGGTTCTGAAAATAAAGAAGGGTTTATATATAAATTTGATGTAGAAGTAGTAGTAGTAAATACATGCTTAACAACCAGTAAAATTGGGGTGCCAGTGCCAGTATTATATTCTGTACTTCCATAATTTACAGTCCCACTTGCAGTTGCAATTCCAAAAACCATTTTAGATAAAGAACTTCCTTGTTTTACATAAAGCCTCCCTCTGTATGTTTGACTAGTGCCGGTTGGTAAAGTACTTGCCTCTCCCAATGCAATAAAGTAATCACCCGTTTGAACTGAGGAAATATTGACTAAACAGCTATAATAAATTGTAGAAGAGCCTGCACCTGGGTTTTGAGCTGTGAAAGTTTTAAATACATCTTGGCCTGAAGTAGTCATAACAGAACCGTTTCCTATCCCTGAAGATCCATAGTTAGTAAATGATAATCCATTTCCATTTCCTGTTGTAATTGGATTTGTACTAATTGTAGATATTTGTGACCATCCATTTGCAGTTAATACTCCGTTTGTTGATGCAAAATTTTCTTCTGATAATAGTAATCCTGGAGTTATAATTGATATATTAAATGTATTTGAAGTTGCATCTGATAAACCGCTTAAAGAAGCTGTTAGCGAAAGACTTGTTCCGACAGCAGTATGAACTATATTGCTGAATGCCCCAAAACCGTTTGTTAAAGTTGCTGTAACTGGTCCTGTCATTGAACCTGTAGAAACTAATGTAACAGAACCTGTTTTATCTAAATCACGGTTATTGTTAGCATCAGTTGCTTCTATTGTCACAGCCGGATTCATTGTTGCGTTTAAATTTGTATTTGTAGGTTGCTGAACAAAGTTTAATTTTGTTGATTCGACTCTTAACGTCATTGTATTCCCTGTAACTGCTGCCCCAAAGTCTGTAGCGAAACCTGAACCTGAAGCATCTGCTGTAAATCCATGTGTAGTTTGACTAACCGTAAATACCATTGTAGAATTATCAATTAGTCCGGTAGTTTTTAACCAGATTTTAAGTGTAATTTCTTTATTGCTGTGATTTGGAACATCAAGGTTCCCTGATGTAATAGGAAAAGTAATGTCATTATCTGTAATAGCAACGGTACCTGTAGAGATTTGAATTGCACCATACCACAATTCAGCTCCTCCTATTGTAGATGACCACGTAGCGGTACCTGAACTCTTTTTAATTTTAACCTGTGTAACTTTGGTAGCTAAACCATCGCCTGTGTTTCCTAAGTCGCTAATTTTAAAATTAAAAACATTAACAGCAGAACCAGAAGAAGTTGAAGTTGATGCAATGTTACTTGCAGAAATTTGTGTAGAAGGTGCACCAACTATTGAAGTTTGGTCGTTTGGAGTATAACCTGTCCATGATATATCGTCAACAATAACTTGATATGCCGTAATATCTCTTATCTCAATTGTTATAGAACCTGCAACATTGATATTATTAACTGTAAAAGTTTGAACTGTAGTGTTATCCCAAGCGATGCTGCTCCCTTTTGAAACACCATTAATGAATAATTCAACTTGTCTATTTCCTGCTCCACTAAAAGCTTTTCTTAAACTGCAAGTAAAATTACCTATACCACCAGAAACTGATGATGATGTTACTTTACTATTACCAGTATTATATCTTAGCATTATACCTTTTCCAGTTATCCCGTAAGATGATTCATCTCTAGACTGAACATATGTCCATACAACACTATTATCTCCAGTAAAATTTCCATCAGCATAAGAAGCAGTTAGATTGGAATTTGTGAATGTTTCACTTCCTTGTCCCAATCCCACATTTACCATAAACATTACCACCAAGGGTACGATCCAAAGAATTTGTTTTAATTTTTTCATTTTAATTTTTCCTCATTTTTGAGTTTATAAAATATTTTTAAATAGAAAATTCATTGTAAAATAGATTCTGTTGAGTATGCGTAACTCTTCCTTATTCATTGCTATGAATAAAAATTTTTTGAATTTAACCCGCCAAAGAGACGGTGGGCAGGCACAATGGAATTCAGAGTTTCCGATGTGTAAAAATCCTCACTTGTTTAAACTTTTATTTTCTGAAAAATAATCTCCTATAACGCTGTTTTTTGTGGAATCCCCGCAACTTGCCTGCAGCCAGACTCATACTCGATTATAACTTGCCGGATTTCCACTTCCCTTCTTAACGCATAACGCTGTACTGTTTTCCGGATTAATCATTTCCGGATTTAATGCTTCTATAGGTATAAAGATAAAAAGCATTATATGTAAAATTATAGCAAATAATCAACTATTGCAACTTAAAAATAATGGGGAAGCAAAAGAAGGTGAGAAGTTGTTGGTTGTTAGTTATTGGTTGCTGGTTGTTGGTTGTCGGTTGTTAGTTGTTGGTTGTTGGTTATTGGTTGTTGGTTGCTGGTTGCTGGTTATTGGTTGTTAGTTGTTAACAACTAAACACTAACAACTAAACACTAACAACTAACCACTAATAACTAACAACTAAACACTAACAACTAAACACTAATCACTAATCACTAATAACTAGCAACTAACCACTAATAACTAATAACTAATAACGATATTGATCATATATTTATTTTTTTACGACTATTTTCAAACGTCCTTCATCAGGTTCAAGAAATGCATTACATTCTTCAAGATATGTCTGCATTATATCAATATTTTCTCCATATACATAAGAACTGAAAACCCGGGCGCGATTTAGCATCTCAATATATAAACTGAAATCAGAATATCTTGTAATTTTTTTCAATGACAATAAATAATCATCTCTATATACATTCGGAATCAATATTTTTGACTGCTTTGATTTAACCAGCTCTGCATTCATCATTATACGTGCAACCCTGCCGTTTCCGTCAATAAATGGATGAATCTCGCTAATCACGAAAAGCATAAAAGCGGCTTTGGCATAGGGGTGATTCAATAATTTGTAATACTCAAAACTTTTATTTATTGTACCCGATACAAGTGTATAATCAACAAACTCTGTACTTCCTGCTCTATTGTTAATATTTTTAAACACCCCGGGTAACTTTCCTGACCTTGATGAAAGCAATATCCTGTGCCTGTGTTTTAACAATTCTATAAACTCATCAACAGTTTCCGGTGTTTTCGATATGTTTTCTATTTCAGAAACTACCATATAAGTACCTAAAACATCATGGGAATCATTTTCTTGTGCAGACAGAGGCATTCCGGTACGGATAACTTTTTTAGCATCTTCAATATCCAGAACGGTTCCTTCGATATAATTAGAAAAGTAACTTTCAAAAAACGCAAAATTTTTAAAAGATCTTTCAGTCATATTTTTTTCCGGTAGATAAGGAAATTCATTAGAGGATAAAAATCTGAATAAATTCTCAAAAAGTTCGAGCCTCCTGGAATCATAAGGTTTTCCGAAAGCTCTCGCTAAAGCAACAGGTGATTTCAACACTTTTGAAGGATGAGTTGCCAGCAAAGCGCTTATGATTTTATCCAGTTTTATAAATTCTTTTTGATAATTTAAAATCTTCGATATTACTCTTGCTTTGTCTCTTAATTTATTTATTTCTTCTTCGCCATTTATTACGATAATTTTTTCTAACTCTTCATCTAATATTTTTTCATCTAAATTTCTTCTTAAAGAATTCGATTCCCTAGTTCTGCTTAAATTTTCCAGGAATGCTCTTGCTCTTTGTGAGACATACAAATTGCCAAACACTTTATTATCACCTTCTATCGGACCGTTGCCTTTAATAAACCTGATTTTTATATTAAGAAGAGATACATTTTTTGAGTATTTATAGGTCAAAAAAATGCTGCCGTCTTCTGCCGGTTTAAATTCAAAAGCTGAACGATAGCTTAGAAGTGCACCGGGATATAATTTACCAAGAATATAAAAAAGATTTCTTTTAATAATCGAAATATCGGAATCAATAAAATTGGAAGTATAAATTCTGGGAGCAATCTTTTTAAGTTTCCCTTCTTTGACTAACTTTGAAATCTCTCTTGATTCTTTTTTATCCGAAGAACTAAATACTATTTCGGGAAATTTTTCCATTTAAGTTTCTTTTTATGTAAAAATAACGGGAATATTTTCCAAATAAAAGACATTACATGGGAATATTTTCCAAAATAGAGAATATTTTGCGGAAAAAATTGAGAAATTTCTATACTAAAAAGTAAAAATATTAGAGTTGTTGTGGAATTTTTTATATTATAGGGTTTGTACGTATGAATTTTTTCTATTTATCTTTATCCTGTTAATCCTATCACCCTGCTACTGCAACTGCTACTGCAACTGTTTCCATCTATCACTCTTAATCCTGTTAATCCAGTCACTCTTAGTTTTTATATTATAGGGTTTGTACGTATGAATTTTTTCTATTTATCTTTATCCTGTTAATCCTATCACCCTTAGTTTTTATATTATAGGGTTTGTACGTATGAATTTTTTCTATTTATCTTTATCCTGTTAATCCTATCACCCTTAGTCCTGTTAATCCAGTCGCTCTTAATCCTGTTAATCCAGTCACTCTTAATCCTGTTAATTCTGTCCTACTTTTTCTATAATCATTTCACCCCTACGGGGTTCCTTTCTATATCTTTGTTCTTAACTTCTTAACTTCTTAACTTCTTTTTCTTATCAAAGCAACAACCATTAATATTTATTTCTATTATGATTGAAACTTATTAAAAAAACTATTATGTTTCAAATATACTTGAAACAATGAAAAATCAAAAATATATACCGAGGAACTATTATTTAGACAGGATTAAACCCTTTATTAACAAAAACATTATAAAGGTATTTTCCGGGCAGAGACGTGTTGGCAAAAGTTATCTGCTGTATCAATTAATGGATTATATTAAGACATCGGAAAATAATCCTGATATTATTTATATAAATAAAGAACTTGATGAATTCAGCAATATTAAAAACCACTCGGATTTAATCGCTTTAATTAAAAAGAGTAAGCAGAAAAAAAAGATCCGTTATGTATTCATAGACGAGATTCAGGATATTGAAGGCTTTGAAAAAGCTCTGAGAAGTTTTTTTGCCGAGGGGGGATACGACATATACTGCACAGGCAGTAATGCAAATTTGCTCTCTGGTGAACTGGCAACTTATTTAAGCGGAAGATATATCGAAATTAAAGTTTATGGATTATCTTACTCGGAGTTTCTTACTTTCCACAGGATAAAAGATTCTTCTTTGTCTTTTACGCGTTATCTGCAATTTGGCGGACTGCCGTATTTAATACATCTTCCTGCTGATGATTATATCGTTTATGATTATTTGAAAAACATTTATAGTACTATTATCCTCAAAGATGTTGTTGCCCGGTTTAACGTCAGGAATGTAAATTTTCTTGAAAAGTTAGTGAGGTTTTTATGCGATAATACAGGAAATATTTTATCGGCAAAAAAGATTTCTGATTATTTGAAATCGCAAAAGTTTGATATATCTACTCAGGTTGTTCTAAATTATCTAAGCCATCTTGTAACGGCTTTTCTTGTCTATAGAGTTTCGAGATCAGATTTAAGCGGCAAAAAAATTTTCGAAATCGGTGAAAAGTATTATTTTGAAGATACCGGAATACGGAATTCTATCATCGGATACAAAGTTTCTGATATAAATAAATTGCTCGAAAATGTTGTGTATCAACATATGTGTATAGCAGGGTATAGTGTTTCGGTGGGAAAAGTGGGGGATAAAGAAATTGATTTTATCGGTGAAAAATCCGGTGAAAAAATTTATGTGCAGGTTTGTTACGTTTTATCAGATGAAAAAGTCGTGAAAAGAGAATTTGAAAATTTGCTTGCCGTTTCCGATAATTATCCTAAGTATGTAGTAACGATGGATAATATTGGAAAAACAGCTTCTTATGAAGGAATAAATCATTTAATGGTAAAGGAATTTTGCCGGCAACTTGTCAGTTATTAAATATAAATTTTATTAGTAATTAAGAATAAAAGAGGAAAAAAAACATAAAAAGCAAAAAACTAATAACCACTGAGACACGAAGTTCATGAAGGGAAATAGAAAAAGAAACCCCGTAGGGGTGAAATATTTGTAGCCAAAGTAGGTGAGAAGGTGAGAAGTAAGTAGGTGAAAAAGTAAGAACAAAGATAGAAAAAGAAACCCCGGAGGGGCGGGCAGGCACGGAGAAAAATTAACAAAAAAATAAAAATAATTAAGAACAATTTTCGATGACTTTATTCTTCTTTTTATTTTATATAAATTTTTATTAATTGAATGTAAAGAATATGAAAGAAAAAATTTTAAATACATACACCGCAGTAATTGTTAAAGAGGATGATATGTATGTTGCTTACGCTGAAGAACTGCCGGGAGCAAATACTCAGGGCAAAACAATAGAAGAAGTTAAAACAAATCTGAAAGAAGCAATTGAACTCGTTATTGAGGCAAACAAAGAGCTTGCTAAAAAAACTTTCCGCAGGAAAAAACTTTTCAGGGAAAAAATATTTGTCAGCTTTTGAAAAGGAAAGAGTTTGTTAAATTGCTCGAAAAACAAAAATGTACTCTTTTCGTGAAGGCGGTAACCATTCAATTTTTCTTAATACTGTAAACAATAAAATATCTGCTGTTCCAAGACACTCCGAAATAAAGGATTTACTCTGCAAGAAAATATGTAAAGATCTTGGAGTTATTTTCAAAAAATAATTTTTTTTCTTAATATTCAGCAATCAATAAAATAAAAGAACCCCCGTAAGGGTGAAATATTTATAGCTAAAGAAATTTTCTCACGTTCCTAACCCCGTAGGGGTGACATTATACAATTAAGAACATTTAACACGAAGGGCACGGAGAAAAATAAAGAAAAAAAAGAAACCCCGTAGGGGTGAAATATTTGTAGCCAAAGAAATTCTCTCACGTTCCTAACCCCGTAGGGGTGACATTATACAATTAAGAACATTTAATACGAAGGGCACGAAGGAAAATAATTAATAATTTTGAACGGAGTGAAATCCCGATGAACACGGGAACCGAAAGAAACCCCGGAGGGGTGGGCAAGCCATGGATAAAAAAATAATAATTTTCCTCTCGATTCGAAAGCTGACCTTCGAATCGTTTATTCATCAGTGTAATTAGCCTAATCAATTTTTTCAGTGATTTCGGTGATAAAAAAATAATGCCCGGGTAAATGAGGAAGAAACCCAGGCATTATTGTATATTATTCCTCTATGAGAAGGAAAAAAATCAATTAGTTGCTAGTTGCTAGTGGTTAGTTGTTAGTTATAAGTAGTTAGTTGTTAGTGGTAATAACCAACAACCAACAACCAACAACCAACAACCAATAACCAATAACCAACAACCAACAACCAATAACCAATAACCAACAACTAACAACCAATAACTGCTACAATCATTTCACCCCTATGGGGTTAAGAACATAATTGCTTTTTACGTCTCACATCCTCACTTACTCACTTATTCACTTTTTCACCTACTCACTTATTTACTTTATTAAAACTGCTTTCTTTGTTCCCGATACACTTCCTTATCGGGATTTCTGATTAAATGACCATCGTCATTTAATCATCAACATTTTTTTTGTTGCTGTGAAATTTCCCGCGGTGAATCTATAGAAATACGCTCCGCTCGAGAGATTTCCTGCATTCACCTGAGCCGTATAATATCCAGCCGGTTTCTGTTCGTTCACGATTGTAAGCAATTCACGACCGCTCATATCATATAACTTCAGAGAAACCTTGCTGTCAAACGGCAAATCAAAATCAATCTTTGTTGTGGGATTGAAAGGATTCGGATAGTTCTGTGAAATATCATACTTCGTTGGAACTCCGATTTCGATTGTACCATTTAGATTGTGATATTCAAAGTTACCGTTGTTATCAATTTGTTTCAATCTGTAATTATATTTCCCTGTATTGAGTTTTCTGTCATCGAATGTGTAATTAGTAGGAGTAGTCTTTGTTCCGTTACCGGTAACGTATCCAACCTTAGTCCAACTGCCATTGGCATTCTGAGCGAAGCGAAGAATCTCAAACCCCGAGTTATTATTTTCAGATGCCGTTGTCCATTTAAGCTGAACATCTCTTCCGTTATTATTTGAAGTGAATGAAGATATCATAACTGGTAATGGTGCATCGCTGTCTGTATAAGAAAAATGAGAAAAGCTTGATAAACCGTAAACGGTAATGGTTTTATTTCCTGCGTCAATTGTATATTGTCCCGGCAATGTTCCCGTAATTAGATATGGAGTCCAAGTACTGCTTCCGTCTCCTTTGGTGAGACGCAGATTTGAGGCGACAATGTTAAAGAATTGATTTGCTTGGTAATAAAAAGTTATATCGTAAGTAGAAATTGTCCCCGCATCTTTTGTTAAAGTATAATAGCAATTGGAATAATGGTTTCCGTTGGTTCCATAAGTTGGATTTGTCCCAGGATAATATTTCAAGTGTAATTCCGTTAACGTAGGATAAGTAATTCCCGTTCCGTGCCATTTTATTTTTGCAATTGTCTTACCGAAGAAAGTAAATGTTGTTGTTACTCCGTCAGCAGGAGCGTTATCGCCGGTCAAATCATTTGGAGTGCTTGTAGGTGTAAATTCATAAGCGCCAATATCCGGAGCACCCTCTGAAACTAACGAAGGTCTGGATGCTCCTGCAAAATCAGTTGTTATTGTTGATATCTGCATTGCATTACCACTCAATGTCCAACTATTAGAATTTGCAGGGTCAGGGGTTAAATCAGTAGTGGATGTAAATCCCGGATCACCTGAAACTGAATATGCATCTTTACCTGTCACTGTTTGCCATAAAGCAAGCGTATTTCTATCAGCTGTATAATAACCGACATTATTATTTATTCCGGTTGTTAAAATATAATAATCATTATTTGAAACCGTACCTAAGGTTCCGGTATTAAAATATATACAATATCTCTTAGAAGTAGCACCTGCAGTAGAATAGTTTGTAAATATATTGTTTTGAACGTTAATTGTTCCTCCGCCAATGTAAAATGCGGTACTCGAAGGAGCAGCATCTTCTCCGATTCTAACTGAATTATAATAAAAATTACCGGTTCCAGTACCTACACCGACGGCTATCCCTTTAATTACCTGAGTTGCATTTGCAGAAGTAATCCCGTGATAAAGCTCACAGACAAAATTGTTATAAATGTTGCAAATACTCGATGAATTAATATCCGTTCTAATGCCATAAATAACTGATGAAGTAGAGGTACTTGTGGAATTAATATCGTGAACTTTATTATTATATAAATTACTTGTACCTTGAATTGATTCAAAGTATATACCATAAACAGCGACAGAAGAAGTAACAGTAACATTTCTTACTTCATTTCCAAAAACATTAACACCACTTACATAAATCATCCTGATTCCATTTGTTGAAGATGAGCCATAACCGATGTCATTAGCTGTTGAAGCACCTATAGTGCAATTACTAATCTCAGTATTCAAATTGGGAAATGTTACACCGTCTCCTGCATCATAAATTCCTTGATAAGAATTTTCAACGGTAATACTTTGAATTTTATTATAAGAATTTGCACCGGAAGCAGCGGTTAGTGTAGTTGCAACATTGAGATAAATTCCCCGCGAAGACGTATTTTCTCTGTTTAGTGTTATTTTAGAATTTTTAATTGTATTATATTGAGCACCATTTGTAGCAGAGGCATTGTAAATATAATATCCGTATTCGACTGCAGAGCCGGTATTTATTGTTATATCTATACCATCAAAAGTTATATAGTCGCCTCCTGCGATTTTAATTCCCGCGTCGTTTGTTGCGATTGTTCCAGTTGGTTTAATAATCGGATTTACACCTGAACCATTTTTTTGAAAAATTATTTGATTTCCACTTGTCCCTGTTGCGGTTATAATTGGGCAATCTTCTGTTGATGTAAATCCAGCATCCACATTGAATGTTACACCGCCTGTTCCTACGCCTTGTGAATTTAAAGCATTTATTGCAGCACTTAAAGTTGCATAATTACCCGGTATATTTTTTGTCCCTGTGAGCTGTGCATTTGAACTTTGTGCAAATACGATGGCAATAAAACCTATCGACATTAAAAAAGTAAATAGTTTTTTCATTTTAAGTTTTCCTTTTCTTCGTTTTAGAGTTTATAGAATATTATTTAGTTTTTTTACACAATAAATTTATTGTGAATCGCGCTTTCTTGAGTATGTGTAACTCTTCCTTGTTTACTTTTTGAATAAAAAAAATTTTGAGTTTTACACCACGGAATTCAGAATTTCCGATGTATATTAACCTTACTTTTTAAAACATTGGTTTTCTAAAAAAATATTCCCTCTGACGCTGTTACTTTGCTTAATCCCTGCGGCTTGCCCGCCTCAAAAATCACATTTAATTAATACTTGAAGGTTTTTTGCTTCTCTTCTTGCTTTGTAACGCTATTTTTTTTACAGATTTAATGCTTTCTAGAATAGATTGTGTTGAAGCAAAAAGCATTATATTTAATATTATGGAAAATTATTAATTATTTCAATTTAAAAATACGGGGAGAAATTGAGAACAGAAAGAAACCCTGAAAGGGTGGAATATTTGTAGCCAAAGAAGGTAAGTAGTGAGTAGGTAAGAAGGTAAGTAGGTAAGAAGGTAAGAAGTAAAGAACAAAGATAGAGAAAGAAACCCCGTAGGGGTGAAATATTTGTAGCCAAAGAAATTCTCTCACCTATCTAACCCCGTAGGGGTGAAATTCTATAAATGAAGAGCATTCACCTCTCCGAAAAGACGGCGGGCAGGCACGAAGAAAACGATTAATAATTAGTCCCGATTCACGGGTTCATTCCAAAGAAATCGGGACAGGCAGGGGGATTCGAAAACAGAACGGAAGGAAACTCATCCGGTGAACAATCAGTAGTGTCGGTAATTCACCTGATGAGATATTGGTTTTAAGATCCTGAAATAAATTCAGGATGACAAGAAAGGGTATTCAATTCTTTACATTCTGTCTGGTTTTTCCAGCTTCGTGGTGTTTTTATTTTCATTTGCTTTATATTTTTCTGATTGTATTTTAGAACTTCAAAGCTGTTGATATAGTTTAGAGAGTTAAATAATAAAACTTTTTATGAAAAAATGGTTTAAGATTATATCGGTTATCCTGATTATCGGTTTTATCGGAATACAATTCGTAAGACCGGATAAAAAAAATCCTGTCACGGAAAAAGCGAGGGATATCACATCCTTTGTTCACGTACCTGCCGAAGTGATGCAGGTGATCGAGCGTTCGTGCTACGATTGCCATTCAAACTTTACACACTGGCCCTGGTACAGCAATATTGCACCCGTATCCTGGCTCGTGGCTAACGATGTGAGCGAAGGCAGGGAACATATGAATTTTTCCGAATGGGATAAAAATAATATCACTGACCAAATTTCTTTTTTGGATGATATTTGCAAAAGGGTGAAAAAGGGTGATATGCCATTAGGTAAATATACTATACTACATCCCGATGCAAAGCTTAGCGATGCGGATAAGCAATTGCTATGCAAATGGGCAAATGCTGCATCGGACTCGCTGATGGGTAATTGATTTTCAAGCTAAATCAGGTATTAAACCCAATTACATATTTTTATGATAACTTATTGCTTTTTTAGCAGAGTCTCCCTGTCCTGTCCCGACCTGTCAGGATTTTGGGGACTCTGCGTTAAAGGCTAATGAGAACAAGAAAATTTAACAAAGATACATTTTTGAAGTAACAACACATTACTTAAAGGCTAAAGATTTAATTGAATTATAACGCAGAGTCATCTGACGAATAAATTCGTCAGAGAGACTCTGCTTAAAAAGAATTGAATAAATTCGTTAAAGAGACTCTGCTTAAAAAGAATTGAATAAATTCGTCAATGAGACTCTGCTTAAAAAGAATTGTATAAATTCGTCAGAGAGACTTTGCGTAAAAAGAATTGAATAAATTCGTCAGAGAGACTCTGCGTAAAAAGAATTGAATAAATTCGTCAGAGAGACTCTGCGTAAAAAGAATTGAATAAATTCGTCAGAGAGACTCTGCGTAAAAAGAAAGTATGTTGATTCTGAAAATCGGTAAAAGCCTTTTCTGATTTCAAAATCCCTTTTTACACCGTGTGAAAATAATTAAATTATATAATGGCAAGAACGGTATCTTTACATACATTAGGATGTAAACTGAATTACAGCGAGACTTCCACTATTGCAAAACAATTTTCCGTTAACGGGTTCGAAATAAAAGAATACGGAGAAGCGGCGGACGTGTTTGTGCTTAATACCTGCACCGTTACGGAAAATGCAGACAGGGAATGCCGTCAGATAATAAGAAGCGTGATAAGGAATAATCCATCGTCGTACATTATTATAACCGGCTGCTATGCACAGCTCCAGCCGGAAGATATTGCAAAGATAGAGGGTGTTGATTTAATTCTCGGTGAGAATGAAAAGTTTAAGATATTTGAATACGTAAGCGACTTCGAGAAAAAAGAACTGTCCTGCAATGTGGTGATTTCATCAGCTTCAGGAAATATAAGCGATTTCGGCGAAGCGTTTTCCGCTGACACAGATTCAAGGACCCGTGCATTCCTGAAAATTCAGGATGGATGCGATTACAGTTGTTCGTATTGCACTATTCCTCTTGCCCGCGGCAGTTCAAGAAGCCTTGAACCAACCAGGGTGATAGAAAATGCAAAAAAACTTGTCGATACCGGCTACAGGGAAATTATCCTTACGGGCGTGAATACAGGTGATTACAGATACTCCGGCGAAGGAATGAACGAATGGAAACTGATAAATATTCTCTACGAACTTGATAAATTGAATATTGACAGAATCAGAATTAGCTCCATCGAGCCGAACCTTCTGACGGATGAGATAATTGCTTTGTATAAATCGTCCCCTAAATTCTGCAACCATTTTCACATTCCTTTGCAGAGCGGGAATGAAGAGGTTTTAAAAATGATGAAGAGAAGATATAAAAATGAATTTTTCAGGGATTTGGTTTATAAACTAAAAGACGGAATAAAAGACGTTGGCATCGGAGTCGATGTGATAGTTGGTTTTCCGGGAGAAACAGATGAATATTTTGAAACCACACTAAAATTTCTGGAGGAATTGCCTATAATGTATCTTCATACATTTAGTTACTCCGAAAGAAAAAATACCGCATCGGTTAATCTGCCGGGAAAAGTGGAAATAAGCAAAATAAAAGACAGAAGCAGGATACTGAGGTACTTATCGTTGAGCAAAAGATTTGATTTTTATACAAAATATCTCGGTACGCATCAGAAGGTGCTATTTGAATCAAAAAAAGATAACGGATATATTGAAGGATACACTACGAATTATATCAGAGTAAAAGTGAAAGCAGGCGAAGCGGTAGAAAACAGTATATCGGACGTAATACTCACGAGAAACGAACTGAACGCATTACCCTCACTATTAAAAGGAGTGGTACCGCTTGAAGGAGAGATAATAAAAAGGGAAACAGAAATAATTTCATAAAAGAAAAAATAAAAAATGAAAATCTTTTTAGTAAGACACGGCGAAGCGATAGACTATGAAACCGAGAGTGTAAAGAATGATGCAAACCGTTTTATTACACCCAAGGGACGCAAGGTATCAAGGAATGTTTTTAAAAAACTCAGGAGTGAATTTTCCGGCTTAGAGGTAATTTTTACGAGTCCTTTGACAAGGGCTCTTCAAACGGCGGAGATACTTGCAAACTCTGTTAAGTTCGAGAACGATGTAGAGATAGCGAATGAGTTAATCACTCCCGGGTCGGTGGAAAACGTAACCCAACTGATAAAAAGAAATTCCCGTTATGGTTCGCTTGCCATCGTCGGACACGAACCGATGATGAGTATGCTTGTGCAGGCACTTTCCGACAGAAAGGAAAATTTATTTTCTTTTAAAAAATCGGGGGTTTGCTGTATTGATCTTGATACGAAAGAACAAACAGGGAAATTCCTCTGGTACTATGATCCGAAACTGCAGGATTTTATTAAATAAAAAGAGACGGAAGATTTTTTTGAGTAAACTTATTGAAATAAACAATCTGAGTTTTTCCTACGGCGGAAATAATTTTGGATTACAGGACATCAATTTTTCTGCGGAGAAGAATGACTTTATTTCAATAATCGGGCGCAACGGTTCGGGAAAATCGACCCTTGTAAAACTAATATCGAGGATATATAAAGGATACAAAGGTTCAATCACGCTTTCGGGAAGAGATATAAAGTCAATACACGATAAAGAATTTGCAAGGCAGGTGAGTTATTTACCTCAGACGGGAATTCTGATAAGCGATGAAATGACAGTATTCGAGCTTCTCCTGCTCGCAAGATATCCGTATAAGAAGTTTTCTGATTTTTCGTTTTCAAGCACCGACAAAAAAGTTGTTGAAGAAAGCACGAAGGCAACAAGGATAGAAGAATACAGTGAAAAATATTTTCACAAACTATCCGGTGGTGAGAAGCAGAAGGTTTTAATTACGCTGGCGCTTGTGCAACTGGATATTACGTCCCCTCTTGAAGGAAAGGTGTTAATTATAGATGAACCGTTAACGTATCTTGACGTGAATTACCAGATGGAGATATTTTCTATACTGAACAAACTGAATAAGGAAAAAAATTTAACGATAATCATAATAACACACGACCTTAACCTTGCCCTCAAGTATACAAACAAATCCCTGCTGCTTGAATCCGGAAGGGTTATTTCCTATGAGGAAACAAAAAATGTGATAAATGAAGAAATATTGAAAAAACATTTTTTAATTAATTCCAAAATTGTTAAATTTGAGGACGAATTTCACATTAACTATAAAACACTATGAGTTCCGATAACAGCAAGATTCTTATGGAAAAAAAGGGGTTAACCGCTACAGTTACGTTGAACAGACCCGAAAAAAGAAACTCCCTTGACGAACAAATGATAATAGACCTGAGAACCGCAATTGATGAACTTTCGGAAGATAAAGAAACCAAGTCAATCGTAATTACGGGTGCCGGCGGGAATTTCTGCTCGGGGCTGTATCTCGAATACCTTAACCGGATTTCCAATTACGATATACTGCAGAACAAGGAAGACTCTCTTAAATTCAAAGAACTGCTGTGCTCGATATATAACTGCAAGAAGCCGACAATTGCAAAAGTGCACGGGTATGCTCTTGCAGGGGGCTGCGGAATTGCGACCGCGTGTGATATAATAATTGCTTCAGACCAGTCCCAGTTCGGATATACGGAAGTGAAGATAGGGTTTATTCCCGCTATAGTAATGGTTTTTCTTTTGAAACGTGTATCCGAGACCTATGCGAAAGACCTGCTTCTCACGTCAAGATTTGCTTCGGGCGATGAAGCGTTACGCATGGGGCTTATCAATTATTTAGTGAAAGAAAAAGATCTTGAATCATCGGCAATGAAACTTTGCGAAGAGCTGAACACCCTGCCTTTAAGTTCCGTTACACTTACAAAAGAAATGTTCAAGAATGTTGCATCTATGAGCTTTGAGTCGGCACTGGAATATGCGGTAGGAATGAATGCAATCACCAGAATGACGCCCGAATGCAAAAAAGGTATTTTTAATTTTTTAAATAAGTGAAAATAGCGGTATTGATTGAAACTGTTGACGGAAAAATATTTTAAAGAATATAAAGAGAAAAATAAAAATAATATTTTTAAGTTCTTTGAGAAGGCAGATTTAAAAGGAAACGGCAGGATAGCAAGATTACTGGAAAAATGGTTTCTTTCAATGTTCATCGGTGAAAAAGCCTGGATTATAAAGTCCGAAAAATATTACAAAGAAAACCGTAGTTATTATTATAAGCATATTAATCTTGGAGTTAACTATTATGAGGTTAGTATGGAAAAATGCATTCCTTTTTTGGGAATGCTTGCAAAAGCAGCGGTGTGAGAATAAGAAAATTACCCCGTCGTTTACGACGGGGATAACAAAAACGTTCTGTATTAGGGCTTTAGCCCAAATTATTTTATAGATGTTTTGTTTTTTCACACAGTCGCTAAAGTAGTGACATTATAAAAATTAAATTTTAAAGTTATTAATTATAAAATAAATATATTTTATGGCAGACCCTAAGAAATATTCAGAATTACAGTATCTCGACAGAAACGAATCGCAATACGGACCCTCACCGAAATGTTATGATTTTTTAAAAACCGTAACAATAGACGAACTTGCAAATTACTCTCGTGATTTTGAAAAAGGCATTAAATCAAGATTGTCAAAGAAAATCGCCGATGATTTTGATATTCCGGAAAGACAGGTGATTCTTTCATACGGAAGCGAAGATTTGTTGAAACAAATTATTCATTACTACCTGGACAGAAAAGAAAAAATATTGATTCCAAAAGAAGCATGGTGGTATTACAAAAAGGTAGCATACGAAGTAGGTGGTTTTAATGTTGAGTATCCGATGTACATTGACCAGAAAAACGGTCTGCATTCTTTCTATTATGATGTTGATAAAATGATAAAGGTTTACGAAATGGAAAAACCAAGGATCGTACTGATTGCTTCGCCCAATAATCCGACAGGAAACAGGATACCGACGGAAGATCTCCATAGATTCCTTGATGCCTGCAGGGGAGCACTTGTGATGATTGACGAGGCATACTGGGGTTTCGGCTCTACCGAGAACGAATACGTAAAACCTTTTATCGATGAATTCCCAAATCTTGTTATTACAAGGACATTTTCAAAATATTTTGCTCTCGCCGGATGCCGTATCGGCTATGCGTTTGCGGGAAAGAATCTTGAAGAACTTATAAACTTTTCCGTAAGATATCTCGGATATAATAAAGTTTCTGAAAGACTCGCAGAGATAGCGATGGATGATACGGAATATTACGAAAGAGTTACAAAACTTATGCAGGAGGATAAAGAGTACTTCTACAAGGAGTTCGGCAAACTCGATGGATTCAGACCATATAAATCCTATGCAAATTTTATGCTTGTGGATATGCCGAAAGATATCAGAAAAGACCTGAAAAAATTCTTAAAAGATAGAAATCTTTTGATTAAATTCCTTGACGAGGAAGCATTCAGAACCGAAACGAGAATCACACTCGGCACAAGGGAACAGAATTATTATCTGATGGAATCTATAAAAGAATTCTTCGGGAAATAGAAAAGAAATTTTAAGTATTTAAAAACGCCGTATCTCCAGATGCGGCGTTTTTTAACGCGATGCACATCAACCCAACACACAAAATAACTCTTGATTTTCTCCAGTAAGTATGATATATTTGTACTAACAGGAGAAAAATGGCAGATATTAATATAAAATATCCTAATTATCGCACAATACTGGACACCGTTAAGGATTATTTATCGCCAAAGGCGAAAATTACTCAATTAATTAAGAACGGGAAATTGTCAAGAATCAAAAGAAACTTGTACATTAATCCTGACGATAATTCCGTTTCATTGAATACACTCGCAAATATCATTTATAGTCCTTCTTATATTTCTTTTGAATATGCGTTATCATTATATGGAATGATTCCTGAGCGGGTTGAGATTATTTCATCTGCTGTTTATAATAAAAAAAAGAACAAGATTTTTTCCACACCTCTGGGTACATTTGAATACAGATATGTCAATAATAATATTTATCCGTACGGTATAATCAGGGTATCCGAAAAAGAAAATTCTTATTTAATTGCTTCAAAAGAAAAAGCACTATGTGATACATTATCAAAAATTGCTTCGGTGGAATCAGTAAAGCAAATGTCCTATTTGCTTTATGATGATTTACGTATCGATAAGGAAAATATTTTAAATTTAAATTATGAAGACATTATTTTCTTTTCCGAAATATATTATCAAAAGAACATAAAACTTTTAAAGAAATTATTGTATAAGGAGAAAAAAAATGCATAGTGCAATAGAAAGTATGTTTGAAAAATATGGTTGTAAAAATCCTCAGGATTATAAAAACGCATTAAAAGAAATCATACAGGAAATCGCATTACTTGGTTTATCTAAATCCGGTTTTTTTGATAAAGCGGCATTTTATGGCGGTTCTGCATTAAGGATATTTTACAATTTGGACAGGTTCTCTGAAGATATTGACTTTACACTAATGAAACCCGATACCAAGTTTTCGATCACTCCATATTGTACTAAGGTGAAGGAAGAACTCAGAGCGTATGGTTTTGAAATGGAAGTAACGGAAAAAGATAAACTCGTAAATACGATGATTGAATCAGCTTTCATCAAAGGCGGGACATTAATTCACCTTTTAAAAATTACTTCGATAAATCCCCCTGTAACAGGAGTCAATCCGAATGAAATTCTTAAAATAAAATTAGAAGTTGATATTGACCCACCCACAGGAGCAAAGAGTGAAATTAAATATAACCTCAATCCGATTCCGTATTATACGCGTCTTTACGATCTACCTTCTCTGTTTGCGGGAAAAATTCATTCGATATTATGCCGTAAATGGAAAATCCGTGTAAAAGGAAGAGATTTATATGATTACGTATGGTTTCTTTCTAAAAACATTGCTGTTAATTTAAACCATATTGATGAAAGGCTGAAACAATCCGGTCATAAAAATAACGTTGAAACGCTTACTCACAAGGATTTATTAGAGCTGCTTATTGATAAATTCGAAAACATAGATTACAAACAAGCGACAGATGACATCAAAAGATTTATTAAAGATTCCCATCAATTAGAATTATGGTCAAAAGAATTTTTTCAATCAATCACAAAAGATAAACTAAAAACAGAGATTTAAGTAAACAGATTTTATTAACAACATCTTTTTTTCGATTCGTTTTTCTGCTTTTAAAACTTTTTGCTATACAAGTTTTCCTTTTTGCATCACAGCGATATCATCAAAATATACATCGGGATTTTTAATGAGACCATCGAGGTGGCTGCTGACAGTTACATTTCCGCCCATTGAAACATTATTGCCAAATGCTATATGAATAGTTCCGAATACTTTTTCATCTTCGAGTATTTCACCGCAGAGCTGTGCTTTGTAATTTGTACCGAAGCCGAACTCCGCAACAGCCCTTGCTTCACGCCCCGCTTTATCGAGCATTGCAGTCAGAAGTCTTGCCTCTTCGCCGCCTGTAATCATTTCCGCATAGCCATTAATTACTTCAATTTTGATAGCTTCTTTCACCATCCCTATTCCTGCCATTGAGCCGTCGACTATAACAACTCCGTTACTTTTATCTTCCCACGGAGCAAGATAAACTTCTCCGGAGGGAAGATTTCCGCTTTCACCTTTGTTTCGCAGAACTCCAGTGCTTTCGAGAATTTTCCTGCCCTTCATCGGCATAGAGATATCTGTGCCGGCTTCGGATGTTACACGGATTACTGATGTTGCTGATAATTTTCTTGCAATGGTTCGCGTAAGTTCTATTATTTTATCAGCATCTGCATTCAGGCATCTTACCATTGTTTCGATGCTGATCCCGGGCATAGTGGCAACACGGACTCCGAGAGCAGAAGCTTCGCGTCTTGCATTTGTGTGTGTAAGGGATTTTTCCGTAGGACAGATAACTACATCAACGGATTTCATAAGGTCGGCTATTTGTTTCGGCGGTTCCTGCCCGTTGATTTCCCGTGATTTCATTTCTATCAGAAAAGATTCTTTGCAAAGTTCTTTTCCCGCTTTGTGAAGTGCTCCTGCAATTTCTGCTTTCGTTTCGTCAGTAATTATAAGCAGTGTCTCTTCAGATTTTAAGCCCATATAATCTTTAAGCGCCGTAAAAGATGCTTTTGTTAATCTTTCATTTTGATTCATAAGTGATGGTTAAGTTAGAAATTCATTATCAATTTCATAAAAAATATCAATTAAGACAAGGTATAACTTGAAATGGATTTATGAGCTGTTGGTAACGCTACGCTTAAACACTAACAGCGGCGATAAATCACAACTCCCTCAATCCCACCTCCTCGGAGTTTATCTCATAACTCAAAATTCTTTGTAACCGCAGGTCTTCAGCCTGCGAAATCAGAAAAAAAACGCAACCTAAAGAGTTGCGACTACTGAAAAAAATAACTTTTGAGACGAACTCCTCGGAGGCTTTTCGACCTTTTCTAAGGGGGAATATTATGACAACTTTATATATTCCCCATCAGGAAGATAATCAAATGAATAGTTATTATTTCTAAAAATCGGTAAATTTTAATGTTTAATAAATTTAATAAAACGGTTTTGGCAAAGATTTTAAAAAATAACACCGATAAGAAAAAATCCGGCTACGGTAAATTTATATTTCTCGGTGTATTAATCCTAATAGTCGGTTATTTTGCAATTACATATTTTCTTGATGACAGGGGAAAGGGCAAGTTGAATAAAGACGTTAATACTACAAATACAACCACACAAAAAACCGAAGTTTCGGAACCTCAGTTCAGGAAACAAGGTGAGTTGAAATTTTTATCTTCGAACGGAAAAAAAGAAATACGAAAAATTGATATAGAATTTGCAGATAAAGACAGTGCGAGAATGATGGGACTGATGTACCGCAAGTCAATGGAAGATACAAAGGGAATGCTTTTTATTTTTGAAACATCGGAACCGCATGCTTTCTGGATGAAGAATACAATAATGTCCCTTGATATTATTTTCGTTAACGAAAATAAAGAAATTATAAAAATCCACAAAAACACAAAGCCATATTCTACGGAATCCCTGCCCTCTGTAAAGCCCTCTATTTATGTTGTTGAAGTCATCGCCGGCTTCTGTGAAAAATACGGGGTTAAAGAGGGGGATAAAATTGAATTCACAAAGCAGTAATTGCATTCAATTGGATTATAACTTTTTACTTGACACAAAAACATCCGCTCAGTGGCAAAAAACCGGAACAAAAAAACGTTCAGGTGTAGCCGTTCCGTTATTTTCGATATACTCGGAAAAAAGTACCGGCATAGGTGAATTCCGTGATTTAAAAAAACTGATTGACTGGTGTACCGGTACCGGTTTTTCCATAATACAACTTTTGCCCCTTAATGATACGGGATATGACTATGCTCCGTATAATGCCGTCAGTTCGTTTGCTCTCGATCCAATGTATCTGACATTAAGCAAACTTAAAAATGTTAACATAAACAAGTACCGGGAGAAAACAGAAAAATTAAAATCTGAATTTCCGGTAACCGCGGAGAGGGTCAATTACGGTATAAAAGATGCCAAACTGAAACTACTCAAAGAGATATATTTATCTTTACCTCAAAAAAAGAACCGGGATTTTGAAAAATATGTTTTTGAAAACAAATACTGGATTAACGATTACGCACTTTATAAGGCAATAAAAGAAATCTCCGGCGGAAAAGAATGGGAAGACTGGAGTGAAGGATTTAAAAATAAAAAAGATGAGGTATTAAAAGAGTTTAAGAAAAAATATATTGATAAGATAAATTTCTTTTTCTGGGTTCAGTGGCAGGCTTATGAACAGTTCAGGAAAGTTAAAGATTATGCAAAAAAAAGAAGCATCAAAATAATGGGTGATATACCGTTGCTTGTCAGCAGGGATAGCGCCGAGGTGTGGGCAAATCAGGGTTATTTTAATCTTGACCTTTCTTCGGGTGCACCGCCGGACTTATATTTTGCCAAAGGGCAAAGGTGGGGAATGCCGCCGTATAATCTTAATGTAATCGGGGAAGATAAATATAAATATTTCGGGAAAAGACTTGTCTATGCCGAAAATTTTTATGATATGTTCAGAATAGATCATTTCGTCGGATTGCTGAGAATATGGACTATCAGACTCGCTGAACCCGAAGAGAATGCCGGCTTGAACGGAAAGTTTGACCCGGAGAATGAACATTTGTGGGAATCAAATGCAAGAAAAATACTTGATGTGCTCGTGAACTCTTCTGCTATGCTTCCCTGCGCAGAAGACCTTGGAACAGTTCCCGATGTATCGTACAAAATTCTTCTTGAATATGGAATTCCGGGAATCGACATTCAGAGATGGAAAAAGCACTGGGGCGGGGATTATGAATTTATCAAACCGGAAGACTTCAGGGCAAACTCCATATCTTCCGTTTCGACGCATGACTCTTCTTTTTTTCCCGGGTGGTGGAAATTTGAAGCCGGAAGTATCGACGAAATGCTTTTCCTGAGACTATGCGAAAATCTGAATATCCCGGAAGAGAATTATAAATCTCTTTTCGTGGAAAATAAAAATAACCACGGAAGGTTGATATGGAAAGATGATGTGCGAAGTGTGGAATATTTACTTAATACGCTCGGGAGAAGTTGGGATGAAATATTTGAAATAGTTAACCTGTATCTGGAAAGTTCCGGAGAGAAAAATAAATATCTGAAATATCTTTACGGAGAGAATCCGGATACCGGCGAAATCAATTCCGCTTTAATCCGAAAAAATCTTGAAAAGATAAATGAAACAAAATCGATATTTTCAATTCAGCAAATTTTCGAATTCCTGTATCTTGATGAAAATTATTTAGAAAAAAACGCAGAATGGAATTACCGTATCAATACTCCGGGACTAATAAGCGAATCAAACTGGTCGTTAAAAATGCCTTTTTCTCTTGAAGATTTGAAAAGTTCAGAAATTAACACAACAATAAAAGAAATAAATAAAAAAACCGTACGATATTACTCTTCCTGAATTTTTTGATTCTATATTCTGACATCTTTTTTTAAAAAAATAAATATTTTTTTTGTTTCCGAAAATATTGTTGATTCGTTCTCGTTTAAGATTTCAATTCTGTAATCACCGTTTATTGATAATAAAAAAAGCCGGAGGTAAAACCCCCGGCTTTTAAAATTAAGTTATAACGAATTTTTATTTTACGATCATCATTTTCTTTACTTCGGATAATGTGCCCGCTACAAGTTTGTAGAAATATACACCGCTTGAGAGATTTGCACCGTTGAAATCAACATTGTAATTTCCTGCGGCATTCACTTCGTTTACAAGCGATGCTACTTCTTTACCTGTGATATCATAAACTTTCAATGTTACTAATCCTTTAACCGGTATTGCGTAACTGATCTTTGTTACAGGGTTGAAAGGATTCGGATAGTTTTGGAATAATTCGAATTTAATCGGTATATTGTTGGAAATTGGAGTAATTCCGATTACATTATCTCCATTGAATCTAAGTCCCCAACCCTGAATCATTCCCTGATCACCTCCTACGCCGTCAGCAACGGATAAGATCCATCTACCAAGCATATTAGCACCGCCAAAATTTCCAAAAGCTGCGGCAGGTCCGCAATTGGGTGACCATGGCGCAAAGAATCCTGCGGTCGAAGGCAGAGGCTGACCATCAATAAAGAATGTTAAAATTCCTTCACCTGTTCCGCCGGTTGAGGAGGCAAGTACTGACTTTGATGTTCCATTCGGAGCGGTCAAAGTAATTGTTAAGTCACCGACATATGTATGTTGTACTGCAAGGAATAATTCAACAGAAGTAATTACTCTTGATGAATATGCTGTAAAAGTATCTAATGTAGTTGCGTTATCAAGAATAGCTTTATTGGAAAGTTTAATATTAAAACCAACGGGGAAAGAATTTGGTGTTCCGCCTCTGTTTATAACAGTTGGATGAGCAACGAAGGTATTTGCGGGAGCACCTGCTAAATTTTCATTTGCATAACCACTTAAACGACAATTATTAGTTCCACCTGTATTAAACGAGCCGTTAATATCTGCTGTAGATGAAAAATTCAACAGATTGCCGTCAAAATTCCAGGCGCCAATAAGTGTGGCTTCGGTCGCAAATCCTCTGCAGGATGCAAACATATAATTTTTAATTTGGGCTGGTGTTCTTTGAACACTCCAGTATCTGACTTCATCCATATAGCCAAGAAGACCAAATCCGGAGTAAGCTATCGATATTCCAAGTGTCAGCGGGTCAGTAGTCAAATTCCATGTCCCGGCTACAGATGCATCCGGACCACTCTGGACTCCGTTTACATAGAACTTTGCGGTATAGTTTCCTGAAGTTCCTGTCCACGATGCGGCAATATGAGTCCATTTGTTGATTGGAATGTGGATGCCTCCGGTGTTCGTAACGGCAGTATTGCCGAACCTTAAAACAAGCAGATCATTGCTAGCCATACCAAAGCCGAAAGAAATGTTAGATGATGAACCTTTATTTATTAGCCATTGTGTGGTTGTAGTATCTGTAGTTTTAAACCACATCTCTAAAGTTCCATCTCCATTTTGGTTAAATGCTGTATTATGGGGAACCGTTACATAACTTGTTATGCTTGCTGCGGGTCTTTGTAACACAAAATTGTATGGAATTGGATTGCTTTCAAGAAAGGCATAATAAGGTCCCGACCCATTTCTATAGAACCCGGTATAACCGCTTATATCGTCGTATGCATTACCACCCGAATTAAATGTATAAGAACTCATCAAATTCGTATAACTGGCTGCTGAAGTAAGTGCGCCACTTGCATTTGCACTTCCACCGTCGCCAAGACCAACGAATCTATTAGCGGCGAAATCCGCTGCGGTTCGTGTAGAATACCATATTTTAACTTCATCTATATTACCAATAAAATCCTTTCCGCCAAACGCAGCTCTTGAACTTCCTATTGTGAGAGAATCCGAATTGACAGCCCAGGTTCCTGCATTAGCAGCCGTAGCTCCGCTGATAGCACCATTCACGAAAAATGTGAAAGTATAAGCTCCGGGTGCACCGGTCCAGCTTACTGCTACGTGAGTCCACTGATTCAATGGTACAACAGTTCCACCGGTGTTAGCCGTATACGTACTTCCAAACCTAAGTCCAAGAAGTCCGGTTGAACTACTCCATCCAAAAAAGAATGAAACATTTATAGCATCTCCTTTGGCAACAATTGCAGGAACAGAACTTGCTGTTGAAGTCGGATAAATCCAGCATTCGATAGCTCCATCTACGTTTTCGTTGTATGAACTCGGTGCGGCAACATATCCGCCTGCTGTTCCTGTACCGCAAAATGCGTTGTAATTAAATGAACCATATTCATGTCCCTGCATAGGAGTATTTATATGGGGAACTCTTTGGTCCATTGGGATTGGTAAAGAGTGAACCTCTGTTGGTTGTACGTTTGTACCCTTTACCGGAGGACCCGATACCGACGCATCATTTAGCTGGGCATAGACTGAGCTAATGCCTAATAAAAAGATTGCCAAAAATAGTAGAAAATTGATTTTTTTCATTTGATTCTCCTTAGTTTTTAAGTTTAATAAAGATTTTTTTGGGGTATAGTAATTCTGAAACCGGTAACTTACTAAATAAGTAAAAAGCCAATCTACAATATTTATTTAATAAAACCATTACAAAATTGAATTTCGTTTTTTAAAGTGGTGAAAACATTCTGAAATCATTCCCATAATATTCCCATGTTTTTTTGAAGTGCAACAGGAAAAATTTAATCTTCGATAAAATCAAACTTTTTCTTTTATCTCGACATAATTATATTGGCAGGTTTTTTTCATCATTTTAGCAAATTACGAAAAAAATCCCGTTACACTTTTTACAATATAATCAAAGTTTTCTGCATTTGTCAAGTACGATATTAAGTCCAATCCGGTAATATTATTTACCAAGTATAAAATAATATTAAAATTTTCTTTTAAACTCGTTTTCTTTTATTTTGTTTCTTTTTTTAACAGAAAATATATTTCCGCGGCTTTAGCGACGATATCAATAAGGTCAAATGCATCCCGGACGCTTTCACCCGTTGCAAGGCACCCGTGCTTTTCCCAGATTATAACCCTGTGATTTTTTGCGGATTTAACAGTTGATTCTGCAATCTTCCATGTGCCGGGCGTCATTAAAGGAACCAAACCTACCCCCTCAGGAATAAACATCTTTGTTTCCGGATGCATACGCCACAACAATTTATTTATTTTTTTTTCGTTCGTATAGTTTTTTATGTGCGTAAGAGCAATTAATTCGGTTGCGTGGGTGTGAAGTATTGCTTTGTTTTTAGAGTTTGTTTTTTTTAGAAAGTTTTGATATGCAAGATGAACGGATAATTCGGAGGTAGGTGTACAAGAGGGAGTTGAAAAATATCCTTCTTTTGAAATACCGCAGTATCTGTATTCCTGCCCGTTATTGGAAACATTTATCAAAAGAATGTTATTATAAGGGTCACTTGCAACATCTCTCATTCTTGAACCGGAGACAGTAATAAGGAAAAAATTTCCGGCTAAATAAGGAAATGCTTTATTTAATTTACTTCCGTTTGTTTTCGGTATATGTTTATTTGAACGGAATTCATCGGTGATATTGACGGAAACGTTTCCCGCATTACTCTCTGCCCATCCCCGTTCCCAGAGATAATGGGCAACTTCGGAAATTTCAGTATATTGCTTTCTGATATTCCTGTTAAGACCGGCAGCTTTCATAAGGGAAAGATATCAAAACCTGCCGATACAATAAATGCAGAAACACGGGTTTCCTTACGAAAACACTTTAGTCATAAATTTCCTATAGTTATCCTTTCCTATAATATCAGACCAGTGTTCGAGAGGCTTGCCGCCGTCATACATAGTCGCACCGGTAGTTTCTGAAGCGAGTGCATATTCTTTCATAGCATTTTTTGTGTCATACATTTTTTCGAAATATTTCTTCTCGTTTGTAGCATGGTATATCACATCCGATTTTTCTGTCTCAATTATTGCAAACCACCTTAAGCCATTTGAAAAAATATTATCGAGATTAAGTTTCTCCACAACGCGGAAAGTGAACGGTGATAAAAGATTTACCCCGCCCCATCCGTTTTTTATACTAAGAAGGGGATCGCCTCGGAAAATCATGTTTACCGGAGTAACGTAGCTGATAATGCTTGACCTGTCTATTAGTTTTACAACATAGGGTTCAAGTCCAATATAAAAATTGTTCCCGATGAAGTTTTTTATCACAAGTCCATTGTTAAAGTGATAGTGCGGGTGAGTAAACGGTACTGTATAATGACCATTATCAAAAATACTTTCAATCTCATCTCTTATGTTTTCCTTTTTATTCAACCGGGATTTAAACTTCCGGTCAAACTCGCAATTTTCACACTCAAAATTATTATCGCAGAGCCTGTATTCCACTACGCCGCACTCCATCCATAGACATTTTATATCGTTGAAGTTTTTATGTTTTGGGATTTCAGCCATTATTTTGTTCGTTTAAGAATCTTTTTTCAAAGTCTTTAATAGTATCTTTGTCTAAAGTTGAAAGTACGCCTTCCACGAAATTTCCTCCGTCATACATTGTCACTCCTACTGCCTGAGATGTGAATGATGCTTCGTTTAAGAAATCTTTGAACTTTCTTAATTCTGCTTTCATCCAGTGGAATGCATCCGAACCGGAAAATAAATTATCTGAAGTGTCAGAACCCTTTTCAATTTCAAGACCCCAATCTTCACCGTAGGCATCAATAATATTTTTGTTAAATACAAGTTTGTTTACGGATTTTATGACTCCGCTCACGGGTGAACGAAAATTTATTTTTTGTCCGTGGACTTCTGCCTCAATTATTGTATCACCGGTTTTTACGGATTTACCTTCCGGTGCAATTTCTTTAATGCGGATATTACCAAGCGCTTTAAATGCAAAATTATCTATCCCTATCTTAACTGTGTTTTCCTTTGGAAGTGCCCAGGTATGGAATTTTGAAAAATAATAACCTTCTGGTGTGTGAAGGCTTGATTTATTAAATACAGGCAATGTTGCAGGTAATGTGTTTGAAGACAGTTTTCTTGACTTGGCGATTATTACTTCAAGAGAAACCGCTAATGCTAAAGTTATTAATACTAATGCGAATACCATTTTAAAATGCTCCTTTCAAATTTTTTATTCTATTTGTTAGTATTACAATTTCTATGCCGTTATTATTTAAAATGTAATGGTTGTAATTCATTAATAAACAATGATTTAAAAAATCAAGTGGGATTATTAAACACAAACACTTGATTTGATTGTTCAATATTAATACGGTAAAGTGTGTTTTCTGGTCATATATTGTAAAATTAATATTTTATGGGTGTATAGTTTTTGAGCGGGCAATTGTACAATATTTATACGTTTGTTGGACTATTCTGATGATTTGATTTTTGATATATAAAATAGCTTATATTCCGATATTCGAATATATTTTTGGGCTAAAGCCCCTTTAGGACAGATGTGTTACCCTGCCGTAAACGGCAGGGTAACAGAAAGAATTTTCATATAAGTTTTATACGAACGAGGACATCAAATACCTTGGTTTAGGTTTTTCATCCATTTTTCCTCCTGTTTTGAAGAATTGGAAACCGTATCAGCATAAGAAAGTTACCCCGTCGTTCACGGCGGGGTAAGATAAACACACCGTTTCGGGCTTTAGCCCAAACTATTTTTAAGTAACTGAAGTTACGCAAAACTATAATTTACTTAAGAAATTCCGATTATTAAGAAAATTTGATTTAGATAAACCGTTAAAACGGTTAAATTTACTCGTTTTTTCACCTCCACAGATAAATCTAGGTAAGGATAAACAAATTTTATTATTTTGAATAACCTCAGTATGTTATATAAATTTTCACAAAATATAATACTATAATATTACATCTAAGAAATTATTTTCTCATTTCAAATATGATTTAATTTTAGAATCTTTGCAATGTATCTCTTTTAATTAAATTACATAAACCGAATGAAGTTAGAGCATCTTGGAATAGCAGTAAAATCACTGAAGGAAAGCGTTCCTGTTTTTGAAAAAATTTTCGGCGTGAAAGCATCACCTGCAGAATTTATCGCAGAACAAAAAGTAAACGTTCAGAAAATAAAACTTGAGAATTGCGATCTTGAATTTCTCGAAGGCACAGACCCTGAATCCCCCATTTCAAAGCACATTGAAAAAAGAGGTGAGGGAATTCAACATTGTTCATTTGAAGTTCCTGATATTATTCAATCTCTGAAAGAACTTAAAGAGGGGGGAGTGAAATTGATTAACGAAGAACCGAGAACCGGTGCCGATAATATGCTTATAGCATTCCTGCATCCAAAATCAACCGCAGGAATATTGATGGAACTCGCCCAGCACAAAAATAATTGTTAGTGTCACCAGTGTTTTAAATAAAAATGGACTTAAAAGAAAAATTATCGAATCTTCCGGATAAGCCCGGCGTATACCAGTTCAAGGACACGACCGGTAAAGTAATATACGTCGGAAAAGCAAAGGTGCTTAAAAACCGCGTCAGGCAGTACTTTCAGTCAAAGCCTGTTTATGGAAGACTTGCAGCGATGATATCAAAAATCGCTGATCTGGAAATTATAAAAACCGATAATGAAATAGAAGCTCTTATCCTTGAACTGAACCTTATCAAAGCTCTTAAGCCCCGCTATAATGTCAACTTTAAAGATGATAAATCATATCCATACATTGTAATTACAAACGAACCCTTCCCGAGAGTTTTTCCAACGAGGCAAAAGCGAACGGATGGTTCGAGATATTTTGGTCCATATACAGATGTTAAAAATATGAGGTATGCGCTTAAAACCGTTCGCGATATTTTTATGATACGCTCCTGCAGTCTCAATCTTACGGAAGAAAACATCAAAAATAAAAAATTCAAACTATGCCTGGATTACCACATTCATAAATGCGAAGGACCCTGCGAGGGTTATCAATCGCAAAAGGATTATAATGAAATGATTAGTCAGGTTGCAAAGCTTCTTAACGGCAAAACCACATCCCTTATAAAAGAGATGACAAACAGAATGGATGAATTATCCGGAGATATGATGTTTGAACAGGCGGGAAAAATGAGGGACAAAATAGAAGCCCTGAAAGTGTATTCTTCAAAGCAGAAAATGATAGGTGAAGAAATTATTGACAGGGATATTTTTGCAATCGAACGGGAAGATAACGACGGATGCGGAATGATACTGAAAATACGGGACGGGAAAGTTATTGGCAAATCCCACTATTATATAAATAATATCGTGGATAAACCTGACGAGGAAATTCTGGAAAATCTATTAACAAATTATTATACTAAAACTGAATTTATTCCCGAAGAGATTTTTCTCGAAAATGAACTGGAGGAAAAAGATGTTTTAAAGACCTGGCTTGAAAATAAAAGGCAGGGCAAAGTTGAAATAATAGTTCCTAAAATCGGAGATAAAGCTAAACTTGTAGCGATGGTCAAAGCCAATGCGAAACTTATGCTTGAAGAACTGAAACTTGCAAAATTGAAACGAGAATTCATCGCACCCTCGCTGGATGCTCTTAAGTGGGATTTAAAACTTGATAAGCTTCCGCGCCGTATAGAGTGTTACGATATTTCACATATACAGGGGACTGATACGGTTGCTTCTATGATTTCGTTTTTCGATGCAAAGCCTAGAAAGAGTGAATATAGAAAATATAAAATTCAAACCGTCTTAAACGAAGCAGGTCATCCGGATGATTTTCTTTCGATGCGCGAAGTTATTTACAGACGCTTCAAACGAGCCATAGAGGAAAACCAGACTTTACCCGACCTGGTGGTGATTGACGGAGGCAAGGGTCAGCTCTCATCTGCTGTAAAAGTGCTAGATGATATTGGAATTAAAATCATCAACCGGATAAATCCGGAAGAAAATGAAAATATATCCGGCTTGTATATTATTGGATTAGCAAAAAGACTTGAAGAGATTTATTTTCCAGAAGATCCCGATCCGCATACAATTCCAAAAACCTCAAGCGGATTAAAACTTCTGCAGAAAGTAAGAGATGAGGCGCATAGATTTGCCGTGACTTTTCACCGCAGTCTTCGCGACAAAAGAACTCTAACTACAGAATTGGTTGAAATAAATGGCATTGGTGAAAAGACTGCAAATAAACTTCTGAAAGAATTCGGGTCAGTAGAAGCAATTAAAGATAAAATTAACACCGAATTCGCGGCAATAGAAAAAAACATAGGGAAAAAAACTGCGGAAAGACTAAAAGAACATTTTTTATACAAATAATCCCTTCAACTTACCCGATACTAAAAACCCTTGAATATGTATCCCAAATGTGCTACATTTGTTGAAAAAATTATGCCGAAAACAGCAATGATAAGAGCCCGGGTAAACCCGGGATTAAAAAAAGATGTCGAAGCAATATTTCGCAAACTCGGAATGACTTCGTCTGATGCAATAAATATATATTATTCTCAGGTTAAACTTTATCGGGGAATACCTTTTGATGTTAAAATCCCCAATAAAGAAACAAGGTTAACTTTTGAAAACACAGACAAAAGGAAAAAAATCAAGGGTTTTTCATCTGCTGCAGAATTATTAAAAGATTTGAAAAAATGATATGAGAATATATAGGACGAGTAGTTTTAAAAAAGATTATAAAAAAATGCGAAAGCGGGGAAAAACAATTGAAAAACTAGATGACTAATCTTAAAGTTGGCATACGGAAAAAAGTTAGAGGCAAAATACCTTGACCATGTTTTACTTGGGTATTATAAAGGAAGAAGAGAATGTCATTTGGAACCTGACTGGTTATTGTTATACAAACTCGAAAAAGACGAAATAATATTGGAAAGAACCGGAACTCATTCTGATTTATTCGAATAGTAAAAATGCTATTTCTTGTAATTTAAATCCTTATCTACACTTCCATCTTTTCATCCTTTCGGCATTTCTAATTTTTCCACATTTATTAGTATTGAAGATGTATGGAGAATTTTCAATATTTGTTTAATTTACTGTAACATATAATGAAATTTATCAGCAACAGGCATATTACCGACCCAACAGTGAACCTTGCTCTCGAAGAATATTGTGTCAGAAATCTTGACGTCGAAAACGAATCATATTTCCTTTTCTACATTAACGAACCTTCAATCATCATTGGTAAGCATCAAAATACAATTGAAGAGATAAATTCTGCTTATGTAAAGAAACATAATATCCATGTTGTCCGGAGGATATCCGGAGGCGGTGCTGTTTATCACGATCACGGTAATCTGAACTTCAGTTTTATTACGAAACACACAAACGACAGCATCAATAATTTTGGGAAATTTACAGGACCTATCAGCCAATGCCTCAAGCAGATGGGTGTGAATGCGGAACTTGGCGGAAGAAATGATATTACCGTTGAAGGCAGAAAAATTTCCGGTAATGCACAGTTCACAAACACTAAATCAATGTTTTCGCACGGTACGCTTCTTTTTGATTCGCATCTTGAAAATGTTGTAGATGCACTGAATGTGAAATTAGATAAAATAGAAAGCAAAGGGATTAAATCTATCAGAAGCCGTGTTGCAAACATTACCGAATATCTGACTGTGAAAATTACAATTGAAGAATTCCGTGATATACTTACGGATTACATATTTGGCGGAAAGGATAAAGCGGTCGCACAAGTGCTTTCGGATGATGACTGGAAAAATGTTTATGAACTTTCAGATTCAAAATACAGAACCTGGGAATGGAATTACGGGAGGTCACCCGAATTCAATATCCAAAAAGTACACAGATTTCCTTTCGGACAAATAGATACGCGAATTTTTGTCAAGGATGGTGTGATTGAGCACGTAAAAATATTCGGCGATTATCTCGGCTATGGCGAAACAGAAGATATCGAATCACTCCTCATCGGGATATTTTACAAAGAAGATAAAATAAAAGATGTTTTAAAAGATATTGATATGAAATTTTACTTTGGTGATATTACGGTTGATGAGTTTGTGAGATATCTTTTTAATTAATGGTTTTGTAAAACATTAAATCATATTTCTATGCGAACAGAAAGCAGAACTTTTCTCGGGCAATACCTGAACAATGCATCTCCAACGGGATTTGAAGTATCGGGTCAGAAATTATGGCTCGAGTATATTAAACCTTCGATTGATAAATATATAACGGATATTTATGGTACCGTTGTCGGAATTATAAATCCTGAAGCGGAATATAAAGTCGTAATCGAAGCTCATGCCGATGAGATTTCCTGGTTTGTTAATTATATAACAAAAGACGGATTTATTTATCTCAAAAGAAACGGCGGTTCTGACCATCAGATTGCACCTTCGAAACGTGTAAATATTCATACGAAAAAGGGGGTTGTAAAAGCCGTCTTCGGCTGGCCTGCTATTCATATCAGGGACAAGAATAAAGAGGAAACTCCGAAAGTCGAAAATTTATTTTTAGATTGCGGCTGCAGTTCTAAAACGGAAGTGAATAAACTCGGAGTTGAGGTGGGTTGTGTGGTCACTTTTGAAGATGAACTTATTGAACTGAATCAAAAATATTTTGTCGGAAGGGCGCTCGATAACAGAATGGGCGGATTTATAATTTCAGAAGTAGTAAGATTGATAAAAGAAAAGAAAAAGAAACTTCCTTTCGGTCTTTATGTGGTAAATTCTGTTCAGGAAGAAATAGGATTGAGGGGCGCTCAGATGATTGCCCGCAGGATAAAACCGGATGTAGCAATAATAACCGATGTTACACACGATACACAGGCGCCTATGCATAAAAAAGAAAAACTCGGGGATATTTCACTCGGAAAAGGACCTGCCTTAACTTACGGTTCAGCGGTACAGAATAATCTTCTTGAAATGATCATCAACGTAGCAAAAAACAAAAAAATCACGGTTCAAAAGGAAGCGGCATCAAGTTCCACCGGAACAGATACCGATGCTTTTGCTTATGCCGGTATTGGCTCTGCGTCCGCGCTTATTTCCCTTCCTTTGAGATATATGCATACTACGGTTGAAATGGTCAGCAAAAAAGATATCGAGAACGTGATAAAATTAATTTATGAATTTTTGATGCAGCTTAAAACGGGTCACGATTTCAGATATATTAAATAGTTTATTCAGTTTAAAAATAATAATCTTCTTTTATAAATCATAAAATTCTTTTTATGAAAGCGAAAATTTTATTTATTATATTAACGCTTATTCTGTTTTTTAATATTCAAAATTCATATTCCGAACCGCGAAAAGTTTTACTCGAGTTTTCTACCGGCACCTGGTGCGGATATTGTCCCTGCGGTGATTCAATAATTGAACACGTTTTACTGCCTTTATATCCGCAATCGGTGGTTCTTGCATATCACGGACCTGCAAATGGCAGCGACCCATTTTCTTTTTTCAACGGCAACGGCATTATCAGTCTTATGGGATATGCAGGCTATCCTCTTTTAGTTTTTGACAGGGCAATGGGTGCTCCGCTGGATTATGATTATAACTGGCGGGATACAATAATTGCAAGATATACACGCTCTCCTAATACAGTAATAAACCTGTCTGTTGTATCAAAAATCTACAATCCTTCAACAAGAGAACTGACAGCAACCATTGATGCTACCGCGCTCCAGAACCTGTATTCAAATTACAAAATTAATTTTGTAATAATAGAAAATAATGTTGTTTATCAACAAGCTGCATATACGGGATGCACGGGCGGTATTAATTATGTTCATTACTGGATAGTTAGAAATATGGTAAATGGTGCAGCGGGAGATACGATGGGTACGGGTGTCTGGTCTCAGAACCAGATAAAAACAAAGACTTTTACGACCACGCTTAATAGTGCCTGGGTTGCTGATAACTGCGAGTTTGTGGCATTTGTATATAAAGATTCAAGCGCACTCATCAGAAGCAATGTGGAGCAAAGTATAAAAAAATCTGTTCCCGGATCTTTGGGAATTGAGGGTAATATTGAAACCCCATCGGAATACAAACTCGGACAAAATTATCCCAACCCGTTCAATCCTATCACGAGGATACAATACTCAATTCCCAAAAGAGGAAACATAAGTTTAAAAATTTATGATGTTACGGGTAATGAAGTAATGACGGTATTTAACGGAATTACAAATGCAGGCACTTATAACGCTGAAATTGACGGGACATCACTTTCAAGCGGAGTTTATTTTTATAGATTGATAGCAGATAGTTTTTCTGAAACAAAGAGAATGGTATTAATAAAGTAGTTATTTAATTAGAGGTCATGAAAATCCGCTTGGGCGGGCTTCTCTTTTGTGCCTGCCCGCCGTGGAGGGGAGGATTGATGATAAAATAGTTACAAATGTCACTATTCTAAATAAATATATTTTTTATGAAAGACGAGAAATATGTTTGTCCGGCAAGCTGTTCAGGCTCGTTGGATAATTTTATACGGAAAATAATTCATAGCCCAAAAAAGATATTCAGGAATTATATCCGCGAAGGGATGACAATTCTTGATGCCGGATGTGGTCCCGGATTCTTCACGATCGAATTTGCTAATATGTGCGGTGAAAACGGGATGGTGATTGCGGCTGACCTGCAGGAAGAAATGCTCGACAAGGTCCGGAAGAAAATTACAGGTAAAGAGATAGAAAAAAAGATCACATTACATAAATGTGGAAAAGATAAAATCGGTCTCGGTAAAAAAGTCGATTTTGTGAATGCGTTTTATGTGGTGCATGAAGTCCCTGATACAGAAAAATTTTTAAAGGAGATTTATACACTGCTTAACGATGATGGTATTCTTTTTCTTTCCGAGCCTAAATTCCATGTTTCAAAAAAAGAATTTAATGAGACAATTAACCTGGCAATAGCAAACGGCTTTAAACTAAAGGAACAGCCAAAAATATATATGAGCCGGACCGCTGTTTTTGAAAAATAACTGTTTTATAAATTTAAATTTATAAAAAATGAATCGCCTTTACTACATTCTTATACTATTAAGTTTAATTTTTTCCAGCTTTGCATATCCGCAGAGTTTTACAAAAATTACAGCAGGTGCCATTGTTAATGACGGAGGGTGGAGTTACGGATGCTGCTGGGCTGATTTCAATAACGACGGATATCAGGATTTATTCGTAGTGAACAACCAGACAGTAAATAAGAATAACCTCTTATATATGAATAACGGAAACGGAACATTTACAAAAGTTACGACAGGAATTGTAGTTAATGACGGAGGGAGTTCTTATGGATGCACAAGTGCAGATTATGATAATGACGGCTATATTGATTTATTTGTTACAAACTACGGGGAGAATAATTTTCTATATCATAATAACGGCGACGGAACATTTACAAAAATAACAACCGGTGCTATTGTGAATGACGGAGGAAACTCTACAGGGTGCGCCTGGGGAGATTATGACAATGACGGGTTTGTTGATTTGTTCGTCTGCAATCGCAATCAGCCGAATTTTTTATATCATAATAACGGCAACGGAACCTTTACAAAAATAACAACCGGAACAATCGTAACAAACAACAGCAATTCGGGAGGATGTGCCTGGTGCGATTATGATAATGACGGATACCTGGATTTATATGTAGCAAACGCAGGACCTGCTGCTGACTTTCTTTACCATAACAACGGAAACGGAACATTTACTCAAATCACAAACGACCCGATTGTGAACGATGTTCTGCATTCAAGCGGAGGAAGCTGGGGAGACTATAATAATGACGGATATATGGATTTATTTGTAAGCGGCGGAGTAATCGGCAGCGGTGAAGATCGTTTGTTCAGAAACAACGGCAACGGAACTTTTACAAAAATAACAAGTGATCCGATAGTTACATATAACCACTGGGCAGGCGGAAGCAGCTGGGGAGATTTCAATAACGACGGGTATCTTGATATGTTCGTAGGCGGATACGATGGAATCAATCTTCTTTATTCAAATAACGGTAACGGAACTTTCACGAGGATTGACACAGGAATAATTGTAACAGACGGAAATTATAAAGAAGGAGCTGGATGGTGCGATTACGATAATGATGGTAATCTTGATTTATTTGTGGCAAGAAATAATTATTTCGGCGGAAACAATTGCCTTTACCATAACGAGGGAACAGGGAATAAGTGGATAAATATTAAATGCGTCGGGATGATTAGCAATAAAGCGGGAATCGGAGCAAAGCTCTATCTGAAAGCATTTATTAATGGTAATACCTTTACACAAATGAGAGAAATCTCCAGCCAGTCGGGCGGAAGCATAAGCGGACAGAATAATTTGAATGCCTTTTTCGGGTTAGGAAATGCTGCAATTATAGATTCGATTAAAATTGTCTGGCCCAGCGGAATTATTGATAAATATGGACTGATACAACCCAATAGATTTTTGACTGCGGTTGAAGGACAAAGTCTAACCAATATCGAGTTTAAAGAAAATGTGGTACCTACAGAATTTGCATTGGAACAAAACTACCCGAATCCGTTTAATCCGGTGACCAAGATACGTTTTGAAATCCCCCTTAGTAAAGGGGGACAAAGGGGGTTGTATAGTATACTTAAAATCTTCGATATTCTCGGAAAAGAAATCACTACGCTTGTGAATGAATCATTAAAACCGGGGACGTATGAAGTAACATTTAACGGCAGTAATTTACCGAGCGGGGTTTATTTTTATCGATTTAGGGCAGGAGATTTTATTGATACAAAGAAATTAGTTCTTTTTAAATAAAATTTAGATTATGAAAAAAATAGTTTTACTAGTTGTTTTTTATTTTTTATTAATGTCAACCTGTAATTCTCAGCAAGGGTGGTTTGTTAGCTGCAGTTCTCAATCTTTGGGAACCCTTCGCGATATATTTTTCATCGATTCTTTAACTGGATGGATAACGCAGGATGAAGGCAAGCTTATCAAAACAACAGACGGTGGTTTTTCATGGGTGCAATATAATTCCGGTTCGGTTTACGATCTAAATGCAATAAAATTTATTAATGCTTTGACAGGCTGGGCAGCGGGAGGTAAGGTTGAATATGCGTACCCCTTTGTTTGGAATCACTCCGTCATTGTTAAAACAACTAATGGTGGAATAAATTGGATTACTCAATTTTACACGACTCCTGGGGGTCCTCCCTTTTCTTCAATATCTTTAGTCTCTGATACCGTACTTTTTATCTCCGGTGGTGGTCAACCCTCAACCACAAATAACATCTTTGGAATTCTTTTTAAAACTTATAATGGGGGTACAAACTGGATCTGTGATTCTTTGGTAACTGGCGTAATTCAATTAACATCAAATTGCTTTATAAATTCACAAACCGGATGGGTTGATGGATATATTACAAATTATCCACCTGCTCCTTATCAAATATATGTTTTAAAAACCACAAACTCAGGGGTTAATTGGTTTAATGCCTACTGTGATTCAGTTCAAGCTAACCATTCTTTGTTTTTAAAATTAGTCTTTCTAGATTTCAATACCGGTTACTTGAACGCTGGATTACTTAAAAAAACTACAAATGGTGGATATAACTGGAACAATATTGATTCTTTAAACACTTATAGTTTAAGTGATATTTTTTTTATCAGCAAAGACACGGGGTGGATTTGTAAAAATCCTATTAAAAGGACAAACAACGGAGGGTTGAATTGGACAAATCAAACCATTCCGAACACAACTCAAAAATTATTTTTTATAAATTCATTAACAGGCTGGGCAATAGGAAATTCACCGAGAGTAGTACTCAAAACTACAACTGGAGGAGTGACATTTATAAATTCTTTATCAAGCAATATTCCTGATAGATTTGAATTGTACCAGAATTTCCCGAACCCATTTAACCCAATAACAAAAATAAAATTTGATATAACATCTGGATTCCCATCAGGAGCACACGGGAATGACAATGTGGTATTAAAAGTGTTCGATATTCTCGGAAAAGAAATCACTACGCTTGTAAATGAATCGTTAAAACCTGGGACGTATGAAGTGACGTTTGATGGCACACAATATACAAGCGGTGTATATTTTTATAGATTGAGTTCAGATGATTATATAGACACAAAAAAAATGTTGATGATAAAATAATTTGAGCATTCAAAATACGTTCCCACTGAGGGGCCTATGTGAAAATAATAAAATTACCCCGTCGTTTACGACGGGGATAGCTAAAACGCCCTGTATTCGGGCTTTAGCCCAAATTATTTTAAAAGATATTTTGTGTTTTCACACAGCTTCGGGGCATTGGGAATGAGGGGAAGTTCCCGGTTTAATATAGATAGCAGTTTGATCGTTTATGACACTTCCGTTTTGATGAAACCAGAACTCCCGATACCGGTTATTCCTTTCCGTAGCACTATCGAATCAACTATTCGCGAGCACGCTGAGGTAATACTTGTCTTCTAAAGAATTTTCCCGGATGTTTTTTAAAAGATTGAACAGGTCGGGTGGAGTAGTAAAGCAATTACACCTTCGACTGCATTGACAATTCCTGATTCTAATGAAAAAAAGCTGTTAAAGTTTTATGTTTGATAAATAAGCCCATAATCCAAAAATCTTGGATAGCCAGATCAGAACTATAATTATAACTATGGCATTCACAATTTTTTTTATTGTTTGCTGCATAGGAATGCGATTGATCAACCACAAAACAAACCCGACGACTACTAATGTGATAATTACTGTTAGGATAGACAATTTGCCTCCATTTTTTTAATTAATAATTCGTTAATTAATATATTTAAAACCGTATATGTAATTATCTTACACTCCGGTTTATTTCTTAACTGCTTTCATCAATGGATTATTATAACCGGCACTAAAATGAACAGCACCGGCACAATTGCAATAAATATACCGGTATCCGGATTTAATCCATTTTTGCAAAATGTACTTTATATTCAAATTTCTGCATTTGAGAAGTCTCTCCAAATCAGAATTCAATAAATAATTATTTTATGTATACACTAATCTACAAAGGGAGATTAAATAATGCAATAGTGCAAAGGATTGAAAAAAGAACTAGTCCTTTTTTCAATCTTAAGGACTATAAAACTATGTCAATTCATTTTTAGGCGTAAAAGGTAAAACAAATGTCTGAACATGGATTCCCCTCCAAAAGGACGGAGGGCAAGCGTATCAAGTATAGAATGACAAAGGTGGGATGATAGATTTCGGTTTAAACTGAATTTTACTTTTTAGTATATAAATTATTATTTATCTTAGACTATAAAAAATAAAATTTACAAGAAAAGGAATCAATAATGAAAAACTATTTTCTTAAATCAGCACTAATCATTGTTTGCTTCGTCCTTATTGCTTCATATACGGTATTTTCACAAACAATCGACATCAAGAATTATAACAATCAAACATATATTATCAAAAAGAATAATTCTTCTCAAGTTAGCATAATCCCTTCATACGGTTCGGAAAATTTGATTTCGAAAATAAATTCACACAAAACAGAAACCGATAACCCAAATGCATTTAATTGGGTTTTGAAATTCACTGCACCCGGAAAAGTTTTTAAAGATGTTTCATTTGCAACAACTCAATGCGGATATATCGTGACGGAATTAGGAGCGGTATATAAAACTACAAATGGCGGTGATAACTGGACATCGGTAATGAATCTTGGTTTTCCATATTACTGGTATGGTGTTCACGCATTAACGGTTGATACGGTTGTGATTGCGGGTTTCAATAACCAGGGGAATATAAAATCGGGTGTCGTAAGATGGAGCTATAATGGCGGAACTACCTGGTCCGGTGATATAAATTTATATATTCCTACCGGTGTCGGCTGGCTGTCGCGAATACACTTCTTCGATAAAAACAGGGGAATAGTGTCTGCTGAATTTTCCGGCGGAATGCATTATACAACTAACGGAGGAAAAGATTCTACGGGCTGGACTTATGTTCAGGTAAATTCTGACCTTGGATGGTTCGCAGGAAATATAGATGCTATATCAGACGGTAATGTATTTACAACCGGAATACACTTAGCACATAGCACAAATTATGGGGTTTCGTGGACATCGGGTCCTTCGGCAGATAATGTTTTCGATGGAGGAGTGGATTTTGTTGATAATAATCTTTTACTTGGATTGACGGGAGGAGGTTCAATCAGCCCTACGGTTTCAGGATGGCTGCACAGGACAACTGACGGTGGTCAGACCTGGAGTGCAAGATTAAACACTTTTCCATATCCGATCCGCTCCGTAAAATATTTTAATGATTCGATTATGTTTGCTGTCGGAGGAAGTATTAACCAGGATTTAGGAGGGATTTACAGTTCTACTAATGCTGGATTAAACTGGAATCTCGATATAAGTACAGGTGCCGAAATGTTTTCATACGATTTTAAAAAAATATCAAATGACTCTATCGATATTTGGTGTGTGGGCTCAACAGGGGGAGGCTCCGGATATATCGGTAAACTTTTCAAGGCAAGAATAAATTATACCCTGGTTGGAATAAAACCAATAAATATTCAGCAGCCTTCAGAATACAAACTTTATCAAAACTATCCGAATCCGTTCAATCCGTCAACGAAGATAAAATTTGACATTAAGAAGTCAGTAGTTAGTAATCAGTATTCAGTAGTAATACTGAAAGTTTTCGATATCCTCGGGAAAGAAGTCGCAACTCTTTTAAATGAAAAATTACAACCCGGAACTTATGAAGTAACATTTGACGGCTCGTTACTTGCAAGCGGAATTTATTTTTATAAAATAGTCGCGGGGAATTTTACACAAGTAAAAAGAATGGTGTTGGTGAAATAAAATTTGAGATTTAAGTTAGAGTCTCGTTTATTAAAATAAAAAACCCTCATTTGTTTTGAATGAGGGTTTTTTATTTCTCCTTCACCATCGGGGATGCGGAACCGGAAATAGTAATTTTCAGGGAATTATAATGTAAACTATTTGTTTAAGACCCTATAATTTAAAACTTAAAATTAAAAAAATGAAAAACAAAGTATTATTTCTTATTGTAATTATCGCAGGACTTTTTTTATTTTCTGCAAAGAATTCTTCAGCTCAGGCATTAACTTATCAGGTAGTAAACAACACGGGTGTTACATTAGTGGATGTTTATGTAACTCCGTCTGAAACAAATAACTGGGGCAATGACATACTTCCAAACGATCTTTTCGAAAATGGTTCAACAATAACAGTTACCATACCTGCAGATTACGGTACAACCTGTATGTTCGATATGAAAATTACCGATGCAGCAGGCGGTCATGTTACTTTCACAGATATAGATGCCTGCAAATTGGTAAAACTCCAGATTAACGGAGACGGAACATATCAATATTTAGCGACACGGTAAATTTTCCTAAGCGGAAATATATTCATCACATCAGATTTTATATGGCTGAGGTTAAAGCCTCCGGATAATCCGGAGGTTACCTACGGCTTTTTCCTAAGAACTAACAGAATACGGGAATAGATGCAAAGAAAATTAAATATCGAAACTTTATATATATCAAAATTTGTTATAGAAATAAATTAATTCAGTTAAAGTTTGTTAATTAAATAAAAAAATATGTCTGAAAAGAAAATTATTGCGGTAATGGGTGCAACAGGTGCGCAGGGCGGTGGACTTGTACGTGCAATTTTAAACGACCCGAACAGTAATTTCACAGTGCGTGCGATAACAAGAGATGTTAACTCTGAAAAAGCTAAAGAACTTGCTAAACTTGGTGCACAGGTTGTTTCTGCCAATTTAGATGACCTTGAAAGTCTCAAAAAAGCCTTTGATGGTTCGTATGGAGCTTTCTGTGTAACAAATTTCTGGGAACACTTTTCACCGGAGAAGGAGTTAGCACAGGCTCATGCATTGGCACAAGCGGCAAAACATTCCGGTATCAAGCATGCAATATGGTCAACACTCGAAGATACCCGCAATTGGGTTCCTCTCGGTGATAACAGTATGCCAACACTGATGGATAAATATAAAGTGCCTCACTTCGATGCTAAAGGAGAAGCGAATCATTTCTTTACCGATTTAGGAGTACCGACAACGTTACTTTTAACTTCGTTCTATTGGGATAACCTTATCTATTTCGGAATGGGACCTAAGAAAGGACCTGACGGAAAACTCGGAATCACTTTTCCTATGGGTGATAAAAAGCTGCCCGGTATAGCGGCTGAGGATATTGGTAAATGTGCCTTTGGTATTTTTATGAAAGGTAATGATTTTATCGGAAAGACCGTTGGTATTTCGGGAGAGTTCCTCACCGGCAACCAAATGGCTGATGCACTCACTAAAGTATTGGGTCAGGAAGTCAGGTTTAACGATGTTCCGGCAGAGGTGTATCGAAACTTCGGTTTTCCCGGTGCTCAAGACCTTGGTAATATGTTCCAATTTAAAAGAGACTTTGAAAGTGACTTTTGCGGTGCAAGAAATCTTAATCTCAGCCGTGAACTGAACCCGGCATTGCAAACTTTTGAAATGTGGTTAACCAAAAATAAAAACCGCATTCCGCTGGAGTAGAATTAAATCCGTATTAGCAATAGTCGTGAACTGTTCTGTCGGGAGATAACTCCCTGCAGAATAAAAAATTCCTTTTTGTGTTATTATGCTATGTGGTTTTCTCTTTTTTACCTATTATTAATGCTATGACGATACCTGCAATCGTCGTTCTAATACCCATTAATACAGCATCTTCAATAACTAATTTATAGCTTATGTTGTAAGAACCCCAGTAAAAGAAAACGTAAGGGATATCCATCAGTAATGATAACATAAACCCATAAATAAATCCTTCTTTTAGCGGGGATTCTCCTTTATACACCATAGTATATATCCACGACATAAAAAACGCTTGTAATACGGTGCCGATGATAATTGCCCACATTCTCATATCATCGGGTGAGCGCATTAAATTGCCAAAGCCTGCCAAACTCTTTGCCATAATGACCCCGTAAGCCAGCCAGGAAAGGATGAAAAGAACAATTGCAGAAACGATTGTTGAAATGATAATTTTCATGTTTTTTTTATTTAAGTTAATAAAATAAACTTTAGAAAAATATTTAGGTAAAATACATTAAAAATTTCTTCTGCTCTCACATAAATTCCGAGTGGTCACAAAGTGAAATATAACAAAAATAATATTTATAAAAAAAGCGTTCTTCTTCCGCTATAAAAAAGTCCGTTCATATCTATTTTAAATAAAGATTTAATTTTTTTCCGGGTTTTTTTATCTGTGGCTAAAACCGGGGGGTAAAAGTAAAAGTTTAGCTGATTATCAATTATCTTTATATCAAAATTAAATTTAATTATTTTTAGCCGAACCAGTAAACTATAACGATTAACGAATGAGTTTTACAAGTTTTGATTTCTTGTTTTTTATTCCGATAATAGCTGCCTTATATTATATCACTCCTTATACAAAAAGGTGGATCGTACTATTAACAGGAAGTTATTTCTTTTATTTATCTTTCAAGTTAGAATTTCTTCCTTGGATAATTATGATGTCAGTTATCGTTTATGTGCTTGCATTATTACTCGAAAAATTTCATACCCATAGAATAAAAAAATTCATAATGCTTCTTGGAGTGTTTTTTATTGCCGGCGTATTAATTTTATTAAAGTATAATTCTTTTCTGTTAACAAACATTAATTATTTGCTTTCGATTTTCAAGATTAATGCGAAACAAATCGAAATAGGTTATGTAACTCCGCTTGGGATCTCTTATTTTTCTTTTGTTATGATAAGTTACCTGCTTGATGTTTATAACGATAAAATAAAGGCTGAGCATCATCTTGGAAAATTTGCTGTTTATGTTGCTTTTTTCCCAAAATTAATAGCAGGTCCTATTGAAAAGGCAAAAGATTTTATTCCGCAATTATCGGTTAATACGGATGTAAAATATGAAAACATTTCGAATGGTGTAAAATTAATTTTACTGGGATTTTTCAAGAAGGTGGTTATTGCAGACCGCCTTTCTGAAGCTGTTAATAAATTGTATGGAGGCATTGCAGAATATTCATGGATAAGCATTTTGTTTGTTGTTTTTCTTTATTCGTTTCAGCTCTACGCAGATTTTTCGGGATATACCGATATGGCAAGAGGGATTGGAAAATTATTTGGTATTAACTTAACCGAAAATTTTAAACGTCCTTATTTATCTTCATCAATATCCGAATTATGGCGAAGGTGGCATATTTCTCTTTCAAACTGGCTTAGGGATTACATATTTCTTCCGCTAAGTTATTCTATTGCCCGGAAGGCAATGAAAAAATCTTTGGGCTCAAACCCCAACCCCTCAAAAACAAGGTCTTACTCTTATAAACTATTTAAACCGGAATATATTTCATATATAGCGGCAATATTTATTACAATGACCATTTGCGGAATATGGCACGGAGCAAACTGGAATTTCATAATCTGGGGTGCTCTTCAGGGAATATTTTTGATACTTGCATTTCTTTACAGAAGAAATAAGAAGAAGTTATATAAAAGAATTTCAATTAATAAATCTTTCCGCTTTGTTACAAGTGTTATTTTTACATATGCTTTCTTTTCTCTTTCGTTGATATTTTTCAGGGCTGATACTTTTACCGATGCAATATTAATATTCAAAAAAATTATAAGTATGGACAATGGTGTTTTAATCGCATCCCTATTTAAAAATGGATGGGATTTAGTTTCCGGTATAATATTAATTTTGGCTTTTATAGTAATTGAAATATTTCTTGAATTCCGGGAAAAAGCCGGGAAACCATATGAGTTATATAAATATATAAATATTCCTGTTGCTATAATTCTATTGCTTATTATATTTGTATTCGGAAAATTCACATTAAATGACTTTTTATATTTCAAGTTTTGACTAAAATGAAAGATGAATTAACAAAGATAGTTTTATATATCTCGGGAGTTTTTGCACTTTTTATTTTTATGATAGTCCGGTTTGAAGAAAGCCCTAAGTTTCTTTTAAATCCTGCGTTATATGAAACTGAAAGCAAAGGTATCTATGGCGATTTATATGATTTGAATTTGCTGGAATATTTCAAAATACCTGTATATGATGGCGGAATAATGTTTTCTAAAAAAGGCAATGTTAACACTTTAGATTCATCCGGGGTTGTTCTTTTTGGCGACAGCTTTTTTGGTGGCACCTCGTCAAAAAGTCTTTTTCACGAAAGATTACAGGGATTGATTAACTTAAAAACATTTTTTTCAAATGCAGATGCTCCATTAATGGAATTGGCAAAACTTAAATTAAATTCATCAAAGAAAAGATTGTTCGTTTTTGAAATAGTAGAGAGAAGAATAGCCGATTATTTTAAAACTTCACAAAAGTCAGAAGACAAAGTCGGGTTTATAAAATCAATTAAAGGTTCATTATTTAATAAAGTAGAAACTAAATATGATTATCTTTTGCATAAAAGTTTATTAACAAGTTATTTTTATGAAATAATTAATTCTTTTAAATTTAATTACTTAAATTACATTTCAGATTTAACTCCGGTATATTCGGTTAATCCGCCCTGGTTGTTCTATCATCAGGAGGTTAGTAACAAAAACACAGGGTTTTATTACAATTTCTCCGAAAAGGAAATTGAAGAAATTTGTATTAATATTCTTGACTTAAAAAATAAAATTAAGGAAATCTATAATATGGAGTTTGTAATTATTCCTGTTCCGAATAAATATACTATATATCACAAAATAATTAATAACGATTTATACAACAATTTTTTACCGAAGTTATATGACGGTTTAAAAAAGAATGGTGTCCCTTGTATAGAATTATATCGGGATTTTATTACATCAGAAAAAACTCTTTACTTTTCAACCGATACTCACTGGAACGAAGATGGCGAAAAAATTGCTTTACAAAAACTATCTCAATTTATACTTAGTCAAAAGTATCTTTATTAATTTCCCTTTTTAGTTTTTCCAATTTTAGGTAGAATTACTTAAAAAGAAATTCCATTGGAACTATTTGATGATAATAATCCTGTAGTAAACGATGCACGGTTGATACCCCTTGCAGAACGAATGAGACCTAATACTCTTGACGAATTCGTGGGACAGAAACATCTCGTCGGAGAAAATAAACCTGTCAGACTGATGATAGAGAATAACGATGTTTCCTCGATGATTCTATGGGGTCCGCCGGGTGTAGGCAAAACAACTCTCGCACTTCTTATATCAAAATTGGTCAGCACCGATTTTATACAACAATCTGCAGTTTCATCCGGAGTTAAAGATGTGAGGGAGGCGATTGAAAAAGCCACTTACAATCTGCGCGAGAAAAAAAAGAAAACAATTTTATTCATAGATGAAATCCACAGGTTTAATAAGGGACAGCAGGATTCACTCCTTCACAGTGTTGAAAAAGGAAAAATAATTTTAATCGGTGCTACCACCGAGAACCCGTCGTTTGAAGTGATATCTCCGCTGCTCTCAAGATGCCGCGTTTATGTACTGGAAGAATTATCGAAAGAAGATTTTCTTTTTATAATATCGAACACACTGAAAAACGATGTTATTCTTAAAGAGCAAAAGATTGAGATACCCGATAAGGATTTTCTTATACTCCTGTCCGGCGGCGACGGAAGAAGACTATTGAACGGAATCGAACTTGCAGTGAAAATATCAAAACCTGACAAAAAAGGGAAGGTGGTATTAACCAATGAAATTTTCAAAGAAGCATTTCAGGCCAAGTATATCAAATACGACAAGAATCAGGAAGAGCATTATAATATAATCTCGGCTTTCATTAAGAGTATAAGGGGAAGCGACCCTGATGCGGCTGTTTACTGGATGGCGCGAATGCTGAAAGGCGGGGAAGACCCGAAGTTTATTGCAAGAAGGATGATAGTTCTTGCATCGGAAGATATTGGCAATGCTGACCCTTATGCCTTAACTCTTGCCACCAGCACTTTCACGGCTGTTGACTATATCGGAATGCCCGAGGCAAGGATAGTATTGGCTCAGTGTGCCACTTATCTCGCAAGCTGCAATAAAAGCAATGCTTCCTATATGGCGATTGATTCCGCTTTGTCTGATGTTGAAAAGATGCCGGATTTCAATGTACCGATTCATTTGAGAAATGCTCCGACGAAACTTATGAAAGACTTGAAATACGGGAAAGATTACAAATATGCGCACAGTTTTGATAAACATTTCGTGGAACAGGATTATCTGCCGGAAGAATTGAAGAATAAAATCTATTATGCTCCCGGTGAATTCGGAACTGAAGCAAAGTTTAAAAAAAGACTGGAAGAATTATGGAAGAAAAGGAAAAAGAGTTAAAATGTTAAAAGGTTAAAAAGTTGAAACGAATAATCCCTCGTAGCCACACTCCAGAAACCATGTAAAAACTTGTCATCCTGAGGAACGAAGTGACCGAAGGATCTCGTTTTTACTCCGTTTTTGAGATTCTTCGCTTCGCTCAGAATGACAAATCGGGGTTTTCACACAACCCTTCCTACTTTCGAAACTTCATTATTTGTTAAATAAAATTTACCGTTTCATAAAAATATTTTCACTTGTTATTCTATAATTACCTTATTATAATTGACCGGAGGATTTATATGAGATTTAAAACTTTTTTAATATTTGTATTTCTATTCTATCCTTTTTTATCACATTCCCAGTATGTCTATAAATGGTATGAACTTCCTAGCGGGACGAGTCAAAACCTGAACTCTGTTCAGGATAATTGCGCAGTCGGTAATAACGGGACAGCCCTGTTTTACGTATATCCCGGGATATGGAATATTTCTCAAACAGGAACTTCGGAAAATATTTTTTCTGTAAATAGTTTCAGTGCTTTGTATGTAACCGGCTCCAATGGTCTGCTTATGAATACAACAAGTCCTGGTTCCAACTGGTATGTTTACAACACACAGACTTCTAACTATCTCTATTCGTCTGCACGAATAAATAAAAGGGATTCTATTTCGATTCAGTTAAGACTTTTTATATGCGGAGCAAACGGTACGTTGAAGTATAGGGGGATTGTAGGAGCGGATAGCTCCTGGCACAACGTGAATCTTGGAATATCGAATGATTTAAAGTGCTTTACGAATTACTCTATAAGTGGATTGCAGGCTCATCAACCAGTAATATGCGGAAGCGGTGGATTGATTTTAAAATCTGCTAATGGCGGCGATAATTGGTCAGTTAAAAATACCGGTATTACTGATAATCTAAATTCTGTTCAATTTTTGGATTCATCCTTTGGGCTCGCAGTGGGGGATAACGGAAGAATAATAAAATCTACTGATGGCGGAGAATCCTGGGCAATATTAAACAGCCAGACTAATAATAATTTAAATTCGGTAAAGATTTTTGCAAACCGGGACAGTGCTTATATTGCAGGTGATAATGGAACATTAAGATATACTACAAATGGCGGCAATAACTGGTTTTCAGAATCATTCGGTCAGAATGAAAATATAAATTCCATAAGTTTTTCATCTTCAGGGAATTTTGCCGTCGGTGATAATGGTAAAATTTTCATAAGAACTCTCGATAGCCTGTATTTATTTTACAAATATTTTGAACCTAATCGCATCAAAACTGTATTTTCATCTTATGGTATTTTTAATTTTGATAGAGCAAATGGAAGCCAGCCGGGTTTCAGATGGCCCATAGATTCCTTCAGAACTGCAATATATTCGAGCGGTTTGAGTATAGCCGGATTTGTAAATTCTCAGCTTCGAATGATGGCTGGGTCTTACGCAGGTGAGTGTTATCCCGGACATTGTATAAACGGAAATTATTTTTGGGATAGTACATTTCGAATTTATAAAGTCTCAAGGACAGATAATCCTAATACAAGTTATGACTGGGCTCACTGGGGTAGTATGGTCCCTTACGGTGCGCCCTTTGTTGATGTAAATCAAAATGGTATCTATGAACCTTTAATTGATACACCGGGAGTACGCAAAGCAGAGCAGACTTTATTTATTTGTATGACGGATGCAAATCCATCATCTCATAACTACAGTGAAAGTTTCGGGGGCGGAACTTCACCGCTCGGAGCAGAAATTCATTTGACCGCCTGGGGGTATGACAAAATAAACCTTAAAGATATTCAGTTTATCAAATGGGAAATCATAAATAAAAGCCCGAACTCCTGGAATAGCACTTATTTTTCGGTATTTTGCGACCCTGATGTTGGTGATGGTAGTGATGATTATATGGGATGTGATTCTATAAGGAATCTTTCCTATGGATATAACGCTGATAATAATGACTTTGTTTATGGTTACGCTCCCCCCGCTGTTGGTTTCAGAATTCTCAAAACTCCGTTTACAAATACAATTCCTTCCGGTATTAGTTCTTTGATTAAAATCGGAAAATCTTCGAGCGGAGGAGTCTCTTGTGAATCTGAGCCATACTCAGATCCACCCGGTGCTTATAATTATATGAAGGGATTGAAAAAAGATTCAACTCCGTGGGTAATTCCTAACACAAATCCACCTCAAATAACAAAATTCTGTTATAGCGGAGACCCGGAAACCGGTGCAGGGTGGACTGCTTATAATGGATATGTTGGTAACTGCGGTGGGAGTCTTTACGGAACAACTTATAGCGTTGAGGCTCTCGGTGATAAAAGATATTTGATGAGTATGGGAGGAAATAATTTCACCGTTAATTCGGGCGATACTCAAACTATAATTATGGCACAATTAATTGCCCGGGGAACGAATAACCTGAATTCCGTTACAAGGTTGAAGCAATTAAGCGATACAGCTTACCAGCTTTATCAGGGCGGATTTGTAATCGGTGTAAAACCTTTATCTTCTTTAGTTCCGGATAAATTTTTATTATACCAGAATTACCCTAATCCTTTTAATCCGACAACGAAAATACGATTTGAAATCCCCCTTGGTAAAGGGGGACAAAGGGGGTTGTATAGTTCTCTAAAAGTCTATGATATACTCGGAAAAGAAATTACTACTCTCATAAACGAAAAATTAAATCCCGGAGTTTATGAAGTCGAATTTGACGGCTCAAATTTCGCGAGTGGCGTGTATTTTTATCAACTCAGGTATGGTGATTTTGTACAAATACATAAAATGATATTATTAAAATAATAACTGATTTTAATATGTAATTATAATTGTGTTTGTTCTTTTTGTAATAAATTAAACTTTTATTGTTATGAAAAAAACAACTTTTACAATACTCATTCATTATTTCTCGGTTCGCTGGCTTATCGGGATATCGCTTTGCTCAACATTGATGTTAGGGAACTGTTATTCACAATGGTATCAGCAGAATTCAGGTACAACAGTGGATTTTACCTGTGTACGGTTTATCAACGAAAATACCGGATGGGTTTGCGGGAATGGCGGAGTTATACTCAAAACTACAAACGCAGGAAAAAATTGGTTTTTCAACAATAACTCTGTTCCGAATAAACCATACTCAAAAATATTCCCGATTGATTCAAATATAGTTTATTGTATTGGATATTTCAGAACTATTATAAAATCTACTAATGGAGGTAATAATTGGCAGATAATTCGTGATGGACCATTTGCAGAAGGAAATTCATATCGTGCGTGTTATTTTATCAATGAAAATACAGGCTGGATTTCAGGAACAGGTTTTACAGTTTTAAAAACGACTGACGGCGGTTCTTCTTTCGACTCTATTCCA
>DATCHW010000058.1:0-5196 GCA_036508135.1 Ignavibacteria bacterium
ACGGAAAGTACTTTCAACTTTCGGTTTATTAAGTTCAGGAAAGAGTCTGGAAACTACAATAAACGCATTACCTGAAATTATAAAACAATGTCCTGAAGCTATCTTTTTGATCATTGGTAAAACTCATCCTGAAGTTGTGAAAAATGATGGAGAAGTTTACAGGAATAGTTTAATTCAAAAAGTACAAGATCTTGGTCTTCAAAACCATGTGAAATTCATCAATAAATACCTTGCTCTCCCCGAATTGCTGGAATATCTGCAATTAACAGACATTTATTTGTTTACATCAAACGATCCAAATCAAGCTGTTAGCGGAACTTTTGTTTACGCTATGAGTTGTGGTTGCCCTATTATTTCAACCCCTATTCCCCATGCTGTGGAAGTCTTGTCGAAAGATACAGGGATCATTTTCGATTTTAATGATTCAACACAATTGGCGAAAGATGTCATTAGATTACTTAATGATAATCCGTTACGTAAAAGCATTGTTACAAATACTTTACAGAAAATTGTATCAACTGCATGGGAAAACTCGGCGGTATCACATGCTATGTTATTCCAACAAATTGCAGGTGAAAAAATTAAAATTCAATATAATCTTCCGGATATAAACTTAAATCATCTGAAAGCAATGACCACCGATATAGGATTGATACAGTTTTCAAAAATTAATCAACCTGATATTAAATCTGGTTATACGTTGGATGATAATGCAAGAGCATTAGTTGCAACTTGTATGATCTTTAAACTGGAAAGTTCGAAAGAACGGATAGAAGAAATTCGTAAATATCTCGGATTTATAAAGTTTTGTCAACAACCTGCAGGTAATTTTTTGAATTATGTAGATCAGGATAAAAATTTTACGGATCAAAATAATAAAGTCAATTTAGATGATTCTAATGGAAGAGCTATTTGGGCGTTAGGATATTTGCTCTTATTAACAAAATTATTACCTTCTGAAATTATCTCTGAAACTATAGCCATATTGGAAAAGTCTATCCATCATCTGGAAGAAATAAATTCACCTCGTGCAATGGCTTTCGCTATAAAAGGTATTTATTATCGTCAAAAAGTGATAAAATCTTCAGAAAATACTGATTTAATTAAACTATTTGCCAATCGGTTAGTTGATTTATATATACATGAAGCAGCTGATAAATGGGAATGGTTTGAAAGCTATATGACTTATGCCAACAGCATTTTGCCTGAAGCTATGTTATATGCCTGGTTGACAACAAAAGAATCTATTTATAAAGATATTGCAAGAACCTCATTTAATTTTCTGCTGGATCATTTATTCAACGAAAATGGAATAGAAGTAATTTCCAATAAAACCTGGTTGCAAAAAGGAAAAGAAGCCGGTCATTATGGTGAGCAACCAATTGATGTAGCCTATACCATCATGACCTTAGGTAAATTTTACGATGTATTGATGGATGAAGATTACCGGCTGAAAATGGTCATCGCCTTTAACTGGTTTTTAGGCAATAACAGGTTAAATCAAATAATTTATAACCCGTGCACCGGCGGATGTTATGACGGATTGGAGGATACACATGTAAATATCAATCAGGGAGCTGAGTCAACTGTAAGTTACCTGATGGCTCGATTAACCATTGAAAAATATAAAAGATGAACAGTAAAGATTCAAAATCAATTCTTGTAATTGTGACTCATCCGGATGATGAAACATTATGGGCAGGCGGTACAATATTAAGTCATCCTTCAAATAAATGGTTTATTGTCTGTCTGTGTAGGGCAAGTGATACCGATTGCTCTACGAAGTTTTATAATACATTGAAATTGTTGAATTCCCAAGGAATCATGGGAGACCTTGATGATGTACCATCTCAGGAACAGTTGAACGGAAAAGAACTGGAAAAATTTATCATCCAATTTCTTCCTTCCACAAATTTTGATCTGATTATCACTCATAGTTCCAATGGTGAATATACAAGACATTTGCGACATGAAGAAGTAAGTAAGGCTGTGGAATCACTCTGGAAAAATGGTAAAATTAAAGCAAAAGAGCTTTGGACATTTGCTTACGAAGATGGCAAAAAAGCTTATTTCCCAAGAGCTATTGAAAAAGCAAATTTTCATGAAACTCTTCCGGAACAAATCTGGTTGAAAAAATATAAAATAATTACAGAAACATATGGTTTTGAAAAACATAGTTGGGAAGCCGAAACAACACCTAAAGCTGAGGCCTTTTGGCAATTTAAAGATTCACATTAAAAAAAGAAACTGACTATGAAAACAAAAAAAGAATTGAAAATATTTAAGACCCCCAATCAAATCTTAAAAGATTGAAGTTAATGAATTATAAGAGTAAAGCTTATATGAGTAATAAAATTAGTTGGGAAAAAGAAACATCACCGCGAACGGTTGTTTATCGTGCGGATGTACAAGATATCGCCAATTATATTTTGACTTTAATGAAAGATGAAACTTTGCGTGAAAAAATGGGTAAAGTTGGAAGAGAAAGAGTGGTCGCTAATTTTGACTACCGGGTTGTAGTAAAAAAAATCGTTCAGATCATGAATGAAAAAATGAGATATACTAGTTTGATAAGATTCGTTTATAACTAAAGATTTTGACAAATAACAAATAATTTTTAAAAAATGCCACTAAAGAAAGGAAAGTCGAAAAAGGTCATTTCGGACAACATTGAAGAGATAATGCATAGTTATCATGAGAAGGGAACGATTGGAACATCAAGCCCAAAGTCGAATGAGAAAGCACAGAAACAGGCAATAGCAATTGCTTACAGCCTGGCAAAAAAGAAGAAATAAATTATTAATAATAAAACAGGTCGAATTTCAAGAAATAGAGAAAGCTAAGAAGACTGCAATCGAAGTATTGTTACATAATGCTCATGGATCATTATGGGACTTCCAAGGACGACCGGTTGGGGATTCCCTGAACCTTATATAAGGGATTTAATGTTTTCCATCTTAGGTATAGCTGTTTCAGAAAATAAAAAACTGTTGGATAGCATTCGGAAAGTGTTAGAAACACTGTCTAAAAATCAAACGGATCATGGACATATTCATTTTCTTGTTTATAATAGTGAAGATCGGGGTGCAAGCGATACTACTCCATTGTTCCTGTTAGGGGTTGGCATCTTCAATAAAGTAACCGGAGAATCGAAATTTCTTCATGAAGCAGTTGAAAAAGCTCTCACATGGATGAAATATCAAAGTCCTTCTGATCGTTATCTTGTGGCGCAACAACCTAACTGCGGCTGGTGAGACGAACAATGGGTATTAGGATATGGTTTGTTCGTAAATACAATTGTTTATAGTTATCTCAGGCTGTTGGAGTTGAATGGAGGAGCAGATGATGTGCGCTGGGAGATGAGCAAGTTTACTTTTACAAGCAGATATGGACATCATCGTGTACATGAAGGTCTGGTTGTGAAACATAATCCTTATTACACATTCTGGTCATATAAAATTCTAAGCAGTGAACGTTCGATTTGCTCGGAAATAGTCTTGCAATATTATCAGGTATTGCATCCCCTACATGAGCCAATGAAATGTTTAACTGGATAAAGGAAGAGTGTACATTTATAAGTGAAAAAGGTGAATTGGGAATTGATTTACCACCAAATTTCTTTCCTTTCATAAAACCGGAAGATACTGAATGGAATGAACGATATGCTGAATATAATAAACAAGGTGATTATCAGAATGCTGGTATCTTGCCGTTCGTTAGCGGCATATATATCGCAGCATTGGTTGCTGTTAAAAAGTACATACTTGCTCGTGAAAAACTTGAAGTCCTGACTCATTTTATAAAAATTTAGAGAACAGATAACCTGGAATTTGGTTTTAATGAATGGATAAAAGCCCAAGATGGAAAATCCATGGGACAAGACTGGCAAACATAGAGTTCTGCACTTTATCTGTATGCAGCAAAATGTGTAGAAGATAAAAACATACCTTTTTTTAACGAAATACGAAATTATAAAGCCGAAAAGTAAATACTGACTTCATAAGTAACAAATTGAATCGCTTCCTTATTTTAGGACAAAATAAATAGCGATAAAGTTACTTTTGGAAACAATATTATTTAAGTGAAAAACATGAGAATTATGTAACTAATTTATAAAATTGTGTAACATTTTATTATAAATATTATTACATCTTTGAAACGTAGTAATATTTATATGCAATACAAACTATCTACTGATAAATCTTAATTTAGTAAATTGTCATTAATTATGGAGAAAGTAAACCAAGACAAACAACCACTTCTCAAAAAAAAAATTGTCCAGAAAAAAATAGTTTTTCCGGAATATCCTGTTTATCCGGTAGATGAAGATCTTTATGCTCAAAGCAAAGAGGAAAAAGAAATTGATCCGGAGCAAATTTCCAACACGAAGCAATACGCTGAAAGCGGTTCAAACAATGAAAAAGATTTTGAAGATGATGTTATAGGCGAGGACTTAGATGTTCCGGGTTCTGAATTAGATGATAATCAGGAAGAAATAGGAAGTGAGGATGAAGAAAATAACTACTATAGTTTAGGTGGAGATAACCATGACGATTAATAATTAAATGTGTAAAAAATAAAATTATAATCAATTATATATCATTTATATAAATCCTATTTTGAAGGAGACAATCAAGTTTTTACATATGGGAAACATCCATTTCAACATAAAATTCTCCTCCGAAATGTTAGTCATTAAGATAACAAATTAAATAAGCTGATAAAATGAACAATATTTCAATTTAGGGTGATTCAATAAAAAAGCTGATTTACAGCTATCTTTTGGAATAACGCTAATAATTTAAATAAGAAGATACACAGATTAAAACTAAATAATTTAATTCTCTTAAAATTAACGTATTATGAAAAATATAAATGTAAATAGTGACAGTTTTGTAAAGCAAGTGTTTAGTGAAACAATACAAACTCTTCACAAATACTCAGAATATTCTCTGGGTGGAGATTTTTATAGTTTTCAAATAGAAAAAAATGAAAAAAATCCAAAAGACATTTCAAAAATTAAATTTTCAAATGAAAATGATAGAAAAAGGAATGAAAAAAAATTTAATGCTGATGTGCCAAACAATGATTTAGAAGATTCAGGCTCAAAACTGGATAACTAATAGGAAAATATTGTCAGTAAAAACTTTTAATGGATATACAAAAACTAATACTCACCGCTAAGCGATGGATGCC
>DATCHW010000059.1:0-1458 GCA_036508135.1 Ignavibacteria bacterium
GCTGCCAGCCCTATTGACTTTGTCTTGGCAGCAGGAACAGTCCTCCTCGGTAGAAAAGTGTTCATCTGCATATTTATCAAGAAATAAGATTATTTCCTGATTCAGAGAAGCTTTGGCTTTAAAATTATGATTATCGATCAGATAGTTGATCTGGTCAATAATTTTACGGTGTTGAGAGTCTATTTCCGGTATACCTATACAATAATCATTATTCCAGATAATTTTTTCCATAGTAGTTAAAATTTAATGCTTATAAGTTTTTCAACCTGATATTAGTATTGCAACGATAAAGTTACACCAATTTAAATTAATGATTATAAATTATTAAACAACTTTACAAACTGACTTGAGAAATGCAGGTGTAAATTGGGTGGATAAAGAAATTGTACATTTTGATAACCTGATTACAAGCCGGAAACCATCCGATCTTGACGCCTTTAATGAAGAACTGATAAAAACACTTTAAATTGCCAAAACATTGTTGTTTTTAATAAACTTATCTACTTTTAGATTAAAGTAAATGTTGCTGCTGTGACCTGAAAAATCCATTTCTGAATTTATAATAAGGACATCATGAATGAAAGTTTAAAGACAGCTAAAAATTGCCGTCATTATGCGATGTGCAAAATTGATTTTCTAGGTAGCGGCGTGTGTGAATCGGGCCTGGAAAAACATTTTGTAAGCTTCTATCCTCAGGGCAGAATGATATTATATGAGTCTCTTGCTGATAATAAAATTACTGTGACCGAAAAATGTGTGGAAATTGCAGACAGCTGTAATATGTGTGGAAAATGCGATTACCAGTGTTACTTCCTCAATGAAATGCGACCTACAAAAGTTATGGAAGCATTGAAAAATCATGTGGCCACTTTTATTAAGAACGGAGGGAAGATCAAAACTTCAAAAGATGATATTCTTCTCACTGAAATAAAAAAAATTGTAGGAAAGGACTGGGCTTCAAATGATGAAGCAATTACAATTACTTATTCCCACGATTTAAGTGCGATTTCCGAACCTAAGATACCAGGTTATGTAGTATTACCGGGAACAAAGGAAGAAATTGCAGCGCTTGTTAAACTCTTTAATAAAAATAAAATCACTTATACTCTTCGAGGTAACGGCCAGAATCTTCTTGGATTTGCCATTAATGAAGGTGTGATAATTGACCTTAACAGAATGAAGACGATTGAGTTTGATGAGAAAAACTGGCTTGTAAAAGTCGGACCGGGCGTTGCAGCATTTGATCTTCAGAAACAAGCTCAGAAAAGAGGTTACAGGATAAATGCAGCTGAACCTGCTGCTCTTTTGTGTGCAAATATAATGTGTTCTGGTATAATGTCTACCTTCTCAACTACTTATGGGATAAACGCCGACAATTTTATAAATGCTGAATTCGTTGATCATAATGGTTCATTTTTTAACCTTAATGAAACTTCGTCTCCAAATCTTTATTCCTAT
>DATCHW010000060.1:0-2077 GCA_036508135.1 Ignavibacteria bacterium
TCATTTCACACTCTCCATCCCATACATTTTGTGTTTAGTTTTTTGCTTCGTACGCTACATATCGCGTGTGTTTTTAAGTATAGGCGCTATATGTTGCGTATGTCAACGATAATTGTTATTATTACATTAACGATTAATAACACAAAGGATATCCATGAAAGCAACCACTAAAAGTACATTTAAGCAAGACGTTTTAGATTCAGAGAAATTAGTAATGTTAGATATTTGGGCACCCTGGTGTCCGCCATGCCGCGGTATGGAGCCAGTACTTGAGTCTTTACAGGAAGATATTAAGGATTGGGTTGAGATTGTAAAATTGGACGCCTCTGTCGAAATGGATCAAGTCCAAGAATTAGGCGTTACTAGCCTGCCGACTTTCTTGGTTTATAAGAATGGCCAGATAGTGGATTCAACCGTCGGCGCCACCTCGAAATTAAATCTTTTAAATCTGTTATCAAAATTTAAATAGTATAATTAACGGTAGAGTTCTATTATATCTCTGCTATAATAATGCGCAGATGGCGCGTTGACGGAACGGTTACGTGGAGCTCTGCAAAAGCTCATAAATGGGTTCGACTCCCATACGTGCCTCCAGAAACAATTTGCGCGGATGGTGGAACGGTATACACGAGAGACTTAAAATCTCTTGGCCTCACGGCCTTGCGGGTTCAAATCCCGCTCTGCGCACCAAATAAAATAGTCCTTGATCAGGACTATTTTTATTATCAAAGTATAGGGTCTATAATCAGATAAGCATGAAATATATTGATAGAATGTATGGCGAAGTCGTAATAACTGAACCTATAATAATCGAGTTGATAAACTCAAATCCAATTCAAAGGCTAAAATATATTGATCAAGCCGGTTATCTCGAGCCGTTTATACCTGGTTCGAATCGATCTCGATTTGATCATTCGGTGGGTGTTTATTTATTGTTAAAAAAATTCGGAGCGCCTATCGAAGAGCAAATTTCCGGTTTAATTCACGATGTATCTCATTCTGCTTTTTCGCACTGTATAGATTATGTATTAGAATCTGGTTCAGAAAAAGAACATAACCACCAAGATAATATATTCGATTCTTTTGTCAGAAAATCTGAATTACCAGAGATAATAAAAAGATATGGTTATGATTTTGAATATATTTTAGATGATAAAAACTTTTTGTTAAAAGAAAGAGATTTGCCAGATTTATGTGCGGATAGGATTGATTATTCACTTCGTGATTCGATAGTATTTAAAGAGATTGATGGTGCCGATTATTTTATCGATAATCTGATTGTTAAAGATAGTAATTGGGTTTTTTCTGACGTAGGCAGTGCTAGAAAATATGCAGAATTATTTTTACATATAAATACTAAATATTATTCAGGACTCGAATCTGCCGTTATGTTTTTTGCCATCGGTGAATATCTAAAATATTCACTACAAAAAAAGTATATTTCTATGGATGACTTGTATACAACAGATAAACAAGTACTGGATAAAATAAAACCTCACATTAAAAACGATTCTCAGCTGAGTTTATTGTTCGACAGATTAAATAACAAAATCGGTTACAAAAATAATCCAAATGATTATGACGGGAAGGTATTCTGTAAATCAAGAATAGTTGATCCCTTATGTGTTGATGACAAAGTCGTAAAAAGGCTTTCAGAAATAATGCCTGACTGGTACAGCTTGGTAAAGAAAGAGTCAAAACCAAAAGAATACTTTATAAAGTTTGATAAGTAATTTTCTTATATTTAATCTTATTTTAGTTTAATATGTTTGCTATAATGAATGTGTATATAGGTAATCTTAAGGAGGAAAATTATGGATGTATTCGTTTGGATTATTTTAGGAATTATAATATTAGCCGCACTTTTTTTGTGGATGGTATACAACGGGCTTATAACACTTAGGGTCCGTGTTGACGAAGCGTGGAGTGATATTACGGTTCAACTAAAACGACGCTTGGATTTGATTCCAAATCTTGTCGAGACTGTTAAGGGTTATGCGAAACATGAAAGTGGTGTGTTTACTGCAGTCACAGAGGCTCGTGCTAATGCCTTGAACGCCAAAGGCGTTAAAGAGAC
>DATCHW010000061.1:0-1334 GCA_036508135.1 Ignavibacteria bacterium
GCATTTACGGCAAATAAATTTCCTGAGTATTATTATGCTTTTATAGCCATAGGACAAGTAGGCGATCAGAAACGATCTGAAAAAATTTCATATGATTTTGTTTTGTCCCGGGCAAGAGAATTAAAAGACAAAAAAGCTATCAAAAATCTTGAAAAGATAGGTCCTCCGCCCTATTCTGATCCTGCCGAGGCAATCGATAAAATGCTGGCTGAGAGAAAATACGTCATCAGATATGGAGGCGCAGTTAAAAAAGGGAATTTTTACCCTGCGGCAGTGAAACCAATTCTTTTTTGTAAAGAATATACTTTAGTTGAAAAGATAAATTATTTAAAGGGAATGAAATTTACAAGAAAGTATTTATGGGATGCCATAATGAAAACAAATCTGTTTCAAGCTGTTCCATCTCAGAAGATTCCCGTATATATTATGCAGGGCACCTCTGATTATGAGACAAGCTTTGCGATAGCGAAAGAATATTTTGACAGCCTGCAGGCGCCGGTAAAGAGGTTTTATCCTTTTGAGAATTCAGCTCATTCCCCGATTTTTGAGGAACCCAAAAAATTTAATGTGATTTTACAGGAAATTCTTTCGGAACAAAAAAGGGATGGCAACCAATAATACCTAAATTTGCAGACAATTAAAAAACATTTTTCATGGATCAGTTCAGCAATCACCCTCTTTACCGCAAACATAATATTGATAGCGCAATGAACTCTTTATGGGAGTTTTATAAAAAGAAATTTCTCTCATTATTCATTATGTCACTCGTTATGTCGTTGGTGATCCAATATGCTTCTACCATGGTAAATGTGAAGGAACTCTCTTCAATCACCGATCCGATGGTATTGCTTGAAAAAATAAAGGGTCTTCTGGTCCCTATACTAATAATATCTCTGATAAACCTTCTCTTTACCACAATCCTTCAATACTATATAATATTCAATCCTGTAAACAGCTCCAATACCATTTTTGTATCCATTGTAAGATCTCTCAGGTATTTTATTCCATATCTGATTATTATGGTCCTTCTTGCATTTGCAGGGACCATAGCGATTGCTCTAGGAATATTTGTACTTATTGTTGGAGCATTTTTTGCAATGCTTTATGTAGTGACTCTCTATCTTTTTATCCTGCCCATTATGATGGTTGAAGGAACAAATATCGGCTCCACCATAACCCGGACAATAGCCCTTACTCATAGAAAATTCTGGTCGAATATAGGATGGGTATCAGTCTTTATTATAATTATACTGGTTATATCAGTCATCTTCTCCGGCATCATACTTCTGCCATTTACCGGCAGTTTCATCAAAACTATCGTAAATCCCGAAGAT
>DATCHW010000062.1:0-1955 GCA_036508135.1 Ignavibacteria bacterium
AATAATTGTCAGGGATTTCCATTCAGGTGCTGAAACCTGGATGGAAAAGGAGAGCAGAATAAAAGTGATAATTAATATTTTCCTCAGATTACTGTACATCGCAAAACACTGAATTTTATGTACAAAACAGAATCCGGTTTGATTTTAGTAGTTTCTTGCGATTTTATATGAAACCGGAAACTGTTAACAAATTTACACCATAACTAATTGTAAATAAAGGAAATTCATTTTCTTTTATAAACAAATTTTCAACTATTGTAATCAGACCAGAAAGATTGGTATTTCCGTATATTATTGCATTTCTATTTACTAATCCCATATATGTCTCTTTTTGTCATGGTTAATTTTGTGTTGATCAAAATCGTATAAGGGATACCCGATTTACTGCTCCATGATATAAATAATATCCTATATTTGAATGGGGAAATTTTCGACTATTTTATACTAATGAACATCATAAACATGATTTGAAAGATCATTAATTTCAGCAATTTTATCTATATCAACACAATTTAATCATTGAGTCTGCCAAATAATATTTGAACAAAACATAACTATGCTCGAGAAAACGATATCATCGACCAAAAACACACCTGAGATCAGGCTTAACCCTGATGGAGTAATTAAAATTATGGGTCGTTCAATGAATGGAAAAGTAACAGAATTTACTGAGCAGATAGAGACCTGGATTGATGAATATATTATTAATCCTCCTGACCTGACACGGATTGATTTTAACCTGGAATATTTCGACGAGATAAATCTAAAGATCTATTATTCCCTGCTGAAAAAGATTGAATCTATAAAATCTAAAAACAAAAAATTTATTATAAACTGGTACTACGAGGAGGGCGATGAAGACATCCTCGAAAAAGGAGAAAAGATCTCAACAGCTCTCGATATCCCTTTTAATTTTATAATGATAGGAGACCCGGTATTATCCGAACCAGGTTCATCAGAATTGAATTCCGAAGTAATTTAAGTTGAAATTCCACTACTGGCCACATTGTAAAAAGAAACCCGCGGATCTGTTTGCAACAGAGTGCAGGGTACTTAAATCTTTTTCTGAAAAGAGGTAATTAATAACCTGTTGTAAACTTTTTGTTTTTATACAGCTACCATTGTGTAATTTTGGGTCCTGAAGTATGTCAGCCCGTTAATTTCGGTCATATCAATTATTTTGAACCCATGCGATTCCAGCTGCTTTGAGAAATCCTTACGGTCAATTTCAACATCGATCCTGGAATCAAGAAAATTAAGGAATCTTTTATAGAATCTTGAAGTCATACTGACTCCTTTTTGAGCCTTCTTGTCGGTAAAGCAACCAATGAAATTGGTTTTAGGAGACAGACCATCACGAAGAGTATGCAAAAAATCATCAAGATGTTTAACAAGGTTCAGTTTCTTAAGGCTAATTAATGTGGTAATTTCTTTCAATTCATCATAATCATAATAATAGTGACTTGTTGAAGAAAGCACCAATAGTTTGTCTTCATTTGCAAGACCATGATAATTAAGATAAGTCAGAAAATTTTCATCAACCTCCGGTATGTGATTTTCAACAACCTGATTTATCTTTCTGGTTTCAGATACAGTTCTTGGCTTGTTTATATTTGACCTGACTTTTCTATCAACTATCGTGGCAGGTCTACTTAAAACTGAAATTTCTTCCATATTTTTCTCTGTTATATAGGTGTAAAAGTATAGCATAATAACAAGCCTGTCAAGCAGCTAAAGCCCAGTTAGTGAGGAAATGGAATTACTTTAACCATTCTATATCATTGAAATATGGACGAATAAATACGGTAATAAACAGTTTGCACGCCGAAAATGGCACTTCGTCAAAAATGGGGTGTGTTTTATGATAAAACAGACAAAAATCTGAGTAATCCTATAGATTAATAAAATGAAGTACGCTTATATTCTGAGCGATACGTTTAAATATATGTCATATC
>DATCHW010000063.1:0-1179 GCA_036508135.1 Ignavibacteria bacterium
TAAAGTTGTTTTAAATCAAATTATCTATACCATTAACCGTAGTTTGTTCATTATCATTAATAGGAATAACTATACATTTTTGGCCATTAATTATTTGAGATTTTATTTGAGATACTTTTTCGGGTTTTACTTGTAGTATAACATCATAATGAGGGGTAACATTATTATCTGATGAATATATATATGGAACTTTCTCTAAATCAGTTGCGCAGGCTTCTTCTAAAATAACATTGTCATCATTAACTTCTGTAGACAGGTGAGCTTCATTATCTACAGTATCCTCTTGTTTAACTTGATCAAGTCTAGCTTGAAGCATTTCTACTTGCTTGTGAAGGCGTTCTTCCTTTTTTCTTTGCACATTTTCCTTAAGAGCCTTTGCGTCAATTAAATTTTTAGCTATTGTGATATCATCACCAAAGTTCTCTACATAGGAGTTTTCAATCTTAGTAGTAATTTCTCGTGGAACTTCACTTTCTATTAAAAGTTTTTGTATATCCTTCTTTGTTAAGCTTATAGGTTCACAATCTGCATCATCATTTAGATCATTGTATTCTTCTATCATAGTGCTTAGGCTTTCTTGTACATTCATAAAAATTTTATCAGCTTTAATTTCGTCGTCGCTAAAAGAATCTTTAATAATTGATTGGAATGTTTCCTTTTGCATAGTAGCCGTTTGTTTTGAGAGGCACCCTAGAACATTTTCCATTAATTCAGCATGTGTATCCTTTGCATTTTTTGTGTAATACATAATAGAGCTAACATCTGAGCTACGATCAATAAAAGCAGGAAACACAAAGCCATTAGTTGGGGACTCGACTACCCAATCTCTAATACGTGCTTTTATTTCATTTTGCTCTTCAAAGTATCTAAGACCAGGCTCTGAAAGTGAAACTGGACATATTGCACATAACACATATTCATATACTTCTTCAGATTCATCTATCCGTGCATTATCTTTGGTTTTGCTAATAACATCATAAGCATCATGAAAAATGAGTATTAAAAAATTACCAGTGTAATCATAATTAGCTATAATTAAATCATAAAGGCTACCTACAAGGGCATCATCTTTTAATTGACTGTTTTTAAGCTGCATAAGCGAAATTTGACTTTCATTTGTAAAATCTTCATTTGCTTCAAAGTTAAGTTCTAAAATATTATTCCCAATAGTTCCAGACA
>DATCHW010000064.1:0-73954 GCA_036508135.1 Ignavibacteria bacterium
GTAGTAGCACGAATCCAAACTTATGACCTCGTAACATGCTTGGATTTCGTTCAATAGACCTAATAGTTCCGCCGGATTATCCAACGGAATATCGCGGTCTTCGAAAGTTCCTATACATGCACTTCCGAAATTCGCTTTATCTACATTGGGATGGTGTCCTTCAGTTGCTAAGAGAATCGTACCATAAGTCACGGAGGGATGTAAAATATTTATATATATGCCCTTGATTTTACATACCGGTTCTTCATATTCCTTTACAGTTCCTTTTTCAGTATAACCCTCGTATACTTCAAAAGCCGGAGAATAATATTTATAAACGTAAACACCGGAATCTTTCATTAACAGTATCCATCCTGACTTGCTAATCGTCTTCACTATCTCCAGTAAAGCATCGCCGATAACTTCTGATTTATAAATCTTTTGAAGCTTTAATAATTCGCTTGTATACAAATCATTTACTTTGTCAATAGCGGTCTTCAACTCTTCTTTAAATATTGATTTTAACTGCTTCAGAGAATTCACGAATTCAATCTCTGACTCTAACACTACTTCGCGCACCAACACTTTCTCCTGCCTTGATTTCAGCAGACGTTCATTTAAGTCTTTGAACTTGATTTCTTTCGTTAATACATTTTTCAGGGAATCAGATGCTAATTCAAGTTTTAAATCATTTGGTTTTGTATTATTATTCAATCGCCTGAAAAAACCCTGATTAATTCCCGGGGGATTTTGTTCTTCCATATTTTTAATTTGATTTTAAAGAATGAAGGGGAACACCCAGTGCCTCTCAACAGTGTTCCCCTTTTGTGAATTAGAATTGTAATCGTGTGAAGTGATTAAGCGGCAGCGACGTTGAATCTGACTAACGATAAATCGCCTTCGAAGTTTCCGGATTCGATATCTGAAGGAGAGAGATTTCTGTTTGTTGAATCATAGATATCGAATTTACTGATACTATTATCACGTGCGATGGCTTTTAATTTCTCGACAAGCCCTAACCCCTCGACGCCTGTTACGTCGTAGGAGTTGCCATTACATTTTACGGATGTCTTTTGTTCGGGTGTACTGGTTGTTTCATTATTCCATACCATGGTGTTAACCTTTCTTTTTTGTTTATAAATGGTTTTTAAAAATCTTTTGTTACTTGTTTCTTCTGACTCAAAGAGCGTTTAGCTCTGCTAAAAAGTACGAAGGGAGATTGATGAAGGGTGTATTTGTTTGAGAAGTGTTTTGATGTTCCGCAAGTAGTGTTACATTTTCTGTTTCTAAATCTATTTCGGCTTCATCTTCATAGTAATTATAATCATCTGAATCATTGCTTTCATAATCAGTTTCGTGAATATTATCACGGTCACAAACCAATTCCTCGGCTTCTTCGAGACTATTAGCGAAGACATATCCGGTTAAATTACCGTAGGATGTGCAGGAATAGCCGAGACGTACGGAGTATTTATTCATAGATGTAAAATTGATTTTGAAAATCTGTTTATAATTGCTGAAGTTCAGCTAAGAAATATGAGGGAATTTTAGAGAAGGATGATTCATCACCAGTAATATTTATTGGTTCTTCGACATCTTCTTCTTCCAATTCTGCATCTGTGTCTGAATATTGAAAATCCATGTCACCGTCGTTTTCATTATCATCATACTCGTCCGAGTGATGTTCACCGAACTCACTAGCCATATCTAGAGCTGTTTCCTCTGAATCCGCATACACTATACACGAATAAGATCCATATTTCCGGTATGAGTACGGAATTCTTAATATATATTTGTCCATAAATTTTAAATTAAATTAATTTCACTTAGAAAATATTCCGGGATATCCGGGCGACATAATATTTAATCATGATGCTTCTTTACTTTGATTAATGGAATCAGAGGAATAAACTTCCATTTGGGATGAAAGTTCTGGAGATTTGTCGACGTTTTCTTCCAGTGATAAATGTTTGGATAAAATTTCGTTTACAAGACGAGTCATTGGAATGCCTCGATCTTTTGCTTGATGGTAGAGTGGTGAGATTAATGTTGGATCAATTTTTGGGGAATACATGCTTTGGATCCTCCTTTCTGGGGTTAATGTTAGCTAACGTGGATATTATACCAGAAAAAAGTGCTTATTATTAATTCTATTTATACCAATATTTATAAATATTGTTATATTATTTTTGATGATATTTATAATTAAATAACATATTATTATAAGAAATGGCATATCAAAAAAGATTAAGCAGTAAAGCAAGAACCGATTTAAGTTCGGATCGTTCTGATTATGAAGAGCTATTATTGCCTAATCCAGAAAAGGGGCCATGGGCATGTGAGGAATCCTATGTTGAAATATTAGACTTAGAATTTTTTACACCTAAGAAACTGAAAGAATATAGAAAAAATTTTTATGATAATATCACAAAACATATCTCTGTTAGAGAATTATTAAAAATAGAAAGTTATATAAAGTCATTTACAAATTGTCTTAAAAATAATGATGATGATAAAAATATTATTGCATTGAAAAAATCGCTCTTAAAAAACACCAATATCCTTCTAAAACATTTTAATAATACAAGCAATATTCATAAGCAATTTATACCAGAGGATTATTTTGAAAATAGCAATCTTTATTATAAAAAACGATTAAGCAACTCCAAATCTATACTAGAAGAGAATTTAAACCATTATAGAAATATTGCGAATAAATATACTATAGAGTGTTTAATAGAATATGGAGAATTTTTAAAAGAAAAACATATTAATGACCTTACAAATGATTATGGGGATGTATTGATATATAGGGGATTGAACAATAGTTTTTCTACGAATAAAAGTAAATCTAAAAAGAATATTCTTTCTATATATTCAAAGTTCAACGAACCGGAGCTTTATTTTGAAAGCAATATCTTGACTTCATACACTTTATGCTGGAATGTGGCAGAAAAATTCATGGTAGCCTTTAAAGGTCGCAGAAGAGCTAAGTTGTATGGAGATAGTAAAGTTCTTGAAAATAGAATATTGAGCTCTTTTATAATCTCAACTGCATTTTTAGAGAGGCAATATGAAATATTGGTATTACCTAATGAATATGATTTGTTTATTAGTGAACAAAAAAACGACGAAGATTATGCTGAATTTATGATTGAGAGAAAGATATAATATCACTTATAATTTATTGTAATTAAGCTTAATATTTTTTAATTGCATTACATTTTATTCGTCACATTTTATTTCATCTAATTTCAATAACAAGGTCAATAAATTGGGTACGGGTCTAATATTTTTGTTGTACATCCATTCTCCACAAAGTGTATAGCAATCTACAACAAAATTATTAGCTAGCGGTAAAGAAGCAGATATATTAACAAAATCGGAATCGATAGATATTTCTTTTTCTTCAACTTGGCCACTTATTGACATTAGGGACCCATGTGACATAGCAGACAGCACTGGATATACAAAATTAAATATTTCTAGCATACCAGTATCTTTTGCAATATCTTTCCATTTAGTAAAATTAATTTTTTCTTTGTTGTATTTATTTAAAGCTTCTTCTATTGTTTTTTGTTTCTCAGTTGAAAAATATTTATTTTTAGTTAGATTATCTAACATAATTATTGCACTTGACTTCCCCTCTTTAAAATATTTTTTCACATTATCTTTATCTTTTATGCACCATCTAATCAATAAATCAGTCTCAAAAATGGATCTTACAATTGACATACTTGGTTCACTCAGACCATTTTTAATTAGTATTATATATGCTCTTAAAAATTTAATTACTCGCTTGAATAAAATTAACAATATAAATTCATCAAAACTAGTTTTTCCAAATTGAGATTGTAATTGCTCAGAAAATAAAGAAGAATCTTTATATAAAATATCTAAAGCTATTATTTGCCCCTCAAGTAATAAATATTGTTCTTCGGTCATAAATATTCTCTATCTTTATCTTAAAATTACTTAATTTAATATTTCATACCAGTATAAAAAAGCATATGATTATTGCCTTAGATATTTTAAGAGCAAAAAATAAATATTTTAATATTATATTGTGAAAAAAAGAGTACATCGTTTTAGAGCGTAAAGAACCAATAAAATTGATCTTTTGAAAGATCGAATTCATTAAATTTAAAAATAAAAAAGTTAGAAAAATGAATCAAGGAATTCCTGAATGGTAAGTGACTTTGTGGTCGTGATTAGTTAATTATGTAATACCTCGAAAAAAGTAAAAGTAAAAGTAAAAAGCAATCCCGGCTTAATCAACAGCCAGGATTGCTCTTTTTAAATCCTCTATTCCGATGTGAGTATAATTCAAAGTGGTTTTTAGTTCTGAATGTCCCGCTAACATTTGAACATAGTTAACGTTGATTCCTTTTTTTTATACAATTGGTAATATAAGTATGTCTTAAACAATGAAAAAAAATGGAATTTCTCTGGTAACCCAGCTTTTTCTTATATAATGTTTAAACTTATGAGTAATAGAACTTCGGTAATACACAGTTTTTTTTTTATCTGGCTTCGAGAATAAATATCCATCTATGTCATAAAGTTTTTTTTTATAATGTTGCCATCTTCGAACTTCATTTGATTGATAATATTCTTCAGTTTATTATTATCGGGATGTGTCTGGTTTTGCTAGTCTTAGTTTTTTTTTTATTTTTTATTTTATTCCATTCATTTATTCATTCATATCATTACTTATGATGGCAACCTTAGGCATAACCAATACGGCAGGTATCTAACTCATACCTGTTCTTATATACTCCATTATTAAGTAGTTATCTCGGGACGATGACATTGAACGTTATTGATGAGTATTAATTCTCCCTTTATGTTATACCAGAAAGAATTGATATTAAATATAGAGGTTGATATCTTTTATGAACAAATTATAAAAATTTAAAACTGGGCATAAAACAGGGCATATGTTCTGACTTTTTAAGACAAAATGAATAGACATATGATAAATATTACTAACGCTTTAAATCCTTTGTGGATAAGGCTTTACAGGGATTTAAGGAGTCGTAATGACAATGTAAATGTTGATTCTTTTACGCCTGAAAAGCCGTGTGTCGCCGGTTCGATGTAGTTTATCCCGATGATAATCGGGAGCCCTGTCCACCATAACGAATGATCAATCTCCAATTATCAACGTTCAATAACTAATACAATAAATCATTTTTTTTTATAATTGAACATTGCAAATTTTGCATTGAAAATTGAATAGAGCCCTGCCCGTAAATAAAATCATTAGAATCTGCTTCCAGATTTTCCCGTAATATTGCATTTACTATTTTTGTCATAGTTAGGTTTTCTCGTTTGGATTATTTTTATAGTAGAGGTATTAAATCCGGTTGATTTTTTGTGAATACATGCTTTGAGCTCATTTCTGGGATTAATTGTTAGCTAATAGAGATGTTATATCATGAAACTAAATTATTAATTGACATTCTAAAACAAGTTGAATTATTAGCTTAACTTTACTAAATTATAGTAATTTAACTCTCCGGTGTAATTGTATGAAGAAAATACTTAGCAAACTATTACTGTTCATTCCTTTAATTATGAGAAGGAATAATAATTTCATCATAATGTTTTTTATCTTATTGACACTTATATGTGATCTTTATTCTGCCCCAATTGATACCTCAACAGCAATAATTGTTGCAAAAAATGTTTACTGGAGATATTTGAAAAATAAAGAATCGAATAATTATAGTTCTATAACTCCACAATTGATATTTACAAAGAAAGTAAAGAGTGAAGTTGTATATTATGTTATTAATATGATTATTAATAATAAAAATAAAGGATTTATAATCGTCGCTGCTGATAATCATGTTTACCCTATATTGAGTATTGGATACGAAGGTGAGTATAAATCGGACACATTATTGTTACCTCCAAATTATAAAAGCTGGATGGATAACTATACCGAACAAATATTATATGTCAAAGAACATAACATTAAATCTACGGCATATATTGATCATAATTGGCAAGAATTATTAAATCCAACAAATATTCCGAATAATTTTAATAATCTTGAACCACTACTGACTACAACATGGGGTCAAGAATGTTACTACAATCAATTGTGTCCATATAATATATTTAGCCCTTATTGTGAACGTACTCTTACTGGTTGTGTTGCAACTGCTATGGCTCAAATTATGAAATATCATAATTATCCGATCAATGGAAATGGTTATCATGGATATAACGCTCCTACATATGGATACCAATATGCTGATTTTGGTTCTACAACTTATGATTGGCAAAATATGCCAGATAATATTACTTCACAAAATTCAGCGATTGCGACATTAATGTATCATTGTGGTGTTAGTGTAGACATGGATTATAGTATTTATGAATCTACAACTGGTGTTGAAAATGCGAAAAATTCCCTAATAAACTATTTTAACTATTCATCAAAAGCAAAATATATACATAAAGAAAATTTCGAAGCACAGTGGAAAAATATTATTATTTCTCAACTTAATTCTCATCTACCAATATATTATTCAGGCCAAGGCTCAGGCCAAGGCTCTATAAGACATGCATTTGTTTGTGATGGCTATTTAGATTCTAATCAATTCCATTTTAATTGGGGATGGGGTTATTATGATCCTAATTATTATTATTTAGATAATTTAAATCCGGATGAGAATAATTTTACGATATATCAGGTAGCAATTATTGACATTATACCATTAAATATTATTTCTCCCAATGGAAGCGAGAACTATATCCCTGGTACTTCCCAAAATATTATTTGGAACATTAACAATAATATCCAAAACATAAAAATAGAAATTACAACTGATAATGGAGAAAATTGGTCAACAATTATTTCAAGTTATCCTGCATCATCCGGTAGTTATCCTTGGACAATTCCAAACATAAATTCATCACAATGTAAAATTAGAATTAGTAATGTTTTGTTTCCTGATATGAATGATGTTAGTGATAATAATTTTAACATTTCAAATTCTACTTTAAATTTAGGTCTGATTGCATATTATCCATTAGAATCAAATGCTAATGATTATTCCGGGAATGATTTTAATGGATCCTTGGAGAATCCACCTACTTTTGAACCTGGAGTGGTTGGAAATGGAGTCAGAATTTTAGGAGATGGTTTTATTTATGGAAACGGAAAATGTGTATTACTACCGGGATCGTTAGCAACTGATTTAAATTCTCGAAATAGTTTTTCAATATCTTTATGGGTTAAAGATGAGGGAATGACTCATTTTCATGGTGAATCGTATATATCATTTGGAAATGCGCCGTTAGGATGGGTCGCGATCGGCCATTATGTTGACCAAGATAACAATAATCAGATTTTGGGATTTTCGATAAAAGGAGGTCCTGAAAATAATGATCAATTTGCAATAAAGATTCCATTTGATAATAACTACACTTCTCATTTTATTCATTATACTATGACATATAACAATGGATTGGTAAAAGCTTATATAAATGGCATATATGTAGGACAAGAAAATCAAATTGCAGATATTCAAACCACAACAGCAGGACTTGGAAGACATTGGTGGTGGCAAGATAATACTACATATTGGTCTACCCGTTTGAATGGAATAATTGACGAAGTAAGAATATATAACAGATCATTGTCCGATTCTGAAATTCAGCAATTATATAATCAAGTTCCGAATTTAACTTTGAGTTCACCAAACGGAGGTGAGAATTATATTCCTGCAACCATACAAAATATTACTTGGAGCAGTGGTGGAGTCCAAAATATAAAAATTGAATTATCAACTGATAATGGCTCAAGTTGGTCAATTATAACATTGAGTTATCCCGCATCATACGGAAGTTATCCTTGGACAGTTCCAAATTATAATTCACCTAATTGCAAAATACGGATTAGCGATGTATTAAATCCTGCATCGAATGATATGAGTGGTAATGTATTTATTATTTCATCTTCTTCTTTAAATTTAGGGTTGGTTGCTTATTATCCATTCAATGGAAATGCCAATGACGAAAGCGGAAATGGATACAATGGAACAGTAAATGGAGCATCGTTAACGACTGATGTTTTTGGCAATGCCAATAATGCTTATTATTTTAACGGGACTAATAATTTAATTGATATCCCTAACTTCGATTTAAATACAGAAACTGAATTAACAGTCCGAGTTTTAGCAAAGCCCGATAATTTAGTAACTGGTAAATCACTTTTTTATCACGGATTTAATGGACAAATACAATTTATATTTTATAATAATACGATACATTTTGATATAATGCTTTCCGATGCAAATTGGTATGACGCAACTTTTGATTTATCACATGTAAGATGGTATGATTTAGTGGGTGAATGGAAAAAAGGAGATTCACTCAAATTATATATTGATGGTGTACAAAAAGATGCTATTCCTGTTCCAAACTTGTATCTTATAAATCCAGGTTCAAATTATAATGCATCCATAGGAGCATATGCAAGGAATCAAAATGGCTCACCAACTTTTTTTAAAGGAGTAATTGATGAGGTCAGAATTTATAATCGGATTTTATCTCAATCAGAGATTCAGCAATTATATATCTGGATTCCACATCTTACTTTGAATTCTCCAAACGGAGGTGAGAATTATATTCCGGGAACCGTACAAAATATCACATGGAATAATAACGGAGTTCAAAATATAAAAATAGAGCTAACAACAAATAATGGAATAAGTTGGTCAACAATAAGTTCAAGTTATCCGGCTGCTTCCGGAAGTTATCCTTGGACAATTCCAAATTATAATTCAGCTACCTGTAAAATCCAGATTAGCGATGTATTAAATCCTGCATCGAATGATATGAGTGGTGATGTATTTATTATTTCATCTTCTTCTTTAAATTTAGGGTTGGTTGCTTATTATCCATTTAATGGAAATGCCAATGACGAAAGCGGAAATGGATACAATGGAACAGTAAATGGAGCATCGTTAACGACTGATATTTTTGGAAATGCCAATAATGCTTATTATTTTGATGGAGTTAATGATTTTATTTCAATTCCTGATTTTAATTTAACTACTGATTCAGCAGTAACTGTTCGTATTTTAGCACGTCCTGATGATTTAAGTTCTTCAAAAATGTTGTTTTACCATGGAAAAAATGGTTTAATAGAATTAACTATGATGTCAAACATAGTACGATTTGCTATGAAGTTTACTGACGGTAATTGGTATGGAATTAATGGTGTTATTTCCGAAATGAAATGGTATGACATAGCTGGAGTTTGGAAAAAAGGTGAGTCAATGAAATTATATATAGATGGAGTGCAACAAAATGCTGTTGATGTGCCCAATTTTTATCTTATTAGTCCGGATTGGCTGCATGCATCAGTCGGAGTATACGACAGAGGTTCAGATCCAGCCCTGTATCATAAGGGAAAAGCAGATGAACTCAGAGTCTATAATAGGGCTTTATCGCAAAGTGAATTAAATAATATACCCCTTCCGGTTGAATTTGCATCATTCACTGCAAACATTAATATTCGTGACGTATCCCTTAGCTGGAGAACACTAAAAGAAATAAATAATAAAGGATTTGAGATAGAACGCAAGAAAACCGACGAAGAATGGTCGAGAGTTGGATACTTAGAAGGTAAGGGCACAACCAATACGGAAACATCTTACAAATTTGATGACAAGAAGCTCAACACGGGTAAATATAATTACCGCATTAAGCAGGTTGATTACAATGGAAACTTCGAATATCATACGTTGAACATGTTAATTGAAGTCGGGTTGCCAACGAAATTTGATCTTAGCCAGAACTATCCAAACCCATTTAATCCAAACACAAAAATTGATTTTGAATTACCTGTTGATTGCAGAGTAACATTAAAAGTATATGATATAACAGGGCGTGAAATTGCTTCATTGTTGAATAATGAATTCAAATCAGCGGATTATTATACAATAAGATTTGATGCCTCGAATTTTGCCAGTGGAATCTATTTCTATAGATTGCAGACGGAGAAATTTATGAATGTAAAGAGAATGGTATTAATCAAATGAGAAGTGAGGAAGTAACAGGTGACAAGGGGACTTGACCCCTTAAAAATGACAAAAAAGAAATTATCGTAGTGTCGGGAGTTTCCTCCTGACTCCACACAGAAATATTATCACAGCCTGTCCGAATTTATGGGAAAGCACTCGGGAAAACATCTGTCCGGTCCGACTTTGTTTGGATAGAATTTATTTTTATCGATTGAGCACGGATGGATTCAGCGAAACGAAGAAGATGGTATTGATAAAATGAAAATTCGTTTTATATTTAATATTGAAAGCCGGGAGTTTTACTTCCGGCTTTTTTATTTCTGCCTTGGTGTAAATTATTGGGATCAATTCTTCAGATATTTTTGGTGAATAAATCTTGATAACCTCCTTTCCGGGGTTATGTTAGCTACCATTATTATTATACCGGAAAAAGGGCTTTATATATTTAAAAGAATATGTTTACATTATACTAATCAAATGAAAAGTCATATATGCGTCTGACAAAACCAATATATGAGTTTTATTACGTCTTTACTGAATGGAATTTAGTTGTCAAATCCTCTCACGAAATCTTTGTACCTCAACTTACCAATTTATTAGAAAAATGATTATTCATTTTCAAATATTAAAAACTTTCAAAATGAGAAAACTTAAATTTTTTATATTATGAAACTTTCAAAATACATTTCAAAGGTTCTCGATATTCTTATTGCAATTGTTTTGCTTTTATTTTTTGCGTCGTTTGGATTTCGTGACGGCAGGACATCCGGTTGGTATCAACAATGGTTCCCAAATCTGAACGGAAGCACAATCACAAGCATGACATTTTTGGATAGTTTGACAGGTTTTGCAGTGACGAATTCTAATTCATTACTTCAGGAATATATTCTTAAAACTACAAATGGTGGTGATAATTGGCTAATCAATTATAATTTTAATACTCCCAATTCGAATTGGTCATTTGTCAAAATAGCATCTGTCGATTCGAATACAGTGTTTGCTTTTAGCTGGACTGAAATGTTTAAAACAACAAACAAAGGAATTAATTGGAATATAATTAATTATGATTTATATCCTGAAGACGTCGCAATTATCAATATTGACACTATACTAGCAGTAAAAAGCGGTGGGCTCAATGGTGGTGTGTATCGTAGTATAAATGGAGGGTTAAACTGGCAGTTAATATGGACATTGGGAATAACATCCGGAAATCCATATAGCATTTATATGTTCAATAAAGATATAGGATTTAATCAGGGTTCATCCGGAATGAAAAAAACAACAAACGGCGGTGTGAATTGGTTTGTGATACCGGGAGAAATGTACTCCGGGATTCAATTTATAGATAGCTTAACGGGATGGAAATGTACTGATAGTATAAAGAAAACCATAAATGGAGGTTTGAATTGGATTTCTCAACGAGCTCCAAATTTCAGTAATAGCTTTACAAATTCAAGTTTTTCAATAATTAATCAAGATACTATATGGCTTGTTGGTGCAAGAAAATTTTCTCATGCACCTATTTATAAAACAACAAATGGAGGAACAAATTGGGGATATCAAGTTCCAGATACTACATTTCAAATTTACTCATATAATTTTATATCATTTATAAATAGTAAAGTAGGTTGGGTATCACTAATGCAAAATAATTATGAAATTCATACAAAAGTTGGAGGCGATTCTTCAATCATTCAAGCGATTAATATTAACAACTCATTAGTGTTAGATGAATTTAAATTATATCAGAATTATCCAAACCCATTCAACTCAAAATCAAATATTAAATATCAAATCTTAAAAACTGCGGAGATTAAAATTAAAATATTCAATATAAGTGGGAAAGAAATTAAAACATTATTAAATAAACAGCAAAATCGGGGAGATTATCAAATAACATTCGATGGAGAAAATTTATCAAGCGGGATTTACTTTTATTCGCTTTATGCAGATGGTGTAAGGATAGACACGAAGAAGATGGTGCTATTAAAGTGATTTGAGTGTTCTAAGTGTAAAAGGTGAAACGTTAAAAAGTTTAAACATTGGAAAATTAAAAAGAAAATAAAAATAAAAAAAAGAAAAAACAAAAAACAATGAAAAATATTAATTCAATATTTTTTAAAATAAAAACAGGGGAAAAGTTATGAAAAAGATTATTTCCAAACTTGTAGTTATTGTTCTTCTAATTTCCTTATTAACAATTTCATTGTTGACAAAAACATCATCAGAAATAAACACAAATTCTTTTCTAGCAACAACAGCTATTCCAGATACACAGTTTATTATAGGGGCGTTTGATGATGGTGCAGGAAGCCAATACAGCCATATACGTAATGAATTAAAATTTAATGTCTGGCATTCTTATCCAAAGATTGAATCTGGTTGGGATGGAGACACTAATGACCGTTATAATGGTGATACAAATGATTATAAAGACCAAGTAACGAGCAGGATTAGTAATAATGGGGCTAATTATATGCGTACTTTTATGGACAGACCAATAATACAATATGTGGTTTCCGGACAGCGTATTGATTATCAATGTGAAAATGTTCAAAATGGTGCTCCGTTTGGGTTCTGGGCTTATAATAATTCATTAAATAACAGCAATACGGTGTATGATATGGTTGATAATTCTATTTATGGCTCAAATGATACAGTAAAATATTGTAAAGCAGATTCAAATCATTCTGGAATTAACGCTTGCTGGATAGATTCATCACTGCGAGCAAATCGCGAACTTTCTTTTACGGGGACAAATTCTTGGTTAACCGATGATGCATGGGATTGGTATGTAATGCCAAGGATAAGAATCGATTCCTCTTATGCAGCGAGTGCAACTCACGATACTGAAACAGTTTGTAGATTAATAATCTTTGGATGGTATGGAGATACGGTTAAAAATATTAATCTTCGAATTGAAAATTTCAAAAATAGTGGTATTTATTCTGGAAATTATATTGATAAATTTTATTATTTACAAGGACAAGATAGTTTATTCATTCTCAAAGATAAAATCACTCGATATTTCATACCTAAAAACCCATCCGCGGAGCTGAATTGGGACTCTACCTGCCAAATGGATATAAAAATTTACTGGGCAGGAAAAGTCGATACATGGTTTGACAGAATGAGATTAGAAAATGAACCTGCACATCTATATATGACATTGAATGATCAAAGACATCAGGAATTAGTTAGCAAAGTCAATTCCGAAATTTTCTGGGCTCATACTTCATTATCAGACCAAAAGCCAAATTATTTCTATTTCGAAGAGTGCCAGTTCAGTCATTTCTCAGCGATTAAGGAACTGAATAAACAGATAATGAACGTTACACAAAATGCCAACAGCCAGATAATATTTTTAAATTATCAGCTCTTTAAAGCTCACGTTCCAAATAGTAATAGTGTAGAATGGGATGCAAATACATTGAAATATTATTTACACGACCAGTTCGGACTAAAAACAATTGTTATGGGTGCATATCCTTTAATGGGTTTTAATGAAACAACTTTAGGGAGATACTCTTATCATCCGAATACATTATCGAGTCTTGATTATAATGATATGGATATATTATCGATTCGGAAATCACCTACAGAATATGACAATTGGCTTCAGAATAATCTTGATAATGGATTGAATAACCGGGTTCTGAAATCTATGGATGCTTTATCAAAAGATAATAGTGATATGCATATTTTCTTCGCTCCCCAAGCGCATCTTTGCAGACATAGTACAGCGCATTTACTAAAAGAGCCCTCAAATGAGGAGCTCGAGCTTCAAACATATTTAGCACTTACGTACAATGCTAAAGGAATAATGTATTTTGCATATACCTCTTTTGGAGATACAAATTCAGATTCTTATCAGCGAGGTATTATGAATACAATTGGTCAAACACCGCAACCCAGACATGTTTCAGCTTACGGTCAGGATAAATATGAAGCAATAAAACAAATTTCGATAAAACTGAACAAATGGGGACCGACTTTAATGAGTTTTAATCCTGAATATACTAAGTCCTACATTTATAGGTTAGAAAGTGAAAGAACTCAATTTTTCCAGCATCCTTATTTTAGAAATGTTTATACTTTAAAATATGGAAGCGGCGGTCAACTAAATTGCGACCAGGATAATTTTTTACCCGAATTATCAGGTGAATGTCCTGAGGATACATATATCCAAATTGCCACATTTAATAATAATGCACCCAGTTCACAGTATTTTATGATAATAAACAAACGCTGTGCAAAAGATACCATAGTTGGAACTGATTCAACTTTAACCGGGAAAAGATTTGTTAGAGTTTTATTTAAAGCAAATTCCTCATCATTTTCAGGATTTAATAACTGGAAAATCATCGACCTTTATAATGATTCTCTTATTTGTACATTTGATAAGAGAATTAGTGCCCCCTTATCGCTCGGCAAATATAAACCCGGTGAAGGGAAACTTTATAAAATGATACCGGTGATGGTTGATGGCGGAACACTTGTATGTGATGAAGCACCTACAGCAGGAAGTTTTATCTGTGACAACGCAGTTTTTAATGATGGATATAATATCACATTATATCCATCTACTACAATAAGTTTCAATCCTAATGGTAAAATTGTTATGAACGGTGGAAATTTTATAACCGGAAGTTATGCTTCTAATCAAAGTTCTCCCCCTCGAGTGACTCTTCATGGCAATGGCAATAGATGGGAAGGACTGAGCTTAACAAATTGCGGTATAATTGAAATAGGTACAACAAATTTTTCTGATATTTATGATAATGTCAGTTCCGAACAGTATCAAAACACTGCTATAAATATTATTAATTGCTATAACTTTGCTGTCAGTGGCTGTAGTTTCAACCTTTCTAATGAAGCTTCTGCTATTGACGTTTTAATAAACGGGGATGGAACTGTAGAATGGAGTAATGCTTATTTTGGCTATAATAATTTTGTTTTTAGTTCGAACAGTATGTGTCCTATTAAGGTAAATTCTCCTGCGAGTTCTTTAATCCCAATGTACATTTGCAACAACAGCCTGATAAATAATGAAGAATCAATAAGTATGGCTATGAGTATTTACGGTGTGATAGGAGGAACAATAAGAAATAATGTGATTACAAACTTCATAAATCCGATATTCGTTACAAGTTCAACACTCGACTTATTTGATAATTATATTTACAGTAACATAGACAGCAATAATGGAGTCTATGGAACTGCCGGTTCTCATATTAATATGTCATCAAATATCGGATATTATACAGGCGGGAGCAATCATATAATTACGGCAAATTCAACGTGCTGTAATATAAATGTTGACAATTCATTTTTTGATATTTCAGCAGGCAATAATTTATTCAATATTTCTTCTTCATCCTCATCATACCATTTATTTGGTACTTTCCCCGAATTCGGCGATAAACAAAGAGCGAATAATAATTGCTACCAAATAGATACAGCTAATACACAGCCTGTTTACGAGGTTTACTGGGAAACGAGTGATCCGGTTGAATTTGACTTTGGTACTTCAGTTTGCGGAGATAATCCATCTCTGGATTATGATGTTTTCACGTTTTCGAATGCCTTTAATGATACGGTTTATAAGACAGGTTCCGGTTCAGGAGGCGGTGAGAAAGAATTTAATAACATGGAAATTACAACAGAAAACAATTATGCGAAATTATGCGATTCATTAAATGTAAATGTAAGAAAAAGAAATTATCCTGTTGTAGAGGCTCAATGCAAATATCTGCTAACAAATTATCCCGATAGCATAAGAACCCTTGCGGCAATAAGCTGGCTTTATTATTCTACCGTATCAAGAGACAGTTTATCAAGCAAAATGAATGCTCTCAAATCATTTTATGAAACTCTAATTTTGAATAATTCCGAAAACGAAGCATTAATTGACAGAGCTTTTTATTTTATTCAAAAATGCAAGGTTGCACTAAAGCAATATCAGGATGCAATGACAGGATTCCAATTGATAATGACACAGCATCCGTATTCTTTTGAAGGTTTAGTAGCGAGTTGGGATTATGCCGCAACTCATCTGTTGGATAGTTTGGGAGGGTACGGAGGAGGAGAAAACAATCTTCAATCTTTAATCTACAATGTTCAATCAAAAGATGGAGATAATTTAGAAGATTTGGAATTCTATTTAAACAGTTTTATGAGTAATTATGATTCTACAAAATTCAATAAATCAGACAGGGTAAAAATATCAGATAACACAAAAAAATCATTTGAAAAGAAGAAAAAGAGAGATATCGAAATTATTAATGACCTTAACAAGCGTTCTGAGAAAGGAGATAAAACGGCTGCCAGGGAATTGCAAACAAAGAAAGCTATTAACGAAGTTGTAAAAGTTAAGAAACCCAAGACACAAATTGAATTAAAGAAAATAATTTCAAATGATGTTAATAAAATATTTGTGAAGGATAAAAAGAAGAAAGACAATGCAGTAAATCAAATTCCAAAAGAATTTTCTTTATATCAGAATTATCCAAACCCATTTAATCCTGTTACAAAAATTTCATTTGACTTACCGAAGGATGCGAAAATAAAACTTATAGTTTATGATATTCTTGGAAGAGAGGTGACAAGACTTTTAAACAGCGAATTTTTACAAACAGGTAAACACATAATAAACTTCGATGCTATGAAATATAACCTCGCAAGCGGTGTGTATTTCTACAGGATTGAATCTGAAGATTTTAATGCTGTGAAGAAGATGGTATTGATCAAATAAAAATTCGTTACAACTTAAATTTGAAAGCCGGGGGTTTAACTTCCGGCTTTTTTTATTTCAATCTAATATGCATTACTTTTGTCAGTCCGAAAAAAGTAATTACGACTTTGCAGTCGTGATTATCTTGTCATGATGAACCAGAAAATTCATTTTCTACCCTTCAATATTCATTTGTATATTTAAGTATATAAACTTAAATCATAAAAAAATGTTAAAACTAATCTTAGAAAAACTGGGAAAAATCGAATTTATGCTGAAAGAACAGTCAGTCAAGATAATGTCTTTAGATGAACTTAGTAAATATCTTAACTTTTCAAAATCGCATATTTATAAACTGACATCCAGAAATGAAATTCCAAATTATAAACCGACTGGGAAAAAGATATACTTCAATAAATCAGAAATTGATGGTTGGATTTCGAAATATCGGATGAAGACAAAAGAAGAGATTGAGGAAATAGCAGAAGAGTATGTTATGAAACATCCTACGAAATATTGAGTGAAAAATAAACTATGTATTCCAAGAATTTGTCAGCAGTTTTGTCAGCAGTTTTCGACAAAATAGGAACAAATGGGAATAATTTTAGGATTTTCAGATTTGTTGAAATTAAGGAATTCCCGTTAAATTGTTCGGATAAAAACTGAATTATAAAATGCCGGAAACCCAATAAATAAGGGAATTTACAGCGATTCATCGATTTGAATTGTTATTAAAACTCCTATTGATTAATTTATAATATTAAATCGGGGTGTGGCGCAGTTGGCTAGCGCACCTGAATGGGGTTCAGGGGGTCGGAAGTTCGAGTCTTCTCATCCCGACAATGGGGGTCGTCCCGATAAAATCGGGATCATCCCGACGAGAAAAAAATTAAGCCGGTTCATCATAAACCGGCTTTTTTTTATTACGGGACTGACGCATCCCGATGGAATCGGGAGGGTCGTTCAGTTCGAGTCTTCTCATCCCGACAACGGGGTCGTCCCGATAAAATCGGGATCATCCCGACGAGAAAAAAATTAAGCCGGTTCATCATAAACCGGCTTTTTTTGACCTATTTTTTTAATCATTGTTTTAATTTCAATCTCTGATTACCTTTATTAAGTGATAAATTCAAATTTATTTTTCAAATTAAAGAAAGGAATATTTTGAAAAAATTAAATTCCATTTTGGTAGTTTTGTTCATGCTGATGTTCGTTAACTCTTATTCACAAACACCTCTACGCGGAAGTATTAATTTAGGGATGAATGTCCCTATGAGTGATTTTGGTAATGTGTATAAAGGGGGATTATCTGCAGAAGCAGGATTATTTTATTCAATACCTATGACCGGTATAGACCTGACTTTAACTATTGGATATAACGGCTTTAAGTATAAAAATGAATATTTTACAGGACTCGTAAATACTAATCTCGGCGTAGGAGTTAGTGGTTTTGCTGTTGACTGGAGTGCGACTGTGATTCCGATTATGGTCGGTGCAAGATATAAATTCCCTGCAGGAGGTATAAATCCATACATCAGCGGCGAGCTTGGATTGCATATGACGAGCTTTAGTGACAGATTTAACGGAGCAATAATTATCGGCAATAGTTCAAATCCAACTACTTTTCAATTGAACGGAACGACTGAATCGGGAAGCGAAACCGGATTTGGATTTGCTTTCGGAGCAGGTGTTGAAATTCCTGTAGCGCCAAAAATCGCCTTAGATTTGGGTGCGAAATATAATTACGGGGGAGTGATTTACTCTAAATCATATACTGTGTTCAGACATAACGATTCGCAATTCACGACTCTCGAGTTAAAGAATACTTCATTCATAACAATCAGAGGCGGTGTAGTAATAAATTTCTAAATTAGTTTTAATCGTATTGAAATCCCCGGTAATGAAACTTATCAGGGATTTTTTTATTGTAAAAAGAACTTTGAAATCAAGGAGGGGATTTTTATTGAAATTTTAGTGGTTTTTAACGATAATTCTGATTTTATGGAACAAAAGCAGAGTTTTTTTAGTATTAAATATATGATTATTTTAACTAACTTTAATTGAAAAAAACAGAAATGAAAACAAGATATATTTTTATTATCTTTTTATTTTTATTGGTTTCTGCAACATTTTACAGCTGCAATGATAACAGTACAAATCCCGCAATTGATAATTTTGAATTGAGTTATACTTCGTCAAGAGATACTGTTCTTACCGATGCCAGCAATATATTAATTCTCGATACTGTAAAAATACTGCTTAAGGACATTAAGTTAAATGTAGCAAGCACTGGCGACTCTTCAAATTTCAAAGTGGGACCATATGTTCTATTTCTTAATCTAACCTCAAGTAATCTAACCTCAAGCGTCAATTCGATAGGGACAGGATTCATCCCCGCCGGAAGTTACGACAAGATACAGTTTGAAGTTCATAAACTTGAAACCAACGAAACTCCTCCGGACCCGGATTTCAGAGATTCATTAGGGAATTATTCAGTTGTGGTAAAGGGGAGATTTAACGGGACACCTTTTGTTTACAAATCAACGAAATCGGCAAAACAAAAAATCAACTACCCAACAATAGTGACTCTGTACACTGAAACGAAAACAAACGTTACCTTGCTTATCAGACCTCAAATCTGGTTCATGAAAGATAATGACTATCTGGATCCGAATAATACGGCAAACTGGAGCGATATCGATAACAATATAAAAGACAATATAAAGGGAAACTTCAAAGCGTTCAAAGATAACAATAAAGACGGGATACCTGACTAAGGACCTCATCCAACTCCACCTTGGTAAGGGGGAGAGTGAGTGTAATTTCATTTTAGGTATATAAATATAAAGCCTGAATAGAATTTCTATTCAGGCTTTTTTTATTCCACGATTCTTATAGAATTTTATTTCACGAGCAGCATTCGTTTCACATCTGTAAAGCTGCCTGTCTCAAGCCGGTAAAAATATACACCGCTTGAATTTTTGTCTGCATTCCATTGGACTTCATATGTTCCGGGATTGAGCTTCTGGTTCACAAGTGTTGAAACTCCCCTGCCAAGGATATTATAGACTTTGAGTGTAACAAACTGACCACCTTTAGGAATTTCAAAACGTATATTTGTTGAAGGATTAAACGGATTAGGATAATTTTGATATAAAGAAAATTTTTCCGGAATTTTTGATTCAATAGTAATAATACCTATCTGCAGATAATCTCCATAAACGCCATTGTGCCTTGTATTATACTGCCACATCGGAACATAAACTTTTAATGGTGTGTAAGTCATTCCTGTATTCCAGGCATAAACATTTGTATAAGAACTGTTGCCAAAGCCTTCTATACCGGCACCTGTCATATCGAGTATTCCGTTCCCGTTCAGGTCACCGAGGCAGGGAGTGCTGAACATTGTTGTACCCTTAGTAATAAGTGGCCAGCCTGCAACGGGCGTGCCATCGTGATTGAATGCTAAATATTGTCCCAATGTATCGGCTATAGTCTGCGTGTTATCATCAATTATTAATTCAGTCATACCATCTCCGTCAATATCTGCTAAAGATACCTGGTCATTGATTGCATTTAATCCCGTTACGGGGAAACCTGTGAGCGCAGTTCCGTTTACATTCCAGGCATAAAGCTTATCAGCGGGAGTAGTGCTCATCACCTGATCTCCCACAGCAATATCGAGTATATTATCGTTATCAATAAAGCCGACTGCGGGAGGTCCGTAAACCCAATTATCAGTTGTTTTTGGCCAGCCGGATAAAACGGTTGCATTTTGTTTAAGGATATAAACAAAACCGCCGCTTGATGAGTGAGTACCAAATATAATTTCCCTTTTATTATCATTATCGACATCTGCAAGTACCGGAGATGAATAAGAAGTATTATCTCCGTTCGGGAGCACAAACGGAAAACCGGGAATGGAATCTCCATTCGGCTTGAAAGCATAAATTGAAGAATATGATTCCGTAATGATTTCAGGAATTCCATCATTATCAATATCCCCTACTGCAGCACTCGATGCGGGGACGGTGGCAGTGGCTTTTGGCCAACCTGTCAACACGGTTCCATCCCCTTTATAAACGTAAACCCAACCTGTCGGATAAGTTCTCTTGTTTACAATAATCTCCATTTTACCATCGTTATTTACATCAGCAAGTACGGGAGTCCTTGTTGTATATCCGTGATTGACCGGAAATCCCGTACACACGGTTCCATTTTTCTTGTAAGCATAAATATATCCACCTGAAGTGGCTCCGTGGTTTGTAACAACGATTTCTCCCTGCCCGTCGCCGTCTATATCTCCGAATGACGGGGAACCGTCCATTGCATACGATGCCACAGTTTTGGGCCATCCGGGAACACTTGTACCGTCAAGATTGAATGCCTGCACGGTATATCCGATATTATATACAATTTCGAATTCCGGGTCAGAATCCATATTGCAATAAATAGCTCCTTCTTGCGTATTATATTGAATATGTTTTGGAAATCCGGGAAATAAAGTAAATGAATTCGCTTCAAATGCAAAAACACTTTTTGAAAATTCATTATTAATGACCGATATATTTCCCATTACATCGGGAATTACGGGGGTCATTATTTTTTGGCTATACCCGTTAGAAACTAAAAGGAGTAAAATAATTGTAATAAATTTTTTCATGATTAAAAATATTATTTTGTTTGGAAAGATTCATAATTGAAAGTATTGTTATTTAAACTTAATGTTTCTTTTTTAAATATGCGATGTCTTTTTTATTCTGAATCGAATTTTTTACAGTTTATGTTTGTGCAGCTTCATTTTATAGTCAAAACCCCCAAACCCCCCTTTAATCAAAGGGGGGATTAGAGGAAATATTTCAAAACAATGTTTATTTTAATCCGTATTCATCGATTAAATAGATGAGTGATGCCATAGCGGCACTGCCGAGCTGGAGTTCACGACGGTTTACTTTTTCAAATACGTCATTCGGTGAGTGATGGCTATCAAAATATCTTTGTGAGTCGACATCCAAACCAATGAGAGGAAATCCCTGGTCTTTCAGAAACCATACATCCACACCGCTGCCGCCTTTTTCTATAAAAAATAAATCATAAGGTCTGAGAATACGAAGCCACTTCTGCATAACCGATACAACTGTATCGCTCGCATCTATGGAAAATCCGGTTGGAGTAAATCCTCCGCCGTCCGACTCTATTGCCGCAATATGTTTTTCGTTCATTGATTTGACAATTTCAGCATACTTCCTTGCACCCCGCTGGGCAATTTCTTCGTCCATATAAGCGACAAATCGTATCGTATGTTTTGGTTTAATATTTAATTCTTTGTATAGACGCAGTACTTCGATTCCCTGGACAATTCCTGCCCCATCATCGTGCGCTCCTTCGCCTGTATCCCAGGAATCCAGATGACCGCCTACGAGAATTATTTCTTCAGGGAATTCACTGCCTTTTATTTCCCCTATTACGTTATAAGATTTTACTTCAGGATTTTCGATACAAGTAGTTCTGAAATAGAAATTAAGCGATGGATCATTTTTAAGGAAATTACTAAGCCGTTCTGCATCTTTAGTCGAAATTGCAATTGCAGGAATTCTTTTTGTACTGTCTTCATATCGCATTATCCCCGTATGCGGAAAGCTATCGAAAGCCACAGTGGCAGAGCGTATCACTACTCCAATAGCACCGAGTTTTGCCGCTTCAATCGCACCGTGAACCCTCTGGTCAACTGCACTGCCATATCCTGAACCGGTATTTATAAATCTCTGGTCTGCTGCACGGCTGAAGAAAACTATTTTTCCTCCCACTTTTTCCCTGCCGAGGCTTTTTAACTCGTCAAAACTTTTCACTTCGATAACATTTGCAGAAATACCATCTTCTCCCGTTCCAATTGACATCCCCAATGCACAGCAGTTGAAATAATATTTCCCGCTTGTGCTTGAATTAATATAAGATATTTCTTTTTCTCCCCTTACCCACTGCTTAACCCTACACTCCTGAAGATATACATTATCAAGATTCATATCTTTTAAGACATTCTTTACCCAATCAATTGCGATTTCCGATTGAGGCGAGCCGCAAATCCTCCCGCCGATATTTTTACATAAGTAACGGAGATTCTCATAAGAGATTGATGAGGTCAACGCTTCACTGTAAATATTTCTGATTATCAATGAATCATCACTTTGTGAGATGACCTTTCCTGATATAACCAGGATTAAAAGGGCTAACAGTATTTTTATTCTCATTTTTTCAATTTTACGATTGTTACAATTTAATATCTGATTTAATAAGATTAAACTTATTAATAGGGAAACATTTTATTCTGACCGGAGTTTAATAAATAACAATTTAATTCATTTTATTATGGGAAAATTTAATTTATTTACGATTACAATAATATTTTTTATTTCTATATTATTATACGGGAAAACCTATGCTCAGGATTCGATTTTATTTTGCGCAAATCCTGAATCATTTTTTTCTGCAATAAAGAGCGGGAAAGCTGCTTCTATCAATAAAACTGCGTGGTTATCCGAATTCATTATGGAGGAAAACAGTCTGATAACAGTTTATCCCAATACCCCCCTTTATGATAATTATCTTGTGGATATTAAAATCACCGACCTTAAGAAAAATCAAACTAATGACAGATATTTAGAATATTCAATATTAGGATATATCTTTGAAGGCTGTACTAAATTCTCAAGTAAATATAAACAGTTCATAAATAAGTCATGTTCGCTAATTACATTTTCTCCCGAAGAGGCGATGAATATTTTTTATGAAGGACTAACGAAAGAAGTTGATGATAATTATGACATAACCGGTGAAATAGTATCTTTATATGATAAAATGTGCAAGAAAGTAAAACCGATGCCTGTCAAGAAACCGGCAGTTTATTTATATCCCGAACAAGATATGAATATCAAAGTAACATTATCCGTGAATGGTATTATAACGAAAACAGAACCCTATTATAATTCAGTGTGGGATGTGTTTGCAACTAAGAACGGAATTATTAATGATAAATATGATTATCTCTTTTACGAAGCAGACCTGAATAAAATAGAACTTCCCGACAAAGGATGGGTTGTGGAATACGTTAATCTGGAGAATTGGTTTGACAAATATCTGCCTGCACTTGGATTAAATAAGAAAGAGACTGAACAATTTAAAGAGTACTGGTTGAAAGATTTAAAAAAAGAAAACTTTTATGAAATCAGATTACTTGATGATAATTTTCTTAATGAGAATATGAAACTTATGGTCTCACCTGAGCCGCAGACACTGATTCGACTGAATTTTTATTTCAAACCTCTGAAAGAAAAAACAAATTTAAAGGAACCCGAAATCACAAAAAAAGAAAGAAAAGGATTTACAGTTGTGGAGTGGGGTGGAATTAATGAAAGAGATTTTAAAATCATACCCTGAATAAATAAAACGAAACCAAATTATTTGTACCCCGTAGTGGATTCGAACCACTAAAGGCAGAACCGGAATCTGCTGGTTTATCTATTAGCCTACGAGAGCGTATTCAATTAATAATTAATAATTAGTCCCGATTCACAAGTTCATCGGGATCTACGCTTCGCTTCGATAATTAGTTAATAATAATATCAAATCATAATAAATAAATGCAAAAGCTCTTTCAATGAAGTTATAGTTGCATAAGTTAGATAATTCCACGCCACTGTTGGTGTTTTAGCGAAGCAGCACCAACAGATTCCACGCCACTGTTGGTGACATTCAAACTACGTTTAAACTAAACACCAACAACGGTGGAAAAGGTTACGAAGCAGAGCTTCGTAACCTGAAAAAGCAGGATAAAAGATTTATAATTCTTTCAGAACTGTATATATATAATCTGTTTTAGGTGGTGTAAGTCCCTGCTGGCGAATCATTCTCAAAATTTGAGCCCTGTGATGAATACAATGATAATTTAGTTGCAGTGAAACTTCACGAATCTTCGCTTTGAAGGTTTTGTTACTATCGGTTGGCTGAAAAATTATTTCATTTTCCAAATCAGTTTTATCAATTGATTCTAAATATTTTATCCAATCATTTACATTTTCACTCCATAGCTGTTCTATTTGTTCGAGAGGAAAAACCGGTCCCATCCAGGTTAACGAAGTATCATTAACTTTTTTTGTAATTCTATTCATCCATTTTTACAGAGAATAAATAAAATGGCTGAATAATTTGACCGCTTCTTCTTTATCGGGCATTTGCATCATTGAATCAAGTAATTTACGATTTGCCCAATTGTTGTATTTGAAAAAATCAATTAAATATTGTTTCATAAATTAATATTTTTTTATTTTTATAATTGCACATTGTAAATTGAAAATTGAAGATTGATTTGTACCCCGTAGTGGATTCGAACCACTAAAGGCAGAACCGGAATCTGCTGGTTTATCCATTAGCCTAACGGGGCGAATCAATTAAAAATTAAGAATAAAAAATTAAGAATAAAAAATTAGTCCCGATTCACAAGTTCATCGGGATCTACGCTTCGCTTCGATAATTAAATAATAATGAGCAACTGAAGTTACGCAAACCATAAAAAACAACCGGGTTTGTCATTCTGAACGAAGTGAAGAATCTCGTTTTCATTGATTTTCGAGATGTTTCGCTACGCTCAACATGACAAATGCGTAACTTCAGTGAGTAATTAAAAAGAACAATTTTAAATTAATAATTAGTCCCGATTCACAAGTTCATCGGGATCTACGCTTCGCTTCGATAATTAATTAATAATAATATCAAATCATTATAATTAAATGCGAAAACTCTTTCAATGAAGATAAATGGGTATGTCCATCAAGTTCCGTTTAAAATAATGAATCTGTTTGTTTTTATTTTCTCCTCAATTCGTCAGTGAGAGGATAAGAAATCAATTAATTTTTATATCTTATTTACACCCCACCCTTAATCCCTCCCCTTGAATGGGGAGGGAATTTTATGTTTAACATTTGAAGATTTCTTTAATAAACAATGAGGTAATAAATAGTAAGTTATATTTTATTTACACCCCACCCTTAATCCCTCCCCTTGAATGGGGAGGGAATTTTATGTTTAACTTTTGAAGATTTCTTTAATAAACGATGAGGTAATAAATAGTAAGTTATATTTTCCTTATTGCAATTTTATTTTGAGTTTGCCGTCTGTCACAACCATTTTTTTATCTACATCGTTGACAGTACCAGTAGCGGTAAAGCTGAAAGTGCCTTCGATGCTTTTTTCATCAACTTTTGTGAGAGTGAGTTTTCCATCATCAGACCAATATTGATCATACTCTGATTTTACCTGTTTATCTTTGTTCGTTCTGTACTGAACGTGTCCGGGTTTATTTTCCTTTGAAAGAATAAAATCACCGGTTTTTAGAGGAGCCTGAATATAGAAAAAGAGATCTTCATATTGTCCGCCTTCAATTTCAATCTTTGCATATATAGAAAAGACATCACTGCTTTTTATAGCATAACTTAATGAATCAGGAATTAGAAAATCCTTACCATCGATTTTACAGGCGACCCCGGATACAAATTCAGACTTCTTTTCTTCCTTTTTTGTGTCTTTATTATCGGTGGTTGATTTTTTACCGCAGCCGATAGCAAACGACAGGAATAAAACAAAAATAATTATAAAAACAGATTTCATTTTAACCTCCTTTTAGTTTTTGTGGTAGTGAAATTTAAGGAAATTTATTTTCATTTGAAAAGTAGTAATTTCGGATAGTTCACAAACAAAAAAATTGCGGCTTAATTTCTCAAACCGCAATTCTTTTTTGAATGAAAGGAAAAATCAATTATTGACCAAGGTATGCTTTCAGAGATTTAGAGCGTGATGCCTGTCTTAATCTTCTGATTGCTTTTTCTTTTATTTGTCTTACGCGTTCGCGGGTAAGTTTATATTTATCTCCGATTTCTTCTAATGTTAAGGGATTTTCTTTTTCGAGTCCGTAGTATAATTTTACAACTTCCTTTTCCCTTTGAGAAAGTGTATCGAGTGCCCTTTCAATTTCAATTCTCAGGGAATCTTTCAATAATCCTGCATCCGGCATCTTCTCCATTTTGTCAGGCATTATATCGATGAGTTTTGTATCTTCTCCGTGTACGCTGGGTGCATCCATCGAAACGTGTCCGCCGGAATTTTTCAAGGTTTCCTGAACTTCATAAATACTCATATCGAGTTGTTCGGCAATTTCCAGTACATTTGGTGCTCTTTCATTTGCCTGTTCCAGTTCGCTGATCGTTTTGGATATCTTGCTTTTCTGCTGAACAATGTTCAACGGCAGTCTTACGACCCTGGATTGCTCTGCAAGTGCCTGAAGTATTGACTGTCTTATCCACCATACGGCATAAGAAATGAATTTAAATCCTCTTGTTTCATCGAATTTTTTAGCGGCTTTAATGAGTCCTAAATTGCCTTCGTTGATAAGGTCGTTAAGGGATAATCCCTGATTCTGATACTGTTTTGCAACGCTGACAACAAATCTTAAATTTGCTTTTACGAGTGTATCAAGCGCTCTTTTATCGCCTTTTTTTATCTTTTTAGCTGCGTCAATTTCTTCTTCCACTGTCAGCGGAGTGGTTTTGCTAATTTCTTTGAGATAAATATCGGTGGATTGATTTTCTCGACTTGTATACTGTTTTCCTAATTTCATAGAAATTGTTTAATTTATTGTCCGCTTCTTTATTTCATTAAACGCAAAAAAGGGTTACTTAGTTTCTATCCGTAAGCAATAAAAAGAGTATAAGTACAGCCGGTCAATTAGCTACGTAAAAAATAATGATTTAATCTGATAACCGGAATTACTTTACTTCGGCTGTTCCGAGCAAGTCTATTTTGTCCTCTTTGTGCAAAGTTACAACTGCTTTTTTCCTGTCTGCACGGTAACCTTCAAATCTGCCTTTTTTCGTAAACTGTGATTTCTTTTTTCCTTTTGCAACTAAGGTCTGGACATTTACGACTCTAACATTAAACTTTTTTTCTACAGCTTTTGCAATTTCGATTTTATTCGAATCTTTTGCTACTTCAAAAGAATATTTATTTAATTGCTCTTGCAGTAAAGTATTTTTTTCCGTTATTAATGGTCTATATAAGATACTTTTCATTTTTAATCCTTAATTATGATATAAGACTTTTGCATAAATTATCTACGGCTGACTTTTGCAGTAATAATACTTTGTTATTAACAAGGTCATAAGTTGCAGCTTTATCGGAAATCATCACATTCAGGTTACATATATTCCTTCCGGACTTGTACAAATTATCATTTTTTCCGCCGAGAAGGAAAAGTGTTTTCTTGTCATCGAGTTTAAGCGCCTTCATAATATTATGCAGGTCTTTTGTTTGAGGTTTATCGAATGAAAAGTCTTCGATAACCATTATTTCATTCTCTTTTGCTTTCAGGCTTAGTGCACTTTTTCTTGCGAGCCGTGCAGCTTTTTTCGGCAGAGAAAGATAATACCTGTGAGGTTTTGGTCCAAATATCGTACCGCCGCCTTTATTGATAGGAGAACGGCTTGTGCCCTGTCTTGCACGTCCTGTTCCTTTTTGCCTGAAAGGTTTTTTCCCTCCGCCTGAAACTTCGCCTCTTTCTTTTGCATTATGAGTACCCTGTCTTTTGTTAGATAGGAAGCTTCTCACAGCCTGATAGATGAGGTGATTATTGGGCTCTATACCGAATACATCATCCGGAAGCAGAACATTTTCTCCGCTTTCAGAGCCGTCTATTTTTAATACTTTTAATTCCATTTTTAAGCTTTATAAATTTCGATAAAATCGGTTTTTGCGCCCGGGATTGCTCCTTTAATAAGTATCAGATTCGAGTCCGGAATTATTTTCAGGATTTTGAGATTTCTGATGGTCACTTTCTCGCCGCCCATTCTTCCCGCCATTCTTTGTCCTTTGAAAACTCTCGAAGGATATGAACTTGCTCCGATAGAGCCGGGTGCTCTTTCCCTGTCGCTTTGTCCGTGGGTTCTTACACCGCCTGCGAATCCGTGTCTTTTTACGCCGCCCTGGAATCCTTTTCCTTTGGACGTTCCGGATACTTTTATTGTATCGCCTGCTTTGAAGATATCAACTTTAATCTGGTCTCCAAGTTTTAAGCTGTTAACCGGATAGTCTCTTAATTCCTTCAGGATTCTCGCAGGTGCTATATTCAGTTTTTTAAAAACTGTTCTTTGAGAATTATTTGTATTCTTTTCTTTTTTTACACCGAATGCAACTTGTAAAGCTTCGTATCCGTCTTTTTCTTTTGTTTTTATCTGTGTAATAGTACAGGGACCTGCCTCAACAACAGTGCATGGATGTGCGTTTCCTGATTCCTCAAAGAATGTAGTCATTCCTATTTTTTTACCAATAATGCCAATCATTAGTATAGATAATAAAATTAATAAAATATAATATAGAACAAAACGCCCTATACTTTGATCTCGATATCAACACCGCCCGGAGGATCGAGTTTCGTTAATGCATCAACGGTTTTATTTGATGAATTAAGAATATCAATGAGCCTCTTATGCGATCTGGTTTCGAATTGCTCGCGTGATTTTTTATCAACGTGAGGCGACCTTAGAACAGTATAAACGTTCTTTTTCATCGGAAGCGGAATAGGACCGCTTACAATCGCACCCGTAGATTTGATTGTTTTTATGATCCTTTCCGTCCACTTATCGAGCAAAGTATGATCGTAAGATTTTAGTTTTATTCTTATTTTTTGTGTTGCCAATTTTTAATAAATTTTAGCGTTTAAAATATTATTCAAGTATCTTTGTTACAAATCCCGCACCTACAGTCCTTCCGCCTTCTCTGATAGCGAATTTAAGATTTTCTTCCATAGCGATTTCGCTGATGAGCTCTACTATAAGATTTTCAACGTTATCACCGGGCATTACCATCTGGATTTCCGGGGGTAAGGATACAATACCTGTTACGTCTGTCGTTCTGAAATAGAACTGAGGTCTGTAATTGGTTGTGAATGGTGTATGTCTTCCGCCTTCTTCTTTTGATAATACGTAAACCTTACATTCGAATTTTTTGTGAGGGGTAATGGTACCCGGTTTTGCAAGAACCATTCCTCTTTCGATTTCATTCTTGTCTATACCTCTTAACAAGAGCCCGCAGTTATAACCGGCAATTGCTTCTGTAAGTTCTTTCTGAAACATTTCTGCGCCCGTTACTACGGTCTTTTTATGCATACCTAATCCGACAAGTTCTACTTCATCACTTACTTTCACTTTTCCTCTTTCAATTCTGCCTGTGGCTACAGTTCCTCTGCCAGTGATTGAGAATACGTCTTCGACCGGCATTAAGAATGGCTTGTCGATTTCACGAGCAGGTTCAGGAATGTAGCTGTCAACTGCATCCAATAATTCCTGAATGCATTTGAATCTTGGATCATCTGTAGTTGCTGCTGTATCAAGACCAGCTTCCATCGCCTTTAATGCACTGCCTCTGATAATCGGAATTTCATCTCCGGGATAGCCGTATCCTGTCAAAATGTCCCTTAATTCTGATTCTACGACCTCAAGCATTAACTCTGCATCTTCTGCTGTTTTTTCCTGAGCATAGATCATATCAGTTTTATTCAGGAAGATAATAATTGCAGGTACACCTACTTGCCTGGCTAAAAGAATGTGTTCTTTTGTTTGAGGCATAGCACCGTCTGTAGCCGCAACTACGACGATTGATCCGTCCATCTGTGCGGCACCTGTAATCATATTCTTGATATAGTCAGCGTGTCCGGGACAGTCAACGTGTGCATAGTGTCTTTTATCAGTTGAGTACTCTACGTGTGCAGTTGCAATCGTTATACCTCTTTCTCTTTCTTCGGGCGCTTTATCAATTTCATCAAATTTCTTAACTTTTGCACCACCTTTTCTCGAAAGATACATCGTGATAGCCGCAGTTAATGTGGTCTTACCATGGTCAACGTGACCTATTGTACCAATGTTCACGTGAGGTTTACTTACATCATATTTTTCTTTAGCCATTTTGTTTATTTCTCCTTTTTATAAATTAATATGATTTAAAAAATTATTATTTAGATTACTTTGTAAAAAAATCTGTGGGTCAGGGAGGAATTGAACCTCCCACCTCGTGCTTATAAGGCACGCGCTCTAACCATCTGAGCTACTGACCCAGAATCTTTTGGAAACCCACTCTGCTTGCCCTTTCCGGCTTGCAGAGTATGTTTTATAGAGCGTTTTATCGCGTCTGATCTTTACGAGTTTTATCCCGATAAATCGGGACTGACCCACTACATAATAAAGAACAAAAAATTTCTTTTATACTTTCGTTTTACCTTTTAAATTTTCAATTATCAGTTCGGAAATACTCTTTGGAACTTCATCATAATGTGAAAACTGCATAGAATAAATTGCACGACCCTGCGTCATAGAGCGAAGATGAGTTGCATAACCGAACATTTCTGACAATGGTACCAGGGCTTTTATCACCTGTGCATCACTTCTCTGGCTCATACCTTCTATCCTGCCTCGTTTTGAGCTAAGGTAACCCATTACGTCACCCATATACTCTTCCGGTGTTACCACTTCAACATCCATTATCGGTTCAAGCAATATAGGATTTGCTTTTCTGGCTGCTGCTTTGAATGCGATAGAGCCTGCAATCTTGAAAGCCATTTCTGAAGAGTCAACATCGTGGAACGACCCGTCAAATAATTTCACTTTCACATCTTCTACAGGATAACCTGCAAGTACTCCTGTTTTCATTGCTTCCTGAATTCCCTGCGATACAGGCGCTATATATTCTCTCGGTATTACTCCGCCGACTATCTTATTTTCAAAAATATATCCTTTTCCTTTTTCATTCGGCTCGATCTCAATCCAAACGTGACCGAACTGTCCGCGTCCACCTGATTGCCTTATAAACTTGCCTTCCTGCTGAACTTTCTTTCTGATTGTTTCTTTATATGAAACCTGTGGTTTACCAATATTGGCATCCACTTTAAATTCTCTTTTTAACCTGTCAACAATAATTTCAAGATGAAGCTCACCCATACCTGAAATCAAGGTCTGTCCTGTATCTTCATCGGATTTTACCCTGAATGTAGGATCTTCATCGGATAATTTCCCGAGAGATTCGCCAAGTTTATCCTGATCCGCTTTCGTTTTAGGTTCGATTGCAATTTGAATAACGGGTTCCGGGAAAGTAATTTTTTCAAGAATTATAGCATCAGACTCGTCGCACAACGTATCTCCGGTTCTTGTATTCTTCAATCCTACTGCTGCTGCAATATCTCCGCAAAATACTTCATCGACGTCTTCCCTGTGGTTTGCGTGCATCTGCAGTAATCTGCCAAATCTCTCTTTTTTACCTGAAATAGAATTTAGTACATAGCTTCCTGCTTTTGCTGTACCTGAATAAACCCTGAAAAATGTAAGTTTACCCACATAAGGGTCTGTCATTATTTTAAATGCAAGTGCACTGAAATTTTCTTCATCCGAAGGCTGCCTTTCAATATGGTCATCAGTATGTAAATGGTGACCCGAAACGCTGCCGGCATCCAAAGGTGATGGTAAAAGATCTACTACTTTATCGAGCAAATCCTGGACTCCTTTATTCTTGAAAGAAGAACCGCATAGTACAGGAATTATTTTAACTTTAATTGTTGCTTTTCTTAATACATCAGTAATTTCTGCCGGAGTAATTTCTTTTCCGTCGAGAAATTTTACAAGAAGTGTATCATCAATATCAGAAACGGCTTCGAGCAATATCTGTCTGTGTTTATTCGCAATTTCCCTGAAAGAAGCAGGGATTTCAATTTCATCATATGTAGCACCGAGGGTGTCTTCGTCATACATTTTCGCCTTCATAGTTATCAGGTCAATAATGCCTTTGAACATATCGCCCTGCCCCACAGGTAAGGTGATAGGCACGGCATTGGTTTTCAGGCGGTCTTTCATCATTTGTATTACGTGATAGTAATCCGCTCCGGTTCTGTCCATTTTATTCACGAATGCAATTCTCGGTACGCTGTATTTATCTGCCTGGCGCCAGACGGTTTCTGACTGCGGCTCTACACCTCCTACGGCACAGAACAAAGCTACCGCACCATCGAGTACTCTTAATGATCTTTCCACTTCAGCAGTAAAATCGACATGTCCGGGAGTATCTATAATATTTATCTGATGCTCTCTCCAAAAACATGTTGTTGCTGCTGATGTTATCGTAATGCCTCTTTCTTTTTCCTGTTCCATCCAGTCCATTGTAGCAGCACCTTCGTGAACTTCGCCCATGCGGTGGAGCTTTCCGGTATAATACAAGATACGCTCGGTAGTTGTAGTTTTACCGGCATCAATGTGAGCCATAATTCCAATATTTCTCGTCTTATCTAATGTTACTTTTCTTGGCATTACTTTAAGATTATACCTTTCTAATTATTACCATTTATAATGTGCAAATGCCTTGTTCGCCTCAGCCATTTTGTGAACGTCTTCTTTTTTCTTGACTGAATTGCCTTCATTATTTGAGGCAGCTATAAGTTCACCTGCAAGGCGTGTCGACATAGTCTTTTCGCTTCTTGCACGTGAATATGTCAATATCCACTTGATAGCAAGTGCTGTTCTTCTGTCAGGTCTTATTTCGGTCGGTATCTGATAGTTTGATCCGCCAACTCTTCTTGACCTTACTTCTATCGCAGGCATAACGTTGTTCACCGCTTTATCAAAAACCTCTAAAGGATTAGTCTTGGTTTTCTCTTCGATTAAATCGAGCGATTTATAAAATATTTTCTCTGCAGTGGTTTTTTGGCCTTCCTGCATAATACTATTTATAAATCTTGCAACCAGGATATTGTTAAATTTCTGATCCGGTTTTCTTATTCTTTTTTCTGCTCTTTTTCTTCTCATTAAAAAATATTTTAGTAAAAAGTTATACTTTTATAAAAAATTGTTATTCAAAATTGTTATTTTCCGGCTGTTTCTTTGGCTCTCTTGGCGCCGTATTTCGAACGTGCTTTTTTCCTGTTAGCTACACCTGCCGTATCCATAGCACCTCTGATAATGTGATATCTTACACCGGGTAAGTCTTTCACTCTTCCGCCTCTGATAAGCACTATCGAGTGTTCCTGAAGATTATGTCCCTCTCCGGGAATGTATGCAGTAACTTCGATTCCATTTGTTAATCTCACACGGGCTACTTTCCTTAAAGCTGAATTCGGCTTCTTAGGTGTTGTAGTATAAACCCTGGTGCAGACTCCTCTTTTCTGAGGACAAGAATCCATTGCAGGAGCTTTACTCTTATACTCGATAACTTTTCTACCTTTACGGATTAATTGATTAATTGTCGGCAAAACTATTATATTTTTAACGTTTATAAAAATTTTTAAACAGTAAAATTACAGAATTTAATAATATAAGTCAAGTTTAAATGTTATATAATTTAGGAACTTAGAGAATGGGAATACAGAGAGAAAATTGCTGTAATAATTGATGTTATTTCATGATATAATTATACTGCCTTTTGTGAAATTAACCAGTTCTTTTTTGAAATTCTCAGAAAAAGATAACCTCACTTCGCAAATTAATTTTACTTTATCTTCGGATATATTTTCTGAGATTTTATAATTGTTCGATTCCAGAAAATTCATAACAGGACTTATATATTCATAGTTAAATTCGAGTTGAATATTTTCAGTGATAAATTTTTCTATAATATTATTCTTCTCAATAGAGGCAAGTGCGGTTTCAGAGTAAGCACGCCTTAATCCTCCAACACCGAGTTTTACACCTCCAAAATATCTCGTTACCACAATTAAAACATTAGTAATATTCGATTTATCAATAACTTCGAGTATAGGTTTGCCTGAAGAACCGGGTGGTTCGCCATCATCATTTGCCCTGAAATTATTCTCATCGAGCCCCAGCCTGTAAGCGTAAGGATGGTGGCGTGCATCGTAATATCTCTCTTTCACGGCTTTTAAATTTTTGCTCACTTCATCCGTATTTTCGACGGGAAAAAGTTCTGCAATGAAAGTTGATTTTGTGATTTTTATCTCGACTTTGTTATAACTCTTTACAGTGTAATATTTGTCCTTAATCTCCAATGATTTCCAATTCTTTTAAATATTTCCGTCCCATGCTTTATCGCTTATCAGCGGAACAAACCTGAAATATTTATGCTTCTCAATATTTAGTTTAGGTTTTGGCGAAGCGTTATCAACTTTTTTAATCACAAGCATCTCCTGCGTGAATTCATCACCGATAGGGATAACCATAATTCCGCCTACTTTTAGCTGGTCAACCAATTCTTTCGGAACTTTTGGACTTCCGGCAGTGACGATGATCTTATCAAAAGGTGAATTCTCCTTCCAGCCATTGCATCCGTCATCACATTTAACAGTTGTCCGCGAACCAAGTTTTTTCAATAAATCCGAAGTCCTTTTGTATAAAGCAGGAATCCTTTCAACAGAGTAAACTTCAGCCCCGAGTGATTCCAGAATTGCAGCCTGATATCCGGAGCCGGTTCCCACTTCGAGAACTTTATCCCCTTTTGAAATTTCGAGTAGTTCAGTCATAAAAGCAACAGTATACGGCTGTGAAATAGTTTGATTGCAGTCAATGGGCAGGGGGTTATTATCGTAGGCAAATTTTTTCATATCTTCATCCACAAACAATTCCCTCTTCACTGAGTCTATTGCCATTAAAACTTTTTTATCGCGAATGCCTTCCGACTTTAATTGCTGTATAAGTTTTTCCCTTTTGCTTTGATATATATCGAGTGGCATTGATACGTTTATTAATCAGATTTGATTTTTTCATCTGTTTTTGCAAAAACTTTCATAACGGATTTTGCAACGTTTTCATTTGATAATGCATATATCAATTTCTCTTTCAGGTCTTCCGAATCTTTTGTGACATACAATTGACCGTCTTCAGCAATTGATATCACAGACCTCTCTTCAGAAACGATAACAGTTATTGCATCCGATACTTCGGATAAACCGAGTCCTGCACGGTGCCTCGTTCCGAGATTTCTGTTTTGTACGGACATAGTTTCAGATAAAGGCAGTAAACACTTTGCTGCCTCGATCCTGTTATTATTGATAACGACAGCTCCATCATGAAGCGGAGATTTTGGATTGAAAATTGAGACAAGAAGTTCTGTATTGATTTTAGACTGAATCGGAATCCCCGTTTCCACAATATTCTGAATCCCTGTAGTACGGGTAATCACTATCAATGCACCCCAGCCGCGCTTCTGAAAATCTATGCAGGCATCGACTAATTCAGTAATATCCTGATTGATATCTATTTTCAAAAAGAGTCTTGCAATATTTGTTCTTCCGATGATGAGCAGGAGTCTGCGGATTTCCGGCTGGAACAGGATTATAAAAGCAATCACCCAGATATCCGTCAACTTGCTTAACAGCCAGCCGATGGCATGCATATTAAGAAGCTTTGCAATGAAGGAAAATCCTATTATAAGCAAAAGGGCAAAGAATATCTGGAACGCAATCGTACCGCGCATTATTTTATACAATTTGTAAAAGACATACGCAACAATTGTAATATCGATGAGGTCAATTACCCTAACTGTAATAAATCCTATTTTGAATAATTCCATAATCTATGAATTTAGAAATCTACTGCCGCTGTTACAAAGAAAAATGAATCTTTAAATGTTTGCTTTAAATACTGCGAATCAGAAATTTTATACTGATATTTTATCATCAGGTAATACTGCCTTATCGGCTGAACGATAAGATTAGCAGTAAATATCGACCTGTTAATTCTATGTCCTCTGAGGAAAACACTTTCATAATTAAAATCCAGACTTCCGACATTAAGATTTCCGCCGTAATTTCTTATTATTGTACCATACTGGTCATATTCAAATCCGTCCGCCGAGCGCTGGTATTGATAAAGTAAATCAAGTTTTATTCTGCTTGTAAAATCAATTTTAAGTTTTGCGGCAATTTCATCCGAGTTAGGAGGCAAAGCGTGCCCGAGAGAAAGCCCCCAGTGAGAGTACTGGTCTTTATTTGAACGGTGCGAATAAACAAAAGGATTCAACCGCGTGTATTCAAGTGCAAGTGTAATATTCGGAATGGTAAACGCTTCAGTCCAGATAGCACCGATCTGATAGCCAAATTTATTTTCGTTTGAAAGATATCCTGTATCGCTAATGGTTGAAAGATTTATATCATCAATAAGTAACGTGCCCTGAAATGCAAGATTATTGAACGGATTTACTTCAAAATCTATACCCAGCAGGGAATTACTCTGGGTTGTATTTGCAGCACCTGTATTTAAGTCAGCTGAAATAAGAAAATTGAGCGGGTTCAGATATGTTAAATTGAACGGTGAACCGGATGAAATAACGGTTTCAGTTAAACCAAATTTAAAATATCTTGACAAATTAACATCGAGCCTGTGAGTAGCAATATTTTTCCATTTCATATCAATTCCCATAGAATCGCCTTTGATAGCACCGTAAACAAATGAATATTTAAGGGCTTTATAATTTAAATCAAACTTTATAAAATCAAAAGGCACAGCATTATTTGACAGGAACATTTTATCAATATAGCCATATCCGTTATTCAGCGCTTCCCTTCCGATAGTCAAGGCGAGCCAGTTTGTTTTGGTCTGATATCGGATATATCCTTCGAAAGTATCAAAATTTTTATTTTCATTTACAAATTTCGTGTTTGAATGAAGTTTAGGGTCTGTATTCGCGGCAAATATAACATCCTTTACTTCGCCTTTCAGTTTTTGTCCGTTTGATGCACGTAGATAATAGCCTAAAGAATTAAAAAGTGTTCCGCGCAATCTGAATCCTATTTCTCCGAGTGTAATTGAATTAATTTTGATCGAGTCTCCGTTTGATTCCCTATGGGATATATTACCAAGAACATCAAGAAAAAATGTAGCATTGGAATCCAGGTAATTGTAAACATATTTTTGCTTATTGTCCTTAAAAATATTTCCGATGGAAAAATCAGAAAAGAGAGACTCCTGATTTTTAGATTCCCCTGTCATTTCATACTCGAATTCGATTTTGTAATCGCCGAGGAACTGTTTATCAATGGCGGCTAACTTAGCAGGATGACTACTGATATTTATGAGATAATCTGCAACTTCTTTTCTTGAGACGGGAATATTTGCAGAATTATAATTTTCTACCATTCCTTTCAACTGCATTCTTTTCAGGAAATCATAGACAGGATGGGATACGGGAACCAGCTCCAGCTGTGCATCCGCAGTTTTCAAAAAAGCAAAAAGAATCAAAAATAAAAAAACACTTTTAGAAATATTCATATTAAATTATTAGTTTAATGAAAGTAAATAAAATTGATAAGTATTGAAATGAAAAGATTTGGGATTAATATTAATAATTTATCATCCCCTCCTTGTATCTTTCCTGCTCCTGCCACTGCAACTGCTCCTGTTTCTGCCAGTACAATTGCAACTGCTCCTGCCACTGCTCCTGTCTCAGCCACTGCTTCTGCCACTGCAAATTCTTCTGCCTAGTAGAATAATAGTGAAATAAAAACCCCTCTTTCTTTTTTTATTCTTTATTATTTTCTTATTTATTCATAACTTAATCATGGTGAAGAGAACTTTCCGATTCTATATTTAAGCCTCGGGGGTGTTATTTATTAATTAATAAGAACATATTATAGAAACATTACTAATTAAATTACTTTCAAATTTTATATAATTAAAATGATATCTAGAGGAATTTTTATAGGAAAAATCATTGATGATCTAGCGCTCCTTAAGTTTCGAATTGAAACACGAAATAAACTTGGATATTTTGATTTAACAAAAATATGTGAAGACTTTTTTAAAGAAGTTTTAAACTATACATATAATTATAGCTTGATAAACCTTAATTCTGCAAGATTAAATAATCCAGGAATAGACCTTGGTGATGAAACGAATGGGATAGCTTATCAAATAACTTCTCAAAAAACAACTGCAAAGATTAATCAGACTCTTAATGCAATCGTTCCGAGACAAAAAAAATTATTCAATAAAATAAGAATATTTGTCATCGGTGAAAAACAAGGATCTTATACAGTCTTAGACAAAAATTTATGTAAAGAATATGACTTTGGAGTTGAGAATATTCATGATATAAATACACTTTTAAGAGATATAGTATTATTAGATATTGACCAATTAGAACCTCTTTACAAATTGTTCCAAAGAGATTTCAGGCATATAATAATAGAATTGGAACCATTAGATTCTGAAGGTAATTATGATAGTTCATACTATAATATTTTAGAAAAGAAGCCTTCCTCCCCACCGAAAAACGGTAAAAAGTTTATAGAGGATATTGATAAAGAAGAAAAAAAAGATTTATTGAAATTATATGAGAAACTATCCTGTGTCCCGAGAGTCACAAGAGAATTACTTTCTATCATTGCTGAAAGAGGGAAATTTAATGATTTACCAAATTTTTATGACAGATATCATATTAATTATGAATCACTAAAAAGGATTATGAGATTTAATGATGCTGAATTAATGAGTGAAATAAATATTCTTGAAGAAGTTGATTTAGTTTCATTGGATAGTGTTTATGTCGGTGAAGGTGATAGAGATGTTTATCATGTAATAATTTATGGTGAAATGTTAAATCAATTAATTAGTTGGTTAATATTTGAAAAACTACCTTTGAGAACATTTTTAAATATAATGGATTTCACAATTCTTGATGAGAAATGAGTGTATATTGTAAAACAGCATTTATTAAGGTTAAAGGAATATGTTAATTATTAAATCAATCAAACCCGTTAAATTTAATTGAAAAAGCCGACAGAAAAAACAGTTGAAGAATTAAAAAAGGAAATCGTCCGTCTTAAGAAAGAAATAAAGCGTAAAAAGAAGTATGGACTTGTTTGGGAAGAAAAGCCGTAAGATGTTGTGGAGATGTGCAAAGAATATTTACCTATTCTGAAAGAGGTCAAAGAGAAAGAAATTCTTACCGATGAAAACAAACCAATGAATATTCTAATCGAAGGTGATAATTACCACGCTTTGAGTGCTTTAAATTATACTCATTCCGGAAAGATAGATATAATTTATATTGACCCGCCTTATAATACTGGGAAAGCAAAAGAATGGAAATATAATGATAATTATGTCGATATAAATGATGCTTATAGGCATAGCAAATGGTTAAACATGATGGAAAAAAGATTAAAATTAGCCAAAAATCTTTTAAGTATTAATGGCGTATTATTCATTAGTATAGATGATAATGAAATTTCACAATTGAAATTGTTATGCGAAAATATATTTAATGAAAGAAATTTTGTTGCTAATATTATTTGGCAAAAAAAATTTTCACCCCAAAACGATGCCGCTTATTTTTCAAATATGCATGATTACATATTAGTTTTCGCAAAAAAGAAAAAATTAAGTAAAAATGATTCAATTGGTTGGAATCGAATTTTATTAAATAGGGTTGAAAATAAAAGTTATAAAAATCCTGATAATGATAAAAGAGGATTATGGACATCTGGTGATTTAACAGCAGAAGGACCTACAGAAAATTGTATATATCCAATTATTAGTTCATCAGGAATTAAACATATGCCCCCAAATGGTAAAAGATGGGTTTTTACCAAAGATAATTATTCGATTTTATTAAAAGAAAATAGAATATGGTTCGGGAAGAAAGGAAATAGTTTTCCTAGATTAAAAAGATTTTTGTCAGAAGTTCAGGATGGATATGTCCCAAATACTATTTGGTTTCATGATGAAGTAGGTCATACTCAGGAAGGAAAACAGGAATTTAATGAATTTTTTCAAAGAGAAATTGATTTTGATTACCCGAAACCATCTAAATTAATAAAAAGAATAATTCAAATAGGCGCAAGTAAAAAGTGTACTGTTTTAGATTTTTTTGCTGGTACAGGAACAACAGGTCAAGCCGTTTTATCATTGAATAAAGATGATAATGGGAAAAGGAAATTTATACTCTGTACGAATAATGAAAACAATATTTGTGAGAAGATAACGAATGTAAGATTATCTAAATCTATAAAAGGCTTCGATTTTGTTGGAAAAGATAAAAAAGTTCTTTTAGAAATGAATCTTACTTTTTCTGATATATATAGAGATATTAAGCAAAAGAAAAATGAATCTAATGAGAAATATTACAAAAGAAAAGAAGAAAAATTTGATGAAAGGATAAAAGCAATTGTAAGAGAAATAGATAAAGTGATTTTAAATAATGAAGATAAATATGATTATATTGAGAAAGAATTTTTGAATAATACTATTAGAATTATAGGTGTAATTATTATTGAAGATTTTAAAAAAGGATTAGGTGGCAACTTAAAATATTATAAAACAGATTTTATAGATGCTAAGCCTACAGATAAAAATAAAAAGAAATTGACGGTAGAAGCAACAGAAATGCTTTGCATAAAAGAAGATACATTTGAAGAAGTTAAAACTAAAAATAAAAGTTTAAAAGTATTCAAAAACGGAAAGAAATATACAGGTGTTATTTATGATGTTATGTCAATAGATGATTTTAAAGATTTTGCTAAGAAAATAGATGGAAAATTTTCTGTTTATGTATTTTCTTTAAGCGATGATACTTATGAGGAAGAATTTGATGATATGAAAAATAAAATTAAACTTTCACCAATTCCCGAAGCAATTTTAAGAGTCTATAGGAGGATATTTAAATAAAAATAAATGGGACGGTATAATGAAAAAATAAAACAATTATTAGAGAAATCTATTGATTCAGCACTATTAGCAGTAGAAATTTATAATAAACCTCGCACAGCCTTCCGTTCAGGTGGATATATAGTTTTGATGGGTATAGCTTGGCTATCATTATTCCATGCTATTTTCGAACGAAATAAAATAAAATATTTTTATAAGAGAGGTAATCGTTATCAATTGATTGATGGTGAAAGAAAAGCATGGGAATTAAGTGAATGTATAGGACAATATTATGAAGATAAAAATCCTCCTGAACGTAATAATTTAGAATTTTTTATTAAATTGAGGAATAAAATAGAACACAGATTTTTACCTAAATTAGATATCGATGTATTCGGAGAGTGTCAAGCAATGTTAATAAATTTTGAGAATTTGATTACTTCAGAATTTGGAGATAAATATGCGGTGAAAGAAAATTTAGTATTTGCACTTCAATTTTCTTCAATTTTACAAGAAAAACAACAAGTGGCTTTAAAAATCAAAGAATCAAAGGATTATAAAAATGTTAGAAAGTTTATAGAAAATTATAAAACTAATATAGGTGATGCTATTCGGAATAGCTTAGGTTATAGTTTTAAAGTATTTTTAATTCCTAAAGTAGGAAGTCATGAGAAATCCTCAGATGTTGCAATTGAGTTTGTGAAATATGATCCCCAAAAACCAGAAGAAATGGAAAAATATCAAAAATTTTTAGTCGCAATAAAAGAAAAACAAGTTCCTATGCAAGGATTAAGAGCAGGTCAAGTATGTGATAGAGTTTCAAAAGCTTTAAAAAGTAAAATGCCTGAAGGATGGATTTTTAATCCAGGATATAATCATGTTAAATGTTGGAAATATTATAGAATTAGACCCTCAAAGAATTCACCTAACCCCGAAAAAACAAATCAGCAGTATTGTTTTTACAATTCTGCTTTTAATCAGTACGAATATACTGAAATATGGGTTAATTTTTTAATTAATGAATTATCAAAAGATGATACATATAAAAAAATAATGGAGAAAAAATAATTAATATGATACTAAAAGACTATCAGGAAAAAGCCGTTAAAAAATTAATTGAAACATCGAAAGAGCTATTAAGACACAGAGGAAAAAAATTAATTTTTAAAGCTCCCACCGGTTCCGGTAAAACAATTATTATGGCAGAGTATCTGAAAAGATATGTACAGTTGACAGAAAAAAGCGAAATGACATCTTTTATTTGGATTGCTCCGAGACAATTACATATTCAGAGTAAGGATAAACTTGATAAGTATTTTGAAGATATAAATATTATTAAATGCTCTTTTTTCGAAGACCTTGAAGATAAAAGAATTGGTGAAAATGAAGTTCTGTTTTTCAATTGGGAAAGTATAAACAGAAAAGAAGGTATAAATATATATATTAGAGAAAACGAACAGGAATTTTATTTATCAAAAGTTTTGTATAATACAAGAGAAGACGGAAAGAAACTAATCTTAATAATCGATGAAAGTCATTTCAGTACAGATACAGAAAATGCAGACAAATTAAAAGAATTATTTGACCCCGAACTTACGATTGAAGTTTCTGCGACACCCGTATTTATTGACCCTGACGGAACTGTTACAGTTGATATAGATGATGTAAAAGATGAAGGAATGATAAAGAAATCGATAATTCTAAATGAGAACATAGAAAATACGATTAAGAACGGAAAAATTATCACAGGTATGAGTAAAGATTCAGATGAACTTGTGATTGAAGTTGCATTAAAGAAAAGAGAAGAACTTAAAGGGCTTTTTAAAAAAGAGAAAACAAACGTTAATCCGTTAGTTGTGATTCAACTTCCTTCTCATATATTACAACAGCATGAGGATTTAAAGAATAATATAATTGAATTGTTAAAAAGTAAATATAACATTTCAACAGAAAATGAAAAGTTAGGTATATATTTGTCGGAATCGCATGAGAATTATGATTATAATAAAATATCTGTTAATGATGACAAAACAGTAGTATTGCTATTTAAGCAGGGAATAGCTTTAGGATGGGACTGCCCGAGGGCACAAATACTTGTTCTTTTTAGGGAATGGCACAGCGAAGAATTTTCTGTTCAAACGGTAGGAAGAATAATGAGAATGCCCGAACCGGATAAAGGACATTATAATAGCGAAGATTTGAATCACGCTTATGTTTATACAAATTTAAGCAATATATTTTTGAAAGATGATATTGCTAAAGATATGATAACGATTTATACCTCGAAGAGAAATGAAAAATATAAAAACATAGATTTAAAATCATCTTACTCTATTAGACAAAGAGAAAAGACAAGACTTTCACCATTATTTATAAAACAATTCTTAACAATTACAAAAGAAACAAAACTAAAAGGAAAACTTGATTTAAAGATTGAATCACTTTCAACTAATATAATCTCAAACTGGGAAATCGATAATATTGATAGAGGTATTATTATTAAAGACGGTGGAACTGTTGATATTATTTTAGATGAAATGCAAATGCAATTAAGGTTTAATATTTTTATAGCGAATTGTTTAAAACCATATTTTTATCCTGAGGATAGAAGTATCGGAAGGGTAAAAGAAGCAATATATAAATATTTTGAAAATGCTTTAGAAATGGAATATGTATATAAGCAAGATGAAATATTAAAAATTGTATTGAGTGACCAAAATATGGAACATTTCAAGAATGCAATAAATAGTACTAACGAAAAATATAAAGAAATAGTTGAACTTAGAGAAAAAGAAATAAAGGATATTAATTGGAACGTTCCTGAAGCGATACGATTTAATGAAAAATACAGAAGAGAGGAATATAAGAAATGCATTGTAAAACCTTATTTTACAGAAACAAATTGGAATACAGAAATAAGATTTGTTGAGTACTTGGAAAAGAAAGCAAAGAATGTTGAATGGTGGTTTAAAAATGGAGATAGAGATGCGGTTTACTTTGCAATACCATATGAATTTGAAGATGAGAGATTACTTTTCTATGTAGATTTTATTATCAAAATGAAAGATGGAAGTATAGGTCTTATAGATACGAAAAGCGGTCAAACATTAAATGATTCTAAATTGAAAGATAAAGGAGCAAAGATGGATTCTCTGATGGATTATATTAAAAAGAATAATAAAAAAGGTAAGAAATTATTTGGTGGAATAGTAACAAATACAGACCAAAGAGATTATACCGGAAGTTGGAAAATATATAAAGGTAAAGGTGAAAAGATAAAAAGTACAGATTTTAGTAATTGGGAAATCTTGGAATTGTAGAATAAATCAATTATTTTTTTACTGTTTATTTAGCAGAAAATTGTACATTAACGCAATATTCAATAATAAAAGTAGTACGAGCGAGAAAAACGAAATAAACTTGTAATTAGAATGATAAATTGAAACAAAATTTAAAACAATAAACCTTTGTCTAAAACATTTTTAAAGGTATTTATCTCTTATAGCTGGGATAGCGAAGATCATAAAGAATGGGTTTTAAAATTGGCAAACAAAATATCAGTACTGCCAGGAGTTCATGTAACATTTGATAGATATGATTTAAGAGCTGGAAAAAACATGGATAAATTTATAGATAAAGGCATTAAAGATTCTGATAAAGTATTAATAATTTTAACTCCAAATTATGCGTTGAGAGCTGATAATAGAGAGGGTGGAGTAGGTGAAGAATATTCTGTTATAAGGTCTGAAATGAAAATTGAATTTGATGAACAGATGATAAAATTTATTCCTGTATTAAGAAATGGAGATACTAATACCAGTTGCCCTATGTTTTTAAAGAGATTAGTTTACCATGATATGAGTGATGAATCAAAATTTGAGGATAACTATAATGATTTATTAAGGGAAATTTTTGATAAACCCAAAATTAGAAGGCCGGAAAAGCAAACTGAATTACCTGATTTTTTATTATAAATTGAATATAACAAATTATGGAAACAACTAAAGAATTATTAAAAGAATATATAGTTAAAAATAATCATATTAAAATTGACGAATTGATTTGCTCAATTACTGATAAATTGATTGATAATATTTCAAACAAAGATTTATTATCTATGAAAGAACACCCAAATCAAGATAATATAAAAAGAGTTGTTGAACTATACGAAGTAAACTCAGAATCAATTATTGAGCTAATAGCCATTCTTATAAAATATGGTGATATTAAAAATAATTTACATTATCAAGAAACGATTGAAGAAGTATTTGATAAATTGATTAAATCAAGAAAAAACGAAACTGATGGCTTTGGTTATATCTGGAAACATTTGAGTAATTATCCATTATTGCTATTATCATATTCGACAAATATTATGTTATTGAAAAAGAATGAATATAAATTTTTATATAAAATGATGAATTTACGTTATAAACAGAGATCTGTAGGTTATGATTTTACTGAATCTTTAGATATTACATTGCCCGAAGCAATGAATTGTTACCATCTATTTAATGATATAAATTATATGAATGTAGATATTTATCAATATTTACCTGATTCAGATGCAAATAAATCGGATATTCAAAAAAGATTAGTAGCTAATAATCGTGTTTATAAATATTTTTCATCTTTCCTAGCTCATTATTTCACTAATGAAAATGATTTTAGTGAATATTTCGATTTGTATGAATATTTTTTGGGATTATTTTTCATGGATAAGAGGTTAACGAGAAGCGAAAAGCCACCTGATAGAAAATTAGGTACTTTTGCTCCTTATGGAAGAAGATATTGGATGTATAGTGAGAGTGGGAGATATTTTTCTTATAAAGATTCAATTGTATATAATTTTGTTCAGGAAACAGTGAATTTAAATAATGATGTTATTCAATCTGGATTTTTTGGTAGTGAGAAAGAAGAATTTAATTTAGCTTACGAATATTATATAGATTTGCTTCGAAGACTTACAGGTTATTAATTCATTTCTTTTCCGCCTTTGCTGGTGTTTTAACGCAGTGACACCAACAAAACTTCTGGATTCCCGCTCGGAGGCAGGAATGCCTGTCCTACTAACTACTGGCTACTTTCTACTTTTTTTAATTATTAATTACAAATTATTAATTATTAATTGATTTAGTTCTAATTCATTTAAATTGTAACTAATAATTGTTATTTTAAAAGGTTATAGAGGAAAATGTTAACAGAAGAACAAAATAACGATAATACCGGAGATTCAGGGAAATCTCATGAATACTGGGCTAAGCTTTCAGATTATGAAGGTCCGCTAGATATTCTTCTTCATTTTGTAAAAGAAGATGAGTTAAATATTTACGACATTCCCATTTCAAAGATAATACGTGACTTCCTGGATTATTTAAATTATTTACAGACGCTCGATATTGAAGTCGCCGGCGAATTCCTGCTTATGGCTTCCGAACTTATGAAGATAAAGGCAAGAATGCTCCTGCCGCAGTTCGATGATGAGGGACAGATGACCGAAGAAGATCCGAGAATTACACTTGTAAGAAAACTTCTCGAGTATAAAAGGTTCAAAGATGTAACGGCTGATATTTCAAATTTCGAGAAAGAGGCACGCAATCTTTTTTTCAGACAATATTTCGACAGGGATGAGAGGACTTACGAAAAGAATTTTGAAGATGATAAGAGTTTGAAAAATGTTACTATCTATAATCTTATAAAAGGTTATAAGAATGTATTGACAGGAATGCACCATGGTATAGTACATCCTATAGAGCCGCTTGATATTTCGCCCGAAACGCAGCGAGGTTTTATATTAAATATTCTCGAAAAGATGGGCAAAATTGATTTCGATGAACTTACAAAAGATATGAAAGAAAAAATATTGATAGCATGCACTTTCCTTTCAATACTTGAACTTGCACTCGAAGGTCTTTTGTGGATAGATGTTGAACCTGATAAACTATCGAAATTTTCTATAAAAGAAATGACAAAACAGATTATTGGAGAATCCTGATTACAGACATATAATAGAAGCAATTTTATTCGGTTCCGATTCTGAACTTTCTGTTAAACAAATAAAAGAAATTCTTGACACTTTCCGAATAAATCTCAAGCCCGATGCAATAGAAAAACAAATTGCGGAACTTAACGAGGAATATATTTCGAACGGAAATGCTTTTGAAATTATCAGAATAGCAGGCGGATATCAGTACTCTACGAGAAAAGATTTTTCATCATTTGTGGGTAAACTCTATACCGAATCACAAAGGAAAAAACTTTCACAGTCAGCACTTGAAACTCTTGCAGTAATTGCTTACAAGCAGCCGGTTACAAGGAATGAAATCGAATTTGTGAGGGGTGTGAACGTTGATTATATTGTAAACTCCCTGCTTGAAAGAGAACTTATTAACATAATCGGAAGGGCAAACAGTCCGGGAAGACCCATATTATACGGCACAACAAAGAATTTTCTTCGAGTACTCGGATTAAATTCATTGGAAGACTTACCCAAGCTGAGAGAAATAAATGAAATTCTGAAAACCGAGAAAATCGAAGGAATAACCGAAGCGGATATTGACCTTTTTAATTCGCTTAATACACCTGAAGTTGAAATGCAAAAAAATATACCGGACTCAGAAATAACCGGACAACTCAGTTTGTTAGACACCGCGGATTTGAATCAGGAAGATTCTGAAGAAGATTTTAAAGACGATTTATCAACCGAAAATATAACAGAGTTAAACAGTGAAGGAATAACAATACAAGAAGTAGAAGAAATGGATACGGTTATCAATCCTGAAGACGAAGATTTTCCTGAGACTGAGGAAGGAACAGATATAGAAAATGACAGAGAACAAGATAAGAATAAATAAATTTATCTCTTCTAACGGAATTCTCTCCAGAAGGAAAGCGGATGAATTCATACTTCAGGGCAGGATAACGGTGAACGGCATCACAATCTCGGAGCCGGGATATAGAATCACACCTGAAACTGACAAAGTTAGAATTGACGGAGAACTTTTAAAAATCAGCACTAAAAAAGTTTACATACTTTTAAATAAACCGCTGAGGACAATTTGCTCAGTATCGGATGAAAAGAAAAGAATGACGGTGATAGATTTAATAAAATCAAAAGATAAAATATTTCCTGTCGGCAGGCTCGATTATGATACTTCAGGTCTTCTTATATTGACGAATGACGGGGATTTTGCAAATCAATTAATGCATCCTAAATTTAAAATCTACAAAACTTATTTTGTAAAAATTTCAAAACCCCTTGAGGAAAAATATAAAGCGGCATTGATGAAGGGTGTATTAATTGATAACAAAAGAACAGAACCCTGCACGATAAATTTTGCAAGCCCGAAAGATAAACAGTCCCTTTTTATTTCTATCCGCGAAGGAAGGAACAGACAGGTACGGAAGATGTTTGAAAAGCAGGGATATTTTGTGAGGCGGTTACATAGGGTCGAATACGGAAACCTGAAACTCAACGACCTGCCTGATGGCAAATGGAGAAACCTTACAGCAAAAGAAATCGAAGGGCTGATTAGTTTAATAAATAAAAAAGATAATTAATAATGACAGAACAAAACGAGCTCATTAAAAGAAGATTTGAAGAACTTGAGGAAATTAAAAAACTCGGTATAAATCCTTACCCGCATAAATATGATGTAACATCCTCTTCTAAAGATATTATTTCGAATTTCAAAGACCCCGAATCTGATGAAGAAAAAGAGAACCAAAAAGAAATAATCATATCGGTAGCAGGAAGAATATCCGCAATCAGAAAAATGGGTAAAGCAACATTCTGCCACATAAAAGACGATAAGGGAAGAATACAATTATACCTGAAAAAAGACGATATCGGCGATACTGCATACAGCACTCTTAAATTACTCGATATTGGAGACATAATCGGAGGGAAAGGATTTGTTTTCAGGACAAGAACAGGTGAAGTTTCGATTCATTGCAACGAGTTCACTCTGCTCGCCAAATCAATATACCCTCTACCGGTTGTAAAAGAAGAAGTGACTGAGACAGGAGAAAAAATAATCCACGATGCATTTGCGGACGTAGAATTAAGATACAGACAGAGATATATCGACCTGATTGTGAACGATAATGTGAAAGATGTTTTCATAAAAAGAACAAAAATAATCCGATCAATAAAAAAGACCCTGGAAAAATATAATTTTTTAGAGGTTGAAACTCCAACTCTGCAATCTATATATGGCGGTGCAAATGCAAGACCTTTTGCGACACACCACAATGCTCTGGATATAGATCTATATCTCAGGATATCAAATGAATTGTTTTTGAAGAGACTTATTGTAGGAGGTTTTAACCGTGTATATGAATTCGTGAAGGATTTCAGGAATGAAGGAATCGACAGGACTCACAATCCGGAGTTTACGCAGGTGGAGTGGTATCAGGCATACGGAGACTATAACGATAGTATGGATTTATTTGAAGAGGTTGTAGAGCAGGCTTGTATAGATGTCAACGGCACTACTAAAATAAATTATCAGGGAACAGAAATTGATTTTAAGAGACCGTGGAAAAGGATTAAGATGACAGAAGCGATAAAAGAAGCCGCACGTATAGATGTTTTATCAATGACGAAAGATGAGATAACAGAATTTATGAAGAAGAAAGGTTTTGAATTCGACAAAAAGATTGCATTCAGCAAGGGTCTTATTATATCGGATTTATTCGAATCATTATGCGAAGAGAGTATGATACAGCCGACTTTTATAATAGATCATCCGATTGAAACAACTCCATTATGCAAACCTTTAAGAGAATATTCTTTGGAGAAATTAGAAGAAATGAAGAGTGATCCGGAACAAGTTATATTTGTTGAAAGGTTCGAGCCGTACATCAATAAATGGGAAGTAGGAAATGCCTATACAGAATTAAATGACCCTGTTTTGCAGCGCAATTTATTTGAACAGCAGGAAGAGAGAGGACGCGGCGGTGAAGAAGAAACACATCCGATGGATGAAGACTTTATAAGAGCAATAGAAGTAGGTATGCCTCCCACAACAGGCGTTGGTATGGGTGTTGACAGAATAGTAATGCTCCTGACGAACTCTGTGAATATTAGGGACGTGATTTTATTTCCATTGATGAAACCTGTATAACAATTAATAATTGAGGTTACACAAAACGATATAAATAGTCAGTTTTGTCATTCTGAACGCAGTGAAGAATCTCTTCTTTTACTAACGAGAGATGTTTTCCCGACACATCGGGACAGGCTGCTTCGCTCAACATGACAAAATTAGGATTTTTAATAAATTATAAAAATTGGAAATTTTAACAATCATAAAATGAAGTACAACAACAGTATTCTTGAACTAATCGGAAACACTCCGTTAATAAAACTGAATAAACTTACGAAAGGATTTAAGGCAAGTGTTTTTGCGAAAATGGAATCACTCAATCCCGGCGGAAGTGTAAAGGACAGGATTGGTCTTTCTATGATAGATGCGGCAGAAAAGGACGGCAGTCTGAAACCCGGCGGGACGATAATAGAAGCGACAAGCGGCAATACCGGTATCGGTCTTGCACTCACTGCTGCGGTAAAAGGGTATAAATGCATAATCGTGGTGACCGATAAGGTGAGTATTGAAAAGAGAAATTATTTAAAGGCTTTCGGAGCAGAAGTTGTAGTCGTACCAAAAGCCGCATCGCACGACTCGCCTGAATACTATATGAATAAGGCACAAACAATTGCAAATGAAACCCCGAATTCTTTTTACACGGCTCAGTACACTAATATGGCAAACCCCGATGCTCATTACAGAACAACAGGTCCCGAAATCTGGGGAGCAACCGACGGAAAAATAACTCATTTCGTTGCAGGACTCGGAACAGGCGGAACAATTACAGGAACAGCAAGATACCTGAAAGAAAAAAATCCGAATATAAAAGTTATAGGAGCAGACCCGGTTGGCTCTATCGGAAAAGAATTCAAGGAAAAGGGAACAATATCAGAAGCAGAACCTTATCTTATCGAAGGCATCGGTCTCGACATAATACCCGAGATTATGGATTTCAATCTGATTGATGAGGTGATAGATGTTAGCGATGCTGATTCAATAAATATTTGCCATAGACTGACTAAAGAAGAAGGACTGTTCTGCGGTGCATCCTCAGGAACGCTGGCACACATTGCAATTGAAACAGCGAGAAACTTAGATGAAAAAGGAGTTGTTGTTTTTATATTGTGTGATATTGGAGAAAGATATCTCTCTAAGTTCCATAACGAGGAATGGCTGAAAAAAAATAATATGAATTAAAATTTTAATAATTATGAAATACAGGTTCGAAACAAAAGCAATACACGCAGGGCAGGAGCCTGAAGAGGTGACCGGTTCAGTTAACACTCCTATATTCCAGACAGCCACTTATTCAAATAAAAAACTCGGGAAAACAAAAGGGTTCGATTACGGAAGAACTATTAATCCGACAAGGATAGCACTTGAAAGAAATCTTGCAGAACTTGAGAACGGAAAATACGGATTTTGTTTTTCATCGGGTATGGCGGCAATTCATTCAATAATAACAATGTTCAAACCCGGAGACCATATTATCTGCTCAAATAATGTTTACGGCGGTACATATAGAATGTTTGACCAGATAATAAAAGACTATGGTGTGGAATTTACATTTGTAAATTCATCCGATATAAAAGAAATTGAATCTGCAATAAACGCATATACAGCTTTAATTTATGTTGAAACCCCCACAAATCCTATGCTCGGTATAACAGACCTGAAAGCTGTTGCCGGTTTTGGAAAGAAAAAGAAAATCCTTACATGTGTAGATAACACCTTTATGAGTCCATACTTCCAGAATCCTCTTGACTTCGGAATTGACATAGTGGTTCACAGTTCTACAAAATATATTAATGGTCACAGTGATTTGATAGGCGGATGTGTAATCACTTCCGATGACATAATTGCAGAAAAAATTAAATTTATACAAAATTCAATCGGTGCAGTCCCCTCCCCTTTGGATTGTTTTCTTATTCTGCGTTCGACAAAGACTCTCGCACAAAGGATGAAAGCACATAATGAAAATGCAATTGCAATATGCAGGGTATTGGAAAAGAATAAAAAGATTAAAAAAATATATTATCCCGGATTAAAATCTCATCCACAGCACAAACTTGCAAAAAAACAAATGAGAGGATTCGGGGGAATAATTTCAATTGAACTCGGAAGTTTTGCAAAAGCAAAAAATTTCTGTGAATCTTTAAAAATATTTCAATTAGCGGAGTCGCTCGGCGGAGTGGAATCCCTCGTATGCCATCCTGTATCAATGACACACGGAAGCATTCCGAAAAAGCTAAGGGAAAAAACCGGGCTTACCGACGGACTTGTGAGATTATCCATTGGAATAGAAAATTCTTTCGACCTTATAGAAGATATTAAAAATGCTTTAAAAAAGATTTAGGTTTTGTTATCCTTTTTGGCTAAAGCCAGTTTTGCTGTAAACTTATACCCCGCCGTAAACGGCGGGGAAAATGGAAATACTTGTTATCTGTTCTGAATAATATGGGAAACGAAAATATTTTTAAATACCCTGTCGTTTACGACGGGGAAAATGGAAATACTTGTTATCTGTTCTGAATAATATGAGAAACAAATTATCCTTTTTGGCTAAAGCCAGTTTTGTTATAAACTTATACCCCGTCGTAAACGGCGGGGAAAATGGAAATACTTGTTATCTGTTCTGAATAATATGGGAAACAAATTAATCTTTTTGGCTAAAGCCAGTTTTGCTGTAAACTTATACCCCGCCGTAAACGGCGGGGAAAATGGAAATACTTGTTATCTGTTCTGAATAATATGGGAAACGGAAATGTTTTTAATTACCCCGTCGTTTACGACGGGGTAGATTTATCGATCTTATATGGCTTTAGCCTAAACAAAAATACCTCGGGGTTAGAAATTTTAATCGTTATTATTAGTGCGAATTCAGAAATAAATTAAAGTTGTTTAGTAATCAAATTAAATTTTAATGGTTTTTAAGAATATTAATAGATTTTTTTTTAGCATTATATTTTTTTCGTCTGTTAATATCCAGTATTCCTATTCACAGGATACAACAAATTATAAAGAGCCTTCCAATCTTGATGTTTCGATATTCAGGGCAATAAACAACAGCCGGACAAATATATTTGACAAAATTATATTTATCACTGATAAATCAATTCTGCCGGTTTCAATTCTGACCCCTCCAATATTATTTACAGTTTCAAGAATAAATAAGAATTATTATGATGAGAATTCATCTGTTTTATGTGCATTATCCGAAGCCACTTCTGTTGCATTTACATACGGGATAAAAATTTTAGTGAAAAGACCGAGACCCTTTGTAGTTTTGAAAGATGTGAAAAGAAATAAAGACGATTTAGCATTTACAGACCCCTATTCATTCCCCTCAAACCATACATCAACAGCTTTCTCAATCGCAACATCTCTGACTTTACGATATCCTGATAAACCTCTCTTAATTACAGGATTATATTTATATTCCACAGTTATTGCATTAGGCAGGATATACCTTGGGGTTCATTATCCGACCGATGTTCTGGGAGGCATGCTGATTGGTGCAGGAAGTGCTGTGCTTATCCACTCTTTACGGAAAGAAATTATTTCAGGAAAGAATTCATTATTTAATGAAAGAGGAAGAGAAGATAAAAATAGTAATTCAAATCTATCATCATTAATATTGCTGTCATTCGTAACGAGTGATGTAGTGAATTATTTCTTAACAAATTCGGACAGCAAATTTTTAAATAAAGTCAGAATGGATTTATCTAATTCAGATTATTATAAAATAAATCTGTCTTACCAATTTTAAATTCTAAAATCCTCTCTTATTGCCCCAGATGAGTATGTGAAGGCGGTGTGTAAAATTGTAACGGTGTTTTTTGCAAAGTTCAACCACAAATTTACTTTTTTCGTTCAAATCTTTTTCGGAAATTCCTTCAGGCATTAAAAAAATATTTCTGTTTTCTATTCCAATTTCATTTTGCAGGGATTTTATCTCATCAATATCGTTTTCCGAATTCAAAACAAATTTCCATTGAATGTCAGTTTCATTTCTCTGAGATGATTCGTGATATTTTTTCAACGTTTCAATATTTATTCTGTTCTTTTCGTGAGATTTTTCGTATTCACTTCCGGCGGGCGTAGATGAAGATAGTTTCGGACTGATGCTGATAAGATTGGCATAACTGACATATTCTCCAAAAAATGTTCCGTTCGTTTCTACAGTTATAAAAATATTATTGTTAAGACTTTTTATTCCCCTGCAAAGTCCGGTCAGTTCACGTAGTTGAAGAACGGGTTCTCCTCCTGTAATGACAACATCGGCAGGTTCATACTTTTTGTATTCGTCAATTATTTTTTCAATAGGAATATCTCCAATATTATTTTCATCTTCGGGATACCAGCTTGTATATGCAGAATCGCAAAGGTTCCCGCTCGTAAACTTGCAGCGCAGATTACAATAATTTGTGCGGATAAAAAAAGAAGGGTAACCTGTCCGTTTCCCTTCTCCTTGTACAGAATAAAATAATTCCGATATCTTCAAATCAATCGAGTTTTGAATTTAAAGTTTTCACATTCCGATATGAATCGAGTTCCACATTGAAAGAACCGACTTTGATTTTCACTTCTACTTTTATCGGCATTTTGACTACGTCATCACTCAGCCATAACACAAGGTCATCACCCGAACCGAAAAGTCCGCCTTCCATACCCATAGGTTTCACTTTTATACATTTAAACTTGCCTGCTCCGATGCTTACTTCTTCTCTTCCGAGATATTTTACCTCAAGTTGTTTTGACTGCTCTTTATCAAACACCTGGAACGTGGAAATGATATCCCATTCATTCATAACCGGTATATCGAATGTACGGGCATAATAGAAGGCGCTGACCTGATCCTGAGTATAATCAGGAATACTTACTTCACGTTTAAAAGTTTTTGACAATCCTTCATAAGTTTTTACTTTATGATTTTCCTGGTCAAAAATTGCTTCGAAAATGTCCTTATATTTTCCCTGAATTTTATCGTGATTATATTTCCAGGGAAATAGTCCCTGAGCATCGAGGTAACACACATATTTTTCGTCCAGTTTATAAACCCATTCAAAGGATGATGAGGTTTTCACGCTCACATTGATTTTATAACAGTCTCTTCCGTTCATAGTTTCAAAATTAGGTGATATCTCCATTACGGACTCTCCTGCTTTTACTCCCATATAATAAATTATAAAATTCAGTTGTTCTCCGGGTCCGAATGAATTCTGGCTTACTTTCCTGTATTCGAAAGTTTGGGTGACAGTAGTATCTTCCTGTGCGAATGTAAATTGTGCAAATAATAATATTAATCCAAGTGTAAGTGCTATTTTTTTCATACTTTTAACTATTTTATATTTTAAACTCTGAATGCCTTAATTTGTTTCACTATATTTTTTATTAATACATAAAAATTAACTAATTATTTCGGATAAAGAAATTGAGAATTTATGCAATTATAACAACCCCCTTTTGTTCCCCCTTTACTAAGGGGGAATTATTGCTGTCTATTTTATTTACTTTAATCTCCCACCCTCATCCTGACAAGTCAGGGCTCTTCGACTTTGAAAGAAAGGGGGGATATTGGTTATAGAATTTTCCTGATTGATTCGAGAACATCCTCCGGTTTTATAGAGTCCATATCTTTTGATTCTGAACCGGGCTTAAGAATTATCGCGTTAACGCTGAGAGGTTTCCATCTTACATCGTTCATAGGTATTTCATTAGGATAGAATCCGATAATTTTTTTATTCAAAGCCCCTGCAATATGGATTGGACCCGTGGAATTTGAAATAAACAGCTCTGACCTATCTATCAAAATCATCAGTTCACGCAAAGATATTTTTCCGGCTAAATCAATAATACTTTTATTGTTTTGAGATTCATTTTTGATTCTTTCTGTCAGACCGGATTCTTCTTTAATACCTGTCAATACAATTTTAAAATCTGAAAATTTATCCAATAATAATTTTGAAAGTTCTATGAATCTTTCTATGCTCCAGTCTCTGGCGGATTTTTTGGAACCCGGGTGAAGAATTATATATTTCTCATTTAAAGTAAATTCAAGCTCTTTTAATTTTGAGTCAAGATTTTCAAATTCATCGTTAGTGTATGAAAAATAAAACTTTTTATCATAATCTATATCCGGTGTAATTGGGGTCAGCAAATTCAGATTAAAATCTGCTTCATGTTTATCGGCATACTTTCTATGTTCTTTAACTTTTTCATTGAATAAAAACGAATATCCCCTGTAACCGCTGCCAATCCTGAATTTTATTCCCCCCATAGCAAAGAGAAGTGCAATTTCGAATCTCGGGAATACTGATATTGCAAGGTCATAATTTTCTTTTTTGAAAAATCTTAATTTTTCAGGAAAACTTTTAAAATCATCATAGATGATAACAGAATTAATTCCGGGATAACCATAAACAATCCCTGCATTTTGTTTTTTTATCAAAAAATCAATTATGGAATCCGGAAATAATTTTTTCAAATGCGAAATCAAAGGAAGCGTGAGGATTACATCTCCGAGTTTATCGGTGCGGGAGACAATAATTTTTTTAATATTTTTGTATTTATCGGGCATTATTCTGCGGGTATTTCTACAATTATTTCGGGATTATCACCTTTAATTATTTTGCACATACAGGCGAGGCGGGTTCCGGATGAATTTAAATTTTCAGTATTGAGCATAAAAATTTCATCTTCGGAAATATCATTAAGATATTCATATCCCTGTTTTATCAATACACGGCAGGATGTACAGGCACAAACGCCGGCGCAATTGTGATTTATCTCTACCAGATTTTCAAAAGCAACATCGAGCAGAGACTTATCGAATTCTGCCAGGCATCGTTTACCTGAGGGATAAAATATGACTACAGGCATATAATCAATTCTTAAAATTAATTCCTTAAAAATATGAATAAAAAAGTGAAAGGTAAAATGTAAAACACAGCCGTCTTACATTTTACCTTTCAAGTTTTAAGAAAATTATCGTTTAATGCTTATAAATTTCTAATTAATTATTTATAAGTTATTGCTATCTGTGATTTTGATTTATCTTTATCAAAACTCATTATAACACTCACATCCCTTTCATTTTTTTTCCAGCCTAAGATAGCAGCGTCATCGGATACGATTATATCCCCTCCTTCGATAATGTTGAATCCGCTTTTTTTCATCTCTTCCTTGAAATAAACTACGAGTTCATTGATTTTATCGGTTGATTCGAAATTCACCACCGTTCCTTCTGAGCTGCTCAAAGAACCAAGGCATTTTGAGTTTTTTGGTTGTGGAATATCTCCCGGATAGTTTTTAGGCATTCCTTCCGATATTCCGAGGTCATTTAATTTAATCGTTTCGTTATCTTTCGGTTCACCGCTATTTTGGTTGCCGTCGTCTTTTTTCACTTCTTCGGATTTTTTATCATCTTTTCCGGTTTGAGATTTATCATCTTTTTTCCCGCATCCTGAAAGGGATACAAAAGTAATAAGCAATAAAATCAGAAACAATTTTTTCATAATTAGTTTTTTATTTTTTATTAAAAAAATCCCTGTAAGCATTTCTGCATACCGGGAATAATTATAATTTAATTAGAGCATTTTATCGCTTCAAATGTACCTGCTATCCAGCTTTTTGATTCATCCTTAAAGCAAATAGCAATCTTTCCTTTGACCTTTTTATCCGTAATCTCAGATATTTTCAAAACGCAGTTCCATTCAGGTGTGACATTTTTTGTGTTATCTTTTTCGAGACTGAAATGATAGTCTGCCACAACACCTTCAGTCATTGTAGTGAATTTATCTTTTATAAAATCCCCTACTTTAAATTCACCTGATTTCTTCGTCAATCTGAATCCTGAATCACTTTCTTCAAATGCTCCGCAGTTTTGTCTTGGTGCTTTGGAGGTGAAATTAATCACGTTATCGTCGCTGCCTCTCCACGTCTCAAAGTTGATATATTCAACTTTAAATTCTTTACCATTCATCATCCCTTTTACGGGATAATCCGGGATTTTATTGATATTTAGTTCTTCGGACCAAGTAAAACTGCTTACATCCTGCACGGAAGTTTTTACTTCATCTTTTTTACCGCATCCGCTTAAAAGAACAATTGATATTAAAAGAAAATAAATTTTCCTGATTACCACTTGTTTAATAATAGATTATTTTACGAATTTTATAAATCTATCATTTATTCTTCCCCAATGCAAGTTATTAATAAGGTTATCAATATATTTAGCTCTGCCGGGACCATCTTTGTGATAATAAGCGTGTTCGAATACGTCACACGCGATTAGCGGAATGCCTCCCCAGATTGCTCCGTAGTGATGCTCGTCAACCAGTATATTAAGTAATCTTCCGCTGTAAAGCTTATCAAACACAAGCACACCCCATCCGGAAAGTTTTGCAGCAAGAGCGGATGCCTTGAAATCTTCTTTCCATTTATCAAAACTGCCGAATTCTTTTTCGATTGCCGCTAATACATCTTTTCCTTTTGAAGGGTCACCATCGCCTCCGAGTACTTCCCAGTAAAGGTCGTGAAGCACTGTTCCGCCGTGATTCCATGTCATTCTTCTTTTCAGTTCGCCGATCTGACTGTAGTTTCCGTTTGCCTTTGTTCTATCCGCAGTTTCGAGCTCCTTTTCGATGTTGTTCAGGAAAGTTACATATCCTTTATGGTGAGTGTTGTAATGCCAGTCAGATGTTTCAGGTGACATAACATCTTTCAAAAGTGTTTTTGCTTCTTCATCGGAATAAGGTCTGGGGTTAAATTTCCATTCAAATGCCATTTTACTAATTTCTCCTTTTTGATTTAATTTGTTATTATTTTTATTTAATATTTTACTGATTGCAGAGCCGGGAAAAACTGCCACTGAGGCAATTCCGATTGCCGATCTGACTAAAAAATTTCTTCGCGATAAACCATTTTTTTTTGTCATCGAGATTATGTTATTTTTAAGCACTAAATGAACTTCCGCATCCGCAAGTTTTTTGTGCATTGGGATTATTGAACACAAATCCTTTTCCGTTCAAGCCGTCCGAATAATCAATTTCTGTTCCTGAAAGATAGAGAAAGCTTTTCATATCAACATATATATTCAAGCCATCTTTTTCGATAATGTTATCCGTAGGTTTTATATCCGAATCGAATCCAAGCGAATAAGACAAACCAGAGCAACCGCCGCCTTTCACACCGATTCTAAGTCCAAAATTTTCAGGGATATTATTTTCCTGCATTATCCTTTTAATTTCTTTTACTGCTTTTTCTGTTACGTTTATATCCTCAGTTACACCGGGAACGAATTCTTTTGTTTCTGACATATTTGATTAATTTTAATTATTTAATTTTATTTTAATTCTTTTCTGATGTTATTTAATTTTCCGATTGTTATATCAATTGCAAAATCAATTTCTTCTTCAGTATTAAATCTTCCGAGTCCGAATCTAACGGATGATTTGCAGAGATTATCAGGTTTGCCAATTGCTCTCAATACATAAGAGGGTTCCAGTGTTTCAGAACTGCAGGCACTTCCGGTCGATATTGCAAGCTCTTTCAACGATAATAAAATCCGCTGACTGTCTGTAAAGCCAAAACTCACATTCAGATTATTCGGTAATCTTTTCTCCGGGTGACCATTCAATGAACATCCTTCAATATTTGTAACAAAATTCTTCAGTATTTTATTCCTGAAATTTGTTAATTTTTTTGATTCTTCCGTGATAATATTTTTTGAAATCCGGCAGGCTTTACCAAAACCAACAATTCCGGAAACATTGAGGGTTCCGCTCCTGAATCCACGTTCGTGACCGCCTCCATGCATTTGCTCTGCCAGATTTAGTTTCGGTGACTTTGATGCCACGTATAAAGCACCCACACCTTTTGGTCCGTACATTTTGTGTGCGGTAATACTCATCAGGTCGATATTCATTCTTTTTACATCAATCGGAATTTTACCTAATGCTTGTGATGCATCCGTATGGAAGACTATATTCCTGCTGCTGCAAATCTTTCCGATCTCTTCCACCGGCTGTATGGTTCCGATCTCATTATTAGCAGTCATTACAGAAACGAGAATTGTTTTATCTGTGATGGAATTTTTTAAATCTTCCTGGTCAATTATACCATATTCATCTACTTTCAGATATGAGATTTCAAAGCCATGCTTCCTAAGATATTTGCAGGTATCCAGAACAGCTTTATGCTCGATGAGTGAAGTAATGATATGATTTCCTTTTTCAAAATTAGCCTCGGCATAACCTTTGATTGCAAGATTAATTGATTCTGTAGCCCCGCCGGTGAATATAATTTCTTCAGGATTTGAGTTTATCAGTTCAGCAACTCTTTTCCTGGCAAACTTAACTGCCTCCGCTGCTTCGTGACCATAAATATGGCTCACGCTTGCGGCATTTCCAAATTTATCTGTAAGGTATGGCATCATTTCTTTTAATACATCGGGGTCTAAAGGTGTTGTTGCATTATTATCGAGATATACAGGTATTTTCATTTAAGACTCATCATAAAAATTCGGAAACCATTTTTGATTTAAGTAATGATTCGAGCTCTTTTTGCATTTTTTCCATCGGATTCTTCATAGTGCAGTCATCGAGCATAATACAATCACTATCAGTCTTCATTTGCTGGCACTCTACAATTGCTTTATTATCTTCAAGCATATCCATTAAATTTGAAAGAGAAATAATGTTAAGGTCAGTATTCAATTTATAACCGCCGTTTATACCCTGTGTTGATATCAATATATTTTCTTTTTTAAGCTTCTGTAAAATCTTTGCCAGCAAGTCGTATGGAATATTATGTCCTTCTGATATTTCCTTTGCCGTTACGATATTCTCCCCTGAGCCTTTGATTGACCTCAAAGCCATAAGGGCGTATTCAACTTTCTTAGATAACTTAATCATTATAAAAACTGTACTTAGTAAATTGGACTATTATAGTCGTATTTTATAACAAAATAAATTAATAAATAAGTTCCTTTCAAAAATCAGCTTATATAACACATATTTTAAGGATTTTTATAAAGTGACTTATAATTGTAAATTTGTTATTCTTTTTTACAGATTCAATTATTAAATTGATTGAGATATGAAATTAAAAATAATTGTAATACTTTTAATCCTGTACGGTGTGATTTCACAAGAATCATTATTTGCACAAAACAATGACAGGTGGCTTCCGCCGCCTTTTCCTGAATTAAGCAGGGAATTATTATTTTTAGACCCGCTTGTGTTTTATAATAATGACAGCAATAATGCAAGAATTGACTTATATATCGAAATTCCTGTTCCGGCTATTATTTTTAAAAGAAATTCTACTATGGATATATTCGAGTCTTCATTAGAAATGTCTGTAACCATAGAAGATTCGAAAGATCTGAACTCCTTCAGCAAGGTCTATAATGAGCACACTTCTTTTACGGATGAAGAAATGAAAAGCGAAGCAAAAGCTTCTCTTTATTTTCTGAAAGTGTTTTACGAAAAACCCGGTAATTATAAACTAAATTTTAAAATAAAAGACTTCAATTCAAACAGGGAATATATAAAACAGGACAGTATTAGTATCAGAGATAAATCTAATATTTTTTTCAGTGATATTATGATTTTATCAGATTACAAAATTGACCCGGAAGGGAAAAAGGAAATAACTCCGCTTGTAAACAAAAATGTTTTTAATCTTCCTGAGTTTTATATATTCTTCGAAATTTATAGCAACAGTGATTCTACTATCAGCAAAGAATACACATACAGGATAAAGGACGATAAAGATAAAATAATTTCAGAAAGCAGTTTTTATTATAATTTATCAGCCGATGTCAATAAAGAATTTGAAAAAATATTTTTTTATAATTCCCAATACGGGATTTTTAAAATTGAAATAATTGATAAATCAACTCAGGAGATAGTTGTTACTAAAAGATTTGTTAATTTTCCTCACATTTTGAAACAAGGAAGGATGCCGGAAAATATTCACAAACCGAGGAACTGAATTTAAATGTGATATTAATTCACAGTTGATTATTCGTTATTGTCTTCTTTTTCTTCCTGTTCTGTATTACCTTTATGATCGTGTATTTTGATTTTTATGTCCTTTAATTTGGATTTCACCGAGTCGGGTAAATTTTCAAATTCCTTCATTTCTCCAGGGTTCATTTCGATTTTTATATTCATATCTTTTAATTTTTTATCAACTTCTATCTGAATTTTTTCATCGAGATTATCAAGTTCTTTAAGATTATCATGTTCTTTAAGATTTTCAAGTTCTTTTAATTCTTCCTCATCAAAAATTTTAATATTCATATTCTTCAATTCTTCAAAGTCAATATTATTCATAACAGAGTCCATTATTTTCCCTACATCCGGGATTTCAATATCAACTATCATTTTTTTATGCATTCTTGATAATACAGAATCCTGAATATTTTTAGTTTTTTCATTTACTTTTCTCATTCCGTTTTCAACCCTGATAATAATAGAATCTATCTCAGGATTATCAATAAATATTTCATTGTCATAGCTGAGACTTTTCAGCGCCCGGTCATTTAGTTTAATAACGATTTTCTCGATAATCGAGTCGGCATTAATAGCTATATTTCGTTGTTCGAGGGATTTTTTAATATTCCCGACAGACTTTTCAATATTTACATTCCGTACAATATCATTGTGCAGTTTTATTCTTAAGGAATCCATTTTTTTCTTTGGCACAATATAAGCGATACCGGGTATATTATTTAAATCCCTGAAATCAATATCCACTTCATCTTCTATACCTGCAATTTCTAACTGCCTGGAAACATCATTAATAATTTCCGCATGATTAACGGGCAAAGAAGACATATCAAAGTTAAACAAAGAATAAAGCGCAGCAGCATAAACAGGGCGTTTTACAGGTTCATAGACAGGGAATACATTATAACCATAAACATCTCCCATATCAGTTAGATTTGTCTGAATCAAAGAGAGTTGAGATTTGTCAATTTCAGGAGGTATAAGCATTTTATAATTGAGAACCTCTTCATTATTTATAACTGTATCCGAGACCATCAAATTAGATTTATCCAACCAGCTGAAATTATCCAATTGCGCAATGGCATTATTTGAGTTTTTATTCATACTCCAGGATACAACTTTCCCGATGGCTTTATTTTGTGTAATCGGAACTTTTCCTGAAAGGAATAAAATAATTAAGGAAGCAACAATAACTGCATATTTCACTTTATTCTCAGAAATAGTTTTAATGAAAATTGATTCGTGAGATTTTGTTTTTTTAATCCCAAAAAAGGATTCTTTCCTGATAAAATTTTCCACTTCAACAAAGGATTTGCTGAAATCTTCGGATTTAACCGAATCCCAATATTTATAAAGTGTATTATCTTCCATTTTTTCCCGTATTAATTTCGGAAATAATTTTTAATGTTTCTGTTTCCACATCTCTGATCTTCCCGTTGTTCATTAACGACTTTTTATTCAGCGTTGAACTTTCCGCCGTTAAAATAATTTCTTTTAGTTTCTCCCTAGTCCGTCTCAATCTTGATTTTACAGTCGAAATACTTTTTTCATTCTGAATGTCTGAAATTTCCTCAATCGAAAATCCTGCAATTTCGAAAAGAAGCAATGCCGTCCGTTCTTTATCGGAGATTAGCGATAATGCCTGTGAAATCAGCATTCTATCTTCATTCATTTTTGCAATGTCAAACAAACAAGGAATATTGCTGCTTGATTCAATTTTTTCTATTGATCGAAATCTTTTCCAGAAACTTCTCCTGAAAGTATCATAATAACATCGTGTAATAATTTTAAAGAACCAGGGTTTGAACTTTTCCGGATTTTTAAGACTATCATGATTTTCCATTGCCTGTAAAACGGACTGCTGTAAAACATCTGATGCTTCTGCTTCTGACTTTCCTGAACACAAAGACCAGCAGTACCTTAATGCATCATTATAATGCGGTTTCAAAAGTTCTATAAATCTATCCGTATCCAGTTTTTATATTATTTAGCTCTTTTTAATATAGACGTAACAAAGAGTAAAAAAGTTGCAATTAATTTTTGCGGGGAGATGTTAATTTAACTCAGGGAGGATATTTAAAAAATGACACTTTGATTAAAATAGCAATTTCAATAATTTTAAAACCAGAATTTACTATGATCGCCCCTGAATGATATCCCTTACCATATCTGTGATTGCTCTGAAGTCAAGTTTTCCTGTGGCTGCCTTCGGCATTTCTTCAATAATTACAAACTTGCTTGGCAAAGCTATAAGCGGAAGTTTTTCTGACATTTGCTTCAAAATTGATTTTTCATCTATACGGTGAGTTATTGCCACTACTATTTTTGCACCGCGAAGTGCATCAGGAACTTCTACCACACAGCATTCTGTATCATGCGGTAATAGATGCTCGAGAACATCTTCCACCTTGATGAGAGATACCATTTCGCCGCCTATTTTCAGAAACCTCCGTAAGCGTCCAACATGCCAAAGATAGCCGTCTTTATCCATATATCCCATATCACCTGTATCATACCAACCGTGGCGCATACTCAGTGAATTTTTTTCGAAATCATCAAAGTAACCTTTCATCACATTTTCCCCTTTTACAAGTATCTTGCCAATCTCCCCTTCTTTACACAGTTCTCCGGTCTCATTATTTTCCACCATAACCTGGACTCCATCAAGAGGTCTCCCCACACTTCCCGGACGATTATTTTTTAATGTGTTTACCGTAATACCGGGGCTCGTTTCTGTTGTTCCATAAGCTTCGAGTAAAACCTTATTGTGTTTTGCTATAAAACCTGCCCTCAGAGAGTCCGGACATTTATCTGCTCCGGAAAGAAGAATGTTGGTTTTATTAAAATCTCCCGGTTTTGAATTTCTTAAATATCCCCAAAAGAAAGTAGGTGTCCCCGCCACGAGTGTTATATTCTCTTCCCGAACAATATCACATATAGTTTTAAATTCGAGCGGGTTTGCGTAAGTCACCAGTGTCATTCCCATTAAAATAGGAACCCAGAGGTTTGCTGTTTGCCCGAATACATGGAAGTAAGGCAGATTCGCAAGAAAAATTTCATCTGGTGTTAAAGAAAATGCTTTTATAAGACTTTTAAAATTTGAACTAATATTTTTGTGAGTAAGTTGAACAGCTTTCGGCTCCATTTCACTTCCGCTGGTAAAGAGGATAAGCATGGTATCTTCCTCATTTCCCCGGTGAATTTTATTTATCAGATTATCAGCGGAAAGACCGGCTTTAAAAGATGTTTTTATTTTTTCGAGAAGCGAAACTGATTTCATAATATCTTCAATATACACCATTCCTTCAATATGCCGGCATTTGATCTTCTTGCAGAATGCTTTCGAAGTAATAATAGTTTTGAAGGCGCATTTTTTCTGGGAATATTCAACATTTGCTTCCACACCGGTAGAATAATTAATCATCACGGGAACTCTGCCGCTCATAAGAGTGGCGAGTATTGATAAAACAGAAGCAGAAGAGTTCGGAAGCATTATTCCGAGAAATCCTTCTTCGAATTTTTGGAATTTTTTTGCTAAAATTAATGAGCCAATTAATGCTTTCTTATATGTAAGCCGGCGATCCAGTGTTCTATCAATAATTGCTAATTTCTTTTCATATTGCTTTGCAATTCTGATAAATTGTTGGTGTAAAAGCATTGTAGATTTTGTTTGTAATTTCGCTTAATTATATTAAAATAATATTTTTATTTTAAATAAACACTAAACAAATTGTAATTGCTTCAAATTAATTTATGTTATTCAAATACTTTTGTTTCTTATCTTTTTTTTGATATTAATTAATATTAGTTTCCTGCAAATATAAAATTATATTTATGCATCTTCCATCTTTTAACAATCTGATTTCCGGGGCAAAGCATACTTTTTACAGATTCCCTTTTGTAATTCTGACATCGCTAACCGGTGCGGTAAGTATGGCTTATATTATAAATTTACCGTATCCTGAATCACTCAATGTCAGGTATCTTTATAATATAGTGATGGCTTGTTCGCTCGGAATTCCTTTTCTCATTTCTCTTTCCTTCATCACTGAAAGATTGAAATCATCACGATTCACTTCTTTATTGATACAGACAACAGGATTGATACTTCTGGTGACTTATTATTTTTCTCTTCCTGCAGAAACAAGTTATATCGATATCACAAGGTACATCGTGCTCGTAATTGCTTTGCACCTGCTTGTATCATTCTCGCCTTTCATTATCGGAATATTTGATTCTTCGGGAGTACATACATTCTGGCAGTTCAACCAGTTGCTTTTCATCAGGATACTGATAACCGGAGTTTACTCAGGGGTTCTATATGCGGGTTTATGTATAGCCATACTTTCTTTCGACAAACTCTTTAATATTAACATCAACGAAAAAATTTACGGGCAATTGTTTTTCATTATTCTTGGATTTTTTAGTACGTGGTTTTTCCTTTCCGATATGCCATCTGAAACGGAAGCACCGGATACAGGCAGTCCCTATCCGAAAGGTTTGAAAATATTCACTCAATATGTGTTGCTTCCTCTTGTAATAATCTATTTGCTCATACTCTATCTATATACAGGAAAAATAATCTTACAATGGCAGCTACCTATGGGTTGGGTTTCATATTTAATATTGGGATTCTCCGTTACCGGAATTTTTTCATTACTTCTGATACATCCGCTCCGGAATATTGAAGGCAATACCTGGATGCGAAATTTTACAAAATGGTTTTATATTACTCTTTTTCCGCTGATAATTCTTTTATTTATTTCTATTCTCAGGAGGACGAACGAGTATGGGATCACCGAGCGCCGGTATTTTGTATTCATACTTGCTGTATGGCTTGCCGGTATTGCCCTTTACTTTACGTTAAGTAAAGCGAAGAATATAAAATTTATACCCTTTTCACTTTGTGTAATCGCTTTTTTATCCTGCTTCGGACCCTGGAGTGCTTATTCGATATCAGAAAAAAACCAGTTGAACAGGCTCGAGAATGTTTTATCAAAGAATAATATTATTGAAGACGGTAAAATCAAAAAAATCCGGAATACTGTCACGGATGACGACAGAAGAGAAATAAGTTCTGAAGTAATCTTCTTCTGCGAACGTAAATCACTCGGAACTATTCAACCCTGGTTCGATATCGACCTGCAATCAATTAAAGATACTGTTATTAACAATGTCCATAATAAGAAAGAAGCAATGATTGTTGAGTATATGGGAGTTGAATTCTTTCCGCAGTGGACTTATCAGGTGGATAAGTATTTTAATTACACGCTGAGAGATTATGATTCGTTTATTCTAAAAGATTATGATTATCTGCTGATTTACAAATATGCAATGAACGATACGGCAAAAAACCATTATGTCAAAATCTCTGATTCGATTTCGTTTGAGATAAATAAAAATAATGAAAACAATATTATTGAGATAAGACAAAAAGATAAACCTGCAATGAGTATTGATTTAAATTTATTTATAGAAGGATTAAAGAAAAGCAATTCTCCGTCTCCTGCACTGAAGGATATGACCATTGAAGTACAGAATGAAAATTTGAAACTAAAATTTGTAATTATATCTATGAACGGTGAAAAAGATCTGGATAAATTAAAAATTAATTACATAAACGGATATATTTTCGTAAAATTGAATCTTATAAAATAATTTAAACATAATTTGAACGCAAAAATAAAAGCCATCATTACCGGCGCTACCGGAATGGTCGGAGAAGGCGTTCTTCACGAGTGCCTGCAGCATAAAGATGTAGACTCTGTTCTGGTTATAGGTAGGAAACATTGCGGCATTTCACATTCGAAATTGAAGGAAATAGTAAATAAAGATTTGTTCGGTTTGACTGAAATTGAAAATCAACTAAAAGGTTATGATGCATGTTTTTTTTGCCTCGGTACATCATCAGTTGGAATGAAAGAAGCAGAATACTATAAAATCACTTACACGCTGACCTTAAACTTTGCAGAAACGCTTAGCAAACTAAATCCGGATATGACATTCTGTTACATTTCAGGTTACGGGACAGACAGCACAGAGAAAGGCAGAATTATGTGGGCAAAAGTAAAGGGTAAAACAGAAAATGATTTAATGAAATTGCCTTTCAGGAAAGTATTTAATTTCCGTCCGGGATTTATGCAGCCTACAAAAGGACTTAAAAATACACTTGGTTTTTATAAATATATAAGCTGGCTTTACCCCTTAATGCGGCGCATAATGCCTAAATTTTTTTCAACACTGAAAGAGCTGGCATTAGCAATGATACACTCTGCGACCATAGGATATGATAAACAGATATTAGAAGTAAAAGATATAATAGAGTTATCGAAATAACGGACTGAAATTAATTATTTAACATATTTTCCGCCCACAAAATAAATCTTTCCAGAAATTTCCATAGTTTATCAATATCCTTTCTTTCATAAATATCACCACTATAGGAAACTAAATTCTTATGGTCAAGAATTTTAGAAAGTTGCATCAGAGCTTTCTTCTTTTCTTCAGACTGTGCTACAAGTGAATCAATAAGGTTAACAAGATCCTGATGGTTTTCTCCTTTACTTTTAACACTTCCGAATTTTATAGTAACTGCATCACCGTATGCAATAGCAGAATGAACTATCAAAACACCTGCAGCATTCCAGTATTCAAATTCCGAAGCTACTTTTGCCCCATCGAAAAAGTTCTTTGCAACAATTTGATAATCATTCGCTTTGGTTTTACTGACCGTCGTTTTCTTAAAAATTTTAACCATTTATAATTTTTTCTATTCTTTTTCCGGATAATAAAATACCCTCTTTAATGATATCCGGAACAGGGGATTTATTTGATTTTGCACGTTTTACAAATTCTTTTAATGTAATATAAAACGGAGAAATAGTAATTCCATATTTCCCGGAAGCATAAATTTTTAATTCATTTATCTCATTTTCCAGAAGTTTTTGCTGATTTCTTTTTTCCATTATAACACAAATATCAAAATCACTTTTTATATTATCTTCATTCCGGGCAACACTGCCAAAAATATATACGCTGATGCATTTTTTATTGAGTTTCAGCTTGATTTCATTTTTAATGGACTCAAAATATTTCAATTCGACATCCAACAACGGGAGAATGGCTTCAATCACCAAATAATGATTCCTGTTCAGACTGAAAAGATGGTCGCGACCTCCCCGTATCCTGTTCACAAGTCCGAGATTTTCCAGGAAAGATAATGCATTAATACAGGATTTAGGACTAAGTTTTGATAAACGTGCTGTTTCCCTGCCGGAAATTCCGACGGCATAATTTTTTAATGCTCTTAGAACCGCGATGTTCGAGCCGGTAGAAAATACTTTATTTAATATTTTATTTGTCAATAAATTATTAATTGTTTACTTAAGGAAACATATGTTTACTTTTGTAAACAAACATAAACAATCAATAAACAAAAATCAATCAATTTATATCTTCGTTCCACCGCCTGAGAGACCGTGTGAAAACACAAATTATCCTTAAAGTAATTTGGGCTAAAGTCCCGATATAGAGCATCGGGATTTCCAACCCTAATACGGGGCGTTTTAGCTATCCCCGTCGTAAACGACGGGGTAATTTTCTTGTTTTCACACGGTCTCCGGAGCAGTGAAAAGAGAGGAAATGTTAATACGAAAAACGGGAAAAAAAAATACATTAATTATTTACATTTTTCATCACTGCTTCGGGATAGCGCAATCCCTTTGTAAACCCTAAAGGTGCAGCTAACTCCAACCGTTTAATATCATCATCATTTAATTTTATATCAATTGCACCAATATTTTCTTCCAGGTATTTAATTCTTTTTGTTCCCGGAATTGGAACTATGAAATCTCTTTTAGCCATAACCCATGCTATCGCTAACTGAGCGGGAGTGCATTTTTTTTCCTTTGAAATTTCTTCTATGATTTTGACAAGTTCATAATTATGTTCAATATTTTCTTTCTGGAAGCGCGGATGATTTCTCCTGTAATCATTTTCAGGGATAGTTACTAAAGGTTTAAATCTTCCGGACAGGAATCCCCTCCCTATCGGAGAATAAGCTACAAAAGTAATACCAAGTTCCCCGCACACATTAAAATGTTCAGTTTCTACATCTCTTGTCCATAAAGAATATTCGGTTTGCAATGCAGAAATCGGATGTATTTTATTTGCACGACGTATTGTATTTACAGATGCTTCGGAAAGACCAATATATTTCACTTTACCTTCTTTTACCAGATCAGCCATTGCTCCGACAGTATCCTCAATTGGAGTATTTGCATCAACTCGATGCTGATAATAAAGGTCGATTACTTCAATATCCAATCTCTTAAGACTATCTTCACAGCATTTCTTTACATATTCCGGTTTACCGTTAACGCCGAGGAAACTTCCGTCCGAACCGCGGACATTACCAAATTTTGTTGCCAGAATAATTTTTTCACGAATTGATTTTATTGCTTTTCCGACAAGGACTTCATTTTTTCCGACTCCATACATATCGGCAGTATCGAGAAAGTTAATGCCGAGTTCAACTGCCCTGTGAATCACTTTTACAGATTCCTTATCATCTCCGACCCCGTAGAATTCAGACATATCCATACATCCGAGTCCTATTGGTGATATTTTTAAATCGCTGTTACCGAGTTTTTTGTAATCCATATAATTAAAATTTGAAATTTGAAAATTGAAAGTTTTTATAATATAAGAATTTAATAAATGTTTTTAAATTTTCATATATAAGAATAAACACTTCTTTAATCAGAAAGCGTTCCCGAGTAGTATTTGATCTCAAAATAAAAAGCCCTGTAATTTTAAGAAATACAGGGCTTATATTGATTCTCTCAAAGGGATTCAAACACGTGTTTTCACAAAACTCACTTCAGCAAGATCATACGCTTCGTATCATTAAATCCATCCGTTGTTAATTTATAAAAATAAACTCCGCTTGGAAACAGTGAAGCGTAGAATGTTGCTTCGTATATACCGGCGTTTTGATTCTCATTAACGAGTGTTTCAACTTCACGACCGAGTGCATCGAAGACAACGAGTTTTACAAAACTATTCTTTGGCAAATCATATTTTATACTTGTCGTTGGATTAAACGGATTCGGATAGTTCTGCCGCAAAAGAAACTTGCCTGGAAGTTCGCTGGAAGTGAGGTGTACGGAGGTAATCATTTCCGACAGCAGTCGTCTCCAGACCCCGCCGAAATTAGCCCCTGCAAAGAGATTTGTGCCCGAGACCACAAAGGAAAAGACATGAGTACTCGTCAAACCGGTATTGACCGCAGTCCAGCTTGTGCCGTTATTGGTGGAAAGAAATATGCCGCCTCCGTCAGTCCCGGCAAAAAGATTCGTGCCCGAGACCGCAAAGGCACGGATATAAATATTCGTCAAGCCGGAATTAACAGTAGCCCAGCTTGTGCCGTTGTTGGTGGAACGAAAGACGCCAACATCAGTCCCGGCGAATACATTTGTGCCCGAGACCGCAAGGGCACGAACATAAGTCAGGCCGGTACCTGCCGCTGTCCAGCTTGTGCCGTTGTTGGTGGAAAGAAAAACACCGCTCAAAGTCCCGGCGAAGAGATTCGTGCCCGAAACCGTAAGGGAAAGGACATATGTCAATCCGGTACCCGCCGCTGTCCAGCTTGTGCCGTTGTTGGTGGATAGAAAGACTCCGCCATAAGTCCCGACAAAAAGATTCGTGCCCGAAACCGCAAAGGCACGGACACTGTTATTCGTCACGCCGCTACTCGCCCAAGTCCAGCTTGTGCCGTTGTCGGTGGAGAGATAAACCCCGTTGTAGACAGTCCCGGCAAAGAGATTTGTGCCCAGAACCGCAAGTGCTGCGATATTAAAATTCGTTATACCGGTACTCACTGTAGTCCAGCTTATGCCGTCGTTGGTGGAAAGACAAACCCCGCTGCCATAAGTCCCTGCGAAAAGATTCGTGCCCGAGACCGCAAGAGCATATACATTACTATTCGCCAGACCGGTACTCTTCGCAGTCCAGCTTGTGCCGTTGTCGGTGGAAAGAAAGGCGCCGTCCAAAGTCCCGGCAAAAATATTCGTACCCGAGACCGCAAGGTCTCTGACATAATTATTCGTCACGCCGTTGTTGACCGTAGTCCAGTTTGTGCCGTTGTCGGTGGAAAGTAAGAGTCCGCTGCCCCAGGTCCCTGCAAAAAGATTCGTGCCGGAGACGGCAAGGGCTTTGACAGATAAATTCGTCATGCCGTTATTGACCGCAGTCCAGTTCGTGCCGTTGTTGGTGGAAAGATAAACGCCGCCGCCGGAAGTTCCTGCGAAGAGATTCGTACCCGAGACTGCAAGCTCCCAGTTATAAGAATTCGGCAAACCGTTATTGGCAACTGTCCAGCTTGTGCCGTTGTTGGTGGAAAGAAAGAGTCCGCCTCCTTCAGTCCCGGCAAAGAGATTCGTGCCGATTAAGGCAAGAGAATATACATAAAGATTCGTCAAGCCGTTATTGACCGCAGTCCAGCTTGTGCCGTTGTCGGTGGAAAGATAGACGCCGCCGTACAAAGTACCGGCGAAGAGATTCGTGCCCGAAACTGCAAAAGCCTGAACACTATTATTCACGCCGTTATTGACCTCAGTCCAGCTTGTGCCGTTGTTGGTGGAAAGAAAGGCACCGCCGCCAAAAGTCCCGGCAAAGAGATTGGTGCCCGAGAAGGCAAGAGCCCAGACATAAGTATTAGTCAGGCCGGTATTGACCGCAGTCCAGCTTGTACCGTTGTTGGTGGAAAGAAAGACCCCGCTGCCATCGGTCCCGGCAAAGAGTTTGGTTCCATCGGGGCTGACAGTAAAACAATTTATGGGACCGCCGTATGGTCCATTGGTTTGGATCCATTGGGCATCGAGTGAGCTAATATGCAGCATCAAGAGTGCACATGCGAGAAAAATTAAACGTAGTGTTTGCATTGTGTTTTATATTTAATTTTGTTGCTTTAAAATTCTCGCTTCCCGTTTTTGCGCGAAACGAGTTTGACTATATTTCTTGAAAAATCCTCCTTCCCAAGAAGTCCCTGCATGCTTTAGGCAGGAACCGGAAAGGAGGATTGACAATTATTTAACAAAAACCATTCACTTTATATCGATAAATTTATCTGATGTTATTTTGTAGTAATAAATTCCGCTGAAAGATTTTCAAAGTTAAATAACACAGAATAATTTCCTTCTTTAAAAATACTTTTTCATACAGCCTTTTTTTAAAAATGTTAGAGAAATTTTATTTCAGCAGAACCATACTCTTAGTGCTTTTAAAGTCACCCGCAGTAATTTTGTAGAAGTAAACACCGCTCGCGAATTTTTGTCCGTTCCACACGGCTTCATATTTACCAGCCGGCATAGTTTCGTTTACCAGCGTTGTTACTTCTTTTCCCGTTATG
>DATCHW010000065.1:0-1901 GCA_036508135.1 Ignavibacteria bacterium
CAGAAGGAGAAATGAAAAAAGTCTCTGCGTGGATTCCACAAGATACGCTTACAAAATTGGAAGAAAAAGGATATCAGAATAGGGCAGAGGCGATTAGATTAGGGTTAGAGTGTTTATTGAGGGAATCCGGAAAAGAAGACACAGGGAATCCAATGGAATCCAATGAGGAGGACATAAGGAATCCAATGGAATCCAGTGAGGAGGACATAAGGAATCCAATGGAATCCAATGAGGAGGACATAAGGAATCCAATGGAATCCAACAATGTAACAAATGGAATCTTACAGGCGCGAGTCGAAGATTTAGAAAAACACAATGAGACATTGAAGACCGAAATTTCAAGACTAAAAAATGTAATAATGGAAGCTCCGGATCCTATTGAACTTGCAAAACTCCAGGAACGTAACGAAGGTCTGAATCTTTTGATAAATGAGAAGGAAAAAAGGATAGAAGATCTCACAAAGTATAAAGAGGATATAGGCGTGTTTGCTAACTATTTCAAGAGCAACCCGGTTAAACAGATAGAAGCACCTGCTGCTGAGAAAGTTAGGCCCTGGTGGAGATTCTGGTAATTTAGTTTATTCCTCAAACAGTTACAAAGAATATACCTCATTTTGTATTTTGCTTCTAGTGGAGAACAATATCAAAAGCCTTTTTATATACTTAATCGGAAACTATTTTTCTTTTTACTGTTGTCTATGCCTTCTCATAAATATAGGAAATTGTTAAATCCAGTAGAAACATGACCTCAAAAAATGTATAACAATTACTTTTTACAGAATCAGATTTTAATCAATCAGAAGGCAATTGAAGCGCTGGGAGCTAAAAAGGCGTGGTGGAAATTATGGTAAATCCAAAAATAATCAGTAACTCACTTCACTTAAGGGCCTAGTACCAGCGAAGCTGTCACAAAGCCAAAGTAGGCCAATTTCCATCAATTTCCATGATATATAGTACAATGAAATACTAAAAGATTGTAGTAAATGGTTTGAAATACGTGTTTTAGAGTTGTTTTAATGCTCTCAAACATAGATTACTACAATGTTTTTAAGGCAAAACGTTGTAGTAAATCCTGACTTAATATCTTAAAACGTTAGGATTTTAAAGAACATATACTCCTAAATTTTTATTTATTTTAATAAATCCCTTTACACAATTTTTTTTCAGCAGTACACGTCTTTTATATTTTGAGTATTATATACATTATTACCAATATTGGGAATGCGCTATTATGCTTCTTGCGGTACTCCATCCATTAAATGTTTGTATTATTGACTCTTCGTACAGAAATAATAATAAACTGAAAGATAATGATATGAAAAATGCTAAACAGTTTAAAGAATGGTTTATGTAATATGGATCAAATAATTGTGGATGTTATAATTTTTTTTTCTTTGGTATGGTTATTATATAATAATATAATAATGAGGCAAATAAGAACATCATGTAATTGACTATTGTTATTGCCCTTGTTTCATTTCCCATATTTTGATTAAATACTAATAATAAGCTATATAATAAGATGATTGTTTGAATTATTTTTTCTTTTTTTTGTAGTTCTATTAGATTGTCATGTTCTTGTTCTTTATTTTCTACATTCATGTTATTGTGTAGTTTTTTATTGGTTTAAATTTTACGTTTTTTCAAAATGATTCTGGGCGAAATATTTTTTTTAATATCGACCTATCGAAAGTTAAAAATGACCTAAACAACTAATAATTTATTAGAATTTTTAGTAAATATCTCGATAGTGTTAAATCAAAAAGTCCAATTAAGAATGTGCATAATTTATTACTAGGGAGCGCAGAGGGTCACGAATACCCCGACCTTCAGGTTGGGGATGAAGTGGACCCTCGCCTCTTTTTGATTCCGATCAAAATCTATAACATCGATCCGTTGTA
>DATCHW010000066.1:0-51818 GCA_036508135.1 Ignavibacteria bacterium
TCGTTTTTCTTCGTGTATCTCTGTGCCAGCCCTACATTCTTTTTGGAGGGAAACCGTTCCTTTCTTTTCCTGTTAATCTTATTTTTTTATCCCGTTCATCCTGTCCACCTTCTTCTCCGTGTGTCTTCTGTTTTCTTCGTGTCCCTCTGTGAAATGCTCTTTTCTTTTCCAGTTAATCCCGTCTCTTTTTTCCTGTTAATCTTATTTTTTTATCCTGTTAATCCTGTCCACGTTCTTCTCCGTGTGTCTTCGTGTTTTCTTCGTGTCCCTCTGTGAAATGCTCTTTTCTTTTCCAGTTAATCCCGTCTCTTTTTTCCTGTTAATCTTATTTTTTTATCCTGTTAATCCTGTCAAATTTTTGGATTTATATTAATTAAGAAAAATAATATTTTTATGGACATTTAAAAACAATATCAAATTTAATTATCACTAATAATATGTCGCCATTATCCAACTTAAGCCAGAAAATTGTATCTCCTGAGGAAGCGGTAAAAGTAATAAAATCCGGGGACACTGTTTATTTACAGGCTAACAGTGCCTATCCTGATATTCTCGTAAATGCCATGTGTGACAGGTACCGGGAACTGCAGGATGTGAAAGTTGCACACCTTACTACATTCCATAATGCTCCTTATGTTGATCCTAAATATGCGGGGCATTTTATACATACAGCTCTTTTTACTGCCGGTAATGTTCGCAAAGCTGTGAATGAAGGCAGGGCAGATTTTTATCCGGTTTTCCTGTCGGAAATTCCTTACCTGATTGAAATGAAAAAAATACCGATTGATGTATGTATGCTGCATCTGTCCCCTCCGGATGAACACGGATATTGTTCTTTCGGAGTAAGTAACGAATGCACAAAAATTGCGGCTGATAATGCTAAAATAGTTATTGCACAGATGAATCCCAATATGCCGAGGGTGCTGGGAGATAATTTTATTCACGTAAGTAAAATAAAATATATTGTTGAAATAGATGCTCAGCTCCTTGAAGTTTCGATGGTAGATACAAATGCCTCCGAAGAAGAGAAACAGATTTACCGGAAAATTGCCGAATATATTTCCTCGCTTATTGAAGATGAATCCACCTTACAAATGGGTATCGGTGCCATTCCTGATGCAGTCCTGCCTTTCATGAAAGAAAAAAAGAATCTTGGAATTCACACGGAAATGTTCTCCGATGGTCTTATAGAATTGATTGAACTTGGTGTTGTTAACGGAGAGAAAAAATCATTTCTCCCGAATAAAGTTGTTGCCTCTTTCGTTATAGGTACAAAATTGCTCTTTGATTATATTCATAACAATCCGCTCATTGAGTTCAGGACATCAAAGTTTGTAAATGATCCTTTCAATATTGCAAGAAATGATAAAATGATTTCTATCAATTCCGCTATTCAGGTCGATATCTCCGGTCAGGTTTGTTCGGATTCGATGGGAACACGGATATTTTCCGGATTCGGAGGTCAGCTTGATTTTATCCGCGGTGCAATGAGGAGTAAAGGCGGAAAACCTATTATCGCTTTCGCATCTACTACAAAGAATGATACTATCTCAAAAATTGTTCCTACATTAACTCCCGGCTCCGGCGTCGTTACTACGAGAGCAGATGTGTATTATGTAATTACAGAATACGGAATCGCCGATTTATACGGCAAAACTTTGAGAGAAAGAACAAAAGCTTTAATCAATATTTCGCATCCCAAATTCAGGGAAGAACTCGAAATTAAAGCAAGAGAGTTTAAATGGTTGTGGTAATTTAATACAAAAAAATTGAAAAAAGCTGTCATACTTGTAAGCGGGGGAATGGATAGCGCATTAACTGCTGCCATCGCTTGTAAAAAGTATCACCCTGCTTTTTTACATATTAACTACGGTCAGAGAACGCAAAAAAGAGAACTCAAAGCATTCAATGATATCGCAGATTATTATAATGTAAAAGATCGTTTCGTTGCAGATATTAGTTATCTTAAAAAAATCGGCGGCTCTTCTCTTACCGATAAGAATATCAGGGTATCTGATGCTACCATTCTGAACGAAGCTGCCTTTTCCTACCTGTCGGGAAAGAATCTCAAATTAAAAAATAAAAATATTCCTTCAAGCTACGTTCCGTTCCGTAATGCTAATATTCTCGCAATAGCCGTGAGCTGGGCAGAGGTAATTAAAGCCGAAAAAATTTTCATTGGTGCGGTAGAAGAGGATTCCAGCGGATATCCCGATTGCAGAAAAGTCTTCTTCAAAGATTATAACAGGATGATAAAATCCGGCACAAAAAATGATTTCAATATAGAAATTGAAACTCCTGTTATCCATTTATCAAAAAAAGAAATTATCCTTAAATCCATCGCATTAAAATCACCTTTGCATCTCACCTGGTCTTGCTATAAAAGAAATGATATCGCCTGTGGTGTATGTGACAGTTGTGCCCTCCGCCTCAGAGGATTCGGGCAGGCAGGAAAAATAGACCCGATAAAATATAAAAAAATTATTAACTTCAGTTTATGAATGATAAAAAGGACTTCAGGCTTTTAAAAATAGCAGCCGCTTTGATTTTGGTCGGATTTGCTTTCTATATCCTCAAAGAGCTTCAGTCCATCCTTATGCCTTTTTTTCTGGCACTGGTTATTTCTTTTCTTTTTGAACCGTTATATGAATGGTTCAAGAAGAAAGGATTTCCCACGTGGGCTGCCATTCTGACTGTTGTAATAACTATTTTAATTATTTCAAATATTGCAAGCGTCTTTATCTTCACAAGTATAAATTCTTTTACAAGCGGGTTCCCGAGATATGTACAAAAAATCGAAGGTCTCGGGGTTTCCGCCACGAATACCATTAACGCTCTCGGAATATCAAATGATGAGATAAAAAAATCACTGAATCTTTCGCAATACCTGAGCGGTGAAAAACTTGCCGGAATGATTTCGGATGTAATATCGAGCATTGCGGGAATCTTTACAAATTATATTCTTATTCTCATTTATGTCATATTTCTTTTAACTGAATTTAGCAGCATTCAGAGGCGCATTCTCACTGCATTCTCACGCGAAAGGTCAAGAAAAATAGCGGATATTCTCAGTGATATTTTTATTGACCTCCGGAGATATATCGTCGGAAAAACCCTTATCAATCTCTCACACGCATTGCTCATCACCATTATATTTTTAATATTCGGGCTTGATTTTGCTATCGTATGGGGCTTGCTCACATTCTTTATGACTTTTATACCGAATATCGGCGCTTTTATTTCGACTATTCTTCCCTTCGTTACCGCACTTGCGCAGTACGATAATATTGTTGTACCGATAGTTCTGCTCTTAATTATGACGGTTATAGCATATTCTGTGGGTAACCTGGTCGAGCCGAAAATCCTCGGCGATAAGCTTAATCTCAGTCCTCTCTTGTTAATATTTTCTTTGGTTTTCTGGGGTTATATTTGGGGAGTTGTCGGAATGCTTCTTTCGATTCCTATGATGAGCATGATAAAAATAATTTTTAGCAAGTTTGAAAGTACTAAGCCCCTTGCAATATTAATGTCTTATGATGTCGGTAATTCTAAAGAAGATGAATCTGCAATCATTTAAATATATTATATGAACGAGAATCAAAATAACAGTTTTCAAAAAATAACAGCGGCTTTATTCCTGGTAGGGTTTTCCTGCTATATTCTGAAAGAGCTTCAGTCTATCCTGCTGCCTCTGTTTGTAGCGCTTATCATTTCTTTCCTTTTCGAACCGTTATATGAATGGCTTAAAAAGAAAAGATTTCCATCGTGGGCTGCAATTTTGGCAGTCGTAATTGTAATCCTTGTCATTTCAAATATTGCCAGTGTCTTCGTCTATACCAGCATCAATTCTTTCACGGTTGGAATTCCGAAATATATTCAGAAAATAGAAGGGCTTGGCTCTAACTTCACGGTTTTTATGAATACACTTGGAATATCAAATGATAAAATAAAAGAAACTCTCGATTTTTCGAAATTCTTAAGCGGAGAAAAAATTGCCGGAGCGCTTTCAGCTATTATCTCAGGCATTGCCGGAATATTCACAAATTACATTCTTATACTCATTTATATAATTTTTCTCTTAAGCGAATTCAGCAGTATTAAAAGGCGTATCCTGGCTGCATTCACGCATGGCGGGGCAAGAACAATAGCAGACACGCTGAGCGATATTTTTATCGACCTTCGGAAATACATTGTAGGAAAAACACTCATTAATTTTTCCCACGCCTTTATTTTAACTGTTATATTTTTAATATTCGGACTCGATTTTGCTATCGTATGGGGGCTGTTCTTTTTCTTTCTGACCTGGCTTCCGCAAATCGGTGCATTCATTGCAACCGTATTTCCTGTATTAATTGCTTTTGCTCAGTATGATAATATACTTACTCCGATAGCTTTAATGATAATTATGATAGTGCTGGGATATACAATGGGCAGCTTTGTAGAACCAAGGGTTCTCGGCAATAAGCTCAACCTTAGCCCTCTTCTTCTTATCTTCTCGCTTGTATTCTGGGGATGGATGTGGGGAATCGTCGGAATGCTTCTGTCAGTACCTGTTATGAGTATGATAAAAATTATTCTCAGCAAGTTTGAAACCACTCAGCCTCTTGCAATCCTTATGTCTAACGAGGTCGTTTATTCTAAAGTCGATAAGGATGCGGATTTAAATTTTCCCGGTAAATAAATTTTCGGTTATAAACCATAAATATAGAAAGAAAACAAAATGACAAACAACAAGAAACTCATTGCCTGGGTTAATGAAATGGCAAAGCTCTGCAAACCCGATAAAATCCACTGGTGCGATGGCTCGCAGGAAGAAAACGACCGCTTGATCAAAGTTAATGTCGATAACGGCTCTTTCGTTCCTATCCCAAAACGTCCGAATTCTTTCTGGGTCGTCTCTGACCCTAAAGACGTTGCACGTGTAGAAGATAAAACATTCATTTGCTCTGAAAATAAAATAGACGCAGGTCCCACAAATAACTGGATGGCTCCCGCCGAAATGAAAAAGATTATGACCGGTCTTTATGAAAACTGTATGAAGGGTCGCACAATGTACGTAATCCCGTTTTCAATGGGTCCGCTCGGCTCTAAAATAGCTCATATCGGCGTCGAACTTTCCGACTCTATTTACGTCGTAGTCAATATGCGCATTATGACCCGTATGGGAAAACCGGTACTCGATATTCTTGGTGATGAAGGTGAATTCGTTCCTTGCCTGCACTCTGTCGGCTATCCGCTCACGGACGGTAAAAAAGATGTTGCCTGGCCCTGCAATGATACAAAATATATCTGCCACTTCCCGGAAGAAAGAACAATCTGGTCTTATGGCTCAGGTTACGGCGGAAATGCACTGCTCGGAAAAAAATGCTTCGCTCTCCGCATCGCCTCAGTCCTTGCACACGATGAAGGCTGGCTCGCAGAGCACATGCTTATACTCGGCTTAACTCCGCCTAACGGTGAAAAGAAATATGTCGCCGCCGCATTCCCGTCCGCTTGCGGAAAAACAAATCTCGCAATGCTCACTCCTTCGCTTCCCGGCTGGAAGGTCGAAACCGTCGGTGATGATATTGCCTGGATGAAGTTTGGCGAAGACGGTCGTTTGCACGCAATCAATCCTGAATACGGATTCTTCGGCGTTGCTCCCGGAACATCGATGAAGACCAATGCAAACGCAATGCTCTCCTGCGAATCCAATTCCATCTTCACAAACGTTGCATTTACCGATGACGGCGATATCTGGTGGGAAGGTATGACAGACGAAAAACCAAAGCACTTAATTGACTGGAATAAAAACGACTGGACTCCCGAATCGGGAAAACTATCATCGCATCCAAACTCACGCTTCACCGCACCTGCAAAGCAATGCCCGGTAATCGATGCCGATTGGGAAAATCCCAAAGGCGTCCCTATCAGTGCATTTCTGTTCGGCGGACGCCGCGGAAGTGTTGTACCCCTTGTAAACGAAGCTTACGACTGGAATCACGGAGTATATATGGGCTCTGCCGCCGCATCCGAAACCACAGCTGCCGCATCAGGGGCAGTAGGAAAGTTACGCCACGACCCCTTCGCAATGCTTCCGTTCTGCGGATATAATATGGGCGATTACTTCGGGCACTGGATTCAAATCGGAAGAATGACATTCCCTGAAAAACTCCCGAAAATATTCTTTGTCAACTGGTTCCGCAAAGACGACGAAGGAAAATTCATCTGGAACGGTTACGGTGATAATATCCGCGCATTAAAGTGGATACTCGAGAGGGTCGCCGGCACAGGCAAATATATCGATACCCCAATCGGAAGGCTCCCTGCAGAAGGTGCACTCGATGTCGAAGGGCTCGACATCTCTCCCGTAAACTTAAAGAAGTTATTCGAAATCAAAAAAGAAGACTGGGAAGAAGAAGTCATAGAAATGCGTGATTACTATAAAATCTTCGGCGACCATTTACCAAAAGAACTCTCCGCCGAACTGGATAAGATAGAAGAAAGATTGAAGAAGTAAAGTTCTTTGTCATTCCCGAATATTCTTATCGGGAATCCATAAAATTATAAATCATCCGACGGGAACAATCCCTGACGGAAATATTTAAACTTAAAACAATTTAATTATGAAAATAATTAATAAATTAAACGACAAAAGAATCCAAGCTCTGAATGTTTTATTTGAAATGTCAATAAAAGAATATTCTGAAATTGCACATTCCATAACTAAAGATAATGAATATCAAAGAAAACGTGTTAAAGGTTCTTCTACAGTTTATAAGCTTTTAAGAGAGGATTTAAGATTGGGATGTCTTATCCCACCAATAGTCTTAGCTATTAGAATTGAAAAAATGCAAAAAGTTTTGAACCCGGATAGTATGAAGGATGAAGCAATTTTAGCTTTGATTAAACCTGAAAACTTGATAATACTTGATGGACTTCAAAGGACATTTACTCTTTTTGATTTAATAAATGAGTTAAAAAACAATAAAGAGGATTTGAATAAATTATATGACCATCCGCTCAGAATTGAAGTTTATATGGGATTAAATAAAATTGCAATTCTTTATCGAATGTTGACATTGAATACTGGACAAACTCCAATGTCTATCCGTCATCAAATAGAAATTTTATACTCTGATTATTTAAGTGCTCAAATCGAGGGAATTTCTTTATATCGTGAAGTTGATAATAAAAAGATAACAAAAATTGGTGATTATAGTTTTAAGGATGTAACAGAAGGTTTTAATTCATATTTGGATAGAGATGAACTAGGAATAAATCGCTCTGAATTATTAGAAAACATTCAAAATTTGGAAACACTTGCTAATGAAAATGAGAGTTCGGATTTATTTAGACAATATATTATTACTTATAATAATCTTATTAAAAAATTAGATGCATTATTTGAAAAATGGGATTTTACCACAGAAAGCGATTACGATAAAAATAAGTATGTTTTTGGAAATAATATATTTGAAATTTTCACCAAATCCCAAGCACTTACAGGCTTCGGTGCAGCTATTGGCAAATTAAAGTTTAATTTAATAATTACTGACTTTGATGCAATAAATAAAGCAATCGAAAAAATTACGGTAGGAGGTGATAATAAGAAAATAATTTGGGATTTGTTGAATTGCTTAGATGAAATTAAATTAAAAGCAAAAAACATTGGGTATTATCAAAGGATATATTTTGGATATCTATTTAAAGAATTATTTAACAAAAATGAAACAGAGTCATATCTTAATATTGGGGGGGCTATACAGAACGCATACAAATTATATAAAATTAAAGTATAATACTTATGTTATATCTTGGTTATGACCCTGAATATAGAAAAAGGTTGGATAAAATTGATTTAATGAAAGATGAAAGTAAATTTAAAGTTTATAATTCATATGACACACTTAGATCAATTACAGTAAATTATGTTTTACCTATTGAATCTGATTATAAAATTGAGGATTACAAAATTTATCTGTTGTATTCAACTGACATGTCTGAAAACAGGATATATCAGGTAATTGAAAAGAGTTTAAAGAAAAGAATCGGTTGGATATTCCCAATTAATGCATTGAACTCAACATTACATACTGAATCTAATAATCCTCATTTCTTGAAATATGCTTTTGTTGCGTTTCAACTCTTACTATTAAATCAACTTAAGGATACGCAAATTGAAGTAGGTAATAATTATAATATAACAGGTCTAAAAAGAGAAAATTCATTATTTGAAGATAATTTAATTATATTTATTGTTAATAAAGCTTTGGTAAAAGGTTTAAATTTTAATTTGGATTATTATTTACCAAGTTTATATTTGTATAATTATTTCTACCAATATATTGAAAATTATAATAATTTTGATATTTATAAAGGTTGTAAAAGAGTAGTAATTGAAAAATTACCTAATATATTAATTAGCGAAAGTTATTTATATGAGTTATTTAAAGAACTGATATTTGAAAAACATTATCTTGTTCGATTTTATCTGCTTTATCAAGTTGTTGAATTGCTTATCGAAAAGATATTAAATAATGAAATATTAAAATTAGCAAATCAACTAAAAGAAAAAGAAATATTCACTCGCGAATTTAAGGATAAAATTACAAATTTTGAACCGGAAGACAAAAGAATTGGAAAGTTATTTAACGAATATTCTAATAAGGGGAATAATATTATTAGAAAGAATTTTATTGAAAAATGTAATAATTTCTTAACAAACATGAATAGATATAATAAAGATATTAAAAATATTGAGAAAAAATTGTATTCAATAAGAAATTTTATTGTTCATGATTATCGAAGTATTCCAAAAGATAAAATTAATGTATTAGGTGATGTTATTTCTTCATTTGAATATCTTTGCATTGATTTATTATTAAATTACAAAGAATTATAAACCTTAAAACATGGCAAATCAATTTAAAAATATAGCAAAAAAAGTATTAGAGACATCTCCAATCCCCCTTACTTATAATGAAATATGGGAAGAAGCTGTAAAAAAAGGGCTTGAAAAAACTCTTAAAGGAAGTGGCAAAACACCTTGGCAAACTCTAGGTGCACAATTATTTGTTGATGTTAGGGATAATATTAATACTGAGTTTATAAAAGTAGGTAGTAGACCCGCAAGATTCTTTTTAAAAGAACGTTCTTCAGAAATCAATAATCAAGTTTTAAAAAAGATTGATGCAATTCCAGAAAAATCAAAAGTGAATCATAATTATTCTGAAAGAGAATTACATCCTGTGATTTCATATTATTTGTATTCAAATCTTAATTTCAATAGAGGTCGAAGAATACTCTCGAAAACAATTTATCATGAAAAATCGAAAAAAGGCGGATATAACGAATGGATTTTCCCGGACATGGTTGGATTTTTCATACCTTTGGAAGAATGGAATAATGAAATTGTAGAATTAAATAGAATCTCTGATAATAATATACTTAGATTATTTTCATTCGAAGTTAAGAAAGTAATTAATAGAGGAAATCATAGAGAATCATTTTTTCAGGCAGTTTCGAATTCATCTTGGGCTCATGAGGGGTATCTTGTTGCTTCAGAAATTAAAGATGATGAAGATTTATTAGCAGAACTTGCTCGTCTTACACAATCATTTGCTATAGGAATAATAAAATTAGATTTAGACGATATAGATTCATCCTCAATTCTATTCCCTGCTACACCTAAAAAATCATTAGATTGGGAAACAATGAATAAACTAAGTGAAACTAATCCGGATTTTAAGAAATTTATTGAAGATATCAAGATAGACCTTGAATCAAAAAGAATCCATAATTCCGAGTATGATAAAATTGAAGATGATGTTGAAAAATATATTAAGAAAATGAAAAAGTAACAAAATTAAAATGAAAACAATAATATTAGGTACAGTAAAATACGGGGCAAATTATTTTAATACAAATAAAGAAGCTCCTTATCCCGGATTTGATTATAAAATTATGCAAGACTGGGAAGAATTGAAAGAAAATTTACCTCTATCTGCTTTAGGTATTTATAAAGGTCAACTATCGAACCAATGTTTTAATTTTATAAAAATCGTTGGTATGAAGTATGATAATACTAATTCTCCTTATTTTGATTTTAAAGTTATTAGTCGATCAAATATACAGAGTAGTCTTTTAATAAACGCTTTACCAAATAATATAAAAAATTTATTGTTTTCTTCAATCAACAAAGTTACATTACTGAACATACTCACAAATATTGGAGTTATCCCACCTAATGAATGGTTAAACATTCAAAATAATAATATCGAGATAATTCATTTCCCCGAAAGTGTAACTGATAGTCCTGTTAAGACAGATTATTTAGATTTTATTGGAGACCATTATAAGAAATTATTAACTTCGAATTTAAATAATGATGAATTTGAGGATATAACAGCATCTTTACTTGTTGCTTTAGGTTTTGATATTAAGCAAAAGGGACATAACGTTATTGCAGCTAAAGCTGACGGAGTTGCTTCTTTTGGAAATAAATATGCTTTAGTATATGACTGTAAAAATTCAACTGATTTTGTATTACGTGAAGAATTCAAAAGAGCTATTAATCAGTATGTTCAAGATGAAAAACAGATGCGAGATGAAGAAAATATTTATCCTGTATTTATTTCAAGAGGTTTTTCGAACTTTAACAATCCAGGTTTTCATTGTTTTACTATTGAATCATTACTTTACTTATTTTATAAAAAGTTAATATTAGGGAATAAATTTTCACTTCGCCCTTTTAGTATTATCTTGAGTAATACTATTATATTAGATAAAAAAAGCATTGATATTGAATGGTGTTAAATAAATTTCCTGTACCTTTAGTGGTTTCCTCCTGACGGTAGAAAATGAAATAAATTTTGGAAAAGTTAAATCTAAAATATACTAAATCCGACACAATCGTCTGTTGGCTAAAGCAGAAAATCGATTTATCTATCCTTTTAAATGAGGGTTGGTACAGGATTCCTGTAAAAACAAAATTGGAAAATTTATACAAAGTAAAATATCTTGCATTCTATCAGTCTTATGCTTTTTACAAATCTGCATATATTATAAAACATTTCGGAACGATTGACAAAATTGAAATTGTTAAACGACAAGAATTATTTCCTAATGAGAAATCTAATCCGAAAAGTAATGATGAATACTACAGGATTAAAATGAAAGATATGAATATTCTCGATACTCCAATCCCAAGCAAAAGAAATAGAGGAATTATTTTTATAAATACTACTTTTAAAAAACTTCTTACAGCATCCGAAGTAAATGATTTATATAACGAAAGCCCACTCGAAGATATTCTTTGGATTGGTTTGAAAGAAAATAAAATCGTTGCAGAAAGACAATATTTTATTACTGGCGGTAAAAATTTATATTGTCTCGACTTTGCTGCATTCTGTAAGAAAGGTTCACTCAATATCGAATGCGATGGAGATTCATATCACGTAAATAAAGAAAAAGCAATTAAAGATAATAAACGTGACAACTATCTAACTAAAAAAGGTTGGAGTATCCTTCGCTATTCCACAACCCAATTACAAGACACCGACGATTGTATTTCAGAAATTAAAGAGTCAATCTATCGAAAAGGCGGAATTGCAGTATGAATAGTTATTTTTACACGGACTCTATTTCGAATTTCCTTACTTCTACTTCAAATGAAATTCTAGGAGAGTTATCTCAAAATAGTCAATTTTCTGATGATCTCAATATGAAAATATCCTGGCAAGAAGAAATAAAAATATTAAAAAAAGTACTTCCAGGATTTGACGGTTCAATATTCTTCGAATATTCAATCCCAAGAATGGGAAGAAGGATTGATGTCGTTTTAATTATTGAAAATGTAATATTTGTTTTAGAATTTAAAATAGGGGAGAAAGATTTTTTACTATCTGGTATTGATCAAGTATGGGACTATGCTTTAGATTTGAAAAATTTTCATGAAACAAGTCACGAACCAATTATCGCACCTATTCTGATTGCCACTAATGCGAAGAGATCTGATTTCACTGTTTCTACAACTCCCCACAATGATAACTTATTATTCCCAATTAAATCAAATGAAGACCAGATAAAAGAAGTAATTGAGAATGTTTTAAAATTTGCAGATGGTGAAAACATTAATCCCAATGAATGGTCAAATGGTAGGTATTCTCCTACCCCAACAATTATCGAAGCAGCTCTGTCATTATATAATAATCATTCAGTAGCTGATATATCTAGAAATGATGCAGATGCGATTAATTTATCTAAAACTAGTGAAGTAATATCACAAATAATTCAAAACTCAAAAACCAATAGCGTGAAAGCTATTTGCTTCGTAACAGGCGTGCCGGGTGCTGGAAAAACTCTTGTCGGTCTTGATATTGCTACAAAGCAACTTTCAGAAGAAAAGAAAAATAGAAGTGTTTATCTCTCTGGGAATGGACCACTCGTTGCAATCTTAAGAGAAGTATTAACACGTGATAAAGTGAAAAGAGAAAAAATGAAAGGTAATAAAGTGAAGAAAGGAAAAATATTAGGTGAAGTTAAGTTGATTATTCAAAATGTTCATAATTATCGGGATGAATATTTAAGGGATCAAGGAAAACCATTTGACAATATTGCTATATTCGATGAAGCACAAAGAGCTTGGAATAAAGAACAAACATCATTTTTTATGAAAAGGAAAAAGGGAATCGATAATTTTGATAAATCTGAATCGGAATTTTTAATTTCTTGCTTAGATAGACATAAGGATTGGGCAGTAATTATTTGTCTTGTTGGAGGTGGACAAGAAATTTATAGAGGAGAAGCTGGAATTGGTGAATGGATTGATTCTATTAATCGTTCTTTCCCACATTGGAAAGTTTATATTTCAAATAGATTATCGGATAGTGAATATGCAGCAGGAAATTCACTTAAAATTTTGGAGAAACATAATAACATAACTTTAAAAAAAGAATTACATTTATCAGTTTCAATGCGCTCTTTTAGAGCAGAAAATTTATCTTTGTTGGTAAAAAATATTATAGATATAAATATTGAAAAAGCCCCAAAAAATTATCAGATATTAAAAGATAAATATCCAATAGTAATAACACGAGATTTGTTAAAAGCAAAAAAATGGTTAAAAGAAAAAGCTCGTGGTTCCGAAAGATATGGAATGGTAGTTTCTTCTCAAGCGTATAGATTAAAACCTTATGCTATGGATGTAAGGTCGCCAATGGATCCTATCCATTGGTTTCTCGATGGAAAAAATGACGTTCGATCTTCATATTATTTGGAAGATATTGCGACTGAATTTCATATCCAAGGTTTGGAATTAGATTGGTCTTGTGTTGCTTGGGATGCAGATTTAAGGTTTATCGATAATAATTGGGATTTTAATTCATTTGTAGGTTCAAGATGGCAAAAGATTAACAAAAACGAAAGGAAACAATATCAAAAAAATGCTTATCGAGTTCTTTTGACTCGGGCACGTCAAGGAATGGTAATATTTATTCCTCCAGGTGATGTCGAAGATCCGACGCGAAATCCAGACTATTATAAAGGAATTTATGAATATTTAAAAAATATCGGTTTCGAAGAAATTTAAAACAACAATTAATTTTATTATGTCTAATAATAATTCCGAATACGTCTTTGCAATCTCAGTAGAAGACCTTCAACATGAAGAAAATGAAAAACTCGACAGGGAATTAACCGAAGCTGAAATCGAAATTGCCAAAAAGGGATTAGAGTGCGGATTGTTAACCGGTATTGATTCGGTTTATGGTGCGATTTTTAATGAAATGATTCCAAATGATCATCGGAAATCACGTTTAAATCATCTAAGCAAAAATATTCTTCTTCTTGTAACAATAATCTTTCTCGCATTTTATTTCTTTGCCTGCACCGGTTACAGTGTCAATATGGGAATAAAAAGTTATACTGCCATAAACGAAGATAATGATTCATTGAAATATTACATTGGAACGGAAGATGGTTCTGCCGGTAAAAGCAAACTGCTCGTTCTCGTGCAGGGCTCGGGACGCGAATCTATTTCACGAAGGTTCGGCTGGGGTGCAGAGGCTGCTATGTTCGGATATGATGTCTTATATCTTGAAAAGTATGCTTATGATGATTCGCTTAAGTTTTTGAATACAGATTGCCGTGAAAGAAGAATGAAGGATATTAGTTTTGCCATTAATGATGTTGCTAAAAATGTATATGGAAATAATCTTACGGAAATCTGTCTCTTTGCGGACAGTGAGGGAGGAGTATTAGCTCCTGAACTTGCAAATGAAATAGCGCTCATTAAAAGAATTCTTATACTCGGAAACGGCGGGCTTTCCGGGGTAGAAAAAATTAATATACTTTTTGACAAGGAGAAAAAATATAACTATAACGGTTACTTGACTAAATCAGGTATTAAGTCAAAAGACGATCTTGATATATTATTGAAAGAGATTAAAGATAATCCTGACACAGAAAAGTATTTTCTCGGAAACACGTATAAGTACTGGAATAGCTACATATATTATGACATCGACAATTATTATGAAAAGCTGAAGATACCGACTTTGGTAATTATGGGTGAAAACGATTTCAGCGTACCTTGTGAGAGCGCGTTGTATTTAAAAGAAAAATTTAAAAAAAATAATTTATTTACAGTTGAAATTATTCCCGATGCTGACCATTTTTTTGTAAATTCAAAAGGTGAAAAGCAGTTTAACAATGTCTTGAAAACAATTATTTATCCGTGGTTTAAGAGAACATCGAATTAAATAAATATATCCAGGTTCCAATTTACGATTTGACATTTGAAATTGAGTGTGCTTATTATTTATTTCAAGAAAGCAATATTTGAAAAATGCATATTGTGTTTTATTAGCAAGAGTTCGTCAAGGAATGGTTATTTTTATTTCTCCGGGGGATGAAGAAGATCCAACTAGTAATCCCAATTATTACAAAGGTATTTATGAATATTTAAAAAGTATCGGTTTCGAAGAAATTTAAAACAACAAATATACTTTATAATGTCAAATAATAATCCCGAATATGTCTTCGCAATCTCAGTAGAAGACTTGCAATATGAAGCAATAGAGAATCTCGGCAGGGAATTAACCAAAGAAGAAATTGAAATTGCGAAAAAGGGATTAGAATGCGGATTATTAACCGGTATTGATTCGGTTTATGGTGCGATTTTTGATGAAATGATTCCGGATATTCATCGCAACTTTCCTCTTGAAGGTCTTTCTCACGAAGCCACTCATCCTTAAAGTCTCTTCGCCACTGGTTTTCCGTTCAACCCTGCTTTTACTAACTTTGACAAAAATCTTGAAAATGGTTCAATATTCTTGTTCACACTTCCTGCCTCAAGCGCGCTCATATATTCTTCCCTCTCATTCAATGGTATTACAGTCCACGGATATCCTCCTGACGCAAGCATTGTATTCATCAAAAACCTGCCAATACGTCCGTTGCCGTCCATATATGGATGAATATATACAAACATAAAATGCCCAAGAACAACCCGAACTGCCGGTTCTTTTTCATTTATCAGTAATTCAAAAAACTCCGGTATCACATCTCTTAATGCCTCCGGTTTCATTGGGATATGCGAAGAATTTCTTATATATACCTGACTATTTCTGTAACCTGCTAAGTCTGATGCTTTCAGAATACCAGCTTCAACCGATGGTCCAAACATCTTTCTGTACCAATCTCTGTGGTCTTCATCAGCCACCTTTCCTGAATTCTCTCCCTTTAGTATCGTACCAATACTTTTCTTCACTGATTGAAACGCCTGCCAATATCCCTTTGCCGCCATTGCATTTCTGTGTTCTTTATCTTTTTCATTTTGTTCAGGATTCCATTTCCCGCTCCTGACTTTCTCAATAAGTTCAGCAGTAACTTTATATCCCTCTATTGATAAAGAGTGATAGGCATCTGTTACAAAAATGTCATCCACCTGCTTTAAATATTTATTAATATTTTTTGGCAATCCCTTTGGTTCGGGAAAATGTTTTAAAACTGTCAACCGCATTTCATTCCAAATTATTTTTACACGATTCACCTGCGGCGATATTTCTCTTCTCGTAAATTCGTAATTTACTTCATCCTTAAATGGGTCTGTTTCTCTTACATTATATCCTGCTTCCTGCATTGTCTTAAGTATATCAATTGCTATTCGCTTTCTCCCTATATTACGGAATCCCCCCGCTAATCTCCCTGCAATAACGCTATGCCCTCCGGCAAGAAGCGGTTGAAGTATCTCAGATGAATCTTGTATCATTGCTAAAACAGTTCTCACATCGGTTGAATTTTGTAAGAAAAATCTCTCGCCGCAGTTTATCAAAGCACCGGGCAAAGAGTACAATCGCAATCCATCCTTAACCACTATTTCGACATTATCAGGCAATGATGAATTAACTCTTAATATTGATGTCTCATATATTAATTTTGTCAATTTGTTAGTTGCTTTTGGAGACCTTACAAATAATTGCTTTGGGATAGTTAAATTTCCGCTATGAAATAATAAAGATTGATCTGCTGATATCCACCAGTCATTTTTAAATAAATCATTTAAATATCTTGCACAGAATTCCCAATATGATGAATACCAAATCGTGCTGTCACCTTTTTTGTTATCCGGTGGTGAAACTATATACCACCCCTGTATTACTTCTTGTATAAAGCCGCCTTTCAAAAGACGCTCCCGATGTGTCCTTGATAGTTCTGATGTTTTTATTACTGAACCCTTTTCTTTCTGATGTAATCTTAACACTTCGAGTGACTCTGCAAGTTTTTTATTAGGTGATGCCATAATTATAATTTATATTTTGGTTTTAGCTTTTGTGCTGTACCAGTCTTAGCTTTTTGTGCTGTACCAATCATGGCCTTTTGTGCTGAACCAGTCATAGCTTTTTGTGCTGTACCAATCATAGCCTTTTGTGTCAAATTAATTTATTATACAATAAAATACAAATCAAAACCTTAATCTATAAATTCATAAATCGCTCATCCTAAAATTATTTTATCCCGCCGCTTACCACCGCCAATCGCAGCCTCTTCCCCAAAGTATTGAGTTGAATCTTCTGTCTGTTAATACTAAGTTTGTTCTGATTAATTACTTTTAAACCTTATGAAAAAAATCAAAATGAAAAATTTCTCATTACCTTATGCACTTCTGATGAGTTTCATAATGCTTATTGCCGGTTCCTGCAATAAAGAATCCGGCAAACCCGAATCAAATCAGGATAACAAGACTACCACAACTTCTAATAAAGATAGCATTGAAACCAAAAAGGAAAATACTGCCGCCGGAAAAATCGTTACTCTATCTGCGGATGAACAAAAGAAGTTAAACACTTTCTTCAGTAACTTCTCCGAAGCATACCTTGAACCGTTTACAAGCGGAAATATCACCGACGATGAACTGATTAAATTCGGCATCCTGCATAATTATAACAATAACTTCAGACTTTTTGAAAAAGCAGGTGAGAACGAACTTAAAATCAAAGATGCACTCATTTCCAAATCAATCGAAAAATATTTCGGCAAAACTTTCTCCGCACATAAATCAACAAAGGATTACAAATATAAGAACGGTTATTATTTTATTCCAAATGCCGATGGCGAAGCCTACACTTTCTCTCAGGTTACAAGCCTCAGTGATATCGGCGGCGACAGATATATTGCATACATAAACGTTTACACTGCAAGCCAGGCTGGACCGGAAATGAGCACGATAATCCGAAAAACTGGGGTGCTGACGGCGGGGAAAAACCCGAACTGACTTCTAAGCTCAAAGCAACCTTCACCAAAACTAACGGCTCTAACGGCGAAAGCATTTATAAATTAATTGATTATATTAAACAATAAAATTATGAAAAATTTAAACTCGTTAATCTTCATCATTGCTGTATCACTTCTGTTTTTTTCCTGTTCTAAAAATGAAAATAAAAACTCAACTGCACCTAAAGATACAACGGCAAAGAAAGAAAGCATAAAAGAAACCGAACAAAAAAACACTCTTCTCGAAGGTCTCTGGATTTCAGATGAAGATTCTAAATCTTCTATTCAGGTTAAAAGTAACTTATGGCTTGAAATGTATGAAAAGGAAAAAACCGATACCTTCAAATTCGCCCTGGGAGATTCGTGTCTTGCAAACTCCGGAACAAAAACCAATCCCAACGGAAAATATATCACTGTTTTTGATCCTGCCGGCAACAGGTGTTTTTTTATTGTAAATTCTGCAAATTCTAAACTCGAATTGTCCTATGTCGGGAGAGGAAACACTTTGCGATATACTAAAAAATCAAAATGATGTCAGTTTTCCGTGCCCGTCGGGTCGAAGATTCCGGTCTATCGGAAAGCTGAAAGTCCTGCCGGGAGGATTACCTACTGACGGATAAAATTAAATATTAAAAAAATGGAATTACACATTGAATCCTTGAATTGTCCGAATTGCGGGGCACCGCTGAACTTAAAACCGGGAGATGAAATTACTTTTTGCTCGTATTGCAATTCAAGTATCCGGATCTATAAACACGAAGAAACAGGTGAGCATAGTGCCGTTCATACCGAAATCCCCTCTTCACTGATTAATGAAGTCAAGCAATTGATTTTATCAGGGAAAAAATCTGAGGCGACAGAGATATATCAAAAAGCCGCAAACATCAGCAAACCGGAAGCAGAAAAAATTATCGAATCTTTTCTCAGGGGGATTACAGACAAAATTATTCTAAACCGTCCACTAAGTATAAAAGGAATTTTGTTTTGTGTCTTTTTTCTGCTGATAATTTTTTTGGCGGGATACGTTTTATTTTCAGGCACTGCGAAAGGGAGGGTCGTTCAGGTGTCGTGCTGGGTGCTTATGTTTTTTTTTATTATCAGTCTCGTTTCTATATCGCGTTCTATTATAGCAACAATAAAATATTTTCCTAAGAAATGGACTAAAGCAACAATCCTGAAATATGCACTGATAAGTGAAAAGAAAAACCTGAGTTTCTTTAAAGTTCTGCTTGATGTGAAGGAACCCGGCGGAGAGTCCTTCCGTGCTGAAACAAACATTATGATTAAGACAGAAAATATTGCAAAGCTTCAGGAAGGAAAAACAATTGATGTAAAATACCTTGGGGGACAAAAGAAAAATATACTCGCATCAGTACAGAATCTATGAGAATTCCCGTGCACGTCAGGCATAAATTACGGGGGGCTCAGGTTCCGTGCCCGTCAGGTAGAAGATTCCGGTCTATCGGAAAGCTGAAAGTCCTGCCGGGAGGTAACTCCCAGCAGATACAATTATAATTATGAGTCTTATTCCTCGTTACAATGCTCCGGCGTTGTAACGAAAATCAGAATTGATAGAGTTAATGCGTTACTACGCTGGAGCGTAGTAACGAGGGTGCTAATGTTTTGGTGTCATAACGAAGGTGCTAAAGTTTTGGTGTCGTAACGAAGGTGTAAGAAATATTCTTTTCCTCGTTACAACGCTCCAGCGTTGTAACGAAAATCAATTGATAGTTTTAATGCTCCAGCGTTGTAACGAAAATCTGAATTAAATTATGCGAAGCAGATTTAAAATAGATAACAATATTAATACTTACTTCATAACTTCAACAATCCAAAATTGGATTTCAGTTTTCAAATCCGAAAAATACATCTACCATTTAATTGAAACGATAAAATACAATCAACAATTTAAAGATTTAAAAATATATGCTTATGTGATAATGCCCAATCATTTCCATATGATATGTAGTTCTCAAAAGCTATCGAATGTTATGTCATCGATTAAAAGCTATTCTGCAAGGAAGATTATACACCAACTTGAGTTAGACAAAGAAGTTAGATTATTAGAACAATTTGAAAAAAGCAAATTAAAACATAAAACGGATAGAAGATATCAGATTTGGCATGAGGGATTTCATCCTTAGGAAATATTATCGGAAGAAATGTTTTCACAAAAAGCAGATTATATTCATTACAATCCGGTGAAGAATAAATTAGTTAATCATCAAGAAGAATGGGTTTATAGCTCAGCTAAGGATTACATTATAGGAAAGTGTGGACTAATATCGATCGATTCATTTGAATAGATATTGTACGTTACAACGCTGGAGCGTTGTAACGAGGATGTTAATGTAATTATATCATTTTCTCGCTCGTTATCCCCCGCGGTGGACTCCGGCGCAGCATCGAGAGTGAAACTTTTTTTAATATCATTCTTTTAGATATTGAATATTTAATTTCCTGTTATTATATTAACCCCCGAAGGGGGTAAAAACTCCCTTGGATTATCCAATGAAAAAATATTAAATTTTTAAAATATTTATTGAAAGGAGTTTCAAATGAAAAAAATGCTTCTTATCCTGCTTTTTATTTCCGGCTGTTCAAGCTATGAACCTTCCGTTATTAATATCCTCAATACTCAGAAAATTCAGGGAATTAAAAGCTGGAATATTAGTTATGATTCCTCAGGTTTTTATGCTCAGACTAGTAGTTCAATTGTTAATGAATTATCATTTACGGAATATTTGAGTCCGAACAGTTCTTCAATGCTCCCAAATCCCGAATACCAATATTCGGAAATTCGGGGGAAAAATGTAAGTAATATTATTAAAGAAAATCTGTCAGGCAAAGGTATATTTTTCTCTGAAGTTTCAGCCGGCAATATTGTAGTTAATCGTCCGACTTTCTTTGATGACGGACGTTACATTCTTCACACAGTCGTAACTCTCTATGATATGGACAAAAATGAACTCGCTCAGCTGGATATATTCAATAACTGCCGTCAGCGGAATACGACCAAAGGAATATATTATGATATGTCCGGGGATATTATGAACGATAAGGATTTTGCAGTCAGTGGTGCCGATAAAATCTTAAAAGTTTTGAATCAATAAAAGATTTTTAATGTGATTCTCCCGTTACAACGTGCCGGAGCAGGTGTGAAAATAGTCGTAGCCCGCGGTTTTAGAGCCTGTGTGATAATCCCTTCGCTCTGTCATTCCCGAATTTTTTTATCGGGAATCCAGTACTATTTCATCGTTTTTCTTTATACTTCTCTCTTTATTTTGAATTGTAACACAGGCTCTTTAACCGTGGGAAAAATAAACAGAGATAATTCTAACCGTTTTAAACTCGTTACTATGCTCCAGCGTAGTAACGGACAAAATTTCACCCTCCCGTTATCCAACTCGGTGGACCGGAGTGTCTAACAATAATTAAACTTTATCCTGCGAACACCACTCCTTCAAGAAACTCATTCCAGTATAACTGGTCAAATGCCTTCATTAAAATCCACCCCGTTTTTCCATCCTGGGTTTTCATCTGAACCCATACCCAGTCAACTTCAGCTTGCTCCTGAATATCGTATTTTTTTATGTACGTCCCATTATATCCCGTAAGAATTATTTTTTCTCCTGCTTTGGTTTCGGCTGATACAGCAGATTTTGAATCCCTTTCTGTAAGAAGTTTGAACGGCTTCACTACGGTTACAACATAATCTTTTTCCTTGCCGTCTTCATCGAAAGTATATTTAATCGGATAAAAATCCACCGGTTCCTTTTCAAGTTTATTACGGTCTTTTGAAAATGTAAATACATCTTTCAGATAACAGAATCCCGACCATTCGTTTGCAATAAAACTTCCCGAGCCGTCAACTTTAATATCCATATAGAAATCCGTTTTCAGAAGTAAAGTTAAATCAGTTGAATATTTAAAAATCCAGTAAACAAAATCGGGGGAGCCTCCTGCAGATACCAGAATCTCATTTGATTTGTCGCTCTTATCAATATCAATAATTTCAACTCCGAAGTAATCTATGTAGGGAAGCGTATCGGCAAATGACTTGCCGTCTACTGTCAGCGTGAAGGTCTGTGATATTGTATTGAGAGGCTTTCCGCTGTTATTAATCGTAACGGAAAACTCATTCAAAATTGCGGAAATTCTTACTGCCTTTTCGCCTTCATTTAAAACAGCCGTAAATGTTGTATCTCCGGGAATTCCAAATGCTTTCAGGCAAAGTGTTAATAAAATTAAAGGTATTAGTATAGCTTTTTTCATACTATATATTTTATTGGTTAAAAGTTAAAATTTATCGTTTTTTAATATATTAGAGCAAGATACTAACAAAAGCAAAATAATAAATATCTGAATAATTAAAACTATATTTTATTATCGCACGGTGTGTATTTTTACAAATTAAGTGAAGGTGAATTAACACAGACCGGGAAGATGAACCTGCTAAAGTGAACGGATTTAGAATTGAATTAATTAATATTATTCCTTAAGATAATATTAATAAACTAAATCCATAAATTATGATTAAACCGGGTATTTTCAAAAAAGTAATAATTATTATTTTCCAATTATCGGTTTTGTATTTTCTTTCCTGCGAATTGCATGCCCAGAGCAATTGGACAAAGCTCGAATACTATTTTAATGTCGGGTCTTTGCCTCCGCCTTATCATTACTCTTATACTATTACATTAAATACTGACGGAGCAGGGGAATTGGTTTATACAAAAGGATATACATATGACGATAAAAATACTTCCAGATATTCATTTGAACTCGATAATGAAAAACTTAAAAATCTGAAAAATGCAGTCAAGGAAAGCGATGTATTGAATCTTGATATTGAAACACTCCCGAACGAGGAAATTCCGGACGGCGGACATTCAGACGAATTAAAAATTTACGGAGTAGAAAATGATGGTGTTTCCGAAGATGTAATATTATTGAAAACTGTTCCCATATATCCCGAATTGAAGTATGAAACTATATTGAATACATTGTATAAAGTAATTGAAAATTCCGTACCTGATGATATCTGGAAAGAGGTTAATAGTAAGAGAGATAATTGATGTGCGTTACAACGCCGGAGTCCACAGCGGTGTATAACCATAGGGGAACGAGAGGGGTGAAATCATTGTGCGTTATAACGCTGGAGCGTCGTAACGAGAAGTGAATCATTGTGCGTTACAACGCTGGAGCGTCGTAACGAGAAGTAAACGCCGGAGTCCACCGCGGTGGATAACGAGAAGTAAAAACTTATGCGATTATTTAAAAAAATATTGAAATATACCGGATTAACAGTTCTGATTCTGCTCATCGGAATTTCATCTTCGATAATGAAACATTTTTATAAATATTAAATGAAAATATATTATGAAAATAATTTTAACTTTTATTTTGTTTTTATCTGTGTATCTCCCTTCTTTAGCGCAGACTCCCTCATTTTCTTTTAAATTCAGATTAGAAGAATTAATGTCACACGGCATTGATTCCGAAAGCACGTATACTATTGACATGGAAAAATGTGAATTCAGAGAAGAAAAAATAGATTATTCTCACGATACTTCTGATATTGACTGGAATAATTTACCTGATACTCCGCATTGCAAGAGTATTGGTACTCTTACAAGGAAAAGCTATGTATTAGATTTTAATTTAAGAAATCATGATTATGTTTTTGAGAATTTTTATATAATAAATATATACAGGGAAAAAGGCGGTGAATATGATACGATGAAAATTAGTTTCCCGATTAAAATGAGGTCCTTTGTTACATTTATTGATTTCGGTAAAATTTATTTTGTTCCGGGATATTATAATTTAGCCGATAAATTAATTTATTTCATCGATGAAAGTAGTTATTTACAGATTACTCTTCAGGAAAATGCTCTCCCAAAATAGCAAAAATTTCATTTGACAAATGTTTTACTAAAATAATGCATTATATTTTTCAACCCCTCGTTACCACGCTCCAGCGTGGTAACGGAGAAAGAAGTATTATGGAGGTTACAACGCTAGAGCGTCGTAACGAGGAGAATAGTGAGTTTAAGTCTGATTAATTCTTCTGAAATAGTATTGTAATAATAAAGCTTATAGTATAAGTTTATTTGAAATTGAGACAAATAATTTTATAATTTATATGGGAAGTGTAAAATCAAAAAAAGAAATCAAAGAAGAATATAAACAAAAGGTATTTAAAAAAGGTGTATTTCAGATAAGGAATATTAAAAGCGGAAAAATATATATTGGAAGCAGCACGAATTTAGACGTAGTATGGAATTCCCATAAATTCAGATTAGAAACGGGAATTCACCCTGATAAGGAATTACAAATAGACTGGAATGAATCCGGTTCTAAAAATTTTGTATATGAAATTCTGCAGGAGTTAAAAGAATCAGGGGAGCCGTCCGTAGATTACGACAGGGAAGTAAGAGGACTTGAAGCTTTATGCATAGAAGAATTAAAGTCTTTCGGCAATAAAATATATAACAAATAACAAAACAATTCACAGCAAAGCTGGTAAAAAAATATGACAAAAAAAGAAAAAGTTATCTGGGTGTTTCACAATGATCTCAATTGTGCGCAATCAGTTCTTTCTGTATACGGAAATGAGTATGGAATTGATGAAAAAGCAGCAAAAGCAATTGCTGTTGGTTTCGGCTCGGGAATTGGAAAGACACAGCAGATCTGCGGAGCTTTAACGGGAGCGGTAATGGTGCTTGGTGCTAAATATTTTGACGAAGATAATGCAGCCGAATCGAAGGAAAAAGTTTATACGAAAACAAGAGAATTATTGGATTCTTTCAGGGAAAAAAACGGAGATTGCAATTGCAGAAACTTGCTCGGTATTGATATCAGTACCGAAGAGGGGCTGAAACTTGCTCATGATAAAGATGTATCTAACTTAAAATGTAAAAAGTATTTAAGTGATGTTTGTGACAATCTTGATAAATTACTAAAATAAAATATTTTTAAAAGCCGGCATTAAACCGGCTTTTAAAAATATCCGTTAAGGGAACAAATTACTTTTTCGTGTATGTAATTTCCATATTCTTGATATCTTTTCCATTAACAACATTAAACATTTCCATAACATATGTTTTATCATCAAGAATTTTTATGGTCTGTTTTTCATCAGTATCTTTTCCGGAAATCGGATCAACCATTTTACCTCTGAAAACAATCGCTTTAGAGGCATCGTCATAGGTACCTTCCATATACATCAACCCTGTTCCGAAATTATCTATCCAGCTGCTCACCCACACTTTTTTTGCATTATCAAATCCTGTAACACCTATTCCATTATAGTCCATTCCCATCATTTTACCCGTAACTTTCATTTGCTGATATCTTCCTCCCAGAAGCATTTCACAAAATGCTGTTCCCTCAGATGTCTGAGGTGGTGCAGACGGGTCCATCCAGAATTTATTTACAAATGACCAGTCTCCGTTCATTTTTGCTAAATCCGAATGCTCTTTTCCCGGAGTCATGTATTCCATCCATTTTTTCATTTGGTCGTCTTGTGCCGAAGATTTTATAGTATAAAATACCAAAATGAGAAGTAACAAAAGTAATTTTTTCATAGTTTTTATATTTGGTTTATAAGTAAATAAGTTAACAAAGTAACAGTTAAAAAAATTCTTTGAGTATTGAAAACTTAATGATTTCAGTACTTTAATAACTTAATTTTCTATTTAAGACAATTTGGCGTCTGACCGGATAATTGGGTTATCATTCCCCGGGTGAAGCTCGTTTTCAAAATATTTTACAGTTAAATTCTTCACAGCACGCAACAAAAATTAAAACTCTTAACAAATATTTCTCTTTTCATAGTTAACATAAAACCTTATTTTTTTGCGGGGGTTTAACTATATCATTATTAATCATATAGATAAATAAAGATTAATTGATAATTTGTAACTTATTTAATTCAGCTCTCGTATATATTAATGAGTTTGTAATGATTTAAATGATTGACAAAGATATATTTTTAAAATACATTTGAAATGTAAAATAAACTTAAGAAAGGAGTATGGCAATGAAAAAGCTGATTTTTTTATTCATGCTTATTCTGATTCCTGTTTTTTTTGCTTATTCTCAGGACGATAAAAGTAATCCTCAGCGGGATGCAAAGCTGACAAAGATTATTTTAAAAGAAGTGACTTGTAAGGATTGTCAGGGTTCCGGGTGGATTTATGCAATAGACTATTTTTCAAATTCAGTTCCTAAGACATCATTCGTTTTAGCAATGAACCCGGGTGCTTCAAGACCTTCATCAATTGCAGTTCAGAAAAAAATGATTTGCCCTTATTGCGGAGGTAAGAAAACCGTGTTTATTGAATTAAAAGTCTATTAATATATATTTATTAATTTTTTAATAATGAAGTAATGGTTTGAAAAAACCATTACTTCATCTTTATAAAGGTTGCCGATATCTTTTCATCCATATCATTATAAAACTTAATGATATCTTCCGATGATGTTTTGCCATTTATCATCTTAGAAATAAATTTCCCGGAAATCGAAAAAATGTCCGCTTCAGTTAACTGAAGTTTTTGATAAATTCCCGAATTGTCTTTGTTAATTAGTGCATTAATGTTTATGTAATTTGTACCTCTTCCTCTTATTACCGGAAAACATTTATCTTTTAACTGTAAAGCCATTGTACATAGTGGGGCTTTACCTGTTTCATCTGCTTTTAAAAGTGAAGGTAATTCGTGCCTGTCATTCAACCAGACAGGATATACTACGGAGCAGAGTGGAAATCCAAGTACTGTCCACATAGTCATTAGATTTGCCGGTTGGTTAACTTTTACTCCCTGAATTACAATCGATGCAGATGTAGAATATCTGGGAATAAAATCTGTAAAAGAAACGAACTTTACATTCTCCGCATTATCTGATATTTCGTTTGATAGATCTACTTTTGTTAATCCGTGCTTCAGGCATCTTGCACCTTCCTTAAGTATGAATTGATAGCTCAGATTACTTTTTGAGGATGCGTCTGAGAACAGTTCCTCTGCCATATCATACCTTTCATACCCCTGTCCTTTATCAGTCTCACCCGAAAAAGAAAAATTAGTGCGTAACAAATATCCCCGCGGGGCTGAATTAATATCATTCACGTCAAACTTCTTGAAATTCCGGTTAGATGTTTCATAATATGCTCCGCCGCCGTTTGCATCTATTATTCCGAAATTTGCCTCAAGCCCCCACGGCTTTGGTAAGCTATTCATCATGTTTTCAAAATCTTCAAGAGAAGCACACTGCTGCAATGCCATTTTAATTATTATTCCTTCTCTGTCGGAGAGTTTAGTAGTATCATTCATTTTCAGATTATATGATGCTGAATTCATGATTGCAAAACCGGCGCTGTTCATTCCTATCCAAACTTCATTTCCCGTAATATCATTTGAATTCATTAATCCGATATATGTATATTTCCCGTCTGTAAAATACATCAGTTTATTATTCACTTCGTCAGCATCACGGTTTTTCCACAGTAAGGGTCTTCCATCCGAAGTGAATTTACCCGAAATTATTGCTGTTGTGCAGGGTAAAGCATCATTAATTGCAATTAATAAAATTATTGAAGTTATGAGTATATTAATTTTATTCATCCGTTTATTTTAAATTAATATAAAATGTTAAAATTATATTTCATCTTAAAGGTAAATTTAAACTTTAAAATCAATAAATTTTAAATTGCTTTAAAAAATGTTTTTTACTAAACTATATAAAAATAATCCGTATTTATTCACTAATTTATATTGATAATGAGAATTGCAAAAGAATTTCGCTGGGAAATGGGTCATAGACTGCCGAATCATAAAGGCGCTTGTAAGAATATTCACGGACATTCATATAAAATGGTAGTTGAGCTGTCCGGCGAAGTTGACCCTAAAAGCGGTATGATAATTGATTTCTATGTGCTCGGACTGATAGTTAAACCTTTCGTTGAGGCATTCGACCATTCTTTTCTTGTCTATAAGAATGACAAAAAACTTCTTGATTTCCTTTCGGAGAATAAAATGAAAAAAGTTGTCACTGATTATTACGGTACGGTTGAGAATATTTGCTCCGATTTTGCAAACAGGATAGTAAAAGGAATAAAGAAAAATAAAGTTAAGAATGTTTATTCAATAACTGTAAAGATTTTCGAAACGCCTAACTCATATGCTGAGATAACTAAACTTATTGAAAATTAAATTCATTATCAAAATGAAAAATTTATTTCTAATCGTTTTCCTGCTTTTGGCATTTTCCTGTTCGAAATCACAAATAAAAATACCTGCGGATAATCAGGATAGCGAAACATGGGCTACAATATCTTACAATTTCAGTTCGGGACCGGTTTCACCACAGTATCAATACAGCTATTCAGTTGTTATCACTACGGATAAAAATTGCTCATTTCTTTACGTCTATTCCGGTGAATTCAACTATACGAAGGAATTTTTGATTGAAGAAGAATCATTTAATGAATTGAAAAATTTATTGAAAGAATCAAGAATATTGGACATTGAAATGACTTCAGATCCCACACACCCTTTAGGAGGAACGATGAGATTTGTTTCAATTGTTTTCAAGCAGTCTGACCCTAACATAGATCAGCCGCCAAGAGTGATCACGGCTCCTTATTATCCTGCAGAAGAATATAAGACAGGTCTGGATAAACTTTATGACTTTATTGAATCATTAATACCTGAAGGTGCGAAAAAAGAAGCTGAAGCAAAAAGGGATGAATACCTGAAGAATAAAAAATAGCGGCGACTTTATCCTATTGTATTTATATGTCTGTATTTTCTTCATGATTGAAGAACATTTCCATATAATCCAGAAGTTGTTTTTTTGTGAACGGTTTCGGGATGTATCCGTCAAATCCGCTTGATAAAAGATACTCACGATCACCTTCAAGAGCATATGCTGTCACTGCAATAGCAGGTGTTTTTACATAACCGGGAATTTTTCTTATTTGTTTAAGCAGGTCGATGCCGTTCATACCCTCACCGAGATTTATATCAAGCAGAAAAAAACGGAATGTATATTCGGGAAGTTTTTCCATAGCACTTTCCGCATTGAAAACTCCTATAGTTTCATACGAATCCCTGAAATATATTTTGACAAGATGATTAAGAACTCTGTCGTCTTCTACATATAAAACAGGAGGTTTTGTGTCTTGGATTTCCAAATGTTTAATCAGCTGATAATTTTTTTTTAAAATAATAAAAAAATACTAATATTGAAGTAAATTTATCTATGGGAGTTATTTCTCTTTCTACGGGGATAATCTCTCTTTGATCCAATCATTGCTTTCTTTTCTGAACCGTATCCTGTCATGAAGCCTGCTTGCTCTTCCCTGCCAGAATTCGAAAACTTCGGGAATTAGTATATAACCGCCCCAGAAATCAGGAAGCGGAATATTTTTACTGTGAAATTTTAATAAATATTTGAAAAACTTTTTTAAGATTTCTGATCTTCCCGGTATAACGCTGCTCTGTGCTGATGCCCAGGCACCGACACGGCTTTTATATGGCCTTGTTTTAAAATAATCATCGGAAGCTTTTTGAGATACTTTCTCAATAAAGCCCTCAATTCTTATCTGGCGCTCAAGTTCAGGCCAGAAAAAAAGCAAAGCACCGGAATTATTTTCTTCTATTTCTTTGCCTTTTCTGCTGCCGTAATTACTGTAGAATATAAATCCATCTTTATTATATCCTTTCAGAAGCAGTGCTCTGGCAGAAGGTTTTCCATATTTTGTTGCCGTAGCAAGGATAACGGCAGTCGGCTCATGAAGTTTTGAATCCAGCATTTCCTTAAACCAGATATTAAACTGGTCAAATGGATTTGCTTCGGTATTATTTTCGTCAAGTGCCTTTTGAGTATATTCTTTTCTTATATCCGATATTTCAAAATTATCTTTCATGAAAATAATATAATATTAATTGTTAATCCCTGCACCGTATTTAAAATTATCGCTGATTGAAACCGGGAGTTTACCTTTGAATTTTATTTCGCCAAGTATTCCCTTAATTACTGCAAGTATTGAAGTGTCACCATCTCCATAAGCACAGATATAAGAATCAATTTCTTCAAACCCTTGCAGTAAATATGGATTTCCAAATGCAATTACAATCACTTTTTTCCCGTTTGCCCTGAGACTCTTTACTAAATTAATTTGTGATTCCGGCAAGCCGACTGTACCGGTCTTGATTTTTACTTTTGCATATACCGGAATCAGAATAAAATCATATCCCTCTGCATCTGAAAGTATATCTTCAGTATTGCTTATATCTCCGCTTTTTTCAACCACTTTAATCTTGTTGAAAAGAGCACCGGATTTTTCGTTTAATTTTTGAATGAAAAAATCTGAATTTCCTTTATCATTTCCGTTATTCAGTGATAATAAAAGAACATTGCTCCCTGATTTCTTTATAGGAATTACGTTATTATCATTTTTTACCAGTGTAACTGACTCATCTGCAATCAGCTGGGATAAATCCTGTTCCTCCTGCGAATTTATAATTTCTCCGACTTTATTTACATCAACAAGTTTGTTCTCATTCAACCCCAGCCGGCTTTTAGTTTCAAGTATTTTCATTACTGAGTAATCAATTCTTTCCTCGCTGATGTCGCCTTTCTTTACTGCTTTCTCAATTGCCGTGATTGTGGCTTCCTCTCCCTGCGGCATTAGTATTAAATCTATCCCTGCATTCACACACATTAATGCCACTTCTTTTGTTGAAAAATGTTTTGTGATTCCTGCCATATTCAGAGCATCGGTAACAATAAGCCCCGAAAAACCAAGCTGTTCTTTTAATATACCGTCGACAATTTTCCCGGAAAGTGAAGCCGGCACATTAGGAGAATTTTCAATTGCAGGAAAGGATAGATGTGCAATCATTATTGATTTTACACCGCTGTTTACCGCATTTTTAAAAGGTAAAAGTTCAACATTATTAAGCCTTTCCATATCATTATTAATGACAGGTAAATCATTATGAGAGTCGATATCAGTATCTCCGTGTCCGGGGAAATGTTTTCCTGTTGCTATTACGTTTCCATCCTGAATACCTTTAATAAATGCCAATCCCATTTCAGAAACCAATAAGGGATCTTCTCCGTAAGAGCGGACATTGATGATAGGATTTTTGGGATTATTGTTTACATCCAGTACAGGTGCATAATTCTGATGGATACCCAATGCCCTGCATTCCTTCGCAATCATCAATCCCATTTTATAAGCAAGCTGAGGATTCCTTGCTGCCCCGATAGCCATATTATTAGGAAATAAACTGCCGTCATCAAGCCGCATTTTTGTTCCGCGCTCAAAGTCAGCCGAGATTAACAGGGGAGTTCCGGACATTGATTGTAAATCATTTATTAACTCAGCTTCCTGAATCGAATTGCCTTTAAAAAAAACAAATCCTCCAATTTTCTGATTCTTTACAAGATTGGTCAATCTCTTATACTCCTTGGAATTTCTGTCAATCGAAAAGCCGTCTGAATAAGATATAACCATCTGAGCGATTTTTTCCCTGAGTGTCATTGAAGATAATTTACTCTCAACCAGGGATTTGCCGGTATCATCCTTCCTGTGATTATCAAAAGATAAAAATGGAATTATGGATAAAACAATTGCAATTAATAAAATTTTCTTGTTCATCTTCAAATTTATAAGTTATTCTCCTTTATGCAGTTCCTTATACTGCAATAATTTTTCTTCGATTGGAGCATACTCTTTGAATTGCATCAGCTCCAGCCTGAATTTAGCAACATCCGCTACATTTCTCAGGTATCCCGAATAGTGTTTTCTGAATTCAAGTACACCGTAACCTTCATCTTTCAAATCAACAGCAAGTTTTAAGTGTTCCAAACAGACATCTATTCTTTCCGAAAGAGGCGGCTCAGGTTCCGGTTCTCCGTGTTCAATAAAATATTTTGTCTGGCGGAATATCCAGGGATTATTTATCGCTGCTTGTCCTATCATCACCGCATCGGGATTGTAATTATCGAATACAAATTTTACATCTTCAGGCGATTTGATATTACCATTTATTATAATTGGTATTTGAACTCCGCTGTCTTTTATCTTTTTTACCCAATCCCAATCAGCATAACCTTTATTAGCCTGACCGCGAAGTCTGCAGTGCACTGTCAGTGCCTGTATTCCAATCTCTTCCATTATCCGGGCTACTTCTACAATAACTATATTGTTTTCATCCCATCCTAATCTTGTTTTCAGAGTAACAGGCAGCTTGACCTTATTGATAATACTTTCGGCAATTAATCTCATTTTCGGTAAATCTTTAAGAAGACCTGCACCGGCTCCTCTCATAGCCACATCCTTTACCCAGCATCCGCAGTTTATATCAATGAAATCAGGCACTGCCTCTTCTGAAATTCCGGCAGCGTCGCTCATCACAATTTCATCCTCACCGAATATCTGAATTCCTACGGGTCTCTCTTCTTCATAAAAAAAAAGCTTTCTTAATGCTTTCTTTGCATCACGAATCAATGCCTGTGCAGATATGAATTCAGTATATAACAAATCCGCACCAAGCCGTTTGCATATCAACCTGAAAGGCGGCTCAGTAACATCCTCCATCGGAGCAAGTGCTATTTTCCCTTTTATCGATTTCTGAAAATCATTCATTGAATTTCTATAGCTAATAAATCCTTATCTTGAATCTAATAATATGACATAATATTATTTATGTTTCCCCGCCGTTTACGGCGGGGCGGCTAACCTATCTAAATTGGGCTTTAACCCAAATACTGCACCCGAATAAATCTTACATCTATACTGTTCCGCTTGTTATTATTCACATTAACGTGGCAAAATAAATCTCCTTATTTTGTCAACATCATCTTTTTTGATTCCGAAAAATTATTAGTCGTCAACTTGTAAATATAAATTCCGCTTGGCAGGTTACTCCCGTCAAAATTCACTTCATAACTTCCTGCTTCTAAAACTTTATTCACAAGTGTATTTACTTTTTTTCCGAGAATATCAAAGACTTCGAGAGACACAAAATCATTATTCACAACAGAAAACTTTATCCGTGTATTCGGATTAAAAGGATTTGGATAATTCTGTGATAATACATATTTCTTCGGAACTTCGTTATTGAAATTTGTGATATTAGTTAAGTAACCTGAAATCTCGTATGTACTTCTTCCGTGTGTGCCGATTCTGATTTTATTTCCCATAAGATTATAATCAAGATGCATTGCAACTGTGTTCGGCAAACCGTTCGCAAGTTCAATCCACTTCGCACCCCAGTCGGAAGTCATAAATACTCCTATATCCATTCCTACAAGATAGTAACTTGTAGCGTAACCCGGATAATAAATCATACCGTCATTTGTAGGAGAATCAGGAAGATCACCGCTTATATTGAACCAGTTCGTTCCGCCGTTAGTTGTCTTATATATTTTACCTGCGCCGAATCCCGAGAATGTAACAATTGCAACATTTGCTGAATCCGGATGTACATTTATGCTTGTAATAGTCCTGTTTGGCATTCCGGAAGATACCTGTGTATATGTGTATCCTCTATTAGTAGATTTAAATACAACACTTCCCGCGGTGGCAAACATAATATCGGGTTTTGATTTACTGATTGCCATTTCCCTGATCGTCCCGCTCGTACCGGACGATATAGCAAACCAATTGGACCCCATATTAGTTGTTTTAAATACTTGCGCTCTTGCAGTATAGAAGATTGCAACTGAATCCGGATGACACATTATAGGTGCAACCCACGTACCGGATCCTGATAATCCTGATGTAGCATTATACCAGGTTACACCATTATTACTGGACCTCATCAATCCGTTGTTCTGGGATTCGCCTAACATATAATTCGTATTTTTGACGTGAAAACAATCTTCACCTCCGTCCCCTCCGAATGCTGCTGTCCAGTTGAGCGTTCCGGTTGTTCTCTGAGAACCGTTATCCTGTGTCCCACCGATAAGATGTGCAGGATTATTTGGGTCAGATGTCATCCTGTAAAATTGCGTTATCGATAATCCCTGATTCATATTTGCCCACGTTGTTCCCTGGTTAGTTGATTTCCATATACCTCCATCATTTGCACATACAATTTCATCAGGATTTGCAGGATTAAAGTCCAGATTATGCTGGTCAGGATGAACGCTTCCGCTGCCGTATGAATTTGTGATATTAAAAAAATTAGTCCCGCCATCAGTGGTACGCCATACATCTATCGCTCCTACATATGCTAAATTAGGATTGACCGGATTGCAATGCATATAGAAATCATACCACGCTTGTCCGCCGCCTGTAAGATTTGTTACGATTTGAGTGTAATTCACACCGCTGTTTGTGGATTTAAAAACATTGACGTTGCTGCTTCCGTAAACAGCTATATAAAGGACATTAGGACTTGATTTGCATATTGCTATATGATTTCTTTCCAGCATCGTCACAGAAGTATTTGTGTTGAATGTAGTGCCGCCGTTCGTTGATATCCTGTAACCGGTTCCGCTTCCCGTGATAAAAATTGTATCACCTGTCGGAGTGAACACAACGTCATCACATCTTCCGGAAATCAACTGTCCCCAGTTCAAGCCTGAATTTGCGCTTTTATACAAACCACCTGTTCCCATCGCTGCAAAAATTTCATTGTTGTGTCCGGGTCTTATCACTATTCTTGAAAAGTATGTATTAGTTACAAGAAATCCGGCTGTAATATTTACCCAGTTTAAACCTCCATTTGTTGATTTCAACAAACCTCTTCCGTAATAGGAAGCAGCGCTATATGTTGCTTCTCCGGTTCCGTAATAAATAATATTTGAATTTGTCGGGTCAATTGCAAGTGCACCTGAAGAAAGCGATACTTCGTCAAAATTCATACTCGTCCAGTTTGTTCCCCCGTTTGTTGATTTCCAAACTCCTCCAAATGCCGCACCAAAATATATTATATTTGCATTATTAGGGTCATATTTCACAGTAGGTATTCTTCCGGATATATTTCCATAAGAAAGATAATACCCGGGAGTTGGTCCTATATTAGACCAGGTTAAACTTTTTCCGAAATAAAATCCCTGAGTTGCACGCATATTATTACGCTGTTTCATCGCCCGTTCATAAGCCCCTGAAGGTATATAGTTGTAAGGATACATTCTTTGTTCATAAAACCAACGCTCTCTATTGAAGGCGTTGCTGCTGCCGGTTTTTTCATCGGCTTTATCATAAGGATTATCAGGAATATATAAATCCTGTGCTTGAATCAATGCAGGAATTATTAAAACCAGTAAAAATATAAGTCTTTTCATAAGTGAGTATACTTTAATTTATTAATTAATTTAAATGTATAAAAAATCAAATAAAATGAAAATATTGTTTGATTTTTTTATTGCTGCGATTTTATTATTCAAAATCCTGTAAGAGAAAAATAGAAATTAAAATTCTCACCCGGTCTCCGGTTAGTTAGCCGCCAGGTGAAGTTCAGGTTTATTAAGCTCAGAATATTTCTTATCCTGAATCCGGCTTCAGTATAATATCCGTCGGTTGATTCATAGTTATTAAAAGATGAAAGCATTCTGTTCTTATCCGATATTTCGGTTCGCCCTATGTTAAATACAGCAATCAAATCCAGTTCTTTTAAAAACGGAATATTGCCCCAGAAAAGTTTTCCGAAATCATTTTCAAAATTGAAGTAATAAAATTTATCCCCGAGGAATTGCTGGTATTTTGCTGCTTCGAATATCATAGGATTCGAGCCGTCTTCAAAAGTTCTTAAGTAAGCAAGATTCTGGTAAGGAACTTCACCGTTAAGCAAATAACCTCCGAGTTGGAACGAAACCCTGATGAATCTGTTTATGTAATTCCTTCCCGACAGACGTGCAGAATATGTTCTGAAATCAAATGTACTTAGAAGTTTCTTTGAGGAATTTGTGTATGAAAAGTCAATAACAGGAAAACTTGTAATTCCGAATCTCGAAATATCACCATCTCCCCAGTCAATTGCCTTGTATTCGTTAGGGTCGATTCTTATGAAAGTTCCGATAGTCCTGTTGAAGTCATCATTTATTCGCGGATTAATTCTGTAATCCTCGCCTTTTTTCAGGATACTAAAATTGGAATTATTCTCCGCGGATTTTCTTAGGGCTTCAAAATAATTAATACCGAGAGAGAACTGAGGAATTATTTTTTTAGAAATTGAAAAATTCAATCCCGAGGAATAGAAATAATCGTACCTGTCATTCTTATTAATAAATGACTCATAAATATTATATGCATCATCGAATGCTGTCGGCAGTGAAGAAAGCGTTCTTAGCCTGTTGAAAATACCTGCTTTTAACTGAAGGCTTCTATCCTTCAGCAAAGACATCGAGCCGCTAAGTTCATATTTCAATTTTTTATCCGAGAAACCGTATCCGTAAAAGCCGTACGCATTGTATCTCCCGAAATCTTTGGAATAATTCAAATTGAATCTCAGGGAGCTTCCTTCCACTCTGTTGAAATTATAGTAATCTATACTGTTTGAACTGATATATTTCCCGATTCGCAGTCCAAAAGGACTTATAGAAATACTACTTGATTTTTCCTCTGAAGTTTTTTTGATTTTCGAATATGCTGTCAATTCCTCATCAGTGTTTTTTATTCTTTGATTGTTTTTCCAGTATAAGGAATCTTTTTCCGCATCAGGCATAACCTTTACGATGAACTCATCGAAAGTGCCTGAAGGCGCCGATTGGTTAATATTGTAATTTGATACTATAGTGAAAACTTCTCCTTTGAATTTAAAAAGCCCGGCAAAAGAACCTTCGGCAAATATCTCAACGTCAGTTGGCAGCCAGAATATACTGTTGCTTTTATCCTTGAATTCAGTAAATTTCTGGTTAAAATTCATCATATCAATACCCCGCATAGTGGCTGCATTATTAGTTGAAAGATTCACTTTCATTAGAGAGAATGTACTGTCAAGAATATAAATCAAACCTTTAAACTGAGGAACATTTTCCGATTGATTGATAACCTGTATTTTATAAATCTTCATCGAATCAATATAGTTAATCCCTTTCAGTTTAAATTCATATTCATCGAAAGTATTATCCGACAGGGGAGTAGGAATTTTTATTTCGTCGAAATCTATATCCTCATCATAAAAATTAACTATAAACGGAATTGCAAAACCTCTGCTTATATTGGCTGATTCTTTTTTCGAAATTACAATCTGCTTTTCTATATCGGGTTTCTTAACGAATCCTTTGGTTTCCGATTCGAGAAGTCCGAAAATTCCGTATTCCATTTTTCCTGTGGAAGAATCATAGAAAGTATTATTTTGAAATGAAGAATTCACATTTGACCGGATAACATATTTTGTAAAAGCATTGTAATCGTATTCATTCAGTTTTGTCTTGAACTCTTTCTTGTATTTTACGGCTTTTCTTATTATTTCATAAGCAGGGTCTTCACCAAAAACCTGAATTTCCTCTGTCAGAATCTCTGACGGCTGAAGGTAAATATTCCTTTCCTCATCTTTATCATTTACCGTTACATCTACTGTTTCTGAAAAATAACCTATGTATGAAGCAGTCAATTGATGATTTCCGTTATTAAGATGTAAAATAAATTCTCCGTTATTATTGGCTGTTGTGGAATAGTTGCTGTTGAGTAACTTGATTGTTCCGAAACTCAGAGGCTTATTCGTTTTTGCATCAATAAGTTTTCCGGAGACTCTGTAATTCTGCGATACGGCAGAAGATATATTTAACAAAATCAATATAACTAAAACTCCTGCGATTTTCATTTTTAATACTTTAATTTATTAACTTAATAATAACAATTCTTTTATTTTCAATTTTGTAATATTCCCTGAATTGAAAACCAATCTCTTCACAGCTAATACCTTTTATCTTCTTCAACTCATCAAATTCTTTTTGTAAATCCCCGCCTTTTATGCACAGAATTGCTCCCTTTTTATTCAAAAAATTCTTACCCCAGATAAAAAGGTTATATAATGTAGAAACTGATTTTGAAATCACTAAATCATATCTGTTACGGTGGTTCTTTAGCTTAGAAATCTCTTCAGCTCTACCCCAAATAGTATTAGTATTCTTTAAATTTAGTTTCCCCATAATATCGGATAATGCATTATTTTTTTTTCTGATTGAATCGGCTAACACAAATTCTATCCCGGGATATAATATAGCGAGCGGCACACCGGGAAATCCTCCGCCTGTTCCAATATCAATAATTTTTTTATATTTGCTTAAATCAAATTTTTTAAGAAAGAATATTGAATTAAGAACATTCGATTCTATTGATTTCATTTGCCTGGAAATCAAATTCACTTTAGAATTCCATTCGAGAATATATTTATTATAACTTAAGAAATATTCGAAAATATCTTCGCTTTTAATATTTAACTCTTCGGATAAAAACGTTTTTAGTGTTTGCATATTCTAATGAAAATACAAAAATATAAAAAAAAAGAGGGTGCATTTAATAGGCACCCTCCAAATATGATTTCTGTACTGATTAAGTTATCAAATGAATAACGGAGCCAGAACTAATGTAATTGTAGATAATAATTTTATTAATACGTGAAGTGAAGGTCCTGCAGTATCCTTGAAGGGATCGCCTACGGTATCACCCACGACACCGGCTTTATGTCTCTCTGAACCCTTACCGGTATTCATTTCAAGATTTCTCGGCTCGAGTTCAATAAATTTCTTTGCATTATCCCATGCACCACCCGAATTATTAAGGAATAGTGCTGTTATCACACCTACTATAGTTCCGACCAATAGCATTGCCGCAACAACCTCTGCTCCTGACGCTGCACCCGGAGCAGTCGGGTTTGCTTTATATATAATTTTAAATAGTACACCGATAACTACAGGCATCAATACTACAAGCAATCCCGGTTTTACCATTTGCTTTAGCGCAGATTTAGTTGCTATATCTACGCTTTGTGCGTAATCCGGCTTTGAAGTTCCCGCAAGAATTCCGGGGTTTTCTCTGAATTGCTTCCGCACGTTTTCAATAATTGCCTGCGCTGCAACACCTACAGCTTTTATTGCCCATGATGAGAATAAGAATACCATCATTGCTCCCATAAGGCCGCCAATAAATACTGCCGGTTTTGTAATATCAACCATATCAAGTTTTCCGCCGTATTCTTTTATTTCAACTATGAACGCCTGATAAAGTAAAAAGGCTGCAAGTGCTGCTGAACCTACTGCATATCCTTTTGTCAATGCTTTAGTGGTATTTCCGACTGCATCGAGTCTATCAGTTTTTCTCCTTATTTCTTCCGGCTGTTGTGACATTTCCACTATTCCTCCTGCATTATCCGTAATCGGTCCGAAAGTATCCATGGCAAGTACAAATGCTGCAGGTCCTAACATACCCATCGTAGCAACTGCAGTTGCAAAGAATCCTGCATCTTTTAATCCGGAAGAATTACCCAGAGCAAATGATGAAAATATTGCCGCTGCTATTACTATAGCCGGAAGTGCAACACATTCAAAACCCACCGCAACCCCTGAAATTATAGTGGTTGCAGGACCCGTTTTTGCGGCATCTGCTATTGATTTAACAGGACCGTATTTATACTCCGTATAATATTGCGTAATCCATAAAAATAATACTGATGTTAAAATTCCGATTATTCCGCACAGAAAAAAATGCCACCACGCAGATGGTGCATTTGCGGCTATACTGCCGGTTCCGAATATAGAATAGGAAGCTATACCGAATCCTATCATTGCCAGAAAACTTGTTAGATAATATCCTCTGTTCAGGGCATTCATAGGGTCTTCGGTTTCTTTTACCTTAACGAACATCACTCCGACAATAGAGGAAATCAATCCGAACGCTCTTGCAACGAGCGGGAATAATATCACGGATAATAAAATTTCAGGATTATTCCCGAAAAATCCTGCGTTAGATTTGTAAAGCATTGCGGCAAGGATCATTGCTCCGATATTTTCTGCGGCGGTTGATTCAAAAAGGTCGGCACCACGTCCTGCACAATCGCCGACATTATCGCCGACAAGGTCTGCAATTACGGCAGGGTTCCGGGGATCGTCTTCAGGAATACCTGCTTCTACTTTTCCGACTAAATCAGCACCTACGTCAGCAGCTTTAGTGTAAATTCCTCCGCCAAGCTGTGCAAATAATGCTACAAAGCTTGCTCCGAATCCGTAACCTGCTATATAAAAAGGAATTTTATCTATGCTTTGCTCTCCGCTGAAATTCAATACTATATAAAACAACGCAACTACTCCTAACAGAGACATTGATACAATAAACAATCCTGATACCGCTCCTGCTCTTAATGCTGTTTGCAATGCCCCGTTAAGAGACCTCATTGCTTCAGAGGCAGTCCTGATATTTGCACGGATTGATATCCACATTCCAATATAACCTGATACAACTGAGCTTAATGCACCGAGAATGAATGATAATGCTGCCCAGGGTGCCAGTTCAGGTTTCTGGAAAGAATAAAGCAAAAAAACAAGAGCAGTGGTTATTATCGCAAGGTAAATAATAGTTCTGTTCTGCCTTTTCAGGAATGCTTCGGCGCCTTCCTTGATAGCGTTGGAAATCTCGCGCATCTTATCCGTGCCGGTATCTCTTTTCATAACATTTTTTATGAGATACACTGCAAAGAGCAATGCGAAGACACTAACTCCAAATATTAACGTTAGTTCCATAAATTAAGATTTAGTTTTATAAATTATTTTCTGAAATATCTTTTGTCGAATCGAGAAAATTTTTGTTAAATTTGTTCATCGTGTCAAAAGCACCATTTGAAAGATAGCTAAGGACACAGTCTTTATAATGGATCATCATTTCATTTATATTGTTCATTTCCGGTCCCGTAAAGTTGGAAAGAACATAATCAATATACTCGTCTTTTTTAATAACATCGTCGTTTCCGATACCTATTCTCATTCTTGCAAAATCTAAAGTGTTCAGGTGATATATTACGCTCGAAATTCCGTTGTGTCCGCCGTCGCTGCCTTTCATCCGTACTCTGATAGCACCAAGTGATAACTGAAAATCATCATAAATAATCAGAACATCTTTTAAATCAATATTATTAGAAACTATGAAATTAAGAACAGCAATCCCGCTGTTATTCATAAAAGTCGTTGGTTTCATAAGATAAAACGGCTCATTGTTATAAGTGCAGTCAATACTGTACCAATCGCCTTTACCTGCTTTTAATTCCTTTTGAAGGAAATTAGCTATGTAGTCAATTATTATGAAACCTATATTGTGCCTTGTTATAGCATATTTATTACCGGGATTACCTAATCCAACAATAAGCTTCATAAATTGTAAAAAAAATATGTACGGATTAATGAGGAGATTATTCCTCTTCTTTTTCTTTTTTGCCTTTAGAAATCACTTCCGGTTCTGCTGTTGTAGCTGCTTCTTCGGTAACTTCAGGTTTAACTTCTTCTTCAACAACTGTCGGAGGAAGCAAGCTGACGATAGCAGCATTTTCATCATTTAAAATCTCAATACCTTCTAATTTCAGGTCGCTAACTTTTACAGAATCACCAATGCTCAGACCGGAGATATCAACGTCAATGTGTGACGGAATATATTGAGGAAGACATTCTATATCAAGTTTATGCAAGCTTTGCTGCAAAATGCCCCCTTCTTTAAGACCTAGTGCAGTACCAATTAACTTAATACTAATTTCAATATTAATGACTTCACCTTCTTTCAGGGCAATCAAATCAAAATGTAACGGGCGGGTATGAATCGGGTCAAACTGCACGTCCTTTAATATACAGCTTAAAGGTTTGCTTTCACCTTCTATTTCGAGACTTACGATGTGTGATTCGCTGGAATATATTATCGGACGAAGAGCTAATTCGTTGATAGCAATAGGAATATTGCCTTCACCTATACCGTAGAAAATACCGGGAATTAAACCATTTTTCCTGTATGATCTGGCTGTTGATCTCTTAAATACTGTTCTTTTTTCTGCTTTTAATTGTATTTCTGCCATTTTACTATCAATAAATTTTATATAAACTATAAGATATTATTTTTTTTTATATTTTTCAATAACATAATAGGGTAGTTTACGGTACAGAGATTTAATTTGAGATCATAAAAAAAGCCGTTTTATTAATAAAACGGCTTTAAAGAATAAACTAACATAAATATCAGACTTCAGCCGCTTCCGGTTCCACACTTTCTACTGTTTTCTTTTTTCTTTTAAATTTAAGTATAATGTCATCTATTTCAGAATATATAGTTGGAATTATGACTAATGTAAGAAAAGTTGCAAAAGCCAAACCGAAAATAATGGCGATACCCATCGGTCTCCAGAATGCTGAATTTTCTCCGCCTATTACAAGACTAAAACTGCGCCAGTCAAAGTCAACTCCGGTTGCAAGCGGTACTATTGCTAATATTGTTGCTGCTGCCGTTAGAAATATAGGCCGCATTCTAATTATTCCAGCCTGGACTAATGCTTCATCACGGCTTAACCCTCTTTTCTCGAGTTGCTTATGGAAATCGAGTAACACTATTGCATTTCTCACTACAATTCCTGCCAATGCAATCACACCAATTCCTGTCATCATAATTCCAAAAGGAGTACCCGTAATCAGCAATCCTATTAAAACCCCGATTAATGACAGAACAACCGAAATCATAATTATAATTGGAATTCTCACTGAATTGAATTCGACGACCATAAGGAAGAAAATCAAAAGCAAAGAAATTATCATCGCCTTTCCTAAAAAAGCCGAGGATTCTTTTTGGTCTTCCTGCTCACCTGTGTACTTTAAAGTATAACCGGAAGGCATATTAAATGTTTCCAGTTTTTTCATAACATCTTTTAAAACATCATTTCCTAATCTGCCCTCAGCATTAGCAGAAATAGTAACTACTCTTTTCAGATCCTTTCTATTTATTGCGCCGATACCCCCGGACATTTTCACTTCTGCAACAGATGAAATAGGAATCATTTTCCCGTCTCTGTTAGAAATAAATAAATTATTGATCGTTTCTATATTATTCCTTTCTTCTTTGCTGAGACGTACAGTTACATCATACTCATCTTCACCGACTCTTAATTTGCTTGCTGTTGTTCCGTTGACTGCCGTCCTTACTGCCATTCCAATCATTGCAGTATTTAAACCATATAATGCTGCTTTTTCCCTATCAACAGTTACTTTTATTTCAGGACTTGATTCATCAAAATCATCTTTCAGATCCACCAAACCGGAAATATCTTTAATTTCTCTTTTAATTTTTTCGGACAACTCTCCGAGTTTACTAAAATCATCCCCTGTTATTTCTATGTTTATGGGAGGTCCTGTTGGAGGACCCATTGTTTGCTTTGTCACTTCTATATTCCCGCCGGTTATATTCTCAATAGCAGTTCGAACTTCTTCAATTGATTTGAAAGAGCTCTGAGACCTGTCTAATTTATCGAGAAAATTTAAAGTAATAGTACCTTTATTCGGAATTCCTTCTCCGCTGAAATCGAGCGGATTATTTGAAGACCCGATATTAGCCACGTAAAACTCAATATCTTGAAACGGTGGAAGTTTCTCTTCCAGACGCTTCGATAAATCATTAGTGGTCTTGATATTCGATCCTACAGGTAATGTCAGATTTATATTTGCCTGTCTTGGTTCTACACTCGGAAAAAATTCAACTCCGTTATTAGAAACACCGTAAATAATAAATACTATGATCAATAATGCGAAAACAAATCCAATACTGGTTTTTCTGTATTTTAAAGATTTTCTTAAAGCCTTTTCATAATATCTTAATGTGGTATCAAAAAACTTCTCATCAAAATGTTCGAGAAATCTGCCTATGGGTCTGAATTTTTTCTTTTGGGACTTTTCTTTGTCTTTTTTATAATTAATAAATACCGATGCCTGAACCGGACTGATAACCATCGCAACAAAAAGTGATGAAGAGAGACATACGATAAGTGTAATCGGTAAATATTTCATAAAATCTCCGACTATACCGGGAAAGAACAATAACGGAAAGAATGATGCAATGATTGTCAATGTTGCAACCAGTACAGGTGCGAATACTTCTTTTGGTCCTTCCACTGCGGCATCTGCTTGTGAGTAATTTTCATTCTCCTGCAAGCGATATATATTTTCAACCACTACAATAGCATCGTCAACTATAATTCCCAATACAAGTATTAAAGTGAAGAGTACGATCATATTCAAAGTTATTCCCATCATATTCAAAACCGTAAATGATATAAGGAATGAAAGCGGGATTGATGTAGCAACAAGAAACGAATTCTTAAAACCCATAAAAAAGAAAAGTATAAGGCAGACTAAGACCATACCGGTTATAACTCCGTTCTCAAGTTCATGAACAGTGTTTTTTATCATCTTCGACTGGTCACCTGTTAAACTGATATTCACGCCTTCCGGAATGATTCCTTTATTTGTTTCAAGTATTTCTTTTGACTTGTCAGCTATGTCAATAATGTTCGCCCCGCTTCTTTTCTTTATTACTATCGTTACACTCTCTTTTCCGTTAACTCTCGAATAAGTGCTTCTGTCTTTAAAACCGTAAGTTACCTGTGCAACATCCTTGACGTATATTGGCTGATCAGTGTTTGACTTAATAACTATATCACCCATCTTTTCGGGATCTTTATATTCTCCGGGAACACGTATCAGATAACTTGATTTTCCTATCTCAACAGAACCACCCGGTATGTTAAGGTTTTCAGCTGAGACGGAATTTATCAAATCATTAAAACTTATATTGTAATATTTGAGTCTGTCCGGATTAACATCTATTTTCACTTCCCGATCAACTCCGCCGACTACTTCAGCGGTTAATACACCGGGAATTTCTTCTATCTTGTCGCTTAACTTCGTTGCTATATCTTTAAGTTTTGGTAATCCTGCATTGCCTCCTACATTTATATAAAGCATCGGTAATTCCGAGAAGTTGATTTCTGTAATTACAGGTTCTTTAATGTCAGCAGGCATTTTTGTTTTAGCAATTCCAACTTTGTCTCTTACTTTTTGTAAAGCATCATCGATTATTATATCGGTATTGAATTCAACGGAAATTGAAGCAAAACTTTCCCTCGATACAGAAGTTATTTTTTTTACTCCGCTGATTCCTTTGATTTCTTTTTCAATTTCCTGAGTCACAAGGTTTTCAATATCCTGAGGAGTTACTCCGGGATAAACTGTGGTTATAAATACATAAGGTATCTTTACAGAAGGAGTAGATTCTTTCGGTAAACTAATGTAAGAGAAAGTACCCATTAAAACTATAATCAGCATTAAGATATAGATTGTAACCTTGTTATTAACTAATAATTTGAAAAATTTCATTTACCTGTCTGTTAAAAATTTTTAATTAATTACCTACTTGAACTTTATCGCCGTCAGCAAGTGCCTGGAATCCGACAGTAATAAGTTTTTCACCGGGATTTAAACCTTCTTCTATCAAAACCTTGTTACCGTTTCGTCCGCCTAATTTCACTATTTTTTTCTTTGCTATATCGTTCTCTAATACAAAAACATATTGTTCATCAACATTATCAACGATTAAATCCTGATCAAGTACGATTGCATTATCCAATGTTTCTTTAGTTACGGTTACTGAAGCAGACATTTCGGGTTTTAATCTGCCATCTTTATTAACTAATACTATTTCTATTTCAAAAGTTCTGTTCGTTGGATTTATTGCGGGAGAAATATAACTAATAACTCCTGTAAATTCTTCTTCAGGGAAAACGTCAAATTGAATACCTACGGTATTTCCTTTCTTTACAGTAGCAAGATATCTTTCAGGAATTCCAACAGAAATTTTTACTCTTGATACATCTACTATACTTAGTATCGGTGACCCGGGACTCGTCATTTCACCTTTATTCATCATTTTCGCATCCACAACTCCACTGATCGGGGAAGAAATGTAACCTTTCGATAAACGGACTTTATATAAGTCCAGCGACTTTTCCGCAATCTCGAGACTTAGTTTTGTGTTCATATAATCTCTTTCTGTGACAATGTTTTCGTTGTACAATCTTTCTGCTCTGTCATAATTATCTTTTGCTAAATTGTATTGTGCCATTGCTTGCTGATAAACGGCGGCATCAACATCCTTCTTTAATCTGATTACAGTTTCACCTCTCGATACCCTGTCACCCTTATCCTTAGTAAGAGATGTGATCAATCCGCCTTCCTCTGAGGATAATTTTGCGCTGGCAAAAGGTTTTACTATACCGACAACTTTATATTTCTCGCTGAATGGCTCGCCAACAGTTTCATAATATTTTATTAGGGGTAATTTTTTCTGAGTATTCTTAGTCTCGGTTTTCTTGCCGCAGGAAATTATGGTTGCGGTGAAGAAAAATACTAATAATAGATAAAATATTTTTTTCATAATAATAATTAAGAGATTATTAAATTTCTAAAAGTCCTTCTAATTCTGCTTTCGCTATTAAATAATCATATACAGCCTGTAAGTATCCAAGCCGGGTTTGATTTAAAATTACGACTGCATCGAGAACGTCAATCTGATTTAACGCCCCGTTTCTATAACTTATTTCTGCTATTTGATATCCTTTTTCTGCTAACTTAACAGTTTCTAATTGCGACATCACACGTTTTTTTGCGTCTTCCATTCTTAACAAAATGCTCTTTGCCTGAAGCCTGAGTTTTTGCTTAATGTCAATTATTTGTTCATCAACTTTCTTAACATCTATCTCAGCCTGGTCAACAACCCTCGAATTCTTGAATATATTCAAATCCCAGCTGAGACCCAACCCTGCATTGATAACATTATAATATCTGTACCTGAAAAAATCTTTTCCGTCATTCTCACTCGCATTTAACTGATATTGACCGAAAAGATATAACTTGGGTAAATAATTTGAATTATTAATGCTAACAACTTCCTGGCTGATTTGACGGCTTAGATTCAACTGTCTGATTGCGGCATTTTTCTCTGCAATTTTATTGATAACCAAATCAATATCACCGAATGATTCAAGAGAATCAATTTCAAGTGCTCCTGTAACATCAATCTCAGATTGATCTTTAAGCCCGATAGCATTTTTTAATGCCATTTTGGAAATACTCAAACTGTTATTTAACTGTGATAATGCCGGTGTAATATTATCAACTTTTACTTTTGCTCTCAGGTAATCGAATTCTGTAGTGACACCGTTTCTGTAACGCGCTTCTACTACATTTAAATTATCAACTGCATTCTTTAATAGTAGTTCATTTACATAAATTGTTTCCTTTAAAAGAATCACACCATAAAATGCTTTTTTAACGTCTGTTTTTATTTTCGCTTCCGTTGATGCTATTATTTCATCCTGCAATTTAGCATAATATTCCGCAATCCTTATTCCTGAAAAAACAGGAGCACCAAGAAAGGGGATTGTCTGTTGAACACTTAAAGTATTATTAATACTATTATCGTTGCCAATCTCATATTTCTGACCGAAGATATCAAATACTTGCTTTTTAAATGAACGTACGTATTGAGAACTGAAAGTTATTGAAGGAATGAGATTCCCGCTATAAGTTTCGGATACTTTTTTTAGTGCTTTATCTCGTTCGTACTTTGCATTTATTATCTCACTATTATTTTCAAGTGCAAGCGATAATGCATCTTTAAGAGTCAATATCCTGACGTTTTGACCATACACTGCAATAGTACTGAAAGTTATCAACACTATAATTAATAATTTTCTGATTCTTTTCATTTTAGAATTTTAAATTATATTCTTAAAATTTTGCATTTCATCTATTTCTTTTTTTATCCTTTTATATTTTTCTTTACCTTTTGACGTAAGCATTCCATTTAATATGAGTTCAAAAGTATATTTTGAAGCTTCCTGCAGGGAAAATTTGCTGTTAATGACAAAATCTGTATGAAGCAAAGAAAATAAAGATGCATTATAAGCGTTTATTATTATAGATGGTGGAAAGCTTTCAATCAACTTTTCCTTTTTTCCTTTTTCCAAAAGCTTGACCAGGATCTCTGAAATTTTTTGATTGCGATGCTTCTCAATGTTCTTAGTTAAGTTGGGAGAATGAATCCTTAAATCACTTATCCATTTGTCACTGATATTAATAACAAACGAATTGTATACGTTAATAATCTTTACAAACTTTGTAATAATATCTCCTTCCTCAAAGATAATTCTGTTTATAGCCTCTGAAACATCATCTAACGTCTTTTGGCATATAAATTCGAGGAGTCTGTCTTTAGACGGGAAATATTTATAAAGCGTCTTCTTGCTTACTTTCAGACCTTCTGCTATTTCGTCCATAGAAGTTTTGTAGAATCCTTCTTTGTGAAATTTCTGTGTGATGAAATTAAGTATTCTTTCCTTCTCTTTTTGGTCCTTTTGATTTTTTTCTTCTTTTCTCAATAGAAACTGTTTTCGTTTTTCAAGTTTCCAAAATATACAAAATATTTTTTATAGTCAAGATAAAAAATTTTAAAAATCTTTAAAATTTGAATTTATTCTTTATTATAATTGTTGATTATTGTACTTGAATAATATAACGTATAAAAGAGTAAAAATGTTTCGGTAACAGAAAAAAATAAAAAAATATTATATTGTGTAAATTAAACATTATTATTACTTTAAAAAGTATTCCGAAAAATTAAATTTAAAATAATGCAAGAATTTGATTTAACTGTAATAGGAAGCGGACCGGGTGGTTATACTGCCGCAATAAGAGCTTCACAACTGGGTTTTAAAACTGCAATAGTTGAAAGGGACAGACTTGGAGGTGTATGCCTGAACTGGGGTTGCATCCCTACAAAAGCTTTACTGAAAAATGCAGAAATTGCAAATTCAATAAAACATATGAAGGATTTTGCTATTACGGTAAATGATTATAAAGTGGATTTTCCGAAAATTATTGAAAGATCCCGTAAGGTTGCCGAGACTTCCGAAAAAGGAGTTCAATATCTGATGAAGAAAAATAAAATTACGGTTATTAAAGGTTTTGGTGTATTTGATAAAGATAAAATGATCAGTATCAAAGATGATTCCGGCAAAGAGATTGAAAAAATTAAATCAAAATTTACTATAGTGGCTACCGGAGCCAAACCCAGACAGTTAGGTAATATTAAATTTGATGAAGAAAAAATTCTTTCATCAACAGGTGCAATGCTGCTTAAAGAAATTCCCTCTAAAATGGTAATTGTTGGCAGCGGTGCTATTGGAATGGAATTCGCTTATTTCTATAATGCTTACGGGACTGACGTTACTATTATTGAAATGCTGCCGCAAGTTTTACCGATTGAAGATAAAGAAATATCCGAAACCGTTGCCCGGGAATTTAAGAAAAAAGGTATTAAAATATTTACCGATACAAAAACGGAATCTGTAGATATCAAAAATGGAAAAGTTCATACAACAGTTTCCGGAAAAACAAATCAGACTTTAGAGTCCGACGCGGTACTTCTTGCAATCGGTATTCAGGCAAATATTAACAATATAGGACTTGAAGATATCGGAGTTGAGTTATATAAAAACGGTATAAAAGTCGATAAAGATTATAAAACCACATCGGAAGGAATTTATGCAATAGGTGATGTAGCATTAATTGACCCGAAAGGTAAACCATGGCTTGCACATGTTGCCTCCGCAGAAGCAATTAATTGCGTAGAGAAAATAAAAGGGCTTCATGCTGAGGATATTAAATATGATAATATTCCGGGTTGTACATATTGCCAGCCGCAGGTCGCTTCAGTCGGTTTAACTGAAAAACAAGCTCTCGAACAAGGATATGAAGTAAAAATCGGAAAATTTCCTTTCAGTGCGAATGGAAAATCACGGGCTATGGGTGAAACTGCCGGATTGGTCAAACTGATATATGATAAAAAATACGGAGAATTACTCGGTGCTCATATAGTCGGGGCGGAAGCAACGGAACTGATAGGCGAGCTTGTTCTGCTCAAATCAATGGAAGGAACAGGGGAGTCAATATTAAAAACAATTCATGCTCATCCCACGCTTTCGGAATCAATTCTGGAAGCAACAGGAGTAGCATATGGAGAAGCAATAAATATATGATTATTTACAAACTTTGAGTCTTTTACGGGAGAGACAATGTAGATTTTTTCATTAGAATATCAATAATTTCTATTTATTATAAAATATTCTGTGAATTTTTTATAAATTGACTTATGCAATAAAACTTGATAATTTAAATTAAATTCGTTATTCCGTAATTATAAGACAGTTGTAATTACTAAATGAACGGATAAACTTTTAAAATTAACAATAAAAAGGAGAATAAAATGGAAGACAACAAAATGGTAAAAGGTTTATTCCTTGGATTTTTAGCCGGCTCGGTTGTAGGCAGTGTTTTAGCTTTGCTATATGCTCCCAAATCAGGTAAAGAACTTAGAGGAGACATCAAATTGAAAAAAGACGAGTTCCTCGATGATACTGCTGAATATATGCAGATAGCTAAATCAAAAGCGAATGAACTGATTAATGAAGGAAAAAAGAAATCAGAAATGCTTATCCAGGAAGCAAAGAAAAAAGCAAGTAACCTTCTCGATGACGCAAATAAAGTCCTTTCCGGTGCAAAGGATAAAGCTTCTGAAAAAATCGGAGATGCAAAAGTGAAATTAACTAACGAATCCGAAAAAATCAAAGACGCTTTTAAGGCAGGTATTGAAGCTTATAAAGAGGAAAAGACAAAAAACTCTTAATTCAATTCAATATTAAAATTAACAGGGTCTAATTATGGAAGTTTTAAATATTATCTCAATCCTTATTCAGATTATTCTTTTTATAACTCTGATAGTACTTGTGATTTCACTATTCGGTTACACAAAAAGACTTACGATTAAAGTGGAATTACTTCAGGATGACGTCAACAAATTTATATCGCATGCTGAACCGTTAATTGATGATACACTGAAATTTATCAGTATACTGCACGATGTTACCGATAAAGTAAATGATAATATGGATGTTTTAAAGGGGACTGTAGAAAGAATTAAGAATACTGTTGACAGCGTTCTTGAATTTGAACAGAGAATACAAACGAAGATAGAATCCCCTGTGATGGATTCTATCAATACATATTCGGCTATTATAAAAGGCATTACAGTCTTTTTTGAGAGAATTAAGGAAAACAAATATAAAACTTTTCGTAAGTCTCGGCCGGAAATTGAATCTCCTAAAGGAAACTATAACGAAGATGATATCATTTTCGACGATGAAATACAGGAAGAGTTTAATGATATTAATAAAGAATTGAATGAAGTAAGAAAGAAACTTGAAGAGATGAAAAAAGTATAAAACTCTTTTTCTATTTTTTAAAAAGCGGGTATCAATGATACCCGCTTTTTTTATATACGGATAATAATTTTTAATCTCTGGCTCCTAAACCCCTGTTTAGGAGCCTTGTCAATCTTCCAATTAATATTTTTTATAGAACAGATGTCCTTATTTGATTAATACCATTTTTTTCGAATCTGAAAATCTTTCATTTGTCGCTTCACCTGTTATTTCAATTCTGTAAAAATATGTCCCTGAGGATAGACCTGTTCCGTCGAAATCTGCTATGTATTTTCCGGTTCCCCACCTTCCGTTAACAAGTTCTTTTATTATTCTTCCTGTTATATCATAAACTTTCAAAACTATATAACCCGGCTCCTTTAACTCATAAGGAATTTTTGTAATGGGATTAAAGGGATTTGGGTAGTTTTGCTCAAGAAAATATCCTTTTATAAGTGATTCATCTTTTCGGATGTAAGTAAATAAAATTGTTCCGCCACCGTTGATTGTTTTAACTCCATTTCCCTGAAATGCAAATCCTGTATTTGAATTTATGAAATCCACACTTAATAAAACACCAATTCTGAAACTTGTATCAATATCTTGAAAACCCCAATTATTACCTCCATTCGTCGTTTTCCAGACCAACGCTCCAAGTCTTGAATTTGGCAGATCTCTATAACCATTGACACCTATCAATATATTATTGTCAATAATGCAAAACCTTGTAATACTTCGTTGTAAAGTATTTCCTCCTAAAGG
>DATCHW010000067.1:0-4504 GCA_036508135.1 Ignavibacteria bacterium
TTAGTTATTTTCTCGGCCTCTAATTCTGAAATATCAGGAACATCAAGTAATTCAACATAATCGGATTCGTATTTCTTTCCTTCCTGTAATTCAATGTTTAATTTATATTTGGCTCCTATTTGTCCGGCAAAAGATTCAGGAGTATGATATTTGCCAACAGTATCCTCGGTTAATTGCACTATATCACCTTTATCATCAAATATAGAAACCTTAGCGCCTCTAACAGGTTCATTAACTTTAGAATTAATTTTTTTTGTCTTTAAAATAGTAATTTCATGTGGCCCATTTTCATTAGTAACCATGCCATAAACTACAAGAAGGTTTCCTAAATCCCCGGTTTTGGGCGTGAATTCATAAATACAACTTTGAAAAATTAATGTAATACCAACAATTATTACTGTCAACTTTATTATCCTTCTCATATTAAATAAATATTCAAATAAATATCAATTGATTATTCTGGTTATTAATTGCTAAAATAATTACCTGACTTAAAATTATGTGATATTGAAAAAACAGGTACACTATAAATTGAAACCATATAGTTTTTTATTGAACCATCTTTAACCTGAGTAAATACTGAATAGGCATTTCTTCTTCCGGTTAAATTATAAACTGTCACGGTCCAGAAAGAATGTGCAGTCTTTTTTCTAAACAAGTTTCCATCAATTTTCATTTTTTAAACCATTCTCCTCAAAATAATCTGGCCTTATTCCAGTTCCTCCTCCGTTATATTTGCAAAAGACACATTCTTTTTCACGTACAAGTATTAATTGCGCACCGTATTCCCCAATCCACCCGGGAAACTGGTTCATTAAATCTTGAGGACGTACTCCTGAAAGACCAATTATATAACCACAAGGAAATATTGGATCCTCTAGTGCGGCTAGATAGGCCGTTATACCTTTTGATTTTACCGCAGATGCTTCAAAAATACCAAAAACGGTTTCATTGGGATTGCTAATACATTTAATGTTTCCTATCAGTTGGAATGGTATCTTGCTATATAAGGGATCTGGCTGGTTGTTTTCCATAGCACTATACCAATAATTATAAGAAAATTCGGAAAGCGCATATTGCCTGACATATATTCCATACATATATTGAAACTTCGAAGAACCGGGGGTAAAATTCAAGGGGTAATGAGTAATATAATTTGTTTGAAAATTTTTAGTGTTGGAAATGTAAATATCGTTAAATTGATTATGCATATAACATTGATAAGGGATGGGGGGATCAATTTGAGTTAAAACTGTACCATCCCAATAGGCAGAAATCTTATATGGTATACGATATTCCCACTCTTCAAAAACATCCCACTTATAATATATTTGTTCACTATTACCAAGTTTGGTGGAAACATAAAATTGATAACCACTAGATCCTGCACTAGTTCCTGTTGCCGGTTTAATTATTTTCTCGGCCTCTAATTCTGTAATATCAGGAACATCAAGTAATTCAACAAAATCGGATTCGTATTTCTTTCCTTCCTCTAGTTCGATGTTTAATTTATATTTGGCGCCTATTTGTCCGGCAAAAGTTTCAGGAGTATGATATTTGCCAACACTATCCTCAGTTAATGGCACTATATTACCTTTGTCATCAAATATAGAAACGTTAGCGCCTTTAACAGGTTCATTAACTTTAGAATTAATTCTTTTTGTCTTTAAAATAGTAATTTCATGTGGCCCATTTTCATTAGTAATAATGCCATAAATTACAAGAAGGTTTCCTAAATCCCCAGTTTTGGGCGTGAATTCATAAATACAACTTTGAAAAATTAATATAATACCAACAATTATTACTGTCAACGTTATTATCCTTCTCATGTTAATACAATGCACATTCAATTGAATATCAAATGATTATTCTGGTTATTAATTGCTAAAATAATTACCTAACTTAAAATTATATGAAATTGAAAAAACAGGTACACTATAAATTGAAACCATATAGGTTTTTATTGAACCATCTTTAACCTGAGTAAATACTGAATAAGCATTCTTTCTTCCGGTTAAATTATAAACTGTCACGGTCCAGAAAGAATGTGCAATCTTTTTTCTAAACAAGTTTCCATCAATATTTAGTGAAAGATCAAGCCTGAAATAGTCTGGTACCCGCAATTGATTCCTTTCGGAATAATTAACTATATCATGATTATCCAAAGAATATAGGTAAGTAGCACCAGTGTATGGCCTGCCAGTGCTATAAACAAAATTTGCTGAAATGCTTACTCGCCTAAGGTTACGATAATTAGCAACTATATTGATGTTATGGGGTTTATCATAATTTGAGGGATAGTAGTTTCCCTGATTAATTGTTTCTTCATCTGTATTTCCTTTAAATCTGAATTCGCTTTTGGAATAAAAGTAATTTAGCCATCCTGTTAATTTTCCCGCATTTTTCTTTATCATGAATTCAAAACCATAGTTCCGGCCATTTCCTGATAAAATATCTCTTTCTATATATTGATTTTGAACCAAGTCTGCTCCGTTTTTATAATCAGAGACATTTTTGTTTTCTTTATAATAAATTTCGAAAGAAACATCGTATTTGTTTTTATCTAAATTCCGATAATAACCCAAATTGTATTGCTCTCCAACAATGGGCTTTGAGAAAGGATCACAAAGCTTCCATCTATCTGTTGGAGATATTGAGATTGTGTTTGTAAGCATAAATATATACTGGTTGTTATGGCTATATCCCAATTTTATAGAATTATAGTCATTTATCAAATATCGTAACGAAAATCTGATATCGAGCCCTGAATAATTTTTTATTATTTTAAAATTTGGATAAACTGTTGAATCAATTACAGTTTCAGCAGATAAAGGTTCATTTTGAAGATAGGAGAAAACTGTCTTTTTGCCAAGATAATTGTACAGACTGTAACGAAGCCCCCCTGAAACACTGAGCTTTGGTGTTATATCATAAGTATCGCCCAAATATATGGCAGATTCTAAAGCTTTTTCCCCTTCAAAAGTTTTTTCCTGATAATTAGAGCTGTCTACCGGATTAAATGCACCCGGGTTTATTTGGTATAAAATAGAATTAAACCCAAACTTCAATTCATGGTTTGGCACCGGTGCGTAATTAAATGACTGATTTATTTCGTAATATTTTAATTGATGTTTATAAATGTATTTATCGGCGGATAGAAATTCGTTTGTTTCCTTAAAGTTATAATTACTATAAACTGCCGAAGTACGGGAATATAACTTTTTATTGAAAATATGTTTCCAATTTAGAGATGATCCTATATTTGAATAGTTATAGTTAACATGGCTAACTAAAGTATAATTATCAATGCTATAATATGTAAATAGACTTAATTGGTTATTTTCGTTTATTTCATAGTTTAAATTCGCTGTTATATCATTGAAATAGATATTACTATGGCTTATATCAGGATTTTCAACCATATGCAACAGCCAGTTTGAGTATGTACTACGTATACCAATAATAAAAGAACTCTTGTCTCTAATCAAAGGGCCTTCAAATAAAAGCCTTCCGGTAACAGGACTAATACCCCCTTTCATAGAAAAACCATTTCTATTTCCTTGTTTTGACCGGATATCAAATACAGAAGAGATCCTGCCCCCATATTCAATCGGAATACTACTTTTATAAAGTTCGAAATCCTTAATCAAATCAGCATTGAAAGCAGAAAACATACCCAACATGTGGGATGTGTTGAAAATAGGAACATTATTAAAGATAAATAAGTTTTGATCTGCAGCTCCTCCTCTAATATTAATACCGGATGATGATTCACCTACAGTTTGGACCCCAGGTAATAAAAGAGATGCTTTTAATATATCTCTTTCACCAGTTGCATATGGAAGCTCTTTTATCTCCTTAGCTGAGAGTTTTTCAACCCCTAATTGGTTGATTTTAACATTATTATTCTTACTTCCAGTTATTACAACTTCTTTTAAAGCGACCATGTCTTTGGATAAATTTATATTTATATTTCCATTAGAATATAAATTTACTTTTTTAAAAATAGTGGTCATGCCTAAAGTTTTAAACCCAATTTTGTATGTTCCACATTTAATATTGATCCTATAATACCCATCAACATCCGCGGTAGCTCCTAAGTTTGAGTTATCAATAAAAACATTAGCGCCGATTAATGGCTCCCCTGTTTCCAAATCTTTAATGTAGCCAGTAAGCGTGGCGTTTCCTTTGCTGTTTTTCACCCCAAAGCTTATTTCTTCAATTTTGTTCTTATTGTCGAAATAGGTATATTTTTCTATAATGTTGTCGGAATTTGCTCTCTTATAGTTGGAACTCCTTTTTGAACTATCAATAGTGATCCATTTATCTGATAATTCAGTTTTTATATTCGATTTTGTGATAATAATATTTCCATTGTTATCCGAATAATAATGTAGGTTCTTATTTTGAAAAATTTGATTAAGAGCTTGTCCAATTGATAAATTTTTAAAATTTACTGAAATAAATAGAGAGTCAACCCATTGAGGATCATAATAAAATTTGA
>DATCHW010000068.1:0-1158 GCA_036508135.1 Ignavibacteria bacterium
GCATTGTTCCAATTCTGGTATCTGTATTCTTTTGGAAGCAGTTTTCTGTTAACATCAATAACTGATAACGCATTGCGGTGATTAAGAATAATTCCTGAAAAAACAAAACTCAAAATAATATAAGCAAAAATTACTCCAAGCCATTTATGGTATTTTCTGAAAAATTTTATCATCTGATATTAAGAAATTTATTAGGTGGGCAATTGTAGAATTATTTCTGTCCAACGCAATACTTTACTATCGCATCTACATGAATTTTAGTTGTATTTAAAATAGGAATACCTGCATAAGAAAATTCTTTCAGGATAAGCGGAAACTCGGTGCATCCAAGAATCAGGGAATCAATATGCTGTTTCTGTACCATCTTCTCTATGATCCTTATAAGCATCCGGCGTGTATCATCTTTGAAGATTCCAAGTTCAATTTCGCTGAATAACTTATAATTAATAAGTTCCCTGTCTTCCTTATCCGGCATTATCACATCTATACCATGTTTTTTAAATATATCTGTGAAAAACGACGCTTCCATAGTAAATCCGGTCCCAAACAATCCTGTTCTCTTATATCCTCTTTTAATGCTTTCGTTGCAGGCAGCCTCAACTATACTGATCAGCGGTATTCCCGATTTTTCTTTTATCCTGTCGAATAACAAATGAGGTGTATTGGCACTTAGAACAGCAAATTCAGCACCGGCTCTTTTCAAACCTTCAATTTTTTCTAACAGAAGAGTGGTAACCTGATCATATTTTTTCTCCTTCATCAGATTAAGAAATTCCGACATATTTACGCTGTAAATAATTATTTCAGGATAATTTAAATCTCTGTTTTCATTTTTAAAAGCACTTATTATTTCCTTGTAATAATCAATTGTTGCTTCAGGTCCAAGACCTCCGATGATCCCGATTTTTTTCATACCAGTCGTAATTATAATCTTGTTAATACCGCTTTTTGTTCATTTATTTTATTTGCGAGTGACTGAATAGTCTCCTTTTTAACTAATCTGAAAAAGCCTTCTCTCACTACAGCATAATCATCATGTAAAGGACATGGACTTTCTCCATCACATCGTTTTAAACCAAATCCGCATTTTGAAAAGAACTTTTCACCTTCCATTACCCTGATTACATCATATATAGTTAATGGAGTTGCAGACTGGTC
>DATCHW010000069.1:0-3592 GCA_036508135.1 Ignavibacteria bacterium
AGATCCCGCATTTATCGGGACGTGGGAACGTTAATCCCCATTAATCAAAATCGAGATAAGATATTTTGTTCTTCTTTTTAATTTCCCCGTCGTTTACGACGGGGTTGAACAGCATCACATAAAACGGGCTTCAGCCCAAACTAGTTATTCGAAAATTCGGTTTTTTACACAATCTTTTTATTCGTCGGAATACTTTACTTAAAATATTGAGTTCCTTTTGCATTATCAAAAGAATCAATAGATTTCATTAGAAACTTCCAGTTTTCAGAATCTTCTGCAAGCACATTCCACAATGTCATACCAAATAGACTACCTATTTCATCTGCGGATTCCTGATTATATAACGATAAATTTTCTTTTTCAATTTTTGTTATAATTCTACTCCCTAATTGTAAGGAATCGATAAAATTTGTATTCAAATTATTATTTATCTCTCTTACAAATTCTGAATGCAGAGGAGTATTTCTAAATCTTCTGAAGTTATTCCAATAATCTTTGTGACCTACTGCATTTTGCGGTGCACCATCTATATTAAATAATGACATATTTTTTTATTATTTATTTATTCTTTTTTTCTTCATCCGGTGTAATTTTAAATCTTAAACCTTTTCTGTTATAAGATTCAATTTTATCTAATAGAAGGATTGTTTTGAGAGGTGGTAATTCATGACCTCCATATTTTTTTCCTCCTTTTAAATGTTTTTCCATATTTTCCCGATATGTTCCAACTACATCACAATAAGGACACTCGTAAGCCATAATATTATAATTTAATTTTGTAAATATTAATTCAGTTAAACTTAGGAAACAGATTTAATAAATTCCTATGCTTTTCATAACTACTAAATAAATCATAAATCTCCTTCCATGTTATAACATAACCATTCAGGATTTTTATTTTATCCGGGCAAATACAAATATGAAGCTCACCCATTGAATCAAGCCCTCAATTATTCAGGGTCCAAAATCCTGCCCAAAATCTTGAATTTGAAGTTAAATCAAAAGGCGTTCAGTATTTTGTACAGCAAAAAGATTGGGAAAAAGCAGTTAAAAAATTGGATATTTAATAAACTGTTCGTTTTTTTTGTTTGTTCGTGAATACCGAACAGCGTAAATTTACAAAATACCACTGAATAATGCTGAATTAACTTGATTTTATATGTTGTGTTCGATATATTGTGTTGTTCGTGAATTTCGAACATAATTATATTAAAAAATTATGGAAGATTTAGTAAATAAAATAATCAATAACATCAAAGAAATTGATGATATTCAGGTGCTTTTTGAGAATCAAAAATTTAATATACCTTATTCGGATGGAAAACTGACAATAATACATAAAACAAATATTTATGAATTTAATGTAGAATTAAAAAAGCATTTCCGTATCATTAATTTAAATCAGTTAGAAGACTCCAAGAAAGATTATCAGAACCTGATTATATTCTCAGATTATATCACCCCGCCTTTGAGAGATGAATTAAAAAATAAAGGGGTTTATTATGCTGATGCTATGGGAAATTTATTTCTGAAATCGAATTCATTTTTTTTCTTTATTAACGGTAAAAGAAATGTTAATGCAGTAAGTATAACAAGAAATAAAAGTTTTAGTAGTGCCGGATTGAGATTAATTTATAACTTATTAATAAATGAACAGATTATTAATAAAACATATCGGGACATTTCGAAAATTACAAAATTAAGTCTGGATACAATATCTCATGTTTTTAAAGAACTTGAAATACAAGGTTTCATTGTCAATATAAATCAGGATAATAAGAAAATTATTAGAAAAAAAGAATTGTTTGAAAAATGGGTTTCGTTTTACGGAGAGGTTTTAAAACCGAAAATTACAAGGGGAAGATATAAATTTCTTGATAAAAATATGTTAGTATCTTGGGATAAATTAAATCTTGATTTTCAAAAAACTTTGTGGGGTGGAGAGCCGGCAGCGAACTTATTGACTCATTATCTTCGTCCTGAATTTTTTACTATTTATTCCGGAGAAAATAATGGGGAATTATTAAAAAATTATAATTTGATTCCTGATTTAAATGGCAATATTGATGTAATTAATAAATTTTGGTATGATGAAATACTTGATATACATAAGCAAAATAATAATTACTATCATTATGATTTTATTAACCATAATTATAATAACACTACTGTTGAACCAATTTTGATTTATGCTGATTTGATTTATTCCAACAATCCAAGGAATATTGAAACAGCTAAAATAATTTATCAAGAATATATTGAAAGATTTATTTCACAAAATTAACAAAGAAGAACTTATAGAATTATTCAAAGTGCTTGAAGAAGCATTTTTAAAATTTAATATTGATTACTATATCATCGGCGCATTAGCTCGTGATATTATTATCACCGGTAAATATGATATATCAATCTCACGGGCAACTAACGATGTTGATATAGCTGTCTTAATTCCAAACTATTCTGTATATGATAATCTGAGAAAACACTTAAAAGAGAATGGATTTTATGAGCATAAGACAGAAGGATATAGATTATATAATCAAACTATAATATTGGACCTATTACCCTTTGGAGATATTGAAAATTCAGAGAATGTAGTTAAAATTTATGGTGAAGAGATTCGCGAATTATCAGTGTTAGGATTAAATGAACTTAAAGAGCACACAGAAATTATCGAATATACAGATGACAAATCATTTAAAGTTACAACACTTCCTGCAATTTGTGTTTTAAAACTTATAGCATGGAATGATAAACCTGCGGAGAGAACAGATGATATTGACGATTTTGTTTTTATGTTGTCAAAATATTTTGATATGTTTTATAAAGAAATCTGTAATAACAATTATGATTTACTGGATGAAAATTATAACCCTGATTTTGTTTCTGCTCATTGCCTTGGAAGGGATATTGCAAATGTTTTAAATTCATCTGTTAAAGTAAAAGATTCTATTTTAAAAATCTTGAAAGAAAACACAAATGATGTTCATTCTACAAGGTTAGCAGTTTTAATGAGTAGCTACAATAAAAAATATGTAGAAGATAACTTTAATGTTCTAAAAGAACTTCTTATTGGAATAAAAGAAAGGTTGTTATAATGCCCGAATGTAAAAAACTAATAGAAGTTGCAATGCCGATTCGTGAAATTTCGGTTGAAAGCGTATATGATAAATATATTCATCACGGTCATATCTCATCATATCTATGATTGCAAGCGGTCCGCCAAACACCGTTGCCCCAAGATAAAAGAAATATCTAAATAAGCCGAAATTAGTAATTTCTGACAATCGTATTAAAAATGATTTATAGATATAAAATTAAATAAATTGACCAATAATAATATTCAAAAAATTATCCATAAACATAATTTCCCCTACAATATCTCCCTCCCAATTCTAGGGGAGGGATACAGGGTGGGGTGTATATGCTTTTGATCCTCATTCCCAATCCCCCTGCCTGTCCCGATTTTTTCTCGTTCCCATGCCCCAGTCGAAGATCCCGCATTTATCGGGACGTGGGAACGTTAATCCCCATTAATCAAAATCGAGATAAGATATTTTGTTCTTCTTTTTAATTTCCCCGTCGTTTACGA
>DATCHW010000070.1:0-2782 GCA_036508135.1 Ignavibacteria bacterium
TAAGATTTTGTCACAAATTACAGATCATCTATCAAATAATCTACAAATAAATATGTAATCCAGGATTAATATCGTTTCCGTCAAAAACTTTTCATGTACTTATTAATTTACCATCTCGTTCACAGCGTTTGAGAGAAATACCGGCAGGAGAATTTGCTTTGCAAAACCATTGTCCGTTAGAGGAAAAATATATCCAGTACGAATCATAGAAATATGTTATAGCACCCTGCCATACACCTGCCGGAGGACGATCGGTAACCCAGCCGGCCTTTGTGGCAGGCAAAACCCTGCAAATCACTTCCCAATGAACCAAATCTTTGGAATGGTAAACTGGCATATATGGATTAAAATGGAACGAAGAACCACAGTGATAAAAATCATCACCCACTTTTAACAATGTCGGATCAGGGTGATCTCCAGGCAGTACCGGGTTAACATAAGTATTAACCTGCAGATAGTTAGATTTATCTGAAATGTTTTGAGCCATTAGGAAAGAAGCTTTCAAAAGAGTCAAAACTACTAAGCCTGCAAGAGTGTAAATGGACTTTCTCATTTTCTAATACTTTTCTAATTCAATATACTATATAATGACTATTCACTTTAAAAGGGAATAGATTTCATTATCATATGAATTCCTGCTCAATGTCAATTTAGGTTACGGTTTTGGTCAGATCCTTTTGCCTTGTTTTTAAAGGCAAGACATTTTTTCAGAGTGAAGATATGTTTAAGTTTTATTATCGCTTCCATCCATCTTTAATCCACCCATTGCTATAGAATAAGCATTTAATGATTATAATTGAAGACTCATTCTTCCTGTTTTGTTCTGCGTCATTACAAGTTTCCAGATCAAAATTACGTAAACTATCTGAATTGATGGAACAATCATCATGTTAAAAGATGTATATCGAAAAAGAGATACCGATGTTGGAGAAACTGCTGGACTTTTACAGGAAGTCAGACGGTGCCACCAAGAAGAAAATCCCTGGTTGCATCATTGCTGAAAAACTAGATGAATGGCACAGAGCTCAGAGCGCAGGGCTCAGGGCTCAGTGGAAGTTGGAGAGTACTCTTTAATAAATGAAAAAGCCCCACATCTCTGCGAGGCTTCTCTGTATCCGGAACGGACAAAAGTTGCAACCAGCGCAATGAGATTTTGAGTCTAATTAGTTCTTTTATAAAAACTCTAATTTTGAATGTTTAAATTCATGAGAAATCGACAAAGTACTCTTAGTTTTCATTGCTTTCTAAGCATACATGGAGAATTACTTTAAAGTTTGATAATACACTAACAAAGTCATATACTATTCACGCTGCTGGGAATTTGTATTATTGTTCAGATCCTGCCTTTCTTTTTCCAATATTCCCCTGCTTCTTTTTCTAATATTTTTAATCTTGTATAATAATCCGGAAACTCCTTTAAATGAGCCCAGGCAATTTTACCTGTCAATTTTTTGTTATTATTTGTAACATTAGTTTCCGCATACCGTGTTCCATGTTCAAATTCAACATTTACTCCTTTCGTGAATTCTGTAAGTCTTACACTTTTCCAATTGATACCAATATCTTCTCCTATTTCTTTTGCATCCTTTGAATTTATTTTCTTCATTCTATTATTTTTTTTAGTCATTATTTACATTTAAAGCGAGTACAATGTAACAATGCATGCACTGCTTGTCTTATCATCATTAGGATATGAATAACTTGTTCGCAATTTAAGAACTAATAAAAAGGTAAGTATTACATAATTTTGGAAATAATTTATATCATTCAACATACACCAAAGCGTTTCGACCTTTGTGCTTAAGATTTTATAAAATAATCTATTTAAAAAATTTTTCTTCCGGCAAAATTTGAATAACAGTCACCATAAATCATAATATATGTGAATTATATAAATCTGATAAGGAATTGTGTAAAAAATCCCCGTACAAAAGGAATTATCTTTATATAGATGGAATTTATAAGGGCGCAGGTTAATTTTAGTAGGTTATTAATGTTGGTTTAAACATTCGAATACCGGATATAAATCATTAAAACTGTAAGAAAATGCCACTAAAAAAGGGAAAGTCAAAGAAAGTGATCAACTCCAACATAGAAGAGTTACTTCAAAGTTACAAGGAGGACGGAACAATCGGAACAAGCCATCCAAAGTCGATGAAACTGGCCCAGAAACAAGCTGTAGCTATCGCATACTCGAAGGCAAAGAAGAAATAGCCACAACTGAAAAGGTCGGAACTCCAGCCAAAATACATAATAATATTTTTTTTGTAATAAAAGAAATACAGTGCTGGTCATCCTGTAAAAGATTGATGTCTGACCCCCGGTATTAATTACTGCAATATAATTCTTTAACCATGAAAGCATTTTTTTAAAAGATGAAAGCCATTCTAATAATTAATCCTTCTTCCGGGAAGATGAAAAGGGAAATGCCTCCTATTCTAAGATGGACTTCAAAAAAATTAGAAAGAAGATTATCGGAATTATTCAAGCCTAAAATAACAGAAGATGATGTTATGGCAGAAGTAAAAAATAAGTGCGATGAAGCGAAGATAAAACTGGATATAGAATTCACAAAATATCCGAAACATGCTACAAAACTGGCAGAATCAGCTAAGGATAAATACGATTTAATTATTGCGGCAGGTGGAGATGGAACAATAAATGAAGTAATCAATGGTATGGCGAACTCAAAAGCTACCCTTGTGATTATTCCATTTGGCAGTACGAATGTTTTAGCTTGTGAACTAGGTATACCTGATGATCCAAAAAAGGCAGCAGAATT
>DATCHW010000071.1:0-113562 GCA_036508135.1 Ignavibacteria bacterium
TATTTTCAATAAAAAGATTATTTTACAAAAAAGTTGGGATAAATTTGAAATTCCCCTACCTTTATCAAAATGCAAAATAATTTTTGGAGATCCTGTGAAATATAACAATTTTTTATATAATGAAGAATTAATTAATTTCAAAAAAAGTATTTGCGAACAAATGTAAAACAAAATATTACCATACGATTATTAAGAGTATTGTTATTTCCATTCTCTGTTATTTTTTTCTTAATAGTCTGGCTAAAAAATTTTCTATATGATAAGGGAGTACTGAATAGTGTTAATATAGGAATACCTGTGATTTCTATCGGTAATATCAGTACGGGTGGAACGGGAAAAACACCATTTTTAATTTTCATTGCTGAATATTTTTTACGAAAAGGAAAGAACATAGGAATAATCTCCCGCGGATATGGAAGAGAATCCAAAGGTTTAATTCTTGTTTCAGACGGAATAAATATTTTTAAGTCACCTAAAGAATCCGGGGATGAAGTTTATATGATTGCATATAAACTCATCAAACATTTTAATAATTTTACGGTGGTATCCTCCGAAGATAGAGTTAAAGCTTCATATTATTTAATACATAATCACAATTGTGACTTGATATTACTTGATGATGCATTTCAAAACAGACATATTTTCCGTAACCTTGATATTGTTCTGATTGATGGTAAGAAACTTCGAAACTTCACTGAAAGAATTTTACTTCCGGGAGGTAATTTAAGGGAACCGTTCAGTTCTTTGGAAAGAAGTGATGTTATTATTTTTAATAATAAATTCAACTCTTATAACAATTATATTGAAATTTTTAATAAGTATAATAAACCCTTCCTTATCTCAAGATACTCATCAGAAAATTTTTATAACATTAGAGATGAAATTTTGAATGTAAAAGATGCAATAGTCATATTATTTTGCGGTATAGCTGAACCACATTCATTTTTTGAGGTGGTCAATAAAATAGGATTAAATATTAGTAATACTATAATATTCAAAGACCATATAAACTATGATATTTCTGACCTAAATGAAATTGCGAATTTATATTCAGAAGAAAAAGTTTTCATTACGACAGAGAAGGATTTTATAAAAATATTACAGTTTAAAGAATTTATTGAAAAATATCCTGTTTATTATCTGAAAATGAACATTGAAATTGAATCAAATGAAATCATGTTGAATAAAAGACTAGAAACTTTGATAAATTGATGAATGCATCGTTTAAAATAGGATTATTTTTAAAAGTCCTGATAATTCTGCTAATTAATTTTTCAAGTAATAGTGCATTTTCAGATTATATTTTTAAAGATGATAAAAACAAGCAGATCGCATTTTATAAATTTGATATCGATGATTTTAATAAAAAAATTGTTATTAATAGTCTTTCCATTACAGATTTAACAAAGGAATTAAATTCATATAATCAGGAAATATCAAAGATTACTGAACTACTGAATAATATAGAAGGTACAAAACAAGATTCCTCATTTAAACCATTTTTAGATGAAGCTGAGCTTACCACTTTCAGCAACAAATTAAATAATCTTAAAGAAACTTTCAGGCAAAGAATAATATGGTTATATAAGTCAGGAATGAATTACGGACTCGAAGTTTTGTTCACTTCATCAACATTCAATGATTTTTATATCCGGTTGGAATACCTTCAAAAAATCTCGCAAATGAGAAAAAAGGATTTCGAGAAAATTAAAAATTTTGAATATATTATTGAAGAAAAGAGGAAAGTCTTAAACTTATCGAAAAAAGAAAAATTAATTTATATATCCGAAAAAAAAGAAGACCAAAGGACCCTCAGTGAAAAAAAGATTATTATCGAAAAGAAATTAAGTGATCTAAATATTGAAAATGAAACTCTTACCCGGCAAATTAACATCAAACGATATTTTATTGATAAAATTGAAAATGAAATTATATCACAAAAGAGTGATTTGATTCTTAAATTAAATCAGGAAATTGACTACAAATCTGATGATTTTTCAACTCTTGAAAATAAATTGATTTATCCGGTAAATAGTAAATATTTATTAATTGATTTCGACCGTTATTTCAACCCATCTACCTGGACTTTTGAATATAATAATGGAATTGATCTATCAATCGCAAGGAATTCAGATGTTAAATGCGTAGCAGATGGAATTATAGAAAATATTACCTTTATTCCGGGGTACGGTAATGTGCTTATTGTCAAGCATTCAGATGAGTATAGAACAATTTATGGTGTTATAAAAGATATCGATGTAAAACTACAACAGGTTGTAAGAGCAGGGGAAAATATAGCAAAGACATCAGATAATTTGAATGGCCAATGTTTTCATTTCGAAATCTGGAAGAACAAAACTCCTTTAGATCCCAAGAAATGGATCAGAGGATAATTAATATATGAAAAATAAATCTATATCAGTAATAATAACCGTATTCAACAGAAATAAATTATTTTTTAGGGCGCTTAAATCCGTATTAAACCAGTCTTACAAAAACTATGAAATAATCATTATTGATGACGGAAGTACTGATAAAATTGAGACAATATTATTTCCTATATTGAAAAAACATAATAATATAACTTACTACAGACAGCAGAATAAAGGAAATCCGGAAGCATTAAATACCGGTATTTTATTGGCAAATGGGAAATATATCACATTTCTTGATTCTGACGATCAATATATGAAAAACCATCTTGAATCGAGAATATATTTTTTTAAAAAAAATCCGGAAATAGATATAATTTATTCACCTGCAACTATTATTGGAAGTGATAAAGATTTTTTTGTCCCTGATGCAAGGAATAAAAAACGTCTAATACACCTTGATAAATGTGTAATTGGAGCAACCTTCTTCGGAAAGCGGGAGGTTTTCATCAATCTTCGGGGTTTTAAGAATAAGTATTCTCACGATTTTGATTTTTATAAAAGAGCAATTAAATCTTACAATGTATTTAAACTCGAAATACCAACATATATTTATTTCAGAGGATATCATAATGGTGTTATAAACAATTTAAAAAAGAATATGTAGTGAATAATATTAATAATGATGAAATATTGATGAAGAAATGTATAACTTTAGCAAAAAGAGGTGCAGGTTTAGTATCTCCTAATCCTTTAGTCGGTTGCATTATTTATAAAAGTGATAAAATTATTGGTCAAGGATATCACAAAAAATATGGGGATAATCATGCAGAGATTAATGCAATAAACGATGCTATATCATCAGGAAATAATTTAAAAGGATCGACATTGTATGTCAATCTTGAACCTTGTTCTCATTTCGGTAAAACACCGCCATGTGTTACGGAAATCATAAAACAAAAAATCAAAAAAATATATATTGGAATTGAAGATCCGAATCCATTAGTTAATGGCGAAAGTATAAAACTATTAGTTGAGAATGGAATAGAAGTTTTTATTAACGTTTTGGAGAAAGAATGCAAAGAACTAAATAAATTTTTTATCAAATTCATATCCAATAAAAAGCCGTATATAACATTAAAAATTGCACAAAGTATTGATGGAAAAATTGCACTTTATAATCATCAATCTAAATATATAACCTCTGAAAAATCCAGAGATTTCGTTCGTAAATTAAGAGCACATTATGATGGGATTTTAATCGGGAAAAATACCGCAAAATATGATAATCCCCATTTAACGACACACGGTAAATTCAAAAATAACCCAAAAAGATTTGTGTTCGATAGAAATTTGAAGTTAAATCCAAATCTTACTATTTTTAGGGACGAAAATAAATTAAATACATACCGGTTAACTTCGGATAGATTCTTGAAACATGATGACGCAAATTCAGCATATTTCAGGGAAAAGAAAAATAGACTAAGTATAAACGAAATAATAAAATATTTTTACCGGAAGAAAATTACTAGTATTTTGGTTGAGGGAGGTGCGGATATCTTTTCTCAATTTATTCATCACGGGCTTTTTGATGATATTTATTTCATCGTTGCACCAAAAATTATCGGAAAAGGAATTTCCCCCTTTGATAATTTTTGCATTAATGATATACAATCTTCTAAAGTTTTGAAATATGTTAAATCATTTCAGTCTGATAAAGATTTAATAATATATTATACAAAATAAAACTATTTATATGTTCACAGGAATTGTAACAGATATGGGTAAAGTAATGTCCATTATACCTTATGGAGACAGCATAATGTTTTCCGTAAAACCGACAAAGAAAAATTATTTAAAGAAAATCATAACGGGGCATAGTATTGCTATCAATGGTGCCTGCATGACAATAGAGAAAACAGAGGAGGGAAAGTTCAATTTCACTACAATAAAAGAATCATTATCGAAAACAAATCTTGGGAATTTGACTAAAGGGAAATTTGTAAATCTTGAGAAACCTATGCTAATGAGTGCATCTTTAGATGGTCATATTGTTCAGGGACACATAGATGCAACGGGTAAAGTTGTAAAAATCAATAAACTTGAAAATAGCTGGGAATATTATATTAAATTTGATTCAAAATTTAGGGATAATATTATTTATGTGGGTTCAATATCAGTCAATGGAATAAGTCTAACGATATCAGATATCATTAAAGAGACAGAAAAAGATATAACAATTAAAGTTTCCATAATTCCTCATACATATAAAGTTACTAATTTTCAATTTCTTTCTGTGAATGATAAAGTAAACCTGGAATTTGATATGCTCGGTAAATATGTTAAAAGGATTTTGAAAAGAGATTTAAAATAAATCTTCTTTTAAGGATTTTACGATTTCACTTTCTTCTATTCTATTCATACAGTCAAATGTTTCTATAGGACATTTATTTCCACCGTGTATCGCGCACGGTCGGCATTCTAAATTATTTATTTCGAATACTACATCCTCAGAACCATAAGGATAAAATCCGAACCCTAGAATAGTAGCTCCGAATATTGCCAATACCTTAGTTCCTACTGCATTTGCCATATGTAAAGGTGCAGAATCATTTGTCAGTAATATTTTTGATCGTCTTATCAACTCGATTGTCTCAAGAAGTGAAAGTCTCCCTGCAAGATTAACAATTTTTTGATTATCACTAAGATTCTTTATTTGTTCACATAATTCATAATCATCTTCACTTCCGATTAATAATATTATAGTGTTATTTTCCCTTAACTGTTTAAGTATTGCTGCAAATTTTTCGAAAGGAAATCTTTTAGTGAACCATATTGAACCCGGCGCAACGGTAATGAACTGTGTTTCGTTCCCAATTTTATGTTTTACTAATATCTTTTCTATTTTCATTTTTTTCTCTTCGGATACGAAAAATTGAGGTTTGACTATTTTATTTTGAACAATATCGAGAGGTTTAAGTAACATTAAGTTTCGTTGTATATCATGTATATTTTTAATATAGTTAACGGTTTGTTTGTATAATATACTTAATGAAGAGATATTAAATCCGATAGTGTTTTTACATCTGGAGAGGTAAACTAAAAATGTACTTCTGAATGAACGGTGAGGAGAAAGGATTGCATTATATTTACTTTCCTTTATTATTTTTGCAATTTTTAACAGCCCGGATAGTCCAGAATTATTATGCTTATCATATACAATGAGAGAATTTACATAAGGATTATTTTCAAGAAGTTCCATTGTTTTGGGGATACAAAGGAAATCAATTATTGAATCAGGAAACATTTTTTTGAGTTCGGATATCATAGGAATAGTTAATATAACATCCCCTATAAATGCAGTTTGAACTATTAAAAATTTATTGAGCATATTTTAATCTCTCACATATTTAAATCTTTTATGAAACCATAACCATTGCTCAGGATATTTCCGTATCATTTCTTCAAGCTTTTTTTGAACTCTGTGAGTTAAAATTTTTACATTCTCTTCATTTGAATCGATAATATCATCATAATGAATTTCATTTGCGATTATAGTGTAATTATATCTCTCATCCCTTATCAGGACAGAAAATATTAAGACCGGTCTGAATTTCAATGCAAGTTTTGCAGGACCTGAAAAAGTTGCAACATTCTTTCCGAAAAATTCAACATACACAGAATATTCAGAATGAGCCGACTGGTCAACCAAGAAACACACAATCCCTTTTTTTCTCATTTTTTCAAAAAGTCCTCTTAAAGAAAGTCCGATAGGGATTATCTCATTTCCTGATTTTTGTCTGAGCTCATTAATTTTTCTGTCAATGCTCTGATTCGCCTGTGTTTTAACAATAATATCAAGTTTTTCACCAAATAATTGTGGAAACGTATATGCGCTATATTCCCAGTTAGAAAAATGAGCGCTAAGAAAAAATCTTAAATTATTTTTATCTAAGAACACTTCTTCTTTTACTTCTCCACCGTAGCGTATCAGATTAGCAGCTTTTTCTTTTGATAATTTAGGTAGATATAAAAGTTCGAATAAAATTATACAAAGATTAATATATGATTTTTTTATTATAGATTTTTTCCATGATAAATCATTCTCAGGAAAGCAAATATTCAGGTTGGATAATGCTACTTTCTTTCTTATAGGAATTAAATAAAAAAAAACTAATCCAGTTACTTTTCCAGCTCTCTGTACCAAACGGATAGGAAATATGCAAACAAGTTTCTGAAGAATGATAAAAAGATATAAACTTAATTTATCAACCATTATTCTATTCTATAACTTCCCCGAATAACGTTGCAGAATTTGCTTTGAAGATTTTTAAATTTACGAATTTACCAATTTTTAGTTCTTTACAATTTTTTTGGGGAATCTTTGAAACTATTGTAGATTTATTGCAATCAGTTCTTCCCATTAAAAAATCAGGGGATTTTTTGCTGACGCTCTCAATTAGTACTTCCATTGATTTTCCTATCAGACTGGAATTCACTTTGATTGAGATTTTTCTTTGCAAGTCAATTATTTCTTCGAGTCTTCTCTTTTTTATTTCTGCTTTTACGTCATCCGGATAAGAAAACGATTTAGTGTTCTCCCTTGGTGAATACGCAAACATATAAGCATTATCATATTGAATTTCGTTCATTAGATTTAAAGTAATCTTATGGTCATCTTCCGTTTCAGAAGGATAACCTGTAATGATATCCGTGGATAAACCGATATTTGGCATTAATTTTCTTGCATATTCGATTATTCTCAAATACTGCTTCACGGTATAAAGTCTGTTCATTAATTTAAGAATTCTATCAGAACCTGATTGGACAGGAAGATGAATATATTTTGAAATATTTTTATGACAAGAAATAGTTTCGAGCAGTTTATCTGATAAATCATAAGGATGAGAAGTTGTAAATCTTATTCTGGAGGATTTTGCTGCTTCTGCACAACTTCCTATTAGGTCCGAAAAATCATAATTGCCATCTTTGTAAGAATTAACATTCTGTCCTAGCAACCATATATCTTTTACACCGGACTGCTCTAAATTTTTAATTTCGTTAATGATGTTATCAATTTTCCTGCTTCTTTCCCGTCCTCGTGTAAATGGAACGACACAGAATGAACAAAATTTGTCACAACCTCTCATCACAGTTACCCAGGCAGAAATACCGTCCTTTCTCACCGGTATTATGTCATCATAAGTCTCTATTTTTGAAAGCTTGACAGCAATACCCTTTTCACCGGTCGCAAAAGTATTTTCAATCAGGTTAGGAAGTTTCCTGTATTCATCGGGTCCAACTATTAAATCTACTAATTTTTCTTTCTCAAGAAGATTGTTTCGCAACCTTTCAGCCATGCAACCCAGAATACCAATCAATATTTCCGGGTTATTTTTTTTAAACGTTTTTAAATTTGCTAACCGGTTGAAAATTCTTTTTTCTGCATTATCTCTTACACTGCATGTGTTTAGTAAAATCACATCCGCATTCTCTGCTTTATCTGTATTATTAAATCCATAATCACTTAACAAACTCAGTATGATTTCGGTGTCCGAAAGATTCATCTGACACCCGTAGGTCTCGATATAAACTTTTCTGTGATTATTATCTCTGTTATGATCTACTGTTTTCTCTTGATTATTTAGTATCAGATTCTCGAACATCAATATTCATTTCCTTTTTCGATTTTAAGAATTCTTCTGCTACTTCAGCAATGCCAGCTGCATCCATTTTAAGCATTTTATACAATTCATCAGGTTTGCCATGATCGATAAATTTATCAGGCAATCCGTGAAGTAGTATATCATTTTTATAACCATATTGAACAGCAAATTCTGAAATGGCACTCCCGAAACCTCCGATAATAGAATTATCTTCAACAGTAATTACTTTTTCAAACCCTGAGAAGACTTCCCTTAATAAATCTGAGTCAAGTGGTTTCACGAACCTCATATTAATTACTTCAGCGAGTATATTTTTTTCTTTTAATATTTCATATGCTCTCAGAGAATACTCTACCATATTTCCGATTGATAAAATTGCAATATCTTTCCCTTTTCTTAATATTTCACCTTTTCCTATTTCAATTTTTTCATATTTCCCTATTTCTACACCGAGAGATTCACCTCTCGGATATCTCATCGCAATCGGCCCACGTTTATATTCAACGCAAGTATAAAGCATATTCCTTAATTCACTTTCATCTTTTGGAGACATAACAACCATATTGGGAATTAGCCGCAAATATGATAAATCAAAAGATCCATGATGAGTCGGACCATCTGCACCTACAAGTCCTCCCCTGTCAAGTACAAATACAACAGGAAGTTTTTGTAATGCAACATCGTGAATTATCTGGTCAAAAGCTCTTTGAAGAAAAGAAGAATATATTGCAACTACCGGAGTAAATCCTTCTGTTGCAAGTCCCGCTGAAAATGTAACTGCATGTTGCTCGGCGATTCCAACATCAAAATATCTTGAAGGTATTTCATTTTGCAGATAATTCAGTCCGGTTCCATCCGGCATAGCAGCATTAATTCCGATGATTTTATTATTTTCTTTTGCTAATTCTACAAGTGATTCTCCGAATATTTTAGTATAAGATGGTTTAGATGACTTTTTATATTCTATTCCGGTTGCTTTATCAAATGGATTTAATGCATGAAGTTTTTGATGATGAGTACTTGCATAGGATGGTCCTTTTCCTTTTTCAGTAAATATATGAATCAGGATCGGTCCGGACATCTTTTTAATCTCGTCGAAAGTCTTAACCAGATTCACCACATTATGCCCATTTAAAGGACCAAAATATCTGAATCCAACTGCTTCAAACAACATTCCGGGAGTGAATACACCTTTAATTCCCCCTTCTATTTTTGAAGCTAAATTTCTTATTCTATCACTGCGTTTTTCAAATTTACCCGTTAAATCCCATACTTTTGATCTGAATCTGTTATAAGTATCACTCGTTAGAATTTCATTGAAATAATTCTGAAAACTCCAGTTGTTAGGGGCAATAGACATTTTATTATCATTTAAGATAACAATAATATCTTTTTTCAATAACCCTATATTATTCATCGCTTCATAAGCCATACCCCCGGTCATAGAACCATCCCCGATAATTGCGATAACTTTATAATTCTTATTCAAAAAATCTCTTGCTGCCGCGATTCCTAAAGCTGAAGATAAAGATGTCGAAGCATGTCCTGCTCCAAAAACATCATATTCACTTTCAGATCTTTTTAGAAAACCACTTATTCCATCTTTTTGTCGGATTGTCTTTAACAAATCTCTTCTGCCTGTCAGAATTTTATGAATATATCCCTGATGACCTACATCGAAAATTAATTTATCGGTAGGTGTATTGAATACATAATGAAGTGCGATTGTTAATTCGACAACACCAAGAGATGCGCCTAAATGTCCTCCGATTTTAGATATAGTATCTATAAGGTATTCTCTGATTTCATCACCCAGAATACGTAAATCAGGTATATTTAACTTCCTTAAGTCATTTGGAAAATTTACTTGTTTGAGAAATTGAGTGTCTTCTAATTTAAAAATTTTTTCTTCCATTTATTATACTACACTTTAAAATCAATTTTTTGATTCAAGATTAATTTTTTCAATTTTTAATTCTGCATCTTTCAGCTTATCACGGCATATTTTAAGTAATTTTAAACCTTCCTGGTAGTTTTCCAGTATCTCATCAAGGGAATATTCTTCAATTGAATTTTCGAATTTATCTAGTATTTCTTCAAGTTTTTTGAAATTGAATTCAAAAGATTTAGTGTCTTGTTTTTTCTTGTTCATTTTTGTTGATTTTTGCTTCTAAAGAACCATCATAAAAATGCAGACCTACAACATCATTAGTATTTAATAGCTTTTTTCTGCTGATAACTTTTCCGTTTTTAACGACGTAAGTATAACCTCTTTTTAATATTTTTTCCGGTCCTGTATTTATTATTAACTTTGCTAAATAATCTAAATTATTATTTATTTTATAAAACTTCTCATCTTTGATATTCATAAAATCCTTTTCATATTCATCAATTTTCATTTTATAATTATTTAATATATTTAACGGTTTATTAAAATGAAAGTTATTTGAAATATTAGTAAGATCACTTTTTATTTTATCAAATTTATCGTTAACAATGTTCTTAATATCATAGTTACGGTCGTTCAATGATTTCTCTATATCATTGATATCAGGAAAAATCAATTCTGCAGCATTCGATGGTGTAGATGCCCTTAAATCGGCAACACAATCTAATAATGTAAAATCTGTTTCGTGACCGATAGCGCTGACTATCGGAATATTGCAAGCAAACACTTCCCTTACAATTTCTTCACGGTTAAAAGTCCATAAATCTTCAATTGATCCTCCCCCTCTTGCGATAACGATAATATCAGGTTCGGGCTTCATTTGATTCGCAAATTTTAATGCACTGATAATATCAGTATCTGATCCTGCTCCCTGCACTTTTACCGGGAATAGAAATATTTTTGTTATTGGAAATCTTTTTGACGCAATTTTCTTAAAATCATTAATAACTGCTCCTGTTTCGGAAGTAATAATAGCAACATTTTCAGGGTATTTACAAAATTCCTCAAATGGAATTTTATGAATATTATCGAATAAGCCTTCTTTTGTTAATTTCTCCTTTAATTTCTCAAGAGCAGCTAGCATTTCTCCAAGACCCTGCTGTTCCATATCAAATACATCTATTTGATAATTCCCCCTCGGTGGATATATTGTTACTTTCCCTTTTAAGTTAACCTTCATTCCATCTTCAGGTTTAAAATTCAAATACATATTTTTTTGCTTCCACATCGCTGCTGAGATTTGAGCACCAGAATCTTTAAGAACAAAATAATAATGTCCTGATGAAATTTGGTGTTTAAAATTTGAGATTTCGCCCGTTACATATATAAATTGAAAATTTGATTCAACTATTTCGCGAATTTGGGATGTAAGCTGCGAAACTGATATAGGTTCGTAATTATTCAAAATATTCTCTTAATAAACAAAAAACCCCCGAGAAACGGGGATTTATTATGCTCGAAGAGCGGGACTCGAACCCGCAACCCTTCGGTTAACAGCCGAATGCTCCACCATTGAGCTATCTTCGAAAGATGTGACAATTTATACTAATTTAAAAAAATAATCAATGAACTTATGAACATTTCTCTGGTAATGATTTTTATTCAATTAATTCAACTTCAAATTTTTCATTTAATCAAAATTTAATGTTAATAATTTGTCAAATTCATTGATAAAAATATTATAATTGAGTAAATTATATTTTTATGGCGGGTATAGCTCAGTTGGCAGAGCATCAGATTGTGGCTCTGAGGGTCGAGGGTTCGAGCCCCTCTACTCGCCCTCTATTTGGTTGCAGAAACTCCTACACATATATAATCATTTAAGTCCTGTTTCTTTTGTCAATTTATATCTGAATATTATTTTTGCATAGTTTTATTTTCAAATTTTTGTAAAATACAAAATTTCCTTCCTTGATTAAGATGTATATAAAGAGTAGTTTATTTGTTAATATCTGATGAAAAAACGTAAGAAAAATATTAATGAAACACCAAAAGCTAAAGCAAAAGTTTCTAAAAAATTGATGTTTATCAAAGAAGATAATGACGAGGAAGATCCGGAATTATTTGATGATGATGTAGAGGTTTCAGAAGAAGAAATGCTGAAGAGAAAAGAAGAATTTGAGAAAGAGGCGATGCCTCACATGAATCTTTTGCATAATTACGCTTTTAAAATGACTGGTAATGAGCTTGATGCAGATGATCTTGTTCAGGATACTTATCTAAGAGCATTTAGGTTTTTCCATAAATTCGAAAAAGGAACAAATTGTAAAGCGTGGTTGTTTAGAATAATGAAAAATTTATTCATCAATGACTACAGGAAAAATCAAAAACAGCCCAATAAAGTAGATTATGATGAAATCGAGAATTTCTTCGAAACAATTAAATCTGATAAACTTGATTCAAACGATTTACAAGAAAAGATATTTTCAAATTTATTAGATGATGAGTTAACAGAAGCATTAAATTCAATGCAGGATGATTTTAAAACTGTCGTGATTTTATGTGATATCGAAGGGTTAAGTTATGAAGAAATTGCAGATTTTGTAAAATGTCCGATTGGAACTGTGAGAAGCCGTCTTCATCGGGGAAGAAAGATGCTACAGCAAAAGTTACTCGAATATGCAAAGACAAAAGGATACGATGTTGAAAAAGCAATTATCTAATCGGAATCTTATATCGTAAATGACCCAAATTATAAAAATATTTATTTCTTCAATCATTCTAATAATTTTCACATCGTTGTCAGAAGCAAAACAAGCACAGGATAGTTTATTTTGTAAAATTATTAAGGTCGATGATAATGATATACTTCCGGTTTTTAAGTGTGAAAAAAATTGCTTTACTTACTCTTCTGAGGATTTTATAGGCAAAGTAATATTTTCGAACTCCCGGACAACTTGGTGTCAACCTTGTATAAATGAAATACCGGAATTATCTGAACTGAATAACGAATTAAAAGATAGTGGATTTATTATGGTCGGTATTAATGTTTTTCCAAAGACTAAAGAACTAAATTTAATAGAATTCCTTCTTGAGAATTCTGTATCCTAATATATACTTGAAAGGAAAGATGATATTATAAAAGCTTACAGCAGGACTTACGGTGAGGAAATAAATGTAATTTCCACAATTTTTATCATTAATAAAAAAGGAGAGATTGCAAAACGAATGGTAGGAGCAAGAAAAAAAAATTTCGTACATTAATTTTTGAATATTTATAAACTATAATAAAATCTTATGAAAATACTAAAATATTTATTCTTTGTCGCATTAGTTATCTTTGTTTCAGCCTGTAATAAAAATAATAATTCTGAAAACAAAGATAGCAAGGATAATAAAGTCATACAGCAGACAAACACAAATGATGCTGCAAATAAAACAGCAGATTTTAAATTTTACAAAATATCAAAATCTGAAAATTCTGCTAAAGAAAAAATTGCTCCTGAAATAACTTGGGATGAAAATGGAAAGCAAATTAAACTTTCCGACCTGAAAGGAAATGTTGTCTTGGTAAATTTCTGGGCTACATGGTGCAAACCCTGCGTAGGCGAAATGCCTGACCTTTCTTTGATTTCTCAGGAATTGAAAGATAAGAATTTTCGAATAATCGGAATCAGTACTGAAGAACCTAAAACAATCGAAAATTTTCTAAAGACAAAGCCGGTTGCATACACTATCCTTAACGGTCCGGAAGAAACAGTAAATGTTTTCGAAAAAGCAATCGGAAAAACAATGGATGGTATACCTGCAACTTTTATTTTAGATAAAGAAGGTAAAATTGTTGAATTCTTTATGGGTTCTAAATCAAAAGCTGATTTTATCAATATTATAAATAAATACTTAAAATAATGATTTCTTAATAATTAAAAATTCTTTTCCTATTTACTGTTATTGTGAAAGAATTTTTATTTGAAGTTGAAGAAATTTTAAAAATGATATTTTGATAAATAAGAAATTGAGGATTGGAATTCTGGGTTCTACGGGTTCGATTGGCTGTAATGCTCTCGAAGTGATAAGAAACCTTAAAAGAAATGACTATCAAATCGAAATCCTTTTCCTGACTACAAATTCTCAAATTGATTTATTATTTACTCAGGCAGAAGAATTCAAGCCAAAATTTACCTGTGTATATGATAAAAATAAAAAAGAGCAATTTAAAGAATTATGTACCAAGAGCGATTTTCGCTTATTAGAAAGATATTCTGAACTGACCGAAATTATTAAATCAAATGATTACGACATCTTAATAAACTGTTTAGTCGGATTTTCCGGATTAATGCCTACGATAGAAGCTATAAAATCAGGTAAAACAGTTGCTCTCGCTAATAAAGAATCAATGGTAGTTGCCGGTAAATTAATTAATTCTCTGACTAAAAAATTCAATGCCAAATTGATACCGATTGATAGTGAACACTCGGCTATATTACAATGCCTCGAAGGAGAAAATAAAAAAAGTGTTCGGAATATTATTTTGACCGCTTCAGGAGGTCCATTCAAAAATAAAACAATAGAAGAGTTAAAGAATGTAACAATTTTCGAAGCTCTGAATCATCCTAACTGGAAGATGGGAAGGAAAATCACAATCGATTCTGCTTCTTTAATGAACAAAGGGCTTGAAATAATAGAAGCAAGATGGCTTTTTGATTTCGTTCCTGAAATGATTGATGTTTTGATACATCCTCAGTCAATAATTCATTCTATGGTTGAATTCATAGACGGCTCTCTAAAAGCTCAGTTAGGTGTGCCGGATATGAAAATTCCGATACAATATGCAATTACATATCCCGACAGGATCGAATCAGATTTCCCAAGGTTAAATTTTTCACAAAACAAACAACTTACTTTTGAGGAACCGGATTTAGAAAAATTTGAATGTCTTAAGTTGGCATATCAATGCATTGAATCTGATGGCACTTATTCGATTGTATTAAATGCAGCGAATGAAATTGCGGTTAACCTCTTTTTAAACGACCGTATAAAGTTTCTTGATATCCCTGTTATTATTAAAAAACAACTGGAAGAGCATGATTCTCTCAATAATTTTGAACTTGAAGATATTATAGAAATTGATAAACTTGTAAGGTTAAACATTTTGCAAGATTTTTCATAGGAATATTTTTGATTAAACAACATAAATGGAAATAATAAACACGATATTTTATTTTTTAATAGTTATAGGAATTTTAGTTTTTATTCACGAGTTTGGTCATTTTATTGCGGCCAGGGCTTGCGGGATGCGGGCTGAGGTCTTTGCATTCGGTATGGGTTTTAGACTATTTGGATATAACAAAATCAAAGGATTTTCATTCGGAAAACTTGACGAAACCATTGATTTAGGAGACCATACAGACTACCGGGTCTGTGCATTCCCAATAGGCGGTTTCGTTAAAATAGCAGGAATGATTGATGAAAGTATGGACAAAGAATTTGTAAAGACTGAACCTCAACCATGGGAATACAGATCAAAATCCGTATGGAAAAGAATGATAGTAATTACCGCGGGTGTAATTATGAATATTTTACTGGCACTGGTGATATTTTACACTATCAATTTAGTTAAGGGAAAATCATTAGTTGATACAACTATTATTGGTTATGTACAAAAAAATTCTGTTGCATATGAATACGGACTGAAAGCAGGTGATAAAGTTTTATCCATTAATAATAAAGACGTTAAGTTCTGGGATGACATCAGAAATTCGGTCTTTATTGATAATATGGGTGAATCTTTGTCTTTCAAGGTTCTACGGAATAACCAGGAAACGATAATCAATATACCGAAAGAAAAATTAAGTTTATCCGGTGAAAAGGATCTTGGTATTTCAACTGAAGGTATAATTCCTGTTATCAATGAAGTTTTTACAGATAAACCTGCTGAAAAAACAGGTATCCAAAAAGGCGATATTATTACGGTTTTTGCCGGTGAAAAAATTATCAATCCTCTGCAACTTACAGACCTGATAAAAGATAATGCAAATAAAGATTCTAAGATCGAATGGAAAAGAAACGGTCAATATTTTAATGCAATTGTAAAACCATTGCCTGATTCTACTATTGGTATTAGTTTTTCAAGCAAATATGAAGGTCCGATTAAAGAAATTAATTATAATGTAATTTCTGCTGTTCCAAAAGCGGCATCAGATTTATATTACTATGGAATTGAAATTTTCTTCAAGTCAATTGCAAAAATTATAAACGGCGACATTCCTTTTAAGAAGGCAATCGGAGGTCCGATAAAAATAGCTCAGGCATCAGCACAATCTGCAGAAGGAGGATTCTTCACATTTATTGGTTTTGTAGCCTTGTTATCGATGTCATTAGCTGTAATAAATATTCTTCCTTTTCCTGCATTAGACGGAGGACATTTTATTTTATTAATTATCGAAGGGATTTTCAGAAGACCGGTTCCGTTTAAGGTTCAGGAAGTATTACAAAAGATTGGATTCGCATTATTGATAGCATTTATGCTTTTTGTATTATATAATGATATTATTTCCATAAAATAATACAGTGAAAGATAACAACAAATTAAGTTGTTTGTAAAATTTAATTTGATTAATTTTTTATGTAATTCAGTAAATCCCCGGAAGGGTGGGTGAGTGGCTGAAACCAACGGTTTGCTAAACCGTCGTACGGGTTAAACTGTACCGAGAGTTCGAATCTCTCCCCTTCCGCAAATAAAAAGCTGTATTTACTATAAGTAGATACGGTTTTTTTTGTTTATACTTTCAGATTTATCGTCGTCCATGTCAAAGCTACCGAGAGTTCGAATCTCTTCCCTTCCGCAAATAAAAAAGCCGTATTTACTATGAGTAGATATGGTTTTTTTTGTTTATACTTTCAGATTTATCATAGTACAGGTCAAAGCTACCGAGAGTTCGAATCTCTCCCCTTCCGAAGCATTATTCTTGAAAATTTAAGAACTCACTTAATATACTGTTCACATTTTTTGAATTCTTTTATTAATTATTATTTAAATATTCTAAGTAGTGTTTAAAACAAATCCTGAGCTAATTTTTTATAAATTTCTATCCTTTTAATTTTAGTTATAAAAGAATAAATTCCTGTAGAATAACCTTAATTAAATTATGAGTTCTGAAATTTATTTAGAGCGGCTGAAAAAGGACCGGAATTATATAATTGCATTCGAAATATTACAAAGTATTATTGCGGGACTATGCCCGGATATAAAATCTTTACAGCGATTGTTCGGAGTAGAATTTTGCTCTCAGATAAGGGATATTATTAAGAGTTTTTTAGAGTCAACTCCAAAACAACATTTGATTCCAAGACAACATATTAAAAATCCTGCGACAGAGATTTATGATGCACGTGATAAAGTTGAGTCAAATAAAATTTACCAGCGTATCCATTCAGCGTTATTGAAAAATATTTTACCTGATATTGACGACCTTAAATATTTTTATGGAAATTTTGCACCCGTTGTCTATCACGTTTTTGAGCTTTATATCGAAAATGGTTTAATAAGGAAATGTGAGTTGTCCGCAGCAACTCATCTGCACCGTGTAGGGGCAGTTGTTTTCGAGATGGGTATGAATAATGAAGGGAGTTTTAAATATAGTACAATTGCAGTAATGCATGACTCAATTGAAGACCTCCTGAATCTTGCAAAAGACGGGAATGGTAATAGTATCGGAATTTTAAATTATAAAAATTTTCTTGACGAATTTCTTCCCCCTGAAATACAATCTTCTGTAAAAATATTGACCAACCATTATGATTTAATTCTTCAATTTGTAGTTTCAAAGTTAAAAGCCGAAGATAAAGCTCTTACAATAAAAAACATTCATTCCGCTTTAATTTTTTTAATTGATCAAAATCTTGATGAAATGAATATTTATATTAAGAGAACAAAAGATTTAATCTCGAACACTGAATTCAATGCTGAAGAAGAAATTTTTCCGGCAACGAAATGGGCTTGCTATAAAACGCTTTATTTGGATAATATTGCGTTTTCTTCAAAGAAAGCTGATGATTACAGATTGTTTGAGATCAAGGGCGTAGATCTTTCCGATAATTCTCATGGAAAAGATGCATTATCAGTCGATGCTAAAATCAGAAATATTATCAAAAATACTCTCTGGGGGACCAAAGGTTATGCTTTACATTCGAGCTGGATTCCACTTAACAGACATATTGAGGAAATACTTGAAGATTCACTCTTTGCGGCAGAGTACATAATTTTAAAAGACCTTCTGGAAAAACAATCGTGTCTTGATTTTGTAATGTCTGCATTAATAAAATTCAAGAAACTGGAAGCAATATTTTATGTTTGAATATTTCAGATGAGTTTATATAAAAAAAGAGGCTCAGAGAGCCTCTTAACTATGAAAGGAGAACATATGAAAAAGAATAATTTTTCTTCATTAACCGGTTTATACCGGCATTTTTATTTTGTGCAATTAACATGCCATAATAAAGCGTATTTTTCCATTTTAAATAACGTGTATTTTTCTGAATTGTAGAAATATTCCTCATAAATTATAATTTTCACTTCAAATTTCCCCATTAATAATATAATTATTTATCAGTTCGGAATATTAATAAATATATCTGAAAAGTCAATAAAAGTATTTTTTAATATGGATTTCATAAGAAAATTAATTTTAATAATTTTGGATACAATTTATACAATAAATATATCATGGCTAAAAAATTACTCATAAGAGACTTAACGCTGAGGGATGGTCAGCAATCACAATTCGCAACAAGAATGACTCAAAAGCAAATAGACAGAGTACTTCCGTTTTATAAAGATGCTAAATTTTATGCTGCTGAAGTATGGGGCGGTGCAGTTCCTGATTCCATTATGAGATTCCTAAATGAAGATCCATGGGAAAGACTTGAAAAGATAAAAAATGGATTCGGCTGCAGTACTAAACTTACTGCTCTATCAAGAGGTAGAAATTTATTCGGGTACAACCCTTATCCGGATGATGTGATCGAGGGATTTAACAGACTTGCAATACGTTCAGGCATAGATATAATGAGAATATTCGATGCCCTGAACGACATAAATAATATGAAATCAACAATAAAATTTGTTAAACAAAATGGCGGAATTGCGGACTGTGCGGTATGTTATACTGTGGATCCAAATTTCACATATTTAGATAAAGTGAAAGGGTTTTTGAAAGGTAAGAAAATTCCAAAAAAGATTTTCACTGTTGATTATTTCGTGAAGAAAGCTAAGGAACTAGAAAAATTAGGTGCTGATATAATATCTATCAAGGATATGGCGGGACTGATTCCTCCTCAGGTTTCGGGTGATCTAATTAAGCGCCTTAAGAAAGAGGTAAAAGTACCGGTAGACCTTCACACACATTGCACCCCCGGTTATGGTTTAGCAGCTGTCTTAAAAGCTATTATTAGCGGTGTAGATATAGTTGATACTGTCATTCTGAATTTTGCAGGAGGTCCTGCGGCACCTTCATTTGAATTAGTTCAATTATTCTGTAATAAACTTAATATTGATACCGGTGTAAATCTTGATGCTGTAGTAAAAATTAATAAGGAATTGAAATTCATAAGAGAAGAACTTGCACAATACGATGAATATAAAATGTTTCCGATTGATTTTGACATAACTAAGGATAAATTACCTCCCGAGATTGATAAACTTTTCAATAAATCCATAAAATTAGCAAAAGCTGATAAAGATAATGAGTTGATAGAAGCTACACAGCAAATTGAAAAGTATTTCAATTTCCCGGATCCCGATTCAATAGTTCAAACTGCCCAGATTCCGGGGGGAATGTACACAAATATGATGTCGCAATTAAAACAAGCAGGATTGCAGGATTTATTGAACAGTGTGCTGGCAATTGTTCCTAAGGTCAGATTGGATGCCGGTTTACCTCCTCTTGTTACTCCTACGAGTCAGATAGTAGGTGTGCAAGCTGTGTATTGCATAATTGATGAGAATAAAGGAAAACCTTTTTATGATAACACTTCTACACAATTCGTTAATCTTGTAAAAGGGGTTTATGGGAAAACACCATTCCCTGTGGATCCTGAATTCAGACTTAAAATTGCCGGTGTAAAAAAAGAAATGCCTTATGACACTAAGCAATATAAAAAGCAGGATAATCCGAAGTTAAAAGAATTTGAGGATGTAAAACTTGCAATAAATGAAAAAGAGCAATTGTTACTTGAACTCTTTCCTGCAGTAGCATCCGGATTCCTGAAACGGAAAAGAGAAATTGAGTATAAGCGAATGCTTGCAGAAATAACTGCTACTGAAGAGGCGGACAACAAAAGGATTGCAGAAGAAGCAGAGAAATATAACAAGCTATCAGAAAAAGAAAAAGAAGATATACTTTTAGAAGGTTTATATCATAATTGGTAAAATAAAATTTAAATTATATGTGTTAGGAGAAAAATAAAAATATGTCTATACAAGATAAATTATTGGAATTAACCGAACTTCGTAATCAGGCAATGCTTGGCGGCGGTGAAACAAGAATAAAAAAACAGCATCGAAAAGGTAAATATACTGCAAGAGAGAGAATCGATTTACTGTTAGATGAAGGCAGTTTTGAAGAATTTGATATGTTCGTTTCCCATAGATGTATTGACTTTGGCTTAGAAAAAGAAACATATCTGTCAGACGGTGTAGTAACGGGTTATGGCACAATAGACGGAAGGCTCGTATATGTATTTTCTCAGGATTTTACTGTACTTGGTGGTTCTTTATCGGAAATGTTTGCCCAAAAAATTTGTAAAGTAATGGATAAAGCTATGGCGGTTGGTGCTCCCTTAATCGGTATAAATGACAGCGGAGGGGCAAGAATTCAGGAAGGTGTGAAAAGCTTAGGCGGCTATGCAGATATATTCCAGAGAAATATTTTAGCTTCCGGAGTCATTCCACAGATTTCAGCGGTATTTGGTCCTTGCGCCGGGGGCGCAGTTTACTCCCCTGCTCTCACAGATTTTACTTTGATGACCAAGAATACAGGATATATGTTTGTTACAGGACCAAAAGTTGTAAAGACGGTAACCGGTGAAGTAGTAACAGATGAAGAGCTTGGAGGAGCTTTTGTTCACAGTTCCAAATCGGGAGTGGTTCATTTTGTTGCTGATGACGAAGAAGAAGGTATAATGATGATTAGAAAACTATTGAGTTATTTACCGCAAAATAATTTAGAAGACCCTCCGATTTATAGTTGCGATGATCCTATTGATAGGCTCGAAGAATCTCTGAATGAAATTATTCCCGATAATCCAAACAAACCATACGATATTGTTGATGTTATCGATGCAATTGTTGATAAAGGAGAATTTCTTGAAGTCCAGGAAAACTATGCACAGAATATCGTGATCGGATTTGCAAAAATGAACGGTATTCCGGTAGGAATAGTTGCAAATCAGCCGAATTATCTCGCAGGTGTTCTTGATATAAAATCCTCAAGGAAAGCAGCAAGATTTGTCCGGTTCTGTGATGCTTTTAATGTTCCTATTCTTACATTAGTAGATGTACCCGGTTTTTTGCCCGGTACAGCACAGGAATATGGCGGTATTATTATTCACGGTGCTAAATTGCTCTTTGCTTATGGAGAAGCAACGGTCCCTAAAATTACTATCATCTTAAGAAAAGCTTATGGAGGCGCTTACGACGTTATGGGATCAAAACATTTAAGAGGTGATATAAACTATGCCTGGCCTACTGCAGAAATTGCTGTAATGGGACCAAGAGGAGCCGTTGAGGTTTTACATTTTACCGAAATATCCAAGATTGAAGATGCTGCTGCAAAAGCGAAATTTATTGCAGAAAAAGAGGCTGATTACAGACAAAAATTTGCGACACCATACGTGGCTGCAAAATACGGTTATATTGATGACGTAATTGAGCCAAGAAATACAAGATTCAGAGTTATACGGGCTCTACAATCTTTAGCAACTAAAAAAGTCACAAATCCACCTAAGAAACATTCAAATATACCATTATAATATGAGTTTACTAAAATCTATATTTCAGAAAAACGAAAAAGAAGAGGTAACTGAAAATACCGGAACAACTCAGGAAAATACTGAAAGTATTCCGGAAGAAATTACTGCGGCGATATCCGCAGCAATTTTTCTCTACAAACAGGAAGTTCATGATTATGAGAATACAGTTCTGACTATAAAAAGAATCGATAGAATTTATTCTCCATGGAGTTCTAAAATTTATGGCATAACAAAAAATCCAAGAAATTAATTAAAAAAGAAGATGAAACAATTTACATTCAGTATAAATAATAATAAATACGACGTTAACATTTTAAGTTATGAAGGTAATCTCGCTGAAGTAGAAGTTAACGGAACAAAATTTGAGGTAAATGTGAACAAGCAAGCAGGACAGGTGAAAACACCTCAGTTAGTAAGAGCAAAAAGTGCACCCTCAACCGAGTCAGATAAATCGATCGTAAGAACAAGCAGTCCAACTGAGAAGAAAGGCGCAGGTTTAATAAAAGCTCCCCTGCCGGGAACAATAATAACAGTTTTTGTTAAAGTTGGAGATACTGTAAACATTGGAAGCAAACTATTGCTCTGGGAAGCAATGAAAATGGAAAATAAACTTAATGCTGATAAAGAAGGCGTAATTAAAAAAGTCAATGTCAAACCCGGAGATGCAATTCTTGAAGGTGATGTTCTTATAGAAATCGAATAATATTTCTCAAACTATCCCCCTTTTTCTTCGGGGGGATAGCTCACACATTAAATTTCCTTAAACTTCAATTACATAGTTTTTCATCTATTATTTTTTTAATTTTGCAAAATGCGTGATTGGCGGAACTGGCAGACGCGCTAGACTTAGGATCTAGTGGGGAAACCCGTGGGGGTTCGAGTCCCTTATCACGCACTAATTTAAATATTGTTAAATGCCTGAAAAAACAAAAACGAAAACCATTCAGCCAAGGTGTTCATTCTGCGGAAGAACAGCTGATAAAGTTACAAATATGATTAAAGGTCCGGTTGACCAGAATGGTAAAGCTGTATTCATTTGTGAAATTTGCGTTGGTAATGCAACTCAAATAATAAAAATGAATTCATTCAGGTCAATTGATAAAGCTGTTGATAAACTGCGGACAAATATGACACCCCCTTCCATTAAAAAATTCCTTGATGATTATGTGATTGGTCAGGAAAGGGCAAAAAAATCTTTATCTGTAGCAGTATATAACCATTATAAACGAATTGATTCAATTGATTCCAATTATTTTGATGATGTAGAAATCGAAAAAAGCAATATTCTCTTAATCGGTCCTACCGGGACGGGTAAAACATTTCTGGCTCAGACCCTTGCCCGCCTTCTGAATGTTCCATTTGCAATTGCAGATGCAACAACATTAACGGAAGCAGGTTATGTAGGTGATGATGTTGAAACGATTCTTGTTCACCTTTTGCAAAGTGCAAATTATGATTTGGATAAAGCTGAGAGAGGAATTATTTATCTTGATGAAATTGACAAAATCTCCAGAAAAAGTGATAACACTTCTATTACACGCGATGTATCAGGCGAAGGTGTTCAGCAGGCGCTTCTGAAAATACTTGAAGGTACTATCGCAGGTGTTCCTCCAAAAGGCGGCAGGAAGCATCCTGAGCAATCTTTGATAAACGTTAACACAAAGAATATTCTCTTCATTTGCGGTGGAGCGTTTGACGGACTCGAAAAGATAATTGAAAAAAGAGTTGCAAGAAGTTCTATGGGATTCGGTGCAGAAGTTTTTTCGAAAAAAGATATTAAAAGAGATGAAATTCTTGCTCAGGCAGAACCGGACGATTTGATAAAATTCGGTTTAATTCCTGAACTCGTCGGCAGATTACATGTAATTACAACCCTGGATGCTCTGGATAGCAAAGCTCTTCAAACTATACTCACGGAACCAAAAAATGCAATTATAAAACAATATAAAAAACTTTTCCGTATGGAGGGTGTTGAATTGGAATTTGAGGAAGATGCACTTGAGAGTATTTCTCAAATCGCAATGAAGCGGGATACGGGAGCAAGAGCACTGAGGGCAATTCTTGAAAATGTAATGCTCGATATTATGTACAAACTTCCCTCCAAGGAAGGAATTACAAATTGCATAATTACCAAGGATGTGATAATCAATAAAAAAGAACCCATCTATATGAATAGTAATAAAAAGATTTTCGCATAATTGTTAATCCCCTGTTTGATTTTTAATTTTTAATATTCATTATGGCAATTTTAACATCCGATTTTAAGAAAGATGATGCTTTCAAAAAAAGGGAGCATCATTACAAATCTCTTCTTCAAGATTTAAAAGCAAAAGCAAAAGAAATTCATAAAGGCGGCGGAACAAGAGCGATTGAAAAATTACATAAATCAAATAAACTCCATTGCCGTGAGCGCATCAATCTTTTAATTGATAAAGACTCTTTCTTTTTTGAAATCGGACTCTTCACAGCGTACGGAATGTATAAAGAATACGGCGGTGCCACTTCTTCAGGAACCGTATTCGGAATCGGAAAAATACACGGGCGTGATTGCGTTATAGTTGCAAACGACGCTACAGTTAAAGCAGGGGCGTGGTTTCCTATCACCTGCAAAAAAAATCTTCGTGCACAGGAAATTGCAATGGAGAACCGGCTTCCAATCATTTATCTTGTCGACTCTGCCGGAGTGTTTCTTCCCTTGCAGGATGAAATTTTTCCCGACAAAGAACATTTCGGACGCATTTTCCGTAATAATGCCGTGATGAGTGCTATGGGTATTCCTCAGATAGCCGCGATTATGGGTCCTTGCGTTGCAGGCGGTGCTTATCTTCCGATTATGAGTGATGAAACAATTATCGTAGAAGGTAATGGCAGTATATTCCTTGCAGGTTCTCATCTTGTTAAAGCCGCAATTGGTGAAAGCATCGAAAATGAATCGCTTGGAGGTGCAGAAGTTTCGACCACAATCTCCGGAATTACAGATGAAAAAGTTCCGGATGATAAAGCCGCGATTGAAAAAATCAGGAGTCTTGTAAGCAAGTTCGGGGAAAACGAAAAAGCCGGTTTCGACCGTATCGAAAGCAAACCTCCGCTTTATTCACCTGAAGAAATTTACGGAATTATTCCCGAGGATAGTACAAAACCCTATAACACTTATGATTTAATAACACGCATTATTGACAAAGGCGATTTTGACGAATATAAACCTGAATATGGAAAGTCGCTCATCACCGGTTATGCAAGGATTGACGGCTGGGCTGTCGGAATTGTCGCAAATCAAAGGAGCATAGTAAAAAAGAAAACTCCTAAAGGTGCATCTGAAATGCAAGTCGGAGGAGTAATTTATTCTGATAGTGCTGATAAGGCATCACGCTTTATTATGAACTGCAATCAGCGCCGCATTCCGCTTCTCTTCCTTCAGGATGTCACCGGTTTTATGGTTGGCTCTCAGGCAGAATATGGCGGGATTATCAAAGACGGTGCAAAGCTTGTAAATGCAGTCGCGAATTCTGTCGTTCCTAAAATCACTATAATTATAGGAAATTCTTATGGAGCAGGCAATTATGCTATGTGCGGAAAGGCTTATGACCCGCGTTTTATTTATGCTTATCCTAATGCTCAGATTGCTGTGATGGGCGGCTCTCAGGCAAGCAATGTATTACTTGATATTAAAATCGGACAGATGAAAAAACTTGGCAAAGAAATTCACGCAGACGATAAAAAAATATTCCTTGAAGAAATCAAATCGCGGTATGCTGAACAGACAAATGTACTCTATGCCGCCGCAAGGCTCTGGATTGATGAAGTCCTCGACCCTGCTTATACAAGGGAAGCAATCTCTTACTCTATCACATTAGCTAATCACAACCCGGAAATCAAAAAGTTCAACCTCGGCGTCATCCAAACTTAACAAGTTTTTATCCCCACTTTTTTTCAAAGGGGGGTTTGGGGGGTTTCTTCCCCCTTCCCCTTGTTTCGAAGTCCCACCTTCAAAACATTCCTTATTATGCATTACTTATTGCTCTCAAACATCCCCACTTTTTTTCAAAGGGGGGGTTTCTTCCCCTTATCATCCTGGGGTACCCTCCCGGGTCATATATTTCAGGATCTCAAACAAATTTCCCCTCTCTTAATCACCAACAACTAACCACCAACAACTAATAACTTTCTTTCCCCCTCCTTATTCACTTATTCACTTACTCGCTTATTCACCCATTCACTTATTCACTCTCCTAAAAACTCACTTGAAAATTAATTCCAATATGACTAAAGTTTATAAAATTCCATAAATTTCAATTAGGAGAAAATTTTTGAATTCAACCCTTCGTGATGAACTCTCTGCAAAGCTCCTCTCGCTTGCTACTAATTATGGAACTTACACCACGCAAAGGGCTGTCATACTTCCTTTGTTCGATGGTCCAGAAGGGCTCACGGTTCGTGCCGAGCGTGCAAAGGTGCACGTAAAAAGCGTTTACGGCGTAAGTTCTATGGAATTCAAAGCCCTTACAGGCAAAATTTATTAAATTATATTTTAATGTTCTCAAAAAACAATTAATTTGAATAAATAACCCCGACCTCATCCCTCGGAGGTATTTTAACTTAAAAATAATATATTTATGGGAAAAGTGACTAATTTAAAAATCTTAGTAGCAGAATTGGGAGATGATTATTATACGATATTATCCTATAATGAGTTGCTGAACGAATATTATTCCCCAATCGATAATTTGACTACGATTGAAAATGAAATTCATACTTATTTATTAAAAGAACATTGTAATGCATTTAAAATTATTATTGATGAATTTGAGGATATTATTAATTTTTCAATAATATTTTATGGATGTGATGCTTCAAAAATTGTATTAATGTTTATTGATAAATATTTTATAAAAATAGATAATCCAAAAGATAGATATTATTGTAATAATTTAGATTTTACTAATCATTTAAGAATTAAATTAGTCGACCAAAATACAATCTCTTCGAAAGAAATCGAATCATTTCTAATCGCGAATGGTATTAAAAATTTTATGATTATTCGTCAGAAAGAAATTTTTGAAAGAGGGGCATCTGATTTGCTAGATGCATTTTTAATTTCATTAAGTGCGAATGTTGTTTATGATATTGGTAAATTACTTTTGAAATTTATAAAAGATAAATTAAAAGAAAGAGGAAAAGAAAAATATAATGATTTATTAGGTGTAGAAATTCTTAAAATAGACAATTCTATTTTAAATAATTTAGCGGATTTATCAAAACTTGATATTAAAGGTTTTTATCTAAGTCGTTTTTACAAACGGGAAGATAATAAAGTAGATATCACTTATAGAAGCAACAAAAATTATCTATATATAACTTGTGATGAAAACATGAATATTGAAAAATATCAAATCAAAAAAATTAATAATTAATTAATAATAAAAAGTATGGACTGTAATCAAATTTTTCTCTGGATACTATGCTCCGGCGTAGTATCCTGCTTTTATCTTTCAATGCTCTTAAAAAAGAATTATGTTGATTAAACCAACCCCCGAGCCAACCCTCTGGGGAATTTTAATTTAAAGAACAACTATGAAACTTGTTTCTGCTTCAATAAAAAAATATAAAAGTATATTCAATGCGGAGAATATAAAAATAGATGATAAAATAACAACTTTAGTTGGAATGAATGAATCTGGTAAAACAGTTTCCCTAGAAGCCTTAGCAAAATCAAATTATTTCTTAGATGATTTATAAAATTAATTTATTAGTTTTTTTAAAAATAAAGTATGATAGTTATCGTACAAATACGACCAAGAATATGTGTATTAGTATGATTTTGTCATACATATAAACAAGTTGGCGGCAACCTTGAAAAAACGTTACTACTTGAAATTAACAAAACAATAAGATGGAACAAAAAAAAGGTATACTTGAATTAACGTTATCCAAAAGAACAGATTTAACTAAACTAATTTTAGCAGCATGCATTCTTGCGTTAGGCATAGGTTTAATTGCTAATTACCTGACAAACCTATTTGTTTTAGATAGACCATTAATTATCATATTTACAGGGCTCATTCTCGTGTTTCTTGTAGTAGTATTTTTCATATATAGTATAATAGTTGAAGCGGACAAGAAAATTGGAATTGAAGGTATTATTGCATTAGAAAGAAAGACAAATGATATTTATCCAATAATGCGATATGAGTTTTCTGAAAGTCTTGTAGATACCTTGAATGCTGTTTTTCTTGAAAACAAAGCTCTTAAAAAATATTGGGATGAAGAATTTAAAAAAAATGAATCAGAAAAAATTAAAAAAAACAAACAAAAACAAGAGAAGATTTCTAATATTGAAAATCCTGAATCGGTTAAAAATAGAGATATAGGGTATTTCGCTATTCTTAGTGTTACAGACGATATTTCTAATAAAGAAAAAAGTAAATCTGATAAAATACTTGAAGAAGTTGTGGAATATTTAATTATAGAACAATTATCTACTCATTTATCAACTTACTTTAATGATTATGATGAGCAGGACAAAATAATTAAAGAATATACAAGACACGATTTTCCCGAAATACTTTTGAAAAATAGAATAGTAAATTTACTTTCTACTCCATTTGAAGATAGGGATATATTTGTAAAAACTGGAGTGGCGGAGATTCCTTCAGAAGGAGAAATAATCGCAATACTCGGTGGCGACGGTTCAAGATTTTCTCGATTTGACCTTAAATTGCCCAAAGGTTCTATTGTAAAGAGACCTGCAAATGGTATATTATCGGTTGAAAACAATAGAATTTTTCTCCAAATTGAAATTAATTATGGAAAATTTGTGGCAACGTTACCTAAAGGATTTGAACAAAATTATTTAGGTTTAAATCATAATGATTTAGATATACGCAAAATTGATATAAATCTGAGATATAAAATCAAACCAATTGCTTTCTTTTATAGGTCAAAATGGAATTATCATAATTGGGTAGATTCTTTTGCTGAAAGGTTGATTGATTTTTTTTCGTTTGAAACCTTTGTTGAACACATTAATTGGGAAACTAGTTTAACAGGAATAATAATAAATAATAAAAGAAGAAAATTATTCAAAGAAAGAGAACTTCTAAAGAAGAAAGATAGTGAAGAAAAAGAAAAGGCTAAAAATGAAAATGAATAAAAGGCAGCCGCCAACAACGGGTATAAAATATAGCTATTTCAGCGGGTTTGAGAGCGTTTCAGTCCGCATTAACGTTTGTAACGTAGGATAGTGACGCAGCTCCGCAATCCGCTACATTTCATACCCGCGACAGTTATCGGCAAGGCTATGTAAATATAATTATAAATATATTCACCTAAAAATAACAGAAAAATGTCAGAAAGCTTATCACAGGGACTACCATCAATTGAATTAGACAAAGGTATCTGCCTTTATAAATCTAACGACATAACATTTAGCGACCTAAAAAAGTCAGGTTTTAACTGTAACAAAAACGGAAAGAAGCCAGACCAATTTGTTGCAATTGGTAAAAATATTCTGATTGGTATTGAAGACAAATATTCATCAGATGATATTGATAAAGCTGTTACACAACTCAAAATAAATTATCTTGATGCTTTACCGCAAACAAAATATTTCATTGCAAGAGCAGGAGAAAGAACGAAAATTTACTATCGTCTTTCCTCAAACCAAATTGTTGAAATTGGGACAACATTAAAAGGCAAAGAAGTTTTATGTTTTGGTCCGAGAGTAATTACTGGAGAAAATCCAGAAGTGCAAAAGAATCTTACACTTTTATCCGAACAAGTACGTTTAGATAAAGAGCCGATAAATAGCTCCCTTGAAATATTACCACCTAAAGAATACTATAATCCTTTAATTGTAAAACAAAATACAATTTACAATTTGTGGCAAAAGATTTTTGCTTGTACTGGTGAAAATGCTCACAAGTGTTTAGAAACTTTTGTTGAATTACTTTTATTCAAAGGAATTTCAGATGCAAAACTTTTGCCTAAAGAATATTCACTTGAAACGCTTGCAAACCCAAATACAAACAATGCACTTAACACATACAAAAATGTAGTTCGGGAATATATCAAAAATACTTTGTTTCCTACATCAACAGCACAACCCGGAGTAATTAACGGCTTTGCTTTTCAAGACGAAGAAACCGTTTACAAAACCGTTCTTAAAGACCTGAATGGGTTAGGAAATCTTGCACAAAAACAAATTGACCCCGACTTCAAGAGAAGAATTATTGAAGCATTTTTAGGTTCAGCACACAGAGAAGGAACGATAAAGAATGGAAAGCATTTAACTCCAAGAATAATCATACAAGCAATTTGGGAAATGGCTGATGCGAAAGAAGGCAAAAGAATCATTGATCCTTCATGTGGTGTTGGCGGTTTTGTACTTGAAGGTTTGAATTATCCGTACGAATATGATCCACTTAAATATAATTGTTTTGGAATTGACAGAGATGAGCAAATGATAATCGTTTCAAAAGCGAATATGATTTTGCATTTGCTTGATCGCTTTGCTGATCCTAGAATTAAACGAGAAAAATTAGCACAAAAAATCAATGATTGTTTTTTGCAAGCAAAAAACAATGGCACTGGAACATTAGGTGAACTTGATGAAAATCCAAAAGATAATACGCAATGCGTTACAAAGCACCCAGCCGATTATGTTTTTGCAAACGTTCCTTTCTATGTAAATGGGGTAACACAAATTGATGACAGTTTATCTGCCTTGGGTGTTTATTCATTCTATGACGGTTGTGGAATAGGAGTAGAAAGCAGATTTGTAAAATATATTCTCGGACAAATCAAAAACGGAAATCCAGGAATTGCGTTTGTAATCGTAACAGATGGAATTCTTTACCGACACAAAGATAAAATTAGGGATGTAATAAACATCAATGCTGATATGATTGGTATTATCTCATTACCCGAAGGAACTTTTCAAAACAACAATTGGAAAACTTCAATTCTAATTTTCAAACGCAAAACTGATATGCCAGAATTTGCTCCTGTCTTTATATACAATATAAACCATATCGGCATCTCACTTGACAGTTACCGAACACCAACTGAAGAAAACGATATTCCAGATTTGAAAAGAGCATGGCAAAAAAGATATTCAGGGCAAATTGATGATCCTAAATGCAAACTCATTCCGAGAGACGAATTTTTGAAAACAAAAAGATGGAGTGACTTATTTTTCGATTGGCGACAGGTAGATACAAGTAGCAACATTTCTTTCCCTGAGTTTATTGAAAATGCGACTGCTATCAACACAGATATAAGTAGGATACTAAAAGACGCTGACAAAAGTTTGAGTGATATTTTTGCTTATGACGATTTTATTGAAGTTCAACTTGGTGATGAAAAATATTTTAATACAAACACACCAAAGTTCAAAACAACTGTGAAACATGCACGACTTCATCCCGGGAAATACCCCCTATTCTCTTCACAAGTTGACAAAGCAGTTGAACACATGGAAGACAATAACAATCCTCCAATCTTAATCTACAACGAAAAGAAGGGCGAAAAGAAAAAGTTAATCAGTTGGAATATCAAAGGCGACCCATGCAAGGATATTAGGGTTCACGAAGAACCTTTTTATTCAACAGAAAATCGTGGTCTGATTGAAATTAAAAACAATAAAATTGACTTTTATTTTTTGCTTTACTACTTGCGTGAACATTTAGTTTCTCTTGGTAACTTTAAACGTTCAGACGAAGCCCATGCTGGAAAAGTAAAAAATATATTTATTAGAGTTCCTTCTGATAGCAAGGGCAACATTGACACATCTAAACAAAAAGAAATAGCAAGAGACTATGAAAAGATACTTGTACTTAGGAAAAATGTAACCGACAGAATTGTTGAGTTACAAGGTCTAATCTCAAATATTGATGTATTTAAATGAAAGGACAAATTAGCCCAGCCGATAACAGGAGGCTTGCTAAAATGGCGGTCGTTCTTCGTGGACAGGCGAGTTTAACTTGAAATATTATCACTTCAGGACAAGTTATGGAAACCGCCACATTAGCAAGCCCCGAACGTTAGCAAACAAAAATAATATAGATTTTTTTTTCTCGTCCCTACTGCCTGCCCACCTCAGGTGTGGCTCCAGCGTAGGAACGTATATCAACTTGAAGATTCCGCTACATCGGAAAATTTCCTCCTGACGAGACATTATTGAATCTATAATATTTTACTCTCATAAGCATTAATTTCCTATTCCAGTATTTAGACTTATTTTTTCTCAATAGTTTTATTCATTCTCAATATTTATTTTGTTAATATGAAAAAAAAATCGCCAGTGCATAACCGAGGCTATGAAGTAATGATAATTACAAAGATATTAAAGAAAATAAAATAAATATAAAACATTTTTTCATCTACAAAAACAGCTTAAGCATTGTGATGCTAACGTTTATGCTGATCTTTTGGTCTGGTCAGTTTATCACCGGAATGAAATTAGTTAATGCCGAAAGAAAAGAAAACGGACTTCCACAATTTTCTGCCATTGAATATTCAAAAAGTGGTCATTTTATTGCAGCTACTTTCGAAAACTGGGAAAGTGAATTTTTACAGATGGCATTTTATGTGTTTCTTACGATTTATTTACGACAAAAGGGTTCTTCAGAATCTAAAAGCCTTTACAAAAAGGAAGAGGTTGACAGAGACCCAAAGATACACTCCTATGCTCCATGGCCGGTTAAAAAGGGTGGGATATGGTTAAAAATTTATAGCAATTCACTTACGATCGCTTTATTTAGTTTATTCCTTTTCTCATTTTTCATGCATTTTTATGGAAGTCTGAAAAATTTTAATGAACAGCAGGCAGGAAATAATTTGCCTTTAGCTTCTGCTTCTCAATATATTGGCAGTTCACAGTTTTGGTTTGAGTCATTCCAAAACTGGCAGAGTGAATTCCTTTCAGTCGCAACTATAGTTTTACTTTCTATCTGGCTTAGACAAAAAGGCTCTCCCGAATCTAAACCGGTGGATGCTGCTTATGGTGAGGATGCTGAATAATTTTTTCAAATGATACCTTTAAACAGAATGAACTTATAAGATATAATTAAAACTAAGCCCAGCCTACAACAGCAGGCCTTAAACTATTGCTGGCATTGGATTTTAAGATAAATTATGAGTACTAAAAAGCATACTACTATCCTCGCAAATCCATTGTCAAAATTCAGCAACAGTTCAAGCCTGCAAAACGTTAGCAAACAAAAATAATATAGATTTTTTTCTTCTCGTCCCTACTGCCTGCCCACCTCAGGTGTGGCTCCAGCGTAGGAACGTATGTCAGCTTGAAGATTCCGCCGCATTGAAACTTTCCTCCGACTGTCTTTTTCTACAACCCCATTCTTGTCCCCTATTTCGCCATTCCTGCTTTTAAAGGGGTCGAATTCGACCCCCTTTTGAGGAATGCTGGTAGTAATGTTTTTACAATGAGTCCGTCTCAATGGGTAGAACTTACCGAAGCCGAATTGCGTCAATATTATGCGGAATACATTAAGAACGGCGACACGATCGGCAAAGAAAGCGAAGTGTATAAGATTACCGTATAGCCCCAATACTCAAAGCTGTCTCAAGATTAGAAAATCTGTCTCAAAATGAGAAAATATTTAGAGGTACATTTCGAATAGAGGCTTTAAATGCACTTTATATTTGGCACGATACTTGAAGTGAATAAGTTATAATTATGAATTAAATATATGAGAATAAATTTTCAACCCTTTAAACGAGTTACCCGTCATAATAAAAAGATAAGAATAATATATGTCTGACCACTTAAAGTAATTATTATAATATTAAATAATGGAAACCAGAAACCATTTCAAAAACGGGGCGATTCCGAAAAGCCTTATGAGTAGGAAATAAATTAAAGATTACTATGAAAACACTTGTGAGAATTACCAATGTAATTTTTGTTCTGCTGTTCTTATTTACACTTACCGCTTGTAATAATAATCCAACAGGTCCATCAAACCCTGTAATAGACCCATTTAGCAATGGCGGGATTGAAAGGAATATGATTGTTGTTATGAGCGATATGCATCTTGGTGCTGATCTCAGTTATGCTGAGTGCAAGAATAACCTTGGAGCTCTTGAAAAATTGATTAAACAGATAAAAGTTTCTACGAATGTTAAGGAACTTGTTATCGGCGGAGATTTGATTGATGAGTGGTTTGTGCCGGCTACAACAAATACTTATGAGGGATTAGGTCAGGCTGATTTTGTCAGCCGTCTTGCGACAACCAACATTGGTGTGTTTAATGCATTAAATAGTATAATTCAAGAAGGGCAGATATTAGTTACTTATGTTCCCGGCAATCACGATTTAGCAATTACGGCGGCAAGTATTGAAAGTGTTCTTCCGGGGATAAATCAAGCCAGGGATGCTGTGCTGGGTTTAGGTACTTATTCACCTGTTGCATACCCTAAAATAGCCATTGAACATGGGCACCGCTACAATTTCTTTTGTGCGCCTGACCCGATCTCTAACCAAAATATTGCACCGGGCACCATAATGCCTCCGGGGTATTTTTTCACAAGAATAGCCACTCTCTCTGTTATACAACATCACCCATCACCGGGCGATACCACACCGATTGTTACACCAAATCTTTCGGGTGGCGAGTCCCAGGATTTACTATTTCGATATTGGAAGATGTGGTATTGGACACTGAATTATTTCCCGATAACTAATAAATTTGACGAGAATCTTATTGTAACAAATATGAATGGATTCACAGGGACGTATAAAGTGAACGATCTTGTTCCTTTTCAATCATCTCCTGGCGGATTTATAAATGTGAATCTTTACAATGGGATTCAGGATAATTGGGATGCAAGACAAACTCATAATAATGTACCTATACATTCTCTTACAGGTCTTGCAATCGATTCTGTTAATTCAAATACTTGGACTGACTATCAGGCAGTTTTACAGTACTTTATGAATCCTAACTCAGATAAAAGACTTGTTGTATTTGGTCACACTCATGTGCCTAAAATTACTGCGGCTCAAAATTATGTAAATGAGAAATGTGTTTATGCGAATTCCGGAACTTGGATTGACAATAATCCAAACCTGACAACAATGCATTTTGTAGTGATAACACCACAGAGTGTTAGTGCTACTTCGCAAACTTTAGTAAAGCTGTACAACTTTGAGAATGAAGTTGTAACTAAAATGGATGAAAACTCATTGCGTTTTTAGCGATAAGCAGATGAGGTTAAGTTAATTTCGTTGGTTAATAAAGTGTAGCAGTAATAAGGATATCAGTGGTAAATGCGGCATTGTCTCTCTGGACAATTACGAATCACGCGATTCTTTATTATTGCTACACTCTTATATAATTAAAAAGATTAGACTGTAAATATGTCTGACCACTTAAAATAATAATAATATTATTAAAAAATGGAGGCCAGGAACCATTTCAAAAACGGGGCGAATCCGAAAAGCCTTATGAGTAGGAAATAAATTTAAGATTATAATGAAGTCATTATTGAGAATTACTAATGTAATTTTTGTTCTGTTGTTCTTATTTACACATACCGCTTACAATAAATCTAATCCAATTGGTACATCAGACACTGTAATAAACCCGTTTAGCAATGGCGGGAGTGAAAGGAATATGATTGTTGTTATGAGCGATTTGCATCTTGGTGCCGATCTCAGTTATGCTGAGTGCAAGAATAACCTTCCGGCTCTTGAAAAATTGATTAAACAGATAAAAGTTTCTCCAAATGTCAAAGAACTTGTTATCGCAGGAGATATGATTGATGAGTGGTTTGTGCCGGCTACAACGAATACTTATGAAGGACTAGATCAGGCTGCTTTTGTCAGACGGGTTGCGGCAGCCAACAGTGGTGTATTTGCTGCATTAAATAGTATAATTCAGGAAGGTCTGATATTAGTTACTTATGTCCCGAGCAATCACGATTTAGCAGTTACGGCGGCAAGTATTGAAAGTGTCCTTCCGGGGATGAATCAAGCCCGCGATGCCGTGCTTGGTTTAGGTACTTATTCTCCTGCCAGCCAGCCTAAAATAGCCATTGAACACGGGCACCGATACAATTTCTTTTGTGCTCCTGACCCGTACTCTAACCAAAATGTTGCACCGGGCACCATATTGCCTACGGCGTATTTTTTCACAAGAATAGCAGTTCTCTATGTTAAACAAGGACATCCGGCACCGGGCGATACCACACCGGTTGTTACACCAAATCTTTCGGGCGGTAACTCTCAGGATTTACTATATCGATATTGGAAGATGTGGTATTGGACAGCGAATTTATTCCCGATAACTAATAAATTTGATGAGAATATTATTGTAACAAATGTAAATGGATTCACAGGGACGTATAGTGTAAACGATATTATTCCTTTTCAATCATCTCCAGGCGGATTTATAAATGTGAATCTTTATAATGGGATTCAGGATAATTGGGAGGAAAGGCAAACTCATAATAATGTACCTGTTCATATTAATACTGGTCTTGCGATCGATTCTGCTAATTCAAATACATGGACCGATTATCAGGCAGTTTTGCAGTACTTTATGAACCAAAACTCAAATAAAAGACTTGTCGTATTTGGCCATACTCATGTGCCTAAAATTACTGAGTATCAGAATTATGTTAATGAGAAATGCATTTATGCGAATTCAGGAACGTGGATTGACAATAATCCAAAACTGACAACAATGAATTTTGTTGTAATAACACCACAGAGTGCTGAGGCTTCTTCTCAAACCTTAGTAAAACTGTACAACTTTATGAATGAAGTTGTAACTAAAATGGATGAAAATTCATTGCGTTTTTAGCGATAAGCAGATGAAAATGTCTGACCACTTAAAGTAATAATAATATTATTAAAAAATGGAAACCAGAAACCATTTCAAAAACGGGGCGAATCCGAAAAGCCTTATGAGTAGGAAATAAATGAAAGATTATTATGAAAACATTAGTGAGAATTACAAATGTAATTTTTGTTCTGTTGTTCTTATGTACACTTACCGCTTTTAATAAATCTAATCCATTTGGTACATCAGATCCTGGAATAAACCCATTTAGCAATGGGGGGAGTGAAAGGAATATGATTGTTGTTATCAGCGATATGCATATGGGTGCTGACATCGCCTATACTCAATGTAAAAATAACAGGGGACCTCTTGTAAAGTTGCTTCAACAGATGAAAGCGGCTCCGAATGTTAAAGAGATTGTTATTGCAGGTGACCTGATTGATGAATGGTGGGTGCCTGATTCAGTAAACACTTATCAGGGGAAAGATCAGAGTGATTTTGTACAGCGGATCGCAGCTACCAATTCAGAAGTGTTTGCTGTCATTAACCAGATAATTCAGGAAAATAAAATTATTGTTACTTATTTACCGGGGAATCATGATATGGCAATAACTTCTGCTAATGTTGACCTTATTCTACCGGGGATAAATCAAACACATGATGCACAAGGCCTGGGTACTTACATTCCGGCAAGTATGCCCACCCTGGCCATTGAACATAGCAATCGCTATAATTTTATCACCGCACCTGACCCGATTTCTAATAGAGATATTGTGCCGGGCTCCATATTGCCTACCGGATATTTTTTAACAAGAATATCAACGACCCATATGATACAAAATTGTACAGTAGCTGGCGACACTTTAGCCGTTGTAACCCCGAATACTACGGGTAATGAAAGCCAGAATTTAGCATTTGAATATTGGGAAAGCTGGGCATGGTTAATGAATGCAATTCCTATTACAAATAAATTTTCCGAAAAGATTATTGTGACCAATATTAATGGATTCACAAAAATATATTCACTCAACGATCTGACCCCTTTTCAGTTAACTCCCGGAGGATTTATTGATATGAAACTTTTCAAAGGGGTACAAGACAACTGGGAAGAAAGACAAACAGCCAACAATGTGGCAGTCCATATCCCGGTTGCACAGGCATTTGCGAATCAGGTTAATTCTGATAGTATAGATGTTCAGGCAAATACACAATACTTTAGGAATCCAAACTCCAATATAAGAATCGTAGTTTTTGGACACACACACAAAGCCAAAATCATTCCGTTCACAAATAATGGGATAAAATCAATCTATGCGAACTCGGGAACATGGATTGATAATAATCCCGGAGTGGGTAGTACAACGATGAATTTTGTTGTAATAACACCACAGAGTGCTGAAGTTTCTTCTCAAACCTTAGTAAAGCTGTACAACTTTATGAATGAAGTTGTAACTAAAATGGATGAAAACTCATTGCGTTTTTAGGGATAAGCAGATGAAGTTGAGTTAATATCGTTGGTTAACAAAGTGTAGCAGTAATAAGGATTTCAGTGGTAAATGTGGCATTGTCTCCCGCTCAAACATTTGAGGTGGTGGACAGGAAAGTAACCCGCAATCCCTTACTGCATATAGCCTCGGTCGTTAGCAAACAAAAATAATATAGATTTTTTTCTTCTCGTCCCTACTGCCTGCCAACCTCAGGTGTGGCTCCAGCGTAGGAACGTATGTCAGCTTGAAGATTCCGCCGTATTGAAACTTTCCTCTGTCGTTCTTTTTCTACAACCCCATTCCTGTCCCCTATTTCGCCTTTCTTGTCCCCCCTATAGAGCCATTTATTTTTTTTCCTCGAAAAATTAATTATTTTTGTCTTAATATTAAATTAAACACCCATAAAAATATGTTATACTTTAATATTCCAAAGCTCTTTAAACTCAGAAACATCTCCAAGCCCAGAATATTTCTCTCTTAAAATGGTTTTACATATTCACAGACAAAAAATCTTGCCACCTACCGCCGCTCAAACATCTCCGTTAACGTCGTCGAAAAGCTCTGCCTCGCCCTCAACTGCACCCCTAATGACCTCCTCGAATGGATTCCATCAAAAGACTCTCAAGTCCCCGAAAACCACCCCCTACACGCCCTCAAACCATCCGAAACTCTCGACCTCTCCGAACTCTTTAAGGACATCGCACCTTCCCAAATCCCCCAAATAAAAAAAGCCGTCCTGCAGGCAAAACAAAACCCCCTGACAAATGAAAACCCCTAACGCCGTTCGCTCACTCTCAAATAATCTCATTTAATTTGACAATTATAAATTTTATTTTGTTACAAATACAAATTAAATTAGCAATAAATTGTTTTCATCTAAAGAAATAAGAAGTTCGTTTTTGAAGTTTTTTGAAGAATGCGGGCATAAAATTGTCCCCTCTTCTTCAGTTGTGCCTTATGAAGACCAGACCCTCCTCTTTGCAAATGCGGGAATGAATCAGTTCAAGGATGTATTCCTCGGCACGGGCAGCCGCGAATATAAGCGTGCCGCTGATACGCAAAAATGCATACGTGCAGGCGGTAAGCATAACGATCTTGAAGAAGTCGGCATTGACGGCTACCATCACACTTTTTTTGAAATGCTCGGCAACTGGTCTTTCGGGGATTATTATAAGAAGGAAGCAATTCGCTGGGCATGGGAACTGCTCACCTCGGTTTGGAAGATGCCTAAGGAACGTCTCTGGGCAACTGTATACAGAACAGACGATGAGGCGTTTAAATTCTGGAAATCGGAAACTGATATAGACCACTCGCATATTCTGAAGTTCGATGAAAAAGATAATTTTTGGGAAATGGGTGAAACAGGTCCGTGTGGTCCTTGTTCGGAAATCCATTTTGACGCAACTCTAAACGGATGCAAACCTGAAAAAGTAAATGCCGGGCTCGAAGACGTGATTGAAATATGGAATCTCGTTTTCATTCAGTACAATCGCGATATCAAAGGCGAACTGCACCCTTTGCCAAAAAAGCACGTGGATACGGGAATGGGACTTGAGAGAGTGGTAAGAGTGATGAATAATAAAAAATCGAATTACGACACTGATTTATTTTCTCCGATTATAAAAAGAATTTCGGAAATTGTTAAAAAAGACTATAAGGGCGAAAATATTTCTCCGATTAATGCAATTGCCGACCATATAAGAGCATTGACATTCGCCATAAGCGACGGTGCAATGCCCTCTAACGAAGGTCGCGGATACGTGCTGAGGCGAATCCTCAGGCGCGCACTCCGGCTTGCGAGAAAACTTGATTACAATCAACCGCTTTTGTATGAACTTGTAGATGTGGTAGTAGATAATTTTTCCGACGTCTTTCCGGAACTGACAGATAAAAAAGAATTCGTGAAAGAAGTAATTAAAGCAGAAGAAGAAAGTTTTAACCAGACGCTCGACAGGGGTCTCGAACTTTACAATGAAGTTTATGAAAGAATTAAAAACGAAAATGAGAAAATATTTCCCGGAGAAGACGCTTTTAAACTGTATGACACTTACGGCTTCCCTATTGACCTTACTCAGGTGATTGCGCGCGAGAACGGTTATGAAGTGGACATGAAAAAGTTTGAAGAAGAAATGCAAAAACAAAAAGACCGTGCAAGAGCCGCAAGGAAAGAAGATATCGTACTTGCTGATACTCAATTATTTGAGCTTGATGATAAAATTAAAAACCAGAATCCTGCATATGACCCTTATGAAGTTTCTGAAAAAGGTGTGAAAACCTCCTTGCTTCAGGTGAAGCGGATTGCAGGTTCGGACATAGAAGTCCTCGTGCTAAAAGAAAATCCTTTCTATTCAGAAGCGGGGGGACAGGTTAGCGATACCGGAAAGATTATTTTCTCAGACGGATATACCCTTGACGTTATAGACAGCAAAAATAGTCACTTCATTTACGTTAAGAACTACGACCATAAAAACCTTTTTCACAAAGATGTAACAGCAGTTGTAGATTTTAGTCGCCGCAAAGCAATACAGAGAAATCACTCTGCAACGCATCTCGTTCACGAAGCGCTTAGGCAGGTGCTTGGACCTCACGTGAAGCAGATGGGATCGCTTGTTTCGGAAGAATATCTGAGATTCGACTTCCCTCATTTCCACAAAGTTGAATCCCAACAGATAAAAGAGATTGAAGATATGGTAAATTCAAAGATTCAGGAAAATATTAAAGTGGAAACTCTTGAGAATATATCGATAGATGAAGCAAACAAGATTCCAAACGTGAAAAAATTCTTTGGAGAGAAATATGGAAGCAAGGTAAGAGTTGTTATAATGGATGAACGCTACAGTATTGAATTCTGCGGAGGAACTCACGTATCTGCAACAGATGATATCGGTCTTTTCAAGATTGTTAAAGAAGAAAGTATCTCATCAGGAGTTAGGAGAATTTTTGCAAAGACGGGTGAAGGGATAATAGATTTAATAGATGAGAAAATACTAACAATCGAAAATATTGTTTCCGAACTCCCGGAGAAATATGCGAACAACTTCAAAATGGCTATGGAAGAAATCAGGAACGGCATAAAATCAGCAAATTTCAAGGATATAACTATCCTTAAAATGCTAATGCAGCATCAGGATAATACTATAAAATCACTTTACGAGCAACGGGAAAAATATATCGAAGAGAAAAAACATCAGCAGAAAAATCTCCTGAAACAAAACCTCTCGAAACTGATAGAAGAACTGGATACTTTAATTGCAGGTGCAGAAGAAATCAACGGAATAAAAGTTATCTCTCAAAAAATGGACCTGAACAGTATGGATGAGTTGAAAGAAATCGGAGAAGCATTGAGAAATAAGTTGAAAAATGGAGTTGGGTTAATTTCAACAGTACTTGATGGAAAAATTAATATAGTCTGCTCTGTAAGCGATAACCTGATAAAGGAAAAGAATCTGAATGCAGGAAAGCTGATATCCGAAGTAGCAAAAGAACTTGGAGGCGGAGGCGGTGGAAGACCACAGCTTGCAACTGCCGGCGCAAAGGACATAGATAAATTAGATGATGCAATGAAAAACTTCCTTAATAAAATTAAAAATCAAATATAAAATATTAAAAATACAAATTAAAAATCAAAAAGTTTGGTTGAGAATAAAACAGATAGAAAAAAGGAATTTAAAAGAAGAGTTTATAACTTTACATTAAAACTAATTGGATTTATTGATATTTTACCTAAAGATAATATTTCAAAACGATTGGGAGATCAACTTTTAAGAAGTGGAACAAGTGTAATTGCTAATTATATAGAAGGTCAAGCAGCAAATAGTAAGAAAGATTTTACAAATTTTTTGAATATCTCTTTGAAATCGGTTAATGAAAGTAAACTATGGTTATCATTATTAAAAGATAGTAAGAAAGTATCTGATGATGAAACTAAATGGCTCATGATCGAATTGATTGAAATCTCAAATATTCTTGCCGAAGTATAATAACTCTAAGGAGCAAAAGATGATTTCTATTTTCCTATTTAATTTTTTATTTTTAATATTTTAATTATTCGCATAAAATAACCTTAAATTATGAAAGTCATTATACCTGTCGCTGGTTTCGGTACAAGATTAAGACCTCATACACTTACTAAGGCAAAAGTGTTAATGAATGTTGCGGGCAAACCTATGATATCGCATATTGTCGGGCAAATTGTAAAAGACAAATTAGCAACTGAGATAATTGTGATAACCGGATTTCTTGGTGAAGATATCGAAAAGTACCTAAAAAATAATTATAAATTCAAATTTACTTTCATAAAACAAGAAGAGCCGCTGGGATTAGGTCATGCAATTTATACTGCTAAAAAATATTTATCTCCTCAATTAAAGGAGGATTTATTAATAATATTAGGTGATACATTATTCGATGTAAATCTTAAAGATTTATGCAAAAGTAAACACTCTAGAATCTCCGTGAAGGAGGTTGATGATCCAAGAAGATTTGGAGTAGTAGAAAAAGATGCGAAAGGTTTTGTAACTCGTTTAGTCGAAAAGCCCTCATCTCCAGCGATATCTAAATCAAAAGAAGCTATCGTTGGAATATATCTGATAAAAAATGGTAAATTGCTTTTTGATTCCCTTGAATATATCATAAAAAACAATTTACGGACAAAGGGTGAATTTCAACTTACAGATGCTCTTGAGAGGATGCTCAGGAAAGGCGAAAAAATGAACACATATCCTGTAAAAGGCTGGCTCGATTGCGGCAAACCGGAAACAATTTTGCAAACAAACAGATATCTTCTTAACAAAAGCAGAAAGAAATATAAAATAAAGACTGTAGAGTTTATTAATCCGGTTCACATTGGGAAAAATGTTGACTTACAAAATTGCACGATCGGTCCGAATGTAACTATTGATGACGGTTGCAAAATTCAAAACTCCAAGATTAAGAACAGTATAATCCATTCGAATTGCGAAATAATCGATTCAATATTGGAAGAATCATTGATTGGAGATAATTGTATTATTAAAAATCAAAAAGGTAAATTTAATATTGGTGACTTTTCTATTGCAAGTAAATAGCATTAACTTTTTTCTACTCTTCGGGAATAAATCACTTCTGCTGTAATTAGAAGCAGTGCAAGAAGAAGAAAATATTTCCACAATTCAAGTCCTTTGCGTGCATTATCAATTTCTGTTTTTATGTTTTCGGATTTATCGAAATACTTAATATTTTCGAAACCTAACTTTTCAAAATATCCTTTTATTTCTTTACTATCTAATTTACCGGGATCGCTTTCTTTAACATCAGGATTAAGTGCTATTACAGTACTTTTATTCAAAGCAGAATCGTAGAAAGTGTAGAACCCGGGATTCTGCGAAAAAGATGAGTAAGGAAAATTAAAATAATTTTTTATTTTCTTATTTTCTTTCTCAGTATTTTCCAGAGTAACCTGATATGGTATTTTCTTATTATCCGGAGTCATAAAATAATCGAGCTTTTTAAAATCGTTCAAAGAGATTATATTTGTTTTACCGATTTTGAAATCTGTATTTTCATTAATATCACTATAAAGATGCTGCAGACTCCTAATCAGGACTGTCGGGAACAAACTGGTCATCGGAAATTTTGACATATCGGTATTGGCAGAGACCGAACAGAAAATCAATTTTCCTTTTTGAACGCTGGACTCAGATAAAAAGATACTGTTATCGGATAGCGTAATCAAAGGGTATGTATTCAAATCAGGTAAAATATTCCAATACATATTAATTTGAGGAGATTCTAATTCATAATTGCTCAATTCATTTGTTGCATTTTCTTTTTTAAATATTCCTTCAAAAACAGGATGAGAGTAATCAATTTTTTTGAATACAGTTTTCGGTATATTTTCCTCAGATATATAAACCGGTTTGCTAAAAACAAAAACATTTAACAAAACGAATAATTGATTGTAATTATTTACATCTAAATCCTTTGAAGAAAACAATAGAACACCTTTCCCTTCAGTAAGATAGTTTTTAATAAGGTTTCTCTCGCCATCAGAAAAACTTTTTTTATCGTTAATGATTAGCACATCGCTTTTTACCCCCGGATTCATGGGATTGGTATTTTCTACATTGATAATAATTTTTGATTTTCCGGAGGAATCCGAGTTGAAACTATTTGCAGCATTAATTGCAAGACGTATATATCTATAACTATCTGAATTATAATCTCCTAGAATAACTGTATTTATCACTTCGGGAATGCTTACAACAAAATAATAAATGTTATCCTGATTAAACTCATCCTGAGAATAAACATCCCTGTTTAATTCGAAGCGGCATTTGATTTCTCCGCTTTTTGAAGGTTTAAAATAAAACTCTGTATATTTACTTTCATTTTTGTTAATATCTATTGCTATTTCCTGAGAGAGTTTATCATCTGCAAATAATCTTATAATTTTATTATAAACTGTATTTGGAGAATGATTGGTTACTTTTAACGAGATTTTAACATTACTTCCTGATTCGAGGATTTTAGATTTCAAAACCGCTTCATCTAATGAAATATTATTCCCTTCCCTGTTAGCAGTATTGATTAAATAAAGATTTGCGTTTTGAGGTTTTGCAGTTAATAAATTATCATCACTTTGAATATTCGGTTTCCTGAAATCAGAAATTATAAAATATTCATTTGGTATATTTTTATCTATTAAGCTTAGCCTATCTGCCAATGCGGTTATTTCTGAATAATAAAATACTTTATAACCGTAATTAGCAATCTCAAGAGTATCCAGAATTTTTGATAACGGATACTGAATTAACCGGAAATCTTTTTGCATAAGTTTTGATGATAATAAAAAAGTAATATTATCGCTTTCGTTAAATTGCGATAAAATATCCCTGACTGCATTCTTCGATTTTTCTAATACACTCCCCTTCTCTTCTTTCATATCCATACTGTAAGAATCATCAAGAATGATTATTCCGGATTTTTGTGCATTTCCTGAATTTACACCGTGATATCCTATTATAACAGGATTCGAAAATGCAAATACGATTGAAGCGATGATAAGTATACGGATTAATAATAATAATAATTGCTTTATTCTTATTCTTTTAAATTTTGATTTTCGTATATCTTTAAGGAACATCAGTGTACTAAACTCAACTTTTTTTACTTTTCTTAAGTTGAATAAATGGATGATGACAGGTATCAAAACTGCGATCAAACCGAATAATATTGAAGAATTAAGGAATACCATTAATCTAAATATCCATTGTTTTTACTTATATTAGGATTTATTTTAATCAAATATAACGTTTTAAACAATTCAATTTTTAAATAAAATGCCCGAACAAATAACAGTTATATTTCTGAACGGGAAATTACCACCGTTAAAAATAATCAGAAAATATCTTCTTAAAAATTCTTACATTATATGTGCAGACGGAGGAGCAAATAAAATAAGAACATTGAAAATAATCCCCAAAATAATACTGGGCGATTTAGATTCAATTAAAAAAGAAACGAAAGGATATTTCAGGAAAAAGAAAACAGAAATCAGAAAAATTGATGATCAGGATACAACTGATTTTGAAAAATCCCTTTTATATTGTATAGAAAATAATTTAAATAATATAATAATTTTTGGTGCAATCAGTACCCGTTCTGATCATACATTAAATAATTTCAGCATTTTAAAAAGGTATTATAAAACTCTCAAACTTAAAATAATAGATAAGAAATTCGAAATATTTTTTATAGATAAATCAGTCGAATTTGATTATAAGGTTAATAAACTAATTTCCTTTCTCGCTTTCCCTTTTGCAAAAGGTGTTACTACAAATGGTTTAAAATACCCACTGCAAAATGAAGACCTGGAATTTGGCGTAAGAGAAGGAACTCTAAACCTATCAGAATCTGATAAAATAACTATTAATTTTCTTGAAGGTGATTTATTGCTGTTCAAAAAACATTTTTTATAGAAATCGCAATAAATATTGATGATAAATTTTAGCATATATGATTTTATCATAATAATATTTTATTTTATAATAATTTTAGTGATTGGTTTAAAAACCAGGACTAACGATAAAAATGATGAAGATTATCTTGTTGCCGGAAGAAAAATTACTCTACCCGCCTTTGTAGCTACACTGGTTTCATCATTTTATGGTGGAATTCTGGGAATAGGAGAATTTACATATAATTATGGAGTTTCGAGCTGGCTGCTAAATGCATTCCCTTATTATTTTTTCATCACAATATTTGCATTTTTTCTAGCAAAAAAAATCAGGAAAACCGAATTGTTTACTATACCGGAAAAATTAGAAAATGTTTACGGCAGAAGAGTAGGTATATTAGGCGGGGTTTTCGTTTTCTTGCTTGTGACACCAGCTCCGTATATTCTTATGCTTGGAGTTTTGGTTCAGGTAATTTTTGGATGGAATTTAGTTTTATCAATGATAATAACTTTGATATTTTCTATAGTCTACTTATTTAAGGGTGGCTTGAGAGCAGATATCAGAGTTAATATTTTTGAATTTGTATTAATGTTTCTTGGATTTGGAATAATACTTCCATTTTGCATAATCCGATTTGGTGGTCTGAATTATTTAAATGAAAATTTACCTGCTGCTCACTTGAGTTTAACAGGAAGCAATTCAATACAGTTGATTGTTGTTTGGTTCTTTATTGGTTCCTGGGCATTAGTCGATCCTTCTTTTCATCAGAGGTGTTACGCTGCTAAATCAGGATCAACTGCAAAAGCAGGTGTTTTTATATCGCTATTGTTCTGGTTTATTTTTGATTTTCTTACTACCACTACCGGGTTATATGCCGCATCTTATCTGAAAAATATCCCGGACCCCAAAATGTCTTATCCATTATTTGCAAATGATATATTACCTCCTCTTGCAAAAGGATTTTTCTTTGTTGGAATGCTCGCTACAATAATGTCCACTCTACATACTAATATCTTCATTTCGGCGACTACTTTGGGTAAAGATATTATCTCTAAATTCAAGAAAAATGATGATTTATCTAATAAATTTACCAAAATTGGAATTATTATAACTTCAATATTGTCACTTGGAATCGCGATACTCATTCCATCTGTAGTACAAATTTGGTACACAATCGGAACTTTAATAATTCCGGCATTATTAATAAGCGTAATTTCATCTTACTCCAAAATGCTTATAGTAAATGAACGTTTTATTTTTATGGCAATGATAGTATCATTTTTTGTTTCTTTAACTTATTTTATTTTAGGATATATAAATAAAGTTAATGGTATGCCGGTTTATTTTTTAGGACTGGAACCATTATATCCGGGATTATTTTTAGGATTAATAATATATTTTACGGGAGTAATATTAAAAAATAGAAATAATTAATTTGAATATTAAATCAATAAAAATACTACTTTTCATAATTCTGTTACTAAGTAATTATTCACAATTATTCAGCCAAATTTCAGATACAAATAAAACATATATCAATCTTGAGTTAAAACCGAAATATAATTTAGATACAAACGATTTTAATATTTTTCCTAAAAAATTCAATAATAAAAAAGTTGCTCTTGTATTGAGCGGAGGAGGTGCTAGAGGATTTACTCAGATAGGAGTTCTTGATGCATTAGAGAAAAATGATATTGATATCGACCTAATCGTTGGTACAAGTATTGGAAGTGTTATAGGAGGTTTATACGCCTCGGGTCTTAGAGTAGAAGATTTAAAAAGAACTGTTAGAGATATCGACTGGGTTAACAAATTAAGATTGACTGATAAATATCAAAGAGAAGCATTATTTCTGGAACAAAAGGAGAAACAAGACAAAAGTTTAATTTCTATTTCTCTTGATGGCTTTATTCCATCAATTCCATCCTCTATATCGAGTGGTTATCAGATACTTGAATTTATAAATCTATTGTTCGTAAATACTTATTTAAAACCTAAAAATAATTTCAGGGACTTAAAAATTCCATTCATATCCGTTACAACTGATTTTGATAAAGGGCAAAGATTTGATATTAAAAGCGGAAATATCAGCGAAGCAGTAAAAGCATCCATTACGTTTCCTCTTTTATATTCTCCGACAATTATTAATGGAAGAAACCTCGTCGATGGCGGATTGACAGCTAATATACCTGTGGATGTAGCAAAAGAAAACAATGCAGATTTTGTAATAGCAGTTAATTCCACAAGTCCGTTGAAGCAGAGGGAAGAGCTTGATAATCCTTTAAATACTGCTGATCAGATAGTTTCAATTACAATGGCAAAATTAAATGAACTGCAAATTGCTAAAGCGGATATTGTAATAAATCCGGATATTGGAAACTTTCTTGCAACTGATTTTTCGGGACTTGATTTTCTGATAGACAAAGGTGAAAAGCAGACATTGCTTCTAATGGATTCGATCAAAACGAAAATTGAATCTCTTGAGAATTCTGCTTCAAAATATTCTAATAATTTTGTAATAAACCCAAAAGTAAATATTGAATCTGATTTTATTCTTGATTCGTTGAAAAACATAATTTTATCAGAGCAGAATGTACAATTCCTTAAATACAATGAAATCGAAAAGACCTTAAAATTACTTTACCGTACAGGCTATTATCTAAATACTTATGCTGAAGTCTTTCGTGATTTAAGCGGTGCTAAAGTATCATATATACTTGTAAGTAATCCTGTATTTAAAGATATAAATATTCATTCGGATTTTCACTTTCTTGACACTTTAATTCAGAGGTTTAAAAAAGAACATCTCGGAAAAATTATTAATACAAAATCGATGTTTTCATTGTATGAAAATATTTATTTTTTACTTCGGGAAAATCAGTTACCTATAGCAGAAATAAACAGGTTCTATCTTGATTATACAACTGGAATAATAGATATCAGTATTACAGATGGTAGTATCAATAAAATTGTTCTCGAAGGAAACAAACGTACGAATAATTCCGTAATATTAAGGGAATTAAAATTTTCTGATAATAATATAATTAATTACAAAGATTTGGAAGAGAGTCTTAGAAATATTTATGGAACTAATTTATTTAAGCAAATAAGTATAGATTTTGATTACAGGAATAATTCATTGAAACCGGATTTAAGAATTAACCTGGTTGAGAAAAGTTCGCAAATATTCCGAATATCCATGCGTGCTGATAATGAAAGAAAATTGCAATTATTTTTTGATCTTCGGGATGAAAACTTATTTGGGACGGGGAATGAGATTGGAATCAACACTAATGGAGGTTTAAGAAATAGAGAATATTTGTTTGAAATGAAATCAAACAGATTTTTCAACACTTTTTATACATATAATTTTTCACTTTTTTATAATTCAAAAGATATTTTTTCGTATTTTCAGAGTATTGATTATAATAACTATGAATATTCAAGAATTAATTTAAATGAATACCGTGATATGAAATATGGTTTAAGCTTTAAAGTGGGAAAACAACTCGAGAGAATCGGAACCATTTTCGGACAAATATTTTATGAAAAAATAAAAACCGATAATATTTCTATCGGAAAGAATGTTGAAAGTGAATTCGATATTTTAAAGTTCAAATTTGGCGGAAGTATTGACACTCAAAATAAAATTCCATTCCCCACTAATGGCAATATCATTGGTTTTTATTATGAAACAGCTCAAGATAAATTATTCGGAAATCTCTCCTATTCAATTTTTGATTTTTCATTTGAACAGAATATTTCGATCAGTAAAAGTAGTGTTATAAAACCAAAATTCGTGTTTGGATTTGCTGATAAAACCACTCCGCTCATTGAACAATTTTCACTTGGAGGAGAAAACTCTTTTTATGGTATGGTCGAGGAAGAACTTCGTGGAAGACAAATATTATTGTTGTCTATAGAATATAGATTCATGATTCCTTTTAAATTATTTTTTGAAACATATATTTCAGCAAGATATGATTTAGGTCAGATGTGGGAAAATGCTCAGGATGTAAGATTTAAAGATCTAAGACATGGTATTGGACTTTCATTAATGTTTGATACTCCTGTAGGTAAAGCTAGTTTTTCCGGAGGTAGAAGTTTAATCATCAGTAAAGGATTCGCTAATAATTCTTTTATTTGGGGTCCATATACTTTTTATTTCTCAATCGGATTTGATTTATAATTCTTTTAGAGCAAAATTAAATAATTTATAAAACGGATTTTGAGATTTTTAAACAAATTTAGTGAAAGTACACTCAGAGGAATTATCGTACTGATAGCTTTATATTCTTTCCTGATTTCACTATATATATCTGTTAATCTGATATTCATTAACAGAATGACAACAGATGATTGTCTGTGGGTCAATGAATATAACTCAAAAAAAGCTGAATCAGGTGTGTTTATTACTAACATTTTGCAAGATGGTGTTGCCGAAAAAGCAGGATTAAAAAATGGTGATTTTTTGATAGCAATAAACGGTAAATCTTTTGCTAATGGTGTTGACGCTATGACTTTTTTAAATAGTTATAAAAACGAATATATTATTTACACTATCATCCGAGATAATCAAAGAATCGATCTGGAAATTTACGTTTATAAATTTTTTAATGTACTATTACTCATTTTCTCAATTCTCGGATTTGGATTTCTATTTGTCGCAGTTCTGGTGGGATATTCAAAACCTAAAGAATTAGCATCACAATTGTTCTTCTTTTTAGGATGTTCGGCTTCTTCAGGATTATTAGTTTATGCAGGGGCAATCGGTTCGCTGCAACCGGGGTTTTTTAGAATTAATACAATTATATATGCTGTAGCATTTCATCCCCTGTTCGTACATTTTTTCCTTACTTATCCGATTAAATACAAATTCAAAAACAGAAAAAATATTTTAACAATTTCTTATGGAATATTAATATTAACATCTACGATACCTTTTTTGCTGAATTTATTTTTTTCCCTTAAATTCAATGATGTAATTATTAGCAATACTCAAAACTATATTATAACTTCTTATATTTTAATTGGGATCTTAATTTTTATATTTTCATTTAGAAAAATTGATGATGCGTCGGTAAAAAAATCATTAAAGATTATAATGAATGGTTTTTTAATAGGACTTATCGGGTTTATTTATTTTGGTATTTTCCAATTCATTATTAACAAACCTATTTTTCTGGTAAATCCAATTTATTTAGTTCCTGTCTTTCTTGTTCTGGCAATACCTTTTTCTTTTGGTTTTTCTATATTTAAGTACCGGATATTGGATACTGAATTTATTATCAAAAAAGGTCTGGTTTTCAGTATTGCTACAATTTTTATTGTCGGTCTTAACTTGTTATTTGTATTTTTTGTCAATCTTTTATTTGCTGATTATTTCTCAAATAAACAGGTTTTAGCGGTTATAATTATCCTGATTGTAATTTTAACTTTCGATTTTTTTAATAAGCGTTCAAAAGAATTTGTTGACAAACTATTCTACCGGGAGAGATATAATTATAGAAAATCTTTGCTCGAATTCTCTAAAGAATTAACTTATTACACTGATATTAATGAAGGTTTAAGGAATATTTCTTCAAAAATTAAAAATTTGATGGGATTAAGTTATATTGATTTATTTATCAAAGATACGGTATACTCAAAACTTATCAATTCGTTCAATTCCAGTTCGAACCGAAAATCTCAAAACCATGAAATAAGTGATGAACTGTTTAATAAAATACTGATATCATACAAAGAACCTTTGATTCTTAATTCTTATATTATTATTGAGAATAAATTCAGTGATAAAGAAAAGGAATTTATAAAATTGTCAGGTATTGATTTAATATTACCGCTTCACATAAAAGATAAGACCGTCGGTTCTTTCAACTTAAGCAGAAAATTATCCGGAAAAGCATATTCTGATGAAGATATCGATCTTCTGAAAACAATTGCGTATCAATGCGGAATTGCTTTGGAAAATGCAAGACTCAGAACTGAAGAAATTGAAAAACAAAAAATCGATAAAGAACTTTTAATTGCAAGAAACATTCAGAATTCTCTTTTACCTGGAAAATACTTTAATATGCCGGGAATTGATATTGCCTGTTCATCTGTATCTGCTAAATATATTGGTGGGGATTTTTGTGATTATATTAAAATTAACGATAAAGAATTTCTTGTTGTAATCGCGGATGTAAGCGGCAAAGGGATTCCAGCTGCTTTATATATGACAAAAGTTCAGACGATGATTCAGTTTGCAGCTAAGGTTTTCAAAAATCCAAAAGATATACTGATTGAAATAAACAAACAAATATATCCCCAAATAGAAAGAAATTCCTTTATAACAATGATAATTGCCAAATTCAATATCGAAAAGAAAAAGGTAATTATTGCACGAGCCGGTCATAATCCTGTGTTATACCATAATGGGAAAGAAGTCATTACATTAAAGAACAAAGGTATAGGGCTTGGTCTCGAAACTAAAGGAATATTTGAATCCAACCTTGAGGAAATAGAATTAAGTTTACATCCAAATGATTTATTTCTATTTTATTCTGATGGCTTAACAGAAGCTATGAATGAAAATCACGAAGAATTTGGGTTAACCAGTGTAATAAATATTTTGGATAAGTCAAAAGATTATTACTGCAGTTCAATTAAAGACAATATTAATTCAGCTGTGGATGAATTCCGCGGAGATTTTGAACAAAATGATGACATAACATTCGTATTAGTTAAAATAAAATAAATATTATGATAGACAGATATTCAAGAAAGGAAATGTCCGGGATCTGGTCTGACCAGAACAGATTCCGTATATGGCTTGAAATAGAAATACTTGCTTGCGAAGCTCAAAATATATTAGGGTTTATACCGGCAAAATCTTTAAAAGTCATTAAAGCTAGATCAAAATTTAATTTAAAAAGAGTTTTAAAAATTGAAAATGCTGTTAAACATGATTTAATTGCTTTTCTTACAAATGTTTCGGAATATGTTGGGATTGATTCACGATTCATTCATTTAGGAATGACAAGTTCCGACGTTTTGGACACTGCATTATCATTACAGATGAAGCAAGCAGGATTAATAATTTTGGGTTCACTGGAAAAATTGAAACAGGTTCTTCGTAGAAAAGCAAACGAATACAAAAATCTTAATATGATAGGAAGAACCCACGGCGTACATGCAGAACCAATCACTTTAGGTTTAAAATTTGCTCTTTGGTATGATGAAACTACAAGGAATATTGAAAGGATGAAAAAGTCAATCAATGTTATATCAGTCGGGCAGATTTCAGGGGCAGTAGGTACTTATGAGCATATCTCTCCTAAAGTAGAAGAATATGTTTGCAGGAAACTCGGATTAAAAGCTGTAAAAATTTCCACTCAAATTCTTCAAAGAGATAGACATGCCGAATACCTGACAACCTTGGCAATTATTGCTTCTTGTATAGAAAAATACACTACAGAAATTCGTCTGCTTCAGAAAACTGAAACTCTTGAGCTTGAGGAGTTTTTTTCAAAAGGGCAAAAAGGTTCGTCGGCTATGCCTCATAAGAAAAATCCTATCACTTGTGAAAGACTATCTGGACTTGCAAGAGTTCTGAGGGGAAATGCAATTGCTGCAATGGAGAATATAACTTTATGGCACGAAAGGGATATTAGCCATTCTTCGGTTGAAAGAATTATAATCCCTGATTCAACGGTTTTGTTAGACTATATTCTTGTTAAATTCATAGATCTTGTACATAATTTAGTCGTTAACGAAAAAAACATAAAGAATAACCTTGAATATACAAAAGGTTTGATTTTCTCTCAGACTGTTTTACTGAAACTAATCGAAAAAAAGATGAAAAGAGAAGATGCTTATAAAATAGTACAAAAAACTGCTATGAAATGCTGGAATTCGAAAAATAAATTTTTTGATTTATTGATTGAGGATAAAGAAGTAAGGAAATATTTAAATGAATCGGATCTGAAAACAATTTTCGATTACTCTAAATCACAAAAAAATGTAAATTACATTTTTAAGAGATTAAAGATTTAGTGGAATTATCACATCAATTGATATTGTCTTCTTAGTTCTATAACTTTTCCGATGATTGTAAACGGTTTATTAACAATTGATTTATATCTTGAATTTGATGCTTCAAGATAAGCTTTTATTTTAGAATTTCTTAAGGTTTTTACCGTTGCTTCATCATCAAGTAACGCAATAATTATATCTCCGTCATTCGCCGAATCTTGCTTTTTTACAACAACAATATCCCCATCATAAATACCTGAATCTCTCATACTATCTCCCTTAACCTTTAGTGCGAAATGAATGTGATGTCCCCTTTTATTTTTTTCCATCGAAATGTAACCCTGAATATTATCATTTGCAAATATTGGTTCACCGGCGGCAACATTTCCATACAATGGAATTATTTCATAATCCTTATTGGATTTAAAAATATTCGTACCATCACTTTTTTTAACTAGTTTAAATCCTCTGGCGAGATCTTTTTTCTTTTCAAGGTATCCTTTTTTAACTAATGCAACAATATAATCCTGAACAGTGCCGATGGAATAATCATATTTTACACAAATATCTTTGAATGTAGGAGGATAAGAATTATTTTTGGTGTATTTTTCGATAAACTCGAAAACTCTTTTTTGTTTTTTTGTTAATTTTTCCATATTTTAATATGGTATATATTTATTTGAATAGCAAGTCGATTAATACAAATTTTTCACCTCTTTAATATTTTTCTTACTGTTTTCAAATCTAATATATTGAACGCAAATATGAGAATAATAAAAAAGACTACAAGTAGTATTTTTATTAAAATATTCACAAATACAAATTTAAAGAACAGAAGAAATACCGTATAAGCAGCGACAGCAGTAAATAATATTATTAATATTTTCTTTACTTCATAATTGATTTTATAATATTTCTGAGAATAATAATAAATTCCTGCCATCATTACAAAATAACTGATTAAAGTAGCAATTGCGGCTCCCATCAAATCAAAAGAAGGTATTAGCAGAAAATTACAGATAATATTAATAAAAGCTGCAACCCCTGTTATCAGTGGAAGGTATTTTGTTTTTTTCTCAATATAAATTCCGGCCATAAGGTTTATGTATATACCATAAAGTAGGTAAGCAAATAAAATTACCGGAACTATTTCAAGTCCACCCCAATATTTCGATCCAATCAAATTACCCCGAAATGGTAACTTCAGTCTAGCAATATCATCTATAAAAAGTGATAACATAATGAATAAAAAGGAACCAATAAGCACAAATAGTGTCATTACTTTAGAGAATATCTGTTTTGCATCAACTTCTTTTGCGTTTTGCAGGAAAAAAGGTCTCCATGCAAATTCGAACATTGATACGAAAAGCATCATAAATATTCCCAAGCGGTAATTCGCCTGGAATACTCCAACAGCATATTCTCCTTTAAGGGCATTTAATATTGGTCTGTTAATTACTTGGACAATATTAGAGCTGATTCCGGCCGGTATATATGGAAGTGAAAATCGAAGAAGTTCATTTAATAGTTTTTTATTGAATTTGAAAGAAATATTTTTAAAAACAACCGGTGATAGCAATATAAACGTAATAGCCGACGCAATTAAATTACTTATGAAAACTGATTTTATACCTAATTTAAAAACAAGTATAAATATCACATTGCATAACACATTAATGGTGATGTTTACAATTCTAATAAATGCAAATTTACCCGGTTTATGGTTTAATCTTAAAAAGGCAAAAGGAACAGTAACTATTGCATCAAAAAATAAAATCAGTGATGTATATTGCAAGAGATCATTATACTTTTCATCTATCTGAAATAAATATGTAAGATCTTTTGAAAAAATAAATAAAATACCGGAAAGGATAAAAGAATTTATTACTATTCCCCAAAAAGGATGTGAAAAATTATCTTTATTATCTCCTACCTCTAAAGTCGAAGCAAATTTAAAGTAACCTGACTCAAGACCAATCGTAAAAAATACATTTAGCATCGCAATATAAGCATAAACATTCGCAACAACACCAAATTCATTAGGGAGAAAAAGGTTCGTATATAATGGTACTAAAAAGAAATTCAGGAACCTCCCAATTATCGTACTTGTTCCATAGATTAAAGTATCTTTAGAAAGGCTTTTTAATTTTTCAATCATCTATAAACATTATCAATGATGCAATCTAATAAGATAATAATTGAATTTAAATAAATAAAAAAAATGCCATCATAATTGATGGCATATATAATTCTGAGTAATTTGGAATTAAACTATTTACTATCTGTCACAACAACCTCACCGGTAGCGATTGGTGTAGATTTATCTTTTCTTAACATAGTAACTTTATAGAGCCCGGCCCTTGAAAATCCAAGATCTTTATGTTTAAAGTAAAAATAATCTCCGACAGGAACTGTAAAGGGTATAGTCTTAACAGTTGTTTTTGTCCCATCATCATTCAACTTTTCTAATTTGAGATATACACTTTCATCATAGATTGTCTCTGTCGTTTTGACCATAACTGTCAATCTTCCGGTTGTAAACGTTGTTGATACATTGACTTCTTCTCCCTGCAGATAATCTTCGCAAAAATAAAGTTTGTTTTCGGTTGTCTTGGTTGTTGTAGATGAAGTACCGGATTCTTTACGGTCTTCATCTTTTGTGGTTTCCTTCGTTGGTTCTTTTTTTGTTTCTTCTTTAGTTGTCTTATCTTTTTCTGATGTTAGCTCTTTCAACTTACTGCAAGAAAGCAAAACAGCACACATCAAGAATAGTGCAATCAAAAAATTTATCTGTATTTTTCTTTCTTTCATAGTAATTTATTTTTTAAATTTAAAAATTTTTGTAAGTTATATTATGTTTTTCTATTATTCAAGTATTAAAATCAAGCGAAATATCTGTTGATCTATATGAATGAGTCAGGCTACCTGATGAGATATAATCAATTCCTCTGATTTTTTCAAAATCCGAAATATTAGATGTGTTTATACCACCTGAAAGTTCTATTCTAAATTTCTGTTCATTTAATTCCACAGCTTTTTTAATTTTTTTAAAATCAAAATTATCAAGCATCACTATATCAATTATTCCTTTACCATATTCTTGAATAATCTGAAAATCCTTAATGCTTTTTACTTCAATTTCAATTTGGAGATTTAGTTTGTTTTTGATTTTCTTTAATACATTCAGGGTATTCAAAATTCCATTGTTCGCATTAATATGGTTATCTTTGATAAGGATCATATCATAAAGACCAAATCTGTGATTGACCCCTCCTCCAATTTTTACCGCTAATTTTTCAAATATTCTAAAATTTGGAGTCGTTTTCCTTGTATCAAGGATCTTTATAGTATCATTATTTAATTTATTTTTTAAATCATAAACTGAATTTGCAATACCACTCATTCTTTGAATAATATTCAGCGATAATCTTTCACCTGCTAATAAATTTCTCGTATTTCCTTTCATTATTGCCAATATCTTACCCTTTTTATATCTAATTCCATCTTCGGATTTTAATATGACCTTTACTTTCGGATCAATAAGATTAAATACATATTTATAAACCTTCAAACCGGCAATCACCGAATTTTCTTTCAATTTCAATTTTGCTTTTGATTCTTGTTTCGCGGGAATAAGCTTTTCCGATGTTACATCACCAGAGCCAATATCTTCTTTGAAAGCTTGCAGAATTAATTTCTTTGCATATTTCCAACCAAAGCCATAATAATAATCTTTCATATTAAAAATATGTTTTAATTAGTTCAATAAAATCTTTTGGAGGACGAACAGGTTTTATTTTGATTAAGTCGACAAAAGAATGTACAGTAAACCCTGTAGCAATAAGTTTTCCATCAACGAATATCTCATAATCAATTCTGGTTTTTACTGTAGGAATATTTTTCATAAAACATTTTACGACCAAAATGTCATCATATTTAGCAGTACCAATATATTTACAGTATGCTTCAATCAATGGAAGAGCAATATTTTTCTGCTCCATATCTTTATAAGCATATCCGATTTTACGGAGCATATCTCCCCTGCCTGCTTCAAAATATTCAAAATATCTTGCGTTATTAACTATACCCATTTTATCTGTGTGGGCATACAAAACACGGTAACTTATTTCAGTTGTTATCATAATTTATAAAAATATTTTTCCCGGATTTAAAATATTAAGGGGGTCAAAAAGGTGCTTAATAGATTTCATAAGGTTGATTTCTTCTTTGCTTAACGCAATTGGTAAATATTTTTTTTGGGTATATCCTATTCCGTGTTCTCCTGAAATAGTACCTCCGAGTGAGACTGTGAGTTCAAATATTTCGTATATTGCACTCTCGAGATTATTTTTCCAGGTCTCATCAGATATTTTATCTTTTAATATATTTACGTGCAGATTTCCATCCCCTGCATGACCATAACAAATTGTAGAAAGTGAAAATTTGTTCGATATATCCTTAATTCCTGATAAAAGTTTTGTTAGATTATATCTTGGAACTACAGTATCTTCTTCTTTGTATTCGGAAATTGATTTAACAGCTTCTCCTATGCATCTTCGTAAAGCCCAAATCTCTTCCATCTTTTCTCTTTCTTCTGCAATTAGAATATCATTTGCTGAATATTTCTCTGCAACTTCTGAAATTATATTTATTTCTTTATAAAGAGTGTCTTCAGAATTTCCATCAACTTCAATAAACAATTGTGCTTCTGCATTACTGCCCGGGAACTTTTTATTTAAGTGATTTTCCCCCGCTTTTACTGCTGCTTTTTCCAGAAATTCCAGAACTGATGGATTTGCACCTGCTTTATAAAATTCTGCTACTGAACTGATACAATTCTCGATATTGTTATAAGAAATTAATAATATCTTTTTAAACTTTGGAAGAGCTATTAGTTTAAAAAAAATCTTAGTAATTATACCTAATGTGCCTTCACTTCCAATAATCAATTGCGTGATATTATATCCTGATACATTTTTCAAAACCCGAGCCCCTGAATTTATTATTTCTCCGGTTGGAGTTACAAATTCAAGTCCTAATACATAGTCCTTAGTTACACCATATTTTGCAGCTCTGGGTCCACCTGAACATTCTGCTAAATTACCACCGAGGAAACAACTTCCTCTTGATGCAGGATCTGGTGGATAAAAAAGTCCCTTTTTTTCGCATTCTTCCTGGAAAATCTGTGTAATTACTCCGGGCTCTACAACTGCCTGAAAGTTTTTTTCATCAATTTCTAATATTCGATTAAATCTTTCCATCGAGATACAAATCCCTCCATAAATCGATAATGCTCCTCCGGATAATCCCGTACCCCCTCCTCTTGGAACGACTGGTATATGAAACTCATTTGCTAATTTCAAAATATCGGATATTTGAACTGTATTATTCGGTTTGATTACAACCTCAGGAAAAAAAGAAAAACTCTCAGTACTATCTTTAGAATAAATTTCCAGATTGTCTTTTTCAGTAATGACAAATTCATCACCTGATATTAACTTTAATCTTCGCAACACCGAATCATCTACTTTATGATACATAATTGAAAAATATGAATTTAATTAAGTATTTTCAATTTCTTAATTAAATTTTCTATAGATATTCCAAACTTCAAAATTCATTGAATAACCCATATAATAAAATTATATTGGTAAAATAATTTACATATGAAAAGCATTAATACTGAAAAAATAATAAATAACGCTTCAGATAAACTTATTTGTATTATTGGAGATGTTATGTTAGACCTATATTTACTTGGAGAAGTAACGAGAATTTCCCCGGAAGCACCTGTACAGGTATTTGAAACAAAGAAAAGCGAACCTAAATTAGGGGGTGCCGCAAACGTTAGTTTAAATATTAAAACCTTGGGCTCGAATCCTTTTTTGATAGGTGTAGTAGGTGACGATTCGAATGCTAATATCCTGAAAAGCACTTTAAAAAGCAACTATCAAACTACTAAGGGTATAGTTACAGAAAAATTGAGACCAACTACAAGTAAAACCAGAGTTATATCAGATTCCCACCATTTAATAAGGATTGACAGTGAATCTAAAAAAGATATTTCAAAAGAAACTAAGGCTAATATTTTTAAATTATTAGCTGAAATAGCAGATAAAATAGGTATTATTATACTTCAAGATTACAATAAGGGTGTACTTACAAAAGATGTTATCAAGGGTATAATAGATTTTGCTAAATCAAAAGGCATAAAAATTCTAGTAGACCCGAAATTTGATAATTTTTTTGAATATAAGGACGTTTTTCTTTTCAAACCGAACAAAAAAGAAATGGAAGATGCTTTTGGGAGAAAAGCGAAAGATATAAATGAAATTAAAGAATTAGGAAAAGAACTTCTTAATAGAATTAATTGTCAATATCTCGTCCTGACTCTTGGAGAAAAAGGAATTATGATTTTTGAAAAATCCGGAAATGATATAAAGATTTCATCAATTAAAACACGAGCAAGAAAAGTAGCTGATGTATCCGGAGCAGGTGATACCGTAATATCTACGATTGCTGTTGCTATAATTGGTGGCGCATCCGTGAATGATGCTGTTATGATATCAAACTTTGCTGCTGGATTAGTCGTTGAGGAAGTAGGAATCGTTCCAATAGATAAAGAATTATTAATTAAGCAGGTTAATGGTTTCATTAATAAATAATATTTACAAACATTGATATATTCATTAGATAAATTCTTAGAAGTAAGAACCGAATTAATTAAAACATCAAGAAAACTTGTTTTCACAAACGGATGCTTTGACATTATACACAAGGGACACATCAGCTATTTATCGCAAGCTAAAATGCTTGGTAACTATTTGGTAATTGGTTTAAATTCAGATTCTTCTGTAAAAATCCTAAAGGGAGATTCAAGACCTATTAATAATCAAGATGACAGGGCTTTTGTTTTAGATAACCTTAAACCCGTTGATGCTGTAATTATTTTTGATGAGGAAACTCCATTTAAACTAATAAATTCAATAAAACCCGATTTTCTTGTGAAAGGTGGTGATTGGAAAGAAGAAAACATAATTGGTTCTGATATTGTTAAAGAATATGGAGGAACTATTGTAAGTTTAAAGTATATTGATAATTATTCTACAACTTCCATATTTGAAAAAATAAGAACATTTAAGAGTTGAATGCCTGAAGAAAGCGAAATAACTAAAACAGATTCAACACAACCCGGGAATCGTTCACCAAAAAAGAAGAAGAGTTTTTTAAAAAAAATCCTTAAATTTTTTCTTTATACTTTCTTTTTTTTTGTTTTATTAATAATATCTGTTCTCTTACTCCTTCAAACTTCGTTTTTCAAAAACAAATTGTTATCCTACGGACTTGATGAAATTAACAAATCTTTCGTAAATAAGGAAAGCCACCTTAGTATTGAAAGCATAGAGGGCAATTTTTTTTCCGGGATTAAACTAAACAATATTTCACTAAAGGTTAAAAACGACACTTTACTAAAAGCTAATTCTCTTGAATTATCATATAGCTTGTTACCTCTTTTGGATAAAAAAGTATCTGTAAAAAGTGTTACTCTCGATAAACCCCAGATAAATTTCACAAAAATTAGAGATAAAAACGATAGTCTGGCTTGGAATTTCGCATATCTACTTAAATCTGAAAAACCTGTAGATACAACTAAAAAGGAATTTGAGTGGGATATGAATGTAAATAATCTAAATATTATTAATTGTGCTTTCCGGTTACTCGCTGATAAAAAGAGTGATTTACCAATTAGACAAATCAAAATGGATAATACTGGTCATTTAAATACTGATTATCTTGATATTACAAATTTGAATCTCGATCTTTCCGGCAGGTATAATGGGAAAGAAATATTTGCGAACATAAATAATCTCTCTTTATCCACGAATTCAGATTTTAATCTTTCTAAATTTACTCTCTCTGCAAGACTTGATAAAGACAATACTGTTCATTTAACAAATTTTAGTTTAATTACAAATAAATCAAATTTAAGCATCCCAAAAATTGAGGCAAATAATTTTGACCTTTTTAATTTTGATTATGAAAAATTAGGATTATGTGAAATTGATGGACATATTTCTGCCGATAGATTTGATTTTAGTGATCTGAATTATTTTTTACCTGATTTGGATTTTATAAAGGGTAAATTTTATCTTGACCTTATTTGCAAAGGAAAATATTCTGACATTAATATAATCAAACTTTCTGCAAAAACAAATAATTCTTTCATAGATATATCTGGGAATGTTAGAAACCTGAATATTCCAAAGAATCTTGAGATTGATGCCTCTGCAAAAAATTGCATATTTGATCCTAATGACTCAAAAATAAATTTTCCGGGTTTAGCCATCCCTGACTATAGTCATTTAGGAATTGTGAAAGGTTCATTTCTTTTCCGTGGGACAGTGAATCGGTTTTATACAGAATATGTTGTTAATTCTAATGCCGGATTTATTGAGGGTGACACTTTCCTCGATATAACAAATGAAATAGAATATAGGAGCGATAATTCGTTTAAAGGATTCAATATAGGGAGAATATTAAAAAACAAAGATCTTGAAAGCAACATAAGCGGTAGTATATCAGCAAAAGGTTCAGGAACCGATTACAGAAGATTAATTTCTGATATAAATTATGATATTTCAAATAGCAGGATTTATGGGCAAAACATTCAAAAATCCTCCGGGTCAATTAAAGCAAACAGAGGAAATTATATTTTAGATATAAAATATATTGGAGACAATGTTAATACAATGTTTTCTGGTAATGTCAATATCGCAGACATAAAGAATATTGGTTATAACTTGAAAGGTACTGCGAGTAATTTAAACCTAGCCGGCTTTACAAAGCAGCAAAGCGATAAAAGTAATTTGAATTTTACATTTGATTTGAACGGAAAAGGAACTGAAATTGAGGCCATAAATGGTGCATTCACTTTCAATATTTCTCCATCACAATATCAAAGTTACATAATTCCAGAAACACCTTTACTGCTGAATATATCAAGTAAGGGTTTAGAAAAAACTTTAAGTGTTTCCTCTAATATACTTGATTTTAAAGCAGAAGGGACCTTTTCGTACAATACTTTACCTAAAATATTCACCGACAATCTTAATCAGATTACTGAATCTATGAAGAAACAATTTGGATTAGATTCAAATCTCGTTCTAACTGAAAATTCTTCAATAGAAAACAATTACGGACCGGTTGATCTGATTTACTCAATGAAACTTAAAAACTTCGTACCTCTTAATATCACATTAAAGGATGAGATATTAAAATTGAAGGCAAATATCAAGGGAACGATTAAAAATAACAACAATGCTTTTTCTTTTTCAGCAGACGGTGATTTATATGATGTGAGTTTATCTGATACAATTTCTACAATGAAAAAAGCACTTTTAAAAGTTGAGTTTAGAAATGATCACAATAAAGAAGATCTAAAAAATTTATTTGCTTTTGTAGATATCAAAACAAATAAAGTAAAATATGGTAACCTGAAAATTGATACCCTTGATTTCGACATCAGTTTAAGGGATAATAAAAATAACTTTTATATAAAGTCTAAATTAGATACTAATATAAGAATACTTACTTCGGGAGAGATTGCATTTAATTTTAAAGAAACAAATTTCAAGTTTGATACTTTGAGTTTAGATTTCAGAGATTTTAAATTAAGAAATTCCGAACCTCTGATATTAGCATATAAGATAACAGATACGAGCAATTTTCTTGAGTTCCAGAAATTTGAGATATCTGAAGACAAGCAAAAAATTGATGTAAATGGATATTATTCTTTAAATTCAAACAGTATGGTATCTTTAACCGCAAGTAATATAAATCTTTCAGATCTCTCAAAATTATCTTTAGTCAATGTTTTCGACAAAGATCTCATTAAAGGAAATATTAAAAATTTCAAAATCAAATATGAAGGTACGTTCCAGAATCCTGATTTATTAGTGGAAGCTTACACAGATAACATAAAATTGGATACGAACAGCATCGGATATATATATGCAATTGTAAAATATAAAGAAAACGAACTCAAACCTGATATTGTTCTGATTGACCCCTTTACTAACGGAAAACTATTAATTAATGGCAGAATTCCTTTTGATAACCCATTAATTAGTGATTCCCTTGATTTAGATATATTAAACAAAGAAGTATTTCTAGATATAAAGGCAGACAGTGTCCAAATAACATTACTTGAGCAATACATTCCTGTAGTATCTGATATTCATGGCATATTGAAAGGTAATTTAAGTATCCGTGGGAAAGGAAACGCACCAGTATTTTCCGGAAACATGAATCTCAGAAATGGATCACTTCATATGCCCTTAAATGGCGTTAATTACAATTTCAATTTTGATGTATCAACTGATAATCAAAAAGTTATTGTAAATAATTCAAGGTTATATTTCTCTGACGAAACAGATAAATTTATTACATTCGATGGTTATTTGGACTTTACGGATCTCAAACTTAAAGATTTTGCATTTAATATGCTAGGAGATATCAAAGTCCTTGATGATAAAACATCAAAGAATATATTAGGAATTTATGGCAACTTATACGCAGGGAGCGGAAACCCTATTTTGACAATGACCGGGAATTCTAATTTAATTCTATTATCAGGTAATTTACAGCTAAAGAAAGGCAAAATATTAATGTCAGCTAATCAAAACCGCGCGTTCAATTTATACGACGATAACTTTATTTACAAAGTCGATTTTGATAGCAATAGTTTTTCCGGAGACAGTCTTAAAATGTTATACGCTTTTTACAATGACACTCTTTCAAAGAAAAATAAATATGAGTTGAATCCATTCGATAAATCTCTTACTGTAAAAGATACACTCACAAAAAGTTCTTCTGGTACAGGTTTAAAATTTATTTATGATTTATCAGTTACTACTCTGAATAGTGTATATGCTAACTTCATCATAGATGATCAAACAAAACAAGAATTCATAGGAGATGTTACCACTTCACTCTTCATTGATAATAAAAATAACGATGCTCTTGAAATAAGAGGAAGAGTGGATCTTCTAGATAATTGTTATTATAAGTTTTATAAGGTTTTTAATGCTAAAGGATTCATAGCATTCAATGGAAATCCCACTAATCCTGAACTCCATATCACTGCTGAATATAACAGTAAATCCCAGATCCCTAATAGTCCTGGAAGTACAAGAGATGTAACTATAAGATTAGATGTTAGTGGAGATGCAGCAATGCCAAAACTGATTTGGAGTGTAACTTCAGATGGCAGTTCAATCGGCGGGGGTGATCAAACTGACCAGGCAATTAGTTACATAGTATTCGGAAAGTTTAAAGATGAATTAAGTGCTTCTCAGCAAAATAATCTTTTTTCCAACGTAGGAGCCAATGTAGGTGCAAATATATTATCAGGATATGTTTCTACATTTTTACAAAATTATTTACCTTTCATAGTAAATACGGACATAAATTATATTGATAACTCAGGTGGCAATTTATCCAGGGGTGCAGATATCAGGTTTACTGCAGCATTCGGAGATGCTACAGTTAGATTCGGAGGTCAAATGCTTTATGACATTTCGAATACTAACTTTATAATAGAGTATCCTCTTAATAAATTATTAAAGATTAAATTTTTATCAAATAATCTTATTTTTCAATTCGAAAGATTGGTAGACCCATTATCTCAGAGTACGAGTCAGATTAATACAGCAAACAGGGTTGGTGCTATAATACTTTATAAAATAAATTTTTAATTATATTAAACTTTACAATATCATATTATCTGTTTTAAAGAATGAAAAAGAGAAATCTATCAAATTTAATCAGCTTTTTGGTAATCTTTCTTTAAAATCAAGTGACCGTGGAAATCTTCGGAGTGCTTTGAGTAAACTGATAAATGAGGGTAAGATTATTAAAAAAGGTAAATATTACATTTTGAAGGATATCTCTGACACAAATATTAACACGACTCAAAATTTTCATCACAAAAAAGGGAGCTTCCGTAATACTGATAAGAAATATAAAATAAAGAGGTTTCAGTCATCAGATAATAGAATAGAGACTTCCGGAAAAAGAAAAGAAATTAATGCCGGAACTTCGAAAAGAGATGTATCTTCTTCAAAAAGAAATAATAATAAGACTGATATCCTTTCATTTATTCAGAAAGAAATTAAAATTACAGGTAAGTTTCTCAAGAGTAAATTCTTTGGGATGGTTGTTCCGGATTCAAGAATTGTAACAAATAATATTTTTATCACAACTAAAAATAACAATAACGCACAGGATGGAGATAAAGTAGTATGTATATTAATAAATAAAATTGATGGTGCAAATGATGAATATGAATTCGAGGGTAAGATTGTAAAGGTATTAGGAAAAGCCGGTGATATAACTGCTGAACTGGAATCAATTTACGACAAATTCGATTTGAACAAAATTTACCCCGAGAATATAAATTCTCTCGCAAAAGGACTTAATGTAAAACTGAATATTATTGACAGAATTGACCTGAGAGAAATAACAACTATTACTATTGACCCCGAGGATGCCAAAGATTTTGACGACGCTATATCTATTCAGAAGTATGGAAAAGATGAATATATACTTGGCATTCATATCGCTGATGTTTCTTATTTTGTTAAAGAAGATTCTGAAATCGATATTGAGGCAATGTCCAGGGGAACGAGCGTCTATCTTGTAAATAAAGTTGTTCCTATGCTTCCGGAAAAATTATCTAACGATATCTGTTCCCTAAAAGAAGATAAGGATAGATTGACATTTTCTGTTTTAATAAGATTGAATAAATCTTTCAAAATGAAAAGTTACGAGATAAAGGAGTCTGTAATAAAGAGTAATAAAAGATTTTCTTACGAAGAAGTTCAGGATATTTTAAATACTAAAGAAGGGTCCTTTTCGGATGATCTGCTGCTAATGCTTAAAATATCAAGAAGTTTTTACAAAGAAAGATTGAAAAAAGGAAGCCTTGATTTTGAATCTACAGAAGTGAAAATTTCAATTGACGATAATTTTAATATTACCGGCATCAAGCTTAAACCGAGATTAGATTCAATGCGAATGATTGAAGAATTTATGCTTTTAGCAAATAAATACGTTACGGAATATGTTCATAATACTGCGAAGGATTTGGACATTAAACTTCCTTTCATATATAGGATTCACGATAAACCGGATAACGAAAAGTTGAATAATCTCACTCAGTTTGTGAAACAATTCGGGTATTTTATTGATCTTGAAGATAAATCATCTTTAAAAAAGCTTCTCGATTCTATCAAAGGTAAACAGGAAAGTTTTATTATAAACGATTTGTTGATCCGTTCGATGGCAAAAGCAAAATATGCCGATAAAAATATCGGGCATTATGGTCTTGGTTTTGTTGATTATACTCACTTTACTTCCCCTATCCGCAGATATCCGGATCTTGTTGTTCACCGTCTCATTAAGAAATATCTTAAAAAAGATATCAAGTTAAAATCTTTGAAACAGAATGGGAAAAAGATTGAAGAGATTTGTAAAATTTCAACAGAAAAAGAACAAAATGCTGTTTACGCAGAAAGGGAATATACAAAAGTTCTTCAGATAAACTATTTGTCAAAGTTTATTGGTGATGAATTTGAAGGAATTATTTCAGGAATTATGACCTACGGAATGTTTGTGGAATTGAATGATATTTTAATCGAAGGTCTTGTTCGCTTTCGTGATATGGAAGATGACTATTATCAGTATGATGAAAATAATTTAATGGTAACGGGACGCAGAAGAGGTAAAGTCTATCATGCAGGGCAGAAAGTCCTGGTTAAAATTATTAATGTAAATATCGAAGCACGAAAACTTGATCTCGCTATAATTTAGACTGATTATTTGAAAACATTTAATAAGTTTTTGTAAATGAAGCAGGCACTGCAATGATAAAGTCAGCTTTATTCAAATTTTCTTTATCGAGTGATTTTACATCATCCTGTTCAATCGTCGTCAGAGTTAGTATTTTATAATTTTCATCATACTTTTTCAGATACCAGCAAATTGATTCATGGTAATCGGAGTGATAAGAGCCGTTAAAATGAATGAATATATTCCTTTCTTTAATATTTCTATTTATAAAATATGCCATAGTTGCATCTTTTATCGCTTGAGATTTAGGAAGATTTTCACCACCATGTCCTTCTGCCTTTTCCATAATATCTTTATAACAATTCAGATTCATATCGATTTCAAAAGGTAATGGCACTATCCACTTGTAAGCTTCTATTTCTAAACTATCCAGAGATTCCAGACCCCTCGAATAAACCATCGATGAATATCTTCTTGGAATATTAGTTGCGATAAATTTAAGATTATTTGTTTTGGCAAAATCAAGAAGCGGTTTGTAATCAGTCTTGAAATTCTGCCATAATTTTGCTTCTGCCTTAAAGTTATTTTCGCTTAGTTTTCCTGAAAGATATTCGTCAACCACAATCTGGTCATCCGATTCAAACATTTCTGCTCCAAGAGTTATCATCCCATTTTTAATTGCATATAAATCCTTTGTAATCTCATATTCCAGCCAATGTGATAATGCATTATTATGAAGCTCCCCAATTAATAATATGTCGGATTTTTCAGCTATCATTAGAATTTCAGAATAAGAAGACTTTGAACCGTCTGATTTATATATTTCAAATGCAACTTTTTCTTGTGAATACAGTGACGGAAAACTAAGGAAAAACAAAGCAAAAACTAATATTAATTTCATAATTTCTTAAATATTTTTATATTTATGAAAAGTTTAAAAATTTTCGTTAATTTCAAATTAACTTAATCCTCAAATTCATTTTTCTCGATATTTTTAACATCTTCTATCGGGATAGGATATTTACCGTTAAAACATGCCGTACAATAATCTGTTTTCTGTTTATCATAATTCACAGATTCTAGTAATTTTTCAATAGAGAGATATTCAAGACTATCTACTCCGAGAGCTTTCCTAATTTCTTCAACATTCTGATGATACTGATTTGCAATTAATTCTTCCTTAGAAGGAAAATCCATTCCGTAATAACAAGGAAAAATAATCGGAGGTGAAGAAATCCTTAAATGAATTTCCTTTGGGTTCGCTTTGCGGATTAGATCAATAAGCAATTTTGATGTATTACCACGTACAATTGAATCATCCACGATAACGACCTTCCTATCTTCAAGAACACCTTTAACGATATTGAATTTAGTTTTCACTTTCATATTTCTCGTTTCCTGTCCGGGTTGAATAAATGTTCTGCCGACGTAGTGGCTTCTAATAAGCCCAATTTCAAGCCTAATGTCGCTGCTGTGCTTGGATGCTTCGTTAAAATAACCAAGAGTGGCAGTGTTTGAAGAATCCGGTACATTAATTATTGCAACCCTTTTTTCTTCAGGATTATTTTTTTTCGGAGGCGGCTTTTCGAGAGCAAGATTCCTGCCCATCTTTCTCCTTACTTTATCGACCCTTTCCCCAAACACACAGCTATCGGGTCTTGAGAAATAAATATATTCAAAAATACAATGTTTATATTTTTCAGCTTTTGCGAATTTATAGGATTTTAACACTTTCGATTCTATAACTTCTTCATCTATCATGATTATCTCACCAGGCTCTACATCCCGGATATATTCGGCATTGAGAATATCAAGAGATGTGGTTTCCGATGCAAAGATATAACTGTCACCCAACTTACCAATAACGAATGGCCTTACACCGAATGGATCACGAATAGCAAATAATTTATCATCTGTTAATATACAAATAGAATATGCACCCTGAATTTGCGAGAAAGCATCTATTATTCTGCTCACAACATCTTCTTTCTTGCTTTTTGCGATTAAGTGTAGAATAATTTCGCTGTCTGTTGTAGTCTGAAATATTGTACCTTCATCCTGTAATTTAGCCCTAAGGGCATTTGTGTTCGTGAGATTTCCATTATGGGAAAGTGCAAGATTTCCGTATTTATAATTAACTTTGAACGGTTGTATGTTATTTCTTTTGTTGGAGGAACCCGTTGTGGAATATCTGTTATGCCCGATGGCAGATTTTCCTTTAAGAACTTCAGTCAATATCTTTTCGTTGAATATACTTAGTACTAATCCGTGGTCTTTGTGAATATTAAAATGATACCTTTTCTTTTCAGGGATGTATTCGCTTGTTACTATTCCTGCTGATTCCTGTCCTCTGTGCTGGAGAGAATGTAAGCCATAATAAGTCTGGATGGCAGCATCGGGATGATTAAATATTCCAAAAACTCCACAATTAGAAAATACAGATTTTGATGGCGATTGAATATATTTAGATTTCGGTAGTTTTAATTTCTTTTTCAATTTATTTCTGAAACTTATTAAATAAAATTTATGAATTAATTCTAATATAATTTGAAAATATCCACGCCTTATCTCGTATCCAGCTCTCAACCCTGTAATTTCCAGGCTCATCCAGTTCCCAATTCGATTCCATACCTTCATATTCATCAATGACTTTTCCGTTTTTAATAAGTTTTATCCGTGCAGCTTTTGGAAGATAAGTTTTTAGTTTAAAAGTTTTACATTCAGCTTTATCGAATGTAAAATCATCGCCCATATTGTATATCTTATCGCAATATTCGGCATAGAATCGGAACCCTTTGCCATCTCCATGATAATGATTTACTATAAAGGAATGGCCAGTTTTTAATGCATCAGAAATTTCTTTTGAATACTTATTGAAATTTTTATTATCACCCTTAATAATTTCGTTCTCGACAAAAACGTGAGTTCTTATAGACTTAAACAATATTTTATATGGGAATATTATTATCTCATAGCCCATTATTTTATGTCTGTGTGCGTGAGCATCAACACTTCCGATAGCAGCTACTTTTCGTTTTAGGTTAATTTCGTCCCACTTTTTAACAGATTTAACATCAGGTGTAACTATGGATTTCAAAGGATGAAAAAAACGTTGAAATTTATTGTTTTCCGTTATTCCTTCTATCCATTCACTCATGTGATTCCAGATTTCTATTCCGTCAAAATCATCTGAGCTCCATTCAGTCCAAGGATAAGCAGGATGTCCGGGAATAGAGCTTCTCTTTTCAAAGGGATGCGCCACGAACCCAGCTGCACCCTTTTCCTTTATTTTTTTAATATATTCTTTTGCTGACAACTCACTACCTAATTCATTATTTGGTAATTGTTTGAATTTACCAAATAGTTTATCTAATCCAACGGCTATATAATGATTTTTATTATTAGCATCATTAATTTCACACCCGACGATTACCAAAGTGTTATCGTACCATCTTTCTAAGCCATCTGTTTTTGCTTGCATAGTATTATGATCGGTAATAATAATAAAATCTAAATTAGTTTCATTTGCATATTTTGCAATTTCTTCTATTTTAGAAGTTCCATCTGAATATGTGGAATGGATATGTATTGACCCTGAATATTCGAACATAATTAAAAATAATTTAATAACTTCTAATTTTCAATTTCAAACCAATGAAATGATAAGAAAGTTCTCTTATTTTGATAATTGTATGTTTTTATTAATTTTACTTTTATTCAAAAGAGCAACTAAAAGACCTCCTAAAGATGCAAATAATGGATATATTATTAAATTTAAAAAAAGCGATACCAAAGTAAGTGTTGGTGAATATCCATATTTTTCAAATTCACTGGAAAATTGATTCATTTGGTCATACACCTCCTGAGGTAGGTCTTTACTGAAAGTCTTTACCATTTCCAAGACTTCGCTAATCGGATTCTGATTCGAATATAACACTATGATTAGATTAATTCCCGTAACTATTATGGCTGATAAAATACCGGATAATAATCCTGTAATTACTCCGTCTTTTGGTGTGATTATTAGATTTATACTTCTCAGTTGTTTATTATAAGCCATTGCACCGATAGCACCTCCTAATATTATACCGGCACAACAAAAAACGTTAACAAAATTTATTAATGGCATAACTGATATAGCAGAAATAGCTAAAGTACCAATTATAACCGGTACAAGTCGATTTGTAGTATTGTTCATTGACAGTAAAGTATCATTTGCTAAATGTTTTATTAAAACTTTTGAAAAAGTTGATGAAACCAGGAATAAGAAATAAAGGCAATACAAAACCTATTAAAAAACCTGTTATTGATCTTGATAGCATAGAATTCGATACAATACCTGTAAAATCTAAAAGTACATCGGCAGCGACTAATAATGAAGGTATTAATAGTATCCAAATTGATGGGATTTTCTGTTCATCTAATTTCCAGATAAAAGGGTAAATAATCACACTCAATAGAAAGGATAAGTAAATGACTGAACATCTTGAGCATACAGCAAGTTTGTATCCAAATATAGTAAATGATCGAGAATCTATCTGATGACATGTTCCAGAGAATAGCATATAAATGTAACTTCCTAATTTCGAAGCCGGACCTCCGAGACTATATAGGTATGGAGCTAAAAAAATCATTGCTACCCAAATAATGCTGATAGATAAAAAAACCAAGTAAATAATTAATGAAATTTTGGATATTAATGTTTTCAAATGTATGTAAACTAATGAAATATTTAACCTTAAAAATATGTAAAAATTTATGGATTTAATAAATTCATATTGCCGTTATAGAATATTGAAAAACAAATAATTTTATTTATTGCATTTAATCATATAGTTTTGCATATTCGCAAAAAATGAGGTATCATTCTATAAATTAATAAATTATCAACTATGAATATAAACATAACAGCAAGACATTTTAAAGCTAAAGAATCTCTGCAGAAATATACAAGCGATAAACTTGACCTTTTAGGAAAATATAATGAGGATATTTTACACGCTGATATTATTTTTTCATATGATAAACCTCCTAAAAATCACAAATACTGTGAAATTATAATAAAATTAAAAGATAAGACGATGACTGCCAAAGAATTCTCAGAAGAATTCGATAAAGCTATTGATAAATCTTTAGAAAAAATTGAAACTCAACTGTATAAATACAAAGATAAAAATAAGAGTCAAAAATACGTATCCGATAAATATAAATCAATCTGAATGAAATAATTGTTCGAAGGACTTAAAAATATAAAAGAATTCAAGAAAGAATCTATAACTGTTGAGTTTTTCTATAAAGAAAACAAAGACCGTTTTAAACTTACTAAAATTTCGGGGAAAGATATTAATCCGGCTACAATAATATCTGAGAAAGATATTCATCGTCCTGGATTAGCTTTGGCTGGATATGTTGGTTTATTTACATTCAATAGAATTCAGTTATTTGGAAATACTGAAATAAATTATCTGAAGCAGCTCGATGAAAATTCCAGGATTTCGTCATTACATAGATATACTTCTTTCGATATTCCGTGCATTATTGTGACTAATGATAATGATGTTGACCAAATTTTACTTGATCTCGCTGACGACCATAATATTCCCGTTTTTAAAACCCCGTATCCGACTACGAGATTCTCGTATATGATAAGCGATTTTCTTGATGATCAATTCTCACCTCAAATAGCTCTGCATTCTTCTTTTGTTGATGTTTATGGTGTAGGATTATTATTTTGTGGAAAATCCGGAATTGGCAAAAGCGAAATAGCACTCGATCTGATTGAACGAGGACACAGACTTGTTGCAGATGATATCGTCCTCATTTCTAAAAAAGCAGTAAGTGTTTTGATGGGGTCTGGAACTGCTTTGGTTAAACATTTTATGGAAATTCGCGGATTAGGAATTATAGATGTTCGAAGAATTTTCGGTATCAGAGCAATCAGGTTTCAGAAACGAGTTGAGGTTATTGTAGTACTTGAGAATTGGGATAAAGCAACTGAACTTAAAACGGACAGAACAGGTTTAAACAGCACAATGACTAATTTATTGGGAGTAGATATAGAGACTATTTTTCTTCAAATATTCCCCGGAAAAAATATTACTGTAATTGCAGAAATTATAGCTTTGAATTATTTAAGTAAGCACTATGGTTATAATGCAGCACAAGAATTTGAAAAAAGACTTGAGAAACAAATTGAAATAAATAAGAAATTAAAATCAGAAAAAATTGAAGAAAATAAATTTGACAGAACTATTGAATATTTCGAACACGATTTTGAATAACAGGCAACAAAGAAAATTATTTTAAAATTTATAGGAAGATAGAAATGGTATGGACTTTAGAATTAGCATCATATCTTGATGATGCACCTTGGCCGGCAAACAAATATGAGCTTATTGATTATGCAACAAGGACAGGAGCTCCTCAGGAAGTTGTAGATAACTTACAGGATTTAGAAGATACCGAAGAGCCATATGAAAGTATAGAAGAAATCTGGCTTGATTACCCAACCGATGAGGATTTCTTTTATGATGAAGAAAGTAAAGATTTTTAATAATTTCTATTATAAGGAATTTATTGTTTCGATATGCCGGTTTATCAAAAAGTTTTAACATTTTTAGTCTTAATATTTATCTGCATTTCAGAAACCTCTTTCTCCCAGGAAAACGAATTTGGAATAAAATTAAATAACTTCGAGATTACATTTTCCGGAACTGCATCATTTAACAAATCCCAAATTGAAGTACTAATTAAAACAGGGACTACTGATTATTTCGATTTAACTGAGTTAAGTGATGATATCCTCAGGATAAAGAAATTTTATTTTGATAAAGGATATTTCGATACCGAAGTTGATACATCTTTAAGTATTAATTACAAATCTAAGTCAGCATCCGTTATAATAAATATTAACGAACATAAACCGTATAGAATTAACAAAGTAAATATTTTTGGATTAGATAATATTTCAGATAATATTAGTAAGTTATTATTTAGCCCAAGCCAAACATTTATCAAAACAGGAGAAATATATAGCAGAGATGGAGTTAGTTTGGAAATTTTCCGGTTGATAAGTACCTTGAATAATAATGGATATGCTAATGCATATTTTGAACCCCCTGAAATAATTAAAATTATATCCACAAATCCAGAATCTGTGAATTCTGTAAATGTCAATATTCATATAAAGCCGGGAATCCAATTTAAAATCAATAAAATATCCTTATTTATAAACAATAACAGCCACAATATATCTACACTTGATTTTTATAGAGCACTCGATGTTCACGAAAACGAATTTTACAGTAAAGAAAAAATTATCCTCTCCGAAAATAAATTGAACAGAATTTCTATAGTTGATTACGCGAGAATACAAATCGGGGGACTGGACACAAATCAGAATAAAATGGATCTTTTAATAAATATTAATTTGAAAGATAAATATGAACTTAAGCCCCAAATATTTGGATATGATATAGGAAATAGATTCTATGGGGGAATCGGATTATCTTTCTCTGACTGGTATTTTTTCGGAGGAGGACGGTCTCAAACAACCGGCGCCAAAGTTCTTTATCACTCCTTAGATGTTAATGCTTATGAATTAAATTTTCAACTATACCAACCCTATATTTTCAACAATTATAATATCAGAGGTAACTGGGAACTCAAGGCTTCCCTTTTTTCAGAAGAGGTTTTTAAAATTAGCACTATTAAAAATACATTTCAGGTTTTTTATGAACTTCCAAATTACACTTATATTAACAATCTCGGACTTGACTGGAAGATCAGTAATGAAAGATTTAATGTGAAAAGTGCATACTCCGTAATTACAAATGATACTACCGTAACAATTCCTATTAATATTTTAATAAACGTTTTTAGTTCTGTTTTAGGATTTTCAATTTTGCATAATAATTCCAACGACATTCTTTTTCCTACTTCCGGTGATATTCAGACAATCGGAATCGAAGAAAGCGGAGCATTAGGAAATCTACTGAAAAAACTTTTTGATATTTCAACCTTTGGATACATTAAACTTACAAGTCTGAATAAAATATATATTAATCTGAGTGGTTCTCCCTCAAAAGCAGTTTTAGCAGGTAAATTTTTAATCGGTTCTATATTTGAGTATGGGGATAATAGGTTAAAAATCGGAGATCAGGTAGTAGATATCAACATCGTTCCACTTGAAGCGAAATATATTGCAGGAGGAAGCACAAGTGTAAGAGGCTGGGGAGCAAGAAAACTTGGCACATTTAGCGGTAAAGAAAACGGCGGGAACTTCCTTCTTGAAGGTAGTATCGAACATAGAACCAGACCTTTCATTGAAAGCAAAGGATTTTTCAAGGATGTAGGATTTGTAACTTTTTTTGACTTTGGAAATCTCTGGGCTGCTCCTAAATATTTTCGAATAAGTGACATTGCTCTTGCGATTGGAGCAGGTGTAAGATATTACACCATCGTTGGTCCGGTTAGGTTTGATATAGGTTTCAAACTTTACGATTATGATCCCGGTATTGGGATTAATAAATGGTTATTTAACAATAACTTCAGTTCAATTTTTAAAAATCAGATAGCATTCCAGATCGGAATCGGTAACACATTCTAAGCTATGTTAATTAATATTATAGGTCAAGAGAAGGTGAAAAATTTCATCAAAAACATTCATATAAATGAAAGGCTTCATCATGCTTATATATTTCACGGTAAAAAAGGAGTAGGAAAAGATGCATCCGCAATAGAGTTTGCAAAAATATTAAACTGCGACCATTTGGATAATGACTTAGGTGCTTGTGATATATGCCGGACCTGCACAGATATTCAGAGATTTCAATCACGATATGTTAAATTTATAACAGCTTTGCCTGTTTCTAAATCCGAAAACGACTGCGAGAATGTGTTAAATTCACTTTCTGTTTCTGATTATGAACTTTATCATGCAGAACTTGAAAAAAAATCAAAAGATCTCTACTATAAAGTAAATATTCCTAAGGCAAATAACATCAGGATTGACAGTATAAGACAACTAATAAAAGAAGCTTTTTTAACTGTGGAGCGTAAAAGGAAAAAAGTTTTTATTATTTCGAATTGCGATATGATGAAACCCGAAGCTTCGAATTCTCTTCTTAAAATTTTAGAAGAACCTCCTCCAAATACTGTAATAATTCTCACCACATCAAGACTTTATTCTCTATTACCAACAATATTAGGTCGGTGTCAAAAAATAAAGTTTGACCCATTAAGTAAGAAAAATATTATTGACTATCTTAAAAAAATAAACCCGGAAATTACTAATATAGAAGCAGAATTATATTCACAATTAGCACAGGGTAGTTTGGGTATATTTCAAGAACTGGAAATTGATAACTTTCTGAAATTGCGTGACTCTGTAATTAATGCTCTGAGGAACCTGTTAGCAAGAAAATATCAAGAACTTAACCGGGAAATATACAAAATTACTGCTACTAAAAACAAGAATATAATAAAATTAGCATTATTAATATTGATAATATGGTTCAGGGACATTAATTCTTTTTATTGTAGTGAAGAAGATAATTTTATTTTCAATGATTTATCTTTCAATATTAAAAGATTTGGGAAAAGTTTCAAAGCTGATGTATTTAAAATTATCACTAATCTCGAAGACACTGTCAGAGATGTCGATTTTAATCTAAACCCGGATTTGATGTTCAATAAACTTCTATATGAAATAAAATCAAATATTGTTACTTTTCGAAATTAATGAGAATCTTCTCATAATCCATTTTCCCCCGGATATTGAATACTTTATCGCTTAAATAGAATTTTTCGGAAGGAACAAAAGTATCGTAATTTCCCTTTTGAAAAATATTGTCATTATTCCTGTCTAAATAAGCAAATAGGTAATAATCTCCTGAGGGTACTTTGGAAAAGACAAAAACAGAATCACTCTTCATATTAATACTATAACGGTTCAAAAGGTCAGCTTCATCAATTAAATTTACAACTACAGAAATACCGGTTTCATTGATTCCCGAAACAATTCCGGATATTTTTGAAAACTTTTTTTCTTCAGCTGTTGAAAATTGTATTTTATAATAATATTTTTTCGCAGTATTACTAAGATCTATACTCAATTTATATACCGTTGCATAATTTAATCCTTCTAAGGGTATCACTTCCAGTAATGAATCTGTAAGCCAATTATAAATTAATTTCAGATTCCTTTTATGTAAGGTATCTTGAAGGAAAATATTATCAGCAATTTCAAATCTTGAAAGATCTGATATCTTAAAAAGAAAATAAAATTTATAATTGACTGGTAATGAGACTGTTCCATCTTTCACGGAAGTATAAATCATTTTAAGCGAATCCGAAGAAAATGTATCGAGAAATTTTGGATCAAGAGCATTGAATTCCAAATTTGTCATAAGAAAATCAGCATAATAATATTCAATCGTATCTCTTACATCTATATCCCTGTCAGTCATAGCAATTTCCTCAAAGTTTTTATCATAAAGGAAATTCCTGTCGTTATCTTTAACAGCAAAAATCCTGTATTTACCTTTGGATATATTATTTAGAAAATATGTTCCGTCTGAGTTTGACTGAGCAAAGTAATCAGGAGTTTCTTTTTCAGGGTTTACAGTTAACTTGGTGTCTAAATTATAAGCGAATATTGTTATATTACTGAAATTTTTCGAAAATATTTTACCCTTTATCCTGTAGTTGTCTATTTTATCACCTGTAGAAAAGGCAATCTGAATTGGGTTTGCAGATTTATTTCCAGCCCTAATATCCTTTAAACCGGTTCCAATTGTAACATTATAAGTCTTATCTTTTTCAAATCCATTTTCATATTCTATTGTTACTTTTTTACCTGACCAACTAAATTCCTGGTTTCCTTTTGGTTTTGGAGAAATATAAAAAGATTCTTCAAAACTTCTTCTGTCAACATATTCATCGAATTCGATTGTTATATTTTTTTCCGTTACATTAACCGAGCCTGATTTTGGATATATTGCTAATAGTTTAGGTGGAGTTTTATCATCTTCCCCCCCGGATGGAGGAAGCTGGTTTGCACAAGAAGAAATTACAAGAGTAGAAAAAAAAGAAATCAGTATCATGAATATGCGGAAAATAATTTTCATATAATCATTCAGGTTTATATGCTTTAAATTTCAGTTCAACTATTGTTCCTTTTTGTTCCTTACTCTCAAATTTTATCGATGCTTGCATATCATCAATAGATTTTTTCGTTATTGCAAGTCCTAATCCCATTCCGGTGCTTTTTGTAGAGAAATTTGGTGTGAACAATTTTGACATTACTTCAGGAGTCATTCCTTCCCCGTTATCTATTATTCTCACAATAATTAGATCATCTTTTCTAATTGAAGATATCTCAATAAATCCTTCATCTTCTATAGCTTGAATTGAATTCTTTACAAGATTCTGGAAGACTCTGTTCAGTTCCTGTTTATCAGCAAAGATGTATGGAGAGGAAATATCCAGTTTAAGACGGAATTCAATTCTTACCTCTGCAGAATACAATGATACAACGTCTTTTATTATTTCATTTACCTTAAGCGGCTCATAATCCCTTCCGGGGAGTTTTGCAAAGTATGAAAATTCTGTTGCTATTTTATTAAGTTTATCTACCTCGCTGGTAATCATATCTTTTGTTTTCAGAAGTACATCACCAAAATCGCTTTCCCTTTTGTCTTTATACATTTCATAGAGATGTTGTATTGATAATTTCATCGGGGTTAGAGGATTTTTGATTTCGTGTGCAACTCTACGTGCAATATCTCTCCATGCTGCTTCTCGTTCTGCTTTTTTCAACTCTATCTTTGAGCGGGCAAGCTGTTTAGTCATTTTATTAAACGAGTCAACTAACGAGCCAAACTCATCATTGCGGTCTATTTTTATTTCAAAATTTGTTTGACCTTGACTCAACTTTTCGGTTGCAGCTTTTAATTCCAATATAGGTCTTGAAAGTCTATCCGTTATAATATTTACTAATATGAGGAGTATTATTATTGCTGAAATATAACTACCGAAAATAAATGTTAGATTTTCTGTCAACTCTTTATTAATTTCATTTTGTTTGAATAGAGAAAAAGACGAAAGTATCCCAATAACATTATTATCCTTATCTTTTACCGGTTTATATCCTGCAAGAAAGTTTTCACTGCCAATTTTCTGATCTTTCAGCAACAACTCTTTCTTAAGAATGAATAGATTATAATAAGCCTCTGCATCGACCCTTGTATCAAACAAATCAGATTTATATAACTCTTCATTTGTCGAAGATATTAATTTATCCTTCAGGAAAAGGTTGAAATTTTTATCCGGTTTAGCAAGATTTTTATCAAGTATATTTCTTTGAATTTTGCTGATGCTATCTTGATTCTTGTAATTTGTAAATAATATTTTCTTCCCTTTTATGCTTTCATTAACAAGATTGAGATCTGATAGTGTTTGATTCTGAAGGTTCATGTTATTTTTATTCTTTACATACGTTCGTGTGTATACGGCAAGGAATATGATAGGTATAACTGAGATGATAAAGAAAGAAGTAAATAGTTTTTCTCTGAAATTAAAACTAAAATGCTTGAATTTGAATACCAACCGTAGGCTGTATAATAAATAAAGGAATATAAAAATCGCTGAGGAAAAGATTATGAATTTAAAATAATATATTACCGCAACAGCAAGGTCATTTCTTTTAATACTGATTGCATATACTTTATTATCGTCATTTTCGTTTTGCATATTTGATGCCATTACATAGTAAGTTCCGTATCTATCCTCATTATTTGATTCAAAACGCCATGATCCTTTTTCCTTCTTATCTTTAACGTAATCATAAAATGGTTCGAGCGATTTCGAATTCATTTTTGCAACTTCCTGGTTAGTAGTATTTATAACTTCGCCATTATTAAATTCTGTTATTGCGGGTTCAGAAAATAATTTGTCAAAAAGGTTATTTTTATTACGTGACTGAAATAGTAAAGATGATGCCTGATTAAATATTATATCCGAATTATATTTTCCTGCAATTATCAGATAACCGAACACTTTTTCGAATTGTGTATTTTTTAGATCAATATTTTCAATAGGAACAATTCCAATTAAATAATTTTCGTCTTTATAATGTAATAAGTCTACATTATCATATATCGGAGGCAAATATATATCCTGGTTTTCTTCTGAGATTATATCTTCTTCATATTGATTTTGAAATATTGCAAGTGAATCCACTTCGGTATCAGGAGAGTCGTAATCATATTCTATATTAAAATATTTCCGTTTCACAAAATTTACGATTGTATCATTAATGATCTCCGTAGAATTTAGATTGAAATCACTTAGCACATTTTCATTTGTATCAAGTATTAAAACTGCAGAATTAAAATTCTCATTTGTAAGTTTACTTCGTGACCATACATAAAAAGCCAGTTCGGAAAGTTTATTATTTTTCTTAAGACTTTCATATAGTTCTTTATTCTGTGATGCTTCATAGAGTTCATCTGCAATAACAAAACCTGCTTTATCTTTCGAAGGCTGGGAAAGTTCCTTCCCAGCTAGTTCGATGTATTTTACTTCCTGATGACGCAGGTTCTCAAGTAAAAAAGCAGGTAAAAGAATTATACATAATAAAAATAAGTAAGAATTAATTTTAAAATTCAATATTCTAATATTTCTTGCTTTCCGCATTGTGCGGTTTTGGAACACGCAAAAAATACATAATATAAGAAATAAAATAATTCTATATAGATGAATCAACTCAAAATTTAATGAAGTAAAAGTTAATAAATAACTTATAATTACCAAATTCACAAAAATAAAAACGATTCGTATTTTTCTGAATAATACATTTGTGAATAATATTTTACTCAAATTATAAATTTTAAGTAATATTAATAATAAAAATTGGAGGAATGAAAAACTAAAACACAAAATCACAATCTGCAGAATAAATAATCCCTTCCCGGGGATAAAATCGGTCAGACTCATGAATTTAATATTTGAGTCATACACAATACTTCTGATTATCAACCCAAATAAATAAATTACAGAAAATACTATTATGGTTAGCGATACAATATGAAGAATTGTTTTAATAATTCTGAATCGACTCTCGATATAACTTTTACTTTCAAGATTTTTCTGTACTTCATACGCAGAATAGAAACAAAATATCAGGCAGAATATAGCATTCAATAGGAGGTCACCGAGGGAAATAAATAATCCAAGTCCGAGTGTAGATGCGTAATATCCCGGTAAAAAAATATCTGAGTCTAATAACTTGTTAGGAAAGTCAAACCAAAACCACAAACACCTTACAAAAATAAAAAATCCGGATACAATAATAATTCTCATTAAATCGGATTCTATATTTATAATTGCTTTAAAAAACAGTACTGTGATTAATATTGTCAGCAGGAATACTAATAATGCAATCATCTTTCCCGAATATTCAAGTAGCCTGTTTATATGATAAGATTTTTCATAATCCGTAAGTTTTAATTTACCTATGATAGTACCGTTTTCGGATTTCAAATTTATAAATCTGCTGTTAACCTGATTTGAGGTGTCTGATATCTGATAGTTGTTGAACGAATTATTTGTGATAATTTCTGCATTTATCTTTAATGAATTATAAATACCTTCAGATAAACCGCTTATTTTAAAATATCCGTTCTTTACCTGTTCTTTTTCTTCTATTAGCTGTGCTGCTACGCAAACACCGGCATTAATTGATTCATTATTTAGATCTTTAATCGGGGCATAATAGATTAAATAGGTATAAAAACCAATCTCTTTTAACACAATTAATTCTTTTCCCATTTGTGCCTGCTGCAATGCGAGAAAGTCAGGTTCAAGGTGACGACCTGTATACGCAACCATATCAAGGCGTTTATTATAAATCTCAACTTCATAATTATCCGGTAGTTTTACCTCAAGTAATTTTTCATAAAGTTTTTTTTGTTCATTATTTGTAAGATGTTTTCTTAAATCCAGATTCTCTCTTATTATCTGTGAATAATCTTTTGTTATCTTCAAATAATTTTCATAGATTGATAGACATATTTTATCCTGGGAGATAATTTTTTCGGATTTTATTTCTGTCCAATTTTCATCAATACTGGAAGTGAAATATAAACTTAAAATTTTGACTACGATTATCCAGAGTATTATTAGGAATGAAATTATAGATAAGAATATTATCTTTCGTTTCTGTATTTTTTGATTTTCAGGGTCTTTCAAATATTAAATATTTTTACCGGCTAATTTATAGTGATTTGGTCTATGCTCCATGATTCTCCGTTATATCTCAGAGATATAGAAACCTCCAGTTCTCTTGATCCGCCTCCAATGTCATATTTGTACTTCCCGACTGCAAAGGCAAACGAATTTTTATAATAAGAGCGTTTATACTTAAAACTTATCACTCTAAAATAACTCAAGAACTCATCAAGAATGATTTCGGCTTGTGAACTGCTATAATAACCTTTATCTGAACTAATTATATTTAAGTATACCTGTTCTTCAAAATATATTGTAATCTGGCTCAAATTTGAATAGTTAAATCCGCCGGCAATGTCTTTGAATGTGCGTTTACAATTATCAAACTTTATTTTAGTTTTCACGTCCTTAAACTTTTTATCTTTCCACCAGTCATCCTGCGAAAAAGATTTTCCGGAAGAAAAAATAAAAATCATCAACGCGACAAAGAATATTTTTAAAAATTTATTCATTTATCAGTTTAAATGAAAATTAATTAAAATAAGAAGTTAAAGCAATTAAGAACCACTTTATACTATTATTCATTAAAAACTAAAGTAATAGTTTATATAATCTACTATCGAATAAAAACCCTGAAAGCGAAGTGCTTTCAGGGTTATATAGTACCGGGAGAGGGATTTGAACCCACGACCTGCGGATTATGATTCCGACGCTCTAACCAACTGAGCTATCCCGGCTTAAAGAAATACAACTTAATAATTTCTGAACGTTATATCAATGAAATTTGAAAATGCTTTTGTATTATAAAGTTCAGCAACTATAAAATTGACAATAGACGTGCAGCTGAATAAGAAAAATTTAATACGCTGCTAATTCCCTGCAAGCGTTAATTATCCAATCATCTTGGGGTAATGCAGCACGTTCAAGATTTGGATGGAATGGTACAGGGACGTGTAAACCGGCAATTCTTTTTATCGGTGCATCAAGAAATTCAAATGCTTTTTCTGCAATTTCAGAAACTATTTCCGCTCCAAACCCGGTGAATTTTGAATCTTCATAAAATACAATCACTTTACCCGTTTTTTTTACAGAATTTAAGACAGTATCAATGTCAAAAGGTACTATAGTTCGTAAATCAATTACTTCCACAGAGATATTATTCTTTTCCATTTCCCTCGCAGCACGTAATGCCTTCTCTACCATCGCGCCATATGTGATAATAGAAATATCCTCCCCTACTCTCTTCACATTTGCTTTCCCGAATTCAAGATAATAATCTGCATCAGGTTCAGGTGATTTCGCAAAACCCTGACGATATAGAAATTTGTGCTCCAGGAATAAAACCGGGTCATTCAATTGGCAGGCAGTTTTAAGTAAACCTTTTGCATCGGCGGAATTAGAAGGGTATGCAATTAATATTCCCGGACATTTAGCAAATAATGCCTCAATATTTTGGGAATGATAATGACCGCCTCCTATATAACCTCCGCAAGCCGCCCTTATAGTGACAGGACAGTTCCAGACATTGTTAGAACGGTAACGATACATTGCTAACTCTTCACGGATTTGCATCATAGCCGGAAAAATATAATCAGCAAACTGAATCTCAACAACAGGTTTAAGTCCGGTAAGAGCCGCACCTACTGCAGTTCCGATAATTGACGCTTCTGCGAGAGGTGAATTAAAAACTCTTCTATCGCCGAACTTTGAAGAAAGCCCTTTTGTGGCAGTAAAAACTCCGCCTTTTCCGTCAGCAATATCTTCACCATAAATAATCATATCAGGATTTTTTTCCATCTCTTCGTGTAAAGCATGATTTATTGCATCAACCATCACGACAGAAGTTCCAGAAGGAATGGTCTTTTCATATTCAATTATTGCCTGCTCGCCTTCAGGGCAAAAAAGAAAATTGCTTACAGTTGCAGGGTCGGGATTCATTTCCTCATACACTTTATCCGCTATAATCATAATTTTTTCAGCCAATTCTTTTTTAATCTCATCAATTTTTTCACCGGTAAGAATTTTATTTTCGAGAAGAAGAGATTCAAGATTAATAATAGGGTCTTTCAGCAAATCTTCAGCGAGAGATTCTTTAGAACGATATTTCTCCTGTGCATCAGAAGCGGAGTGTGATCGTAAACGAACAACATCGGCATAAATCAGAGAAGGACCTTTACCTTCACGAGCTAATTTTACAGCTTTGCGGCAAGCACCGTATGATTCAAGAAAATCTGTTCCATCTATATGAAATCTATTTAATCCTTCGAATCCTGAACAAACTTTGTAAATTGAACCGCCTGCTGCCTGATCCTCAACTGGAACAGAAATCGCAAATTTATTATTTTGGATACAAAATATAACAGGTAGTTTCTCCCTTGCTGACCAGTTGATCGCTTCAAAAAATTCTCCCTGAGAAGTAGAGCCCTCACCTCCGGAAACAAATACTACTTCATCGGTTTTTCTGAATTTACAACTAAGCGCTGTTCCGACTGCCTGAAGATATTGTGACCCTGTAGGTGAAGAAGGTGTAGGCATTCTAAGAGATTTACTTGACATATGCATACACATCTGTCTTCCGCCTGTGAATTTATCAGATGCTTTCCCCATCATATGCTGAAGAAATTCCTCTTCTGTAATTCCTAATGCTACTCCAAGAGCATTATCCCGGTAATAGGTATAGAACCAGTCCTTACCTGCTTTCATAGCATATGCAGCAGCAACCTGTATAGCCTCGTGACCGGAACCTGAAATGAGAAATGCAGCTTTGCCCTGCTTAATAAGTGTTTCTATTCTATTATCAATAAATCTTGCTTTTAACATTGATGTATAAGCATCTACAAGTTGAATCTCTGATAATCCAAAATAATTTTCTTTATCAGCTGAGCTATCTAATTTCTTTTTATCTTTTTTTATTTCCTTGGTTGCCATTTTTTATTTTTTGAATCCCTTAAATTTTAAAATACAATTAATCCAAAACTTTTATTTGCCCATTCAATTGCATAAAATATTTACAACTATTTAGATGTATTGTTTTTAATAGCTTTATAAATTAATCATCGTATTACAAAATGAAAATACTTTAACAATTCTTATACTTTAGACTTTTCTTAACAATATTCGATTGAAAAACAATTTTATATAGAATAAAACGTTATTTTATAATATTTTAACATATTGATTGACTAAATTAATCCCATTAATGAAAAAATTTCTCACAATTTTTTTATTTGCCGTTGTTATTTATTCATGCGGAGTAAAAAAGCATTATGACAAAAGCACTTTCAGTATGAACTTATCGCTTGGGCTTGAAACCCTCGACCCGGTTCTTTCTAATTCGCCCCAATCAATCTGGTTACTTATATCACTTATGGATGGACTTGTGATGTACGATAAAGACAATAAAATCACTCCACTGATAGCAAAGGAGTGGAATATCTCAAATGACGGATTAGTTTACAAATTTACTCTCAGAAAGGATATTAAATTCCATGATGACGAATGTTTTTCTAAAACGAAAGGTACCGGAAGATACGTAAATGCTTATGACGTAAAATATTGTTTTGAACGGCTAAACGATCCGACAACAAAAACGAGGGGATTATGGCTGTTTAGAGATAAAGTTAAAGGAGTAACTGAATATGCAGATTATAAATCCGGGAAGTCAAAAGATGAAGTGAAAGAAGTATCAGGTATAAAAGTTTTAAATGATTCTGTTATAAGTATCGAACTTATTGAACCGTTTGCCCCTTTTCTTAGTCTGCTTACAATGTCTTATGCATATATATATCCTAAAGAAGCAGTAGATTATTATCAAAATAATTTTAGTTTTCATCCTGTTGGTTCCGGAGCTTTCAAATTTGTGAAATGGGATCTGGACAAAGAACTGATTCTCAAAAAGAATAATAATTATTTTGAAAAAGATTCTTCGGGTAATTCAATTCCATATCTCGATAATGTAAAATTCTCTTTCACTCAATCCCGTGAATCAGAATTCCTCGATTTTTTAAACGGGAAATATGATTATGATGAACCGACTGCTGAAGTACTTGAAGCACTTACAGATGATAAAGGAAAATTAATTGATGAAAATAAAAAGGATTTCAAGCTTGTTCGCCAGCCATGGCTGAATACAGTATATCTAATTATGGTTCAAAACAAAAGCCTTCCTGCAGGAGCTACGAGTCCATTTGTGGGTAATAAAAATTTACGGCAGGCAATCAATTATGCTATAGATAGGGAAAAGATAGTTAAATACGTTTTAAAAAACCGTGGAATACCCGCCCACAATGGTCCCCTGCCCCCCGGAATGCCGGGATATAATGAGGAAGTGAAAGGATATTCATACGATAAGGATAAGGCATCAAAACTTCTTGAAGAAGCAGGTTATCCTCAGGGAAAAGGCCTGGATTTGACATTAGTCATTTCAAACGATGAATTACAACGATCAATTGCAATTGCTCTTCAGGAGCAGTTGAAAGAAACCGGAATCAATATAAAAATTGAACAGCTGCTGCAGGCAAGTCTAAACACTAAACAGCAGGACGGTGAATTTGAATTCTCACGTGGTAATTGGGGTGCCGATTATTTTGATCCCGAAAATTTTATGGCGCTTTTCTATTCAAAAAATATTATCCCCAATGGTCCGAATAAACCCGGATATTCAAATCCGAAAGTAGATAGTCTCTACGAAAAATCAATTAAGATTACAGATATCGAAGAGAGAAAAAAAATATACAATGAAATGGAAAGAATTGTAATCGATGATGCTGCCTGGGTATTTTTATATTATAATCAAAGAGTTTATTTACTTCAGAAAAATGTAACCGGCTTTTATCTTGATGGATTAAATAATCTTGTGTTGAAATATACAAGGAAAGATTAAAATAAAAATCAAATAGGTTTATTCATTAAGTTTGAAAGTTTTCCCAAAAGTTATAGTATCATAGTCATATTTCGTTCTGATTTTATCGAGTTTTTTAAATAAGTTCCTATATTTTTCTTCATCTGTAAATAGGTTCTCCTGCATTGAGTCATCCTGAATAAGTTCTGAAAAACGAACACCGAGCAGACGGATTTTTTTCTCTTTAGGAAGCAGTTTATTCATTAAATTCAACGCGTCAGAATAATAGTCAATTTCCATATTGGATAAATGATTTTTGGTCAAGGATTTTTGGTTAACGGTGAAATCGGAATATTTCACTTTTACAGTTATTGTTTTCGCTTTAAGCTGTTTTGTTCTTAATCTTGCACAGGATTTCTCGAGGAGATAGTACAATTCTTTTTTTAAAAATTCTTTATCCGATGTATCTCTTCTCAATGTTGACTCTTTTGAAAGTGATTTTTGTTCATAATCTTCATACAGGCATATTTCTCTATCGTCAATCCCGTTAGCTACATTTAGTAAATATGTGCTGAACATTCCAATTTCAGATTCATAAAACTCCTTTCTAAATTTTGTAAGGTCTCCGATGGTTTTTATTCCATACTTGTTTAGTTTTTTCAAAGTTGCTTTTCCGACACCCGGTATCCTTTCCACAGGCAGACTACTGAGGAAATCTTTTTCTTTACCGAATGGAATAATAGTTATCCCATCGGGTTTATTAATCCTTGAAGCAATTTTCGAACACACTTTATTTGAAGATATTCCGATAGAGCAGGTAATTCCAATTGTTTTTTTAATATCTTCTTTAAGTTCGAATGCGAGTTTTTTATAATCTCCTTTATAAGGGAAAAGTACTTCGGAAATATCGAGATATGCTTCGTCGATGCTCATCGGCTCAATGAGAGGAGTATATTTATTGAAAATAACTCTCACTCTTTTAGAAAAATCCGAGTATAACCCGCGCGTCCCTCTTATAAAATTTCCGTCCGGTGCAAGCAGTAATGCTCTTGAAATCGGCATAGCCGTTTTGATACCACGTGCCCTTGCCAAATAATTTGGACAGGAAACTATACTGCGCAAGTCCTCCTTATTTCCCCCTACTATCAGTGGTTTACCTTTCAGAAGAGGATTTATTGCTTCTTCGCAGGAAGCGAAGAAAGCATCCATATCTACGTGTAGTATTATTTTTTGCAAAGAAAAGTATTAAATCAATCTTTCTGTTTGGATTTAAAATATAACATAATATTTACTATCATCACACCTATACCCATTCCCATCGTTATTAAGGTTAATTCGTGAATCAATCTGATATTCTCAGTTCCGGTCAGGCGTGAATAGTTTAAAGCGGTTATTATAATAACAATTGCAGCAATTATGATATTCCGCTTCAATTTTCTTGATTCCATTTTTTTAATCTTTAAATTAAAAGTAAAATAAAAGAAAGTGAGGATTTTAACAATACTTTAAAACATGTAAATAATGTTTAAACACATTGCTGTCCAAAATGATATTTCTAATTTATGTCTTTTTTTTTATTCCGTTTTGCCTGCCCTCTGATCTTTATGGAGGGGCTAAAGCCACATTGGTGTTAGTTCTTTCACCCCGTCGTAAACGACGGGGTAAGTATTCACATACTTCTATTTTCCCCACCGTTTACGGTGGGGTATAATTCCAATATAAAACCGGCTTTAGCCAAACCACAAGAATTGTATGTCAGGAAAAGATTATCTTCTGTTATTCTACGGGGGATAGTTTTAAATATTAAAAAATCTGTCCGTATTTATTCAATCTCTTTGATTTATTCAATTTCCAATTTTATTTTGAACAGCAATAGTTTAGACAATCGATAACTTATATTTTTCCTGTATTTTCATATTTACGATAGTTAATTTGATTTTGAAATAATTCGGGATATTATTTTTTAACATTAATTAACTTTTATGAAGAAATTATTAATAGCATTTCTATTTATTTTTTTATTCAGCACAACTTCTTTCTCCCAATATGATCTTGGAAAAATGATGCAGCAGGTCGGTCAACTATATGCAGAAAAGTATCTTGAACCGCTGACTACAAGTTTAGGAACAAATCTCAATTCCGGATTTTTAGGCGGATATGGTCCTTCAGGTTACAGCAAAATTCCTATCTGGCCTCATCTTTATGCAGGGGTAAAATTTTATGGGGTAGTGATGCAGGATGTTGATAAATCATTTAATCTGAATTTCAGAACATCGGAAACAATATATGGTGATCAAGTCGATGTTGACTGGACTGTTAACAATGCACCTACTGTATTCGGCAGTAGTACGCCTGCAGTAGCCACCGGGACATATTATTTAGGAGGTACGCAATTTACAACATCAAAAACTTTGATTGGCGGAGTTGATAATACAAAATTTGTCCCTCTTTTCATACCTCAAATCGGAGTCGGTACAATATTCGGAACTGATATCATTTTAAGAGGACTTCCAAGTATCGGTTACGGAAATTACGGAACATTTTCTTTATTTGGAGTTGCCATCAGACATAATTTAGGAGGATATGTAAAACTTCCCATAGATATTGCAGTTCAGGGCGGTTATCAGAAATTTGGAATAACTGATAAGAGTGCAAATAAATTTGTTAATGCAAATTCGACATTTATTAATCTCCAGTTCAATAAAACGTTTGCAATTATTTCAGTTTATGGCGGAGTGCAATATGAAAATTACAATGTTGACGTTAATTACACATTTGTAAGCTCAATCGGAAACACCATAGTATCATTCAGTCAAAAAGGCGAAAATAGTTTCAGAGGTATCGCTGGAGCGACTCTATTTCTTGGACCGGTGATAGTAAATGCTGATTTAAATTATGGAGCCAAATTTGCATTTTCAGCAGGTTTAGGTGTAGGATTATAAAAAATCTGAAATGCGATTTTAAATGTGCCTGACATTTTTATCAGGCACTTTTCACAATATCCCGTGAACAACTAATTTTTAATTTAGTAAAATGGCTCATCATACACTTAAGACGTCATATTCTAATCTGGTTGACCGGCTCAACCGTTTTCCTCAGGGTGCTCCGCCATCTGAATTACTAAATAAGATTTTAAAACTTTTATTTAGCGATAAAGAGGCGCAACTGGTTTCTTTATTACCTATCAAGCCTTTTACTGCTTTAAAAGCGAGCGTTATATGGAAAATGGATTTGAGCAATTCACAAAAAATTCTGGATAAATTGGCGAGCCGTGCAATATTGCTGGACGTCGAACAATATGGAGAGAGTGTTTATACATTACCTCCTCCTATGGCGGGATTTTTTGAGTTTTCTATGATGCGTGTGCGTGATGATATCGACCAAAAAGCATTGAGTGAATTATTTTATCAGTATCTAAATGTTGAAGAAGATTTTATCCGTTCGCTTTTTGCAAATGGAGAAACTCAGTTAGGAAGAGTATTTGTGAATGAACCTGCTTTGTCTAATGATAATGCTTTGCATGTATTGGATTACGAACGTGCAACAGAAATAATAAAAACTGCCGGTCATATTGGAGTTGGAATTTGTTATTGCCGTCATAAAATGGAACATCTGGGAAAAGTTTGTGATGCCCCGATGGATATTTGCATGACTTTTAATTCAACTGCGGCATCTTTAATAAAACACGGACACGCTCGCCGTATCGATGATGTGGAATGCCTGGATTTGCTTCAAAAGGCTTATGAAAGTAATTTAGTTCAGTTTGGAGAAAATGTCAGGGAAGAGGTGAATTTTATATGTAATTGCTGTGGTTGTTGCTGTGAAGCTATGATAGCCGCCCGGCGTTTTGCGATTTTTAATCCCGTACATACTACAAATTTTATTCCTGAAATTAATAATGAACATTGTAACGGTTGCGGGAAATGTGTGAATGCTTGTCCTGTAGAAGCGATGGCGCTGACCTCTGCAAATCATCCTCACTACCAAAACCGTAAGAAAGCTATTCTTAATGAAAATTTATGTCTTGGATGCGGCGTATGCGTGAGGGTTTGTCCGGAGAAAGGAGTATCGTTAAAATCCCGTGAGAAAAGGGTTTTAACACCTTTAAATGGAGTTCACAGAGTAGTTGTAATGGCAATTGAAAGGGGTAAACTGCAGGATTTAATTTTTGATAACCGTGTTTTATGGAGCCATAGGGCTTTAGCCGCAGTGTTTGGAGTGCTCCTTAAACTTCCCCCGATAAAACAAACTTTGGCAAGCCGGCAAATTAAATCCCGATATCTCGAACATCTTATTCAGCGAATGAAATAAATATGATTTAAGTCAGTATAATAAATTGAAACTTCTAAATTATATTTTTAAAATGTTCCTGTTTCTTTACTACTTGCAGTAAGAGTAACAAACTAAACAAAATAATATTAAGTGATAACATTATGCAAACATACATATCAATTTTAAGAGGAATAAACGTAAGCGGACACAAAATGATAAAAATGGACGCTTTATGTAATCTATATGAAGAACTGGGTTTTAAAAACATACGGACATATATTCAAAGCGGAAACGTTATATTTCAATACCGGAAATCTAATTATCAGGATTTAGAAAAAAAGGTAGCGGATAATATATTTAAAGAGTTTGGTTTTGAAGTTCCTGTTATGGTAAAAGATTTAGACGAGCTGAAAAAAGTATTAAAGGAAAATCCTTTTGTAAATAAGAGGAAAGAAGATATTAAGTCCCTTCACGTAACTTTTTTATCAAAAGAACCCGGGCAATTTAATTTTGATAAAATCGTAGGTGGAAAATATTTACCCGATGAATTCATTTTATCGGGCAAGACAATTTATTTGTTTTGCCCAAATGGATACGGTAGAACTAAATTGACCAATAATTTTTTTGAAAGCAAATTAAATCTCGTAGCTACAACAAGAAACTGGAAAACAATAATTGAATTAGTAAATATTGCAGGGGACATTACAAGCGACGAAAAATAAAAAAGGCATTTTCAGCAGGATTGTAAAAAATATCTCAATTTTATACAATATTAAAAACTTTGATTGGTGAAGTTGAAGGAATAAAATTTGTTCCTCTTTTCATACCTCAAATCGGAATCGTAGGAAATGAATTTAATCTTGATTAGATAATTCGTAGATTAAATTAAAAACAATTAGATTTTCGAAATAATTTTATAGGGGTTATCGGGATGTTCTTATCTTTCTCAATAGATGAACTTAAAACACTAAACGAAACAATAGCAGTCGCTTTAAAAGATTACGGCGATGCAACCTCAGAGCGTGAAAAACTTTACGACGGTCCCGAAGGTCTGAAAGTACGTATTCCATTAATAAAAGAATATCTCGCATCCTTCACCGGCGGAAAGAAAGGACAAAAGTACGTCGAATTCACACAAGCAATGAAAGGCGTGTAATATTTTAAATTCACAATCAGGAGGGGCAACCCTCCTGATGTTATTTAGAAATAGAACTTTTTGTCAAAGAATAAAAAATAATTAAACTCATTGAGTATATCCTTCAGTTATGGCTGAATATATGCATTTTAGATAGAATAAAATTAACATAAAACACTTATTAACTCATTAACAAACATATTATGACAGACCTTCAAACACCTACAAATGACCTTGTTGACAAATACATTGACAAGTTTAACAAAGACGAACGTTATTACTTGGCAGACCAATCAATCATAAATCTTTTTAAAGCATTTCCTGAAAACAAAAAATTAGAAGACATCCTTCTTAAAATTAGTGTCATTAATGATCTTTATAGCACTAACATTTTTGCGACTTTTATTATGGCAAGACACATTCTTATGTTACAAATTGATAATGACCTATTGGTTGCCGACCCTTCAGTAGTAAGTAAAATTGCAATTGGACACGGTATCCGAAAACCAAAGGGTAATGGGGACAGAAATTTCTATTCATTTGCGACAAAGTATTGCAACTGGCACAACAAAGATGAATATCCAATTTACGACAGGTTCGTTGAAAAAATTCTCCTTGCATATCGTGACAAAGACAACTTTTCAAAATTTGATGACAACGACTTAAAAGATTTTCAACGGTTCAAACAAATAATCATTGACTTTAAAAATAAATATTTGTTGACAAAACACAACTTGAAAGAAATTGATAAATTTTTATGGATTTACGGACAGGAAATTTTTCCAAAGAAGTACAAGAAGAAATAAAATATAGCTTCTAACAAGGGGCTTGTGAAAAGGGGGCTAACATGCATGATTGAACGATTGAACGGCTGTGTTTCTATAAAACATTTTTTAACTATGTTTTCATCTCGTTTCTATGCTCCGGCGTAGAAACGAATTAAATAATTTAATGGTTTTCCGATACTACGCTGGAGCGTAGTATCGAGAGAAAAAATAATATGGCTGAAAAGATAAACATGGATAAGACAATTTTCTTTTCGTATTCTTTTAAGGATACGGAAGTTGTTGATGAGATTGATAAGGATTTTCAAGGATTCCCTGGAATCAATATTAAAAGATGTGTTAGGGATTTGGAATATACTGATAGCATAAAAGAATTTATGAAAAAAGTAAGGGATACTGACTTTGTTTTTATTGTCATATCAGATGCTTTCATCAAGTCCGCTAATTGTATGTATGAAATAACCGAACTCTTTAAGGAAGAGAATTTTAAAGAAAGAATATTACCAATTGTTCCTTATGAAAGCGGAGACGCAAGAAGAGCCAAGATATTTACTGCTAAGGATAGAGTTCAATATGTTAAATACTGGAAGAAAGAAAGAGAGGATTTAGAAAAGGAAATTAGTGAACTTCTTAATGAAGGGACAGCAAAACAAAGTGATGATTTAAAAAAATATAGAGAAATAAGCAATATTGTCGGAGAGTTCATGGATACGATTTATGATATGAGTTACGTTCCTTTAGACCAATTGAAAAGTGATGGATACAAACAGATATTAAAGAAAATCGGATATAAAGAAATAGATAAAGCGTTCGAAGTATTGTTAATAAGTATTATTGAGGATAAAGAAGAAAGAGACATTGAACTTGATAAATTTATTAATAAGTATCCAAATTATTTTGGCGGATATTTCCAAAAAGGATATATAGCTATAGAAGAAAAGAAATATAAATTAGTATTGCACTATTTCACAAAAGCAATTGAACTCAAACCGGATTATGCAGGGGCATACTACAACCGCGGGAACGCATATAAAAATTTACAAAGATATGACGAAGCAATTAAAGACTGGGAAAAGGTGATTGAATTGGAACCAGAGAAAAAAAACTTACCTCAAAAATGGATTGCTGAGGCGAAAGAGAAGTTGAAAAAACAAAAATTAAAATAAAAAAGTAATATGGCTGAAAAAATAAACACGGATAAGACAATTTTCTTTTCGTATTCTTTTAAGGATAAGAAAGTTGTAGATGATATTGATAAAGATTTTCAAGGTTTTCCGGGAATCAATATTAAAAGATGCGTGAGGGATTTGGAATATACTGACAGCATAAAAGAATTTATGAAAAAAGTACGGGATACTGACTTTGTTTTTATTGTCATATCAGATGCTTTCATCAAGTCCACTAATTGTATGTATGAAATAACCGAACTCTTTAAGGAAGAGAATTTTAAAGAAAGAATATTACCAATTGTTCCTTATGAAAGCGGAGACGTAAGAAGAGCAAAGATATTCACTCCTGATGATAGAGCAGAATATATAATACATTGGAATAAAAGAAGAGATGATTTAGACAAGAAAATAAAAGATATTCCCCGCGAAAGTACTCCTAAGCTCGATGACGATTTAAAGAAATATAGAGAGATAAGCAATATAGTCGGGGAATTTATTGATACAGTTGCTGATATGAATTACGTTCCCTTAGAGAAATTGAAAAGTAATAGATACAAACAGATATTAAAGAAAATAGGATATGAAGAAACAGATAAAGAATCCGAAGTATTGTCAATAAGCACTATTGAAGAAAAAGAAGAAAGAGACATTGAACTTGATGAATTTATAAATAAATATCCAAAATACTTTGGCGGGTATTTTCACAAAGGATATATTGCTGTTGATGAAGAAAAAAAATATAAATCAGGATTGCACTATTACACAAAAGCAATTGAGTTAAAGCCGGATTTAGCAGAGGTATACAATAACCGCGGGTCTGTTTATTGTGATTTACAGATATATGACACAGCAATCGCTGATTTCACAAAAGCAATTGAGTTGAAGCCGGATTTCGCCGTTGCATACAACAACCGCGGGAATGTTTATGATATCTTAGAGAAATATTATGATGCAATTGTCAATTTTGATAAAGCTATTGATTTAATGCCGGATTTTGCAGAGGCATATTACAACCGCGGGATTGTTAATAGTAATTTACAAAAATACGAAAAAGCAATTGCTGATTACATAAAAGCAATTGAGTTAAAGCCGGATTTTGCAGAGGCATACTACAACCGCGGGCTTGCATATTATAATATACAAAACTATGATGATTCAATTGCTGATTACACAAAAGCAATTGACTTGAAACCTGATTATGCAGATGCATACTACAACCGAGGGTTGATTTACGGAAAAGAAATGAATGATCATCCCAAAGCCATAAATGATTTCAATAAAGCAATCGAGTTCAAGCCGGAATTTGCAGATGTATACAACAACCGCGGGAATACATTTGCTGTCTTGAAACGATATGGAGATGCAATTGCTGATTTCACAAAAGCAATTGAATTCAAGCCGGATTTGGTTGAGGTATACAACAACCGCGGGATTGCATATTTTTATTCAGAAAAATTTGAAGATGCAATTAATGATTGGGAAAAGGCGATTGAATTGAATCCTGTTTATAAAAACAAAGTAAAGGATTGGATTGTCGGGGCGAAAGAGAAGTTGAAAAAACAAAAATTAAAATAAAGAAGAGCAATACAAACAAAGCAAAATAAAAAAGGCATTTTCAGGTTGAGCCTGAAAATGCCTCAAAAGAAACAGTTGATTTTATTACTTAACTGAATTAATATCGACAGTCAGTTCATTCAAACGCTCATTGATTTCATCCGATACTTTTTCCTGATATCTTCCGCCTAAATATTTTGAGAGGAAGCGGTCAATTTTTGCTATCATTGCCATACGGTTCAGTTTACCTGCATATCCGTGTCCTTCATCTTTAGCGAGAATATATTCTACATTACGTTTCAGGTCACGAAGCGAACTTACAATCCGGTCAGATTCCGCCTGCTTTACACGCGGGTCATTGGCTCCCTGAACAACGAGCAATGGTGCGATAATATTATTTGCCGAGAATAATGGAGATTGCGACTTCATTCTTTCAACATCTGCAGAATCGTTGACATTACCGAGACGAATATCGAAAATCTTTTTCATAACAGCCCAATATGGGGGGATAGAATTAAGAAGTGTTATCAAATTTGAAGGACCTACAATTGAAACTCCCGCTGCATAAATTTCAGGTGTGAATGAAAGTCCTGCAAGTGTGGCATATCCGCCGTATGAGCCTCCCATAATTGCAACTTTTTTCGGGTCTGCAATACCTCTATCAATAAGATATTTTACTCCATCGCTCAGATCGTGCTGCATAAAACCGGTTCCCCATTCTTTATTACCGGCATTTAGAAATTTCTTTCCATAACCGGTTGAACCTCGGAAATTAGGCATAAGTACTGCATATCCCCGATTAGCAAGAAACTGTGCAAATGGATTATATCCCCAGTTATCGCGTGCCCATGGTCCGCCGTGAGGAAAAATAACAGTTGGAAGATTTTTTTCTTCAACACCTTTTGGGATTAAAAGATATCCGGGTATTATTTTACCATCGCGTGAATCATATTTAACCGGTAGCATTGGGGCAAGATAATCTGTTGGAATATTTGGATTTGCTTTATATAGAAGTTTCGCTTCTCCGCTTGTTCTGTCAAAAATATAAACAGACCCGGGATCAACATCTCTTGTCACACTCACAATCATTTTTGTTTCATCATCTGTGATTGACCGAATATAAACTTCACCATCCGGAAGCACTGATTTTATTTTATCATAAACCTTTTGCCACTCGTCATTTTTGAAATAATATTTCACTCTGTCAGCAACATAGTATGTGGCAATCAACTTGTCGGTTTTATCGGAAAATAATGTTCCGCCAAAATCCACTTCATTATCCGGATCTGATTCAACCAAAGTTTGTTTTCCTGTTGCAAGATCGATTAATATCAATCTGCTGAGGTCAACATCATCTCCCTTATCTGAACTAATGTAAATCTTTGTACTGGTTTCATCAAACCCCTCAAAGCCAACAGATTCCAGTTCATTTACAGAATATATCGGTGTGAATGCATTATCCGTAACACTCAGAAGTTCTGTACCTCCGGATTCGGTTTGACGAATAGCAAATTTAACATTTCCATTTTTGTCTGTATACCAACCGGCAATATTTGCATCATTTTTAACTAAAAGTTTTCTATCTCCTGTTTCAAGATTCAGTTTATAAACATCGTGAAATTGCGGGTCTCTATCATTAATTGCTATAATAATCTCGCTATAATTATTTTTAGGAAGCCCTATTATTTGAACCCTCACATTATCCATCGGAGTAAAGTCCTTTGCTTTTGGCACGCCTGTTTCAGCTTCCGGATTATCTTTCGGATTTACGCCATATAGCCTGTAGTTCTCATCTCCCCCGTTGTCCTGAACAAAAAGAATGTATTTACTGTCACGGCTCCAGAAATAACCCGTAACAGGACGTTTTTTATCCGCTGTAAGAAGTTTAGCAGATTCAAAAGGTTCGTCAATACCTTTTACCCAGATATTCATTATACCGTTGTATGGCTTGCGGAATGAGATGTATTTTCCATCAGGAGAAATTTGTGCGCCGGAATATTCCGGGTCACCAAAAAATACCTCGATATCTATTAATGGCGGTAAATCATTTTTTTTGCTTATATTAGGGTTTTTCTGTGCATAAAGATTACACAATAATAAAAATAATATTAAAATTGATAAATTTAATTTTTTCATAATTTTTATTTTAAATTAAAGAAGTTATTTAAATTATACGATTTTATACAGTTTCTGTTACAGATTTTTTTCTATTTGTAATTTTTCCATAAATCAGAAGAGCAATACCTGCCAAAAGTCCTATCACAACAAAATAATACCAAATATAATTAGCATGGTCATAAGCGTGGAGCAATTGTTCAGGCGATAAAGTTTTCGGGTCCGGACAATAAGCAGTCAGCAGATACCCCGAAAGCCCGAATCCTAACAGGTTCGCAAAGAATGAATATAAATGACTGAAACCGAGATATAATCCTTCTTCCCCTTTTGGTGCCTGAAACGAAAAAAACTCAAGATAACGGGGAGAAATGAAGCACTCCGCAAGTCCCTGAATAACAATGCCTGAAATCATCATAACCGTTATAGGGCTTGCATAGAATAAACCGAAGAAAGGAATTGACTTGCCAAAGATTGATTCAAGAATCGGGCTCGATGCCATTGTGAAAGCCGAGAGAGGCATTAAAAGCATTCCCAGAGTCATTGACGTAAGTGCAGTTCTTTTTTTCAGTAAATTTGTAATAAAGACTACCATAATCATAACTACAAACGGATTCACGTTGGCTATCCATTCAGGCGAAGCACCTTCCCCTACTGTTCTTATAACATATTTCGGCATCGTAGCATAAAGCTGTCCCTGTATAATCCAGAAACCTGATACTATCAAAATTAAAATCAATAAACGGAAATTTGTAACTAATTTAATTAATCCCCTGCCGACTTCTTTAAAAGATTTTCCTTCGCCATGAGTAGTAACATTTTTATACATAAAAAACACAATAATAAGCGCCGTAAAAGTCATTAGTGCAGAGAAAAAATTAATATACTCTAAACCCCAGAAAACACGGAGCGGATAAGCAAATGTCTTACCTAAAAAAGCTCCCACATTTACAATACCATAAAATATTGAGAATCCCTTCGCACGGTTTTGTTCGTTAGTTGTCTTAGCAACAGTTCCGGTTATTACCGATTTAATAAAAGAGCCGCCTAACATAACAAGCATTAATGCGGGAATGACCGTTACAGGGTATGGAAATGCCCCCAGCGAAAAATACCCCAGTGTAAGGAGAGAGAATGCAAGAATGATTGCATTCCTGAATCCGATCTTATCAGCATAAGCACCTGCGAATGGCGGTAAAAGATAAAGCCCTGCGGAAAAACCGCCTCCTATCCACGCCGACCAGATATCATTGAAACCTACAACCTTAGTAAGATATAATGTGATTGCAATAAAGACCGCATAGTATGCCGCACGTTCAAAAAGCTCGACTGTATTTGCTGTCCAAAAGGCTTTTGGAAAGTCCCAGCGTACTTTTTCTTTAATTGTTCCTTCCGATTTCAATCTTCTTAATTTATTTTTTAAAATCCGATGGATTTTCCATACCCTCTGGTATCCGAAATCCCTGTCATAAATCCATCGGTTAAAAACATAATGGCATCAATTCTCCCAAAGTTAATTATCTCTTTAAGATTATGACCCATCTCAATCAATTTATTTTTTGTGTTGAGAGATAGCGAATTTTTTTCAATCACAATTTCATCTGGATACCATTGATGATGGAATCTTGGAGATTCAACCGCAGTTTCCAAATCCATTCCAAAATCAATTACATTAATAATTGTCTGAAGAACGGTTGTAATAATCCTGCCACCTCCCGGAGAGCCGAGAATCATAAATGGTTTAGTATCTTTTAAAATTATAGTAGGGGTCATAGAGCTTAACATTCTTTTATTTGGAGCAATAGAATTTGCATCTGTTCCTATCAAACCGTAAATGTTTGGGGTACCCGGTTTGATTACAAAATCATCCATTTCATTATTTAAAAAGAATCCTGCACCTTCTACAATCTCTTTGTTGCCGAAATTATCATTAAGTGTTGTTGTAACCGAAACACATAATCCAGACTTATCTGCAACAGAATAATGTGTTGTTTCTGTGTGTTCCTTTTTGTATACATCTCCTTTTTTTATTTCAGAACTTTTTCCGGCAATATTGGGATTGAAATCAATCATTCTGTCTTTTGCATATTGCTTTGAGATTAAAATATCGACGGAAACATTTATAAAATCAGCATCCCCCAGGTATTCACTTCTATCCGCATAAGCACGTCTCATCGCTTCCGTTGTAAGATGAATATATTCAGGGGTTCCGAATCCGAAATTGGTCAAATTGTAATTCTCAAGCATATTCAGCATATTAATAAGACAAATTCCGCCGCTGCTTGGAAGAGGCATAGAAATAATTTCGTAACCTCTATAAGAACTTTTTAATACTTCCCGTTCTATGACGTTATAATTTTCTAAATCGGAATAAGTGAATATTCCGCCGTTATTATTAACTTCATTTATAATCATTTCAGCTGTTTTCCCTTTATAAAATCCATCTCTGCCATACAAACTGATTTCCCTTAAAGTATTTGCAAGGTCTTTCTGAATAATTATATCACCATCTTTAAATTTTCCCCCGAAAATATTAAGTGTACCTTTGAAACCTTTAAATTCAGATTGTTGTGAATTAAGAAGACTTGCAAATTTGTCATTAATTTTAAAACCATTTTCTGCTAAGTCAATCGCATAGCTTATGATTTTCTCGCGGCTCATTGTACCGTATTTTTCAAGAGCATATAGCATCCCTGCAACTGAACCGGGGATACCCGCAGCAAGAGGTCCGGTCGTACTTAAATCTTCAATTACATTTCCATTTAAATCGAGGAACATATCTTTGTATGCCTGAGAAGGTGCTTTTTCACGATAATCAAGAGCGATATTTTTTCCATCAGGAAAATGAATGACCATGAATCCCCCGCCCCCAATGTTGCCTGCCTGAGGATAAACAACGGAAAGAGTAAAACCAACTGCAACTGCAGCATCGATTGCATTCCCTCCTTTTTTCATCACATCAATACCAACAGCACTTGCAAGTTCATTAGCTGAACTAACCACACCGTTTTGGAAAGATAAATTTTGAGAATATGAAAAATGGAAAGAGGTAAAAATAAAAACAAATAATATAAATGTGGAATATATTATTTTCATTTATAGAATTTTAAGTGTTCCAATCCCTGTTGTATCTGAAATCAATATTGACTGTCCTGTTAGAAACTTTTGCAATCAAAGGAGGAAGCCTTTTGAACTGAGTTCCGATAATCATTTTATTGACTCTTTCGATGAAATCTTTTTTGAAACCGAGTTTTATTAGTTCTTCATCACTTTTTCTCTCGTCGATTTTCAAATAAAGAAATTTGTCAACTTCTTCATATGTAAAACCGAATTCATCCTCATCAGTCTGCCCTTCCCACAAATCAGCAGATGGCTTTTTGTTAATAATTGATTCAGGAATCTTAAGATATTTTGCAAAATCCCATAACTGTGTCTTATATAAATCTCCTATCGGATTTATAGCGCAGGCAGAATCCCCGAAAATTGTAGAGTAACCGAGCAGAATTTCAGTTTTATTACCCGTACCTATAACCAAAGCATTTTCTTTTGAAGACTCATCATATAATACTATCATACGCATCCTTGCCATAATATTCCCTTTCCTCACTTTTGATATTTCTTCATCGCATTTTCTCAAATAACTATCTACCATATCTGAAATATCAACAATCTTCGATTTAACATTTAATGCACTGATAACCTTTTCCGCATCAGTTATACTATCCCTGTTGCTTGTTTTATATGGCATCATTATACACAACACATTTTCACTTCCAAGAGCTTTTGAAGTGATATAAGCTGACACAGCTGAATCAATTCCACCTGATAATCCTATTACTGCTTTTTTAATTCCTGCTTTTTGGGTTTCATTCCTGATGAATCCCACGAGTAATTCTTCTAAAATTTTATTTTCGTACAGCATGATTTATATTTAATAAAAAAAAAGCCGTTCAAACGGGAACGGCTTTAATCGATAATTATCAAAACAATTACTTAGAAACTTGATAAACTATTTTTCTAATTGTATCAAATTGAAGATACGGAAATAGTTCCTGAATTTTATCTATTGCTTCACCGGCACTCATTTCTCTTCTCATATCCTTATACATCTGTCTAATTTTATAATCTCTTATTGCCTTTTCATCAAGTAATTTATATTTTTTCAGAGTATTAAAAACTTCATCATCGATTAAATCGCTCAAAGGATTATCATTTTTTGTCTTCGTTTTTATTGTAGGTTTCAAAGCTATCTCCTTTTTAATGTTTATTTTAACAACTATTTAGTAATTCTTGGTAGTTAGAATTATTCACAATAACCTTACATAAAATGGTACCAAAAATTTACCCTTTACTATACAAAAATAACTAATAAACAGTAGTAAAGTCAAGTATTTCAGATAAATTCTTTTTGCGTTGAAATTTTATAAAAATGACTATAACTTGATAAAATTATTTTAGAGTTGATTCTTTTTATGTTCAAGAAAATTTTTTTCTTTTATATCCTTACATTTTTTACTTGTAATTTTATTTTTAGTCAGGAAACTAAAGAGTTAAAAGTATCAGTTCTACAAAATAAAGAAATTTACACCCCGAATGATACAATTATATTAGCCGTAAAAGTCGAAATTAAAGACAAATACCATATTAATTCTTTTCAAACAGATGATCCGACTACTATAACTTCAGAATTAAAAGCGGATACAATTGATTACTTACCCGTTGCAATATTCTTCCCTCCTGATGAACTTTATAAATTTGAATTCAGTGAAAATAAAATCAGAGTTTATAAAGGAAATATTTACATCGGAATATCTTTTATTTCTAAAAAGGAATTAAAAGATGGTGACTATAAAATTCCATTAACTTTCAGATATCAGGCATGTGACGATAAAGCCTGCTATGAACCCAGGAATGTAAAAATGGAAGTTAATGTAAAAGTCAGTAAAGAAAAATTTTCAAAGATATTTTCAAATGAAAGTATTTTCAAAAATATTGATTTTTCAAAACCAACCATAAAAAAAGAAGTAACATCTGAGACACTTAAAGAAAATCAAAGAACAGAAGGTGCAAATCCTGATGAAGAGAAGGTTTCCAATTTCATTGAGGAGAAAGGTATAGTACTCGGTTTATTTTTTATTTTTCTTGGTGGTCTTGCCCTGAATCTTACACCATGCATTTATCCTTTAATTCCTATTACAATCAGTTTCTTCGGTGCTCAGGCAAGCGGTAATAAAATGCATAGTATAATGATGGGAATATTTTATGCTTTAGGTATGGCGGTTACTTATTCTGCTCTCGGGTTGTTTGCTGCACTGACCGGCAGCCTGCTTGGGAATGCTTTGCAAAATCCAATCGTGATTGTTGCTGTCTCATTAATTTTACTTGCGCTTGGAACTAGTATGTTCGGATTATTTGAAATACGGGTTCCACAGAAACTTGCTCTTGCAGGAAATAAAAGCCGCTCCGGTTTATTAGGATCGTTACTGATGGGTTTAATGGTCGGCTTTATTGCCGCCCCATGTATAGGCCCTTTCGTTTTGAGTTTGCTGGTATATGTAGGAAAAATGGGAAATCCATTTATGGGATTTCTGCTCTTCTTCGTACTTTCAATGGGATTAGGGTTCCCATATATCTTCCTTGCTGCATTTTCCAGTGCTCTGAATAAGTTACCACGCTCAGGGGAGTGGATGGAAGGTGTAAAAGTTATATTCGGTTTGGTGCTTTTCGGAATGGCATTAAATACATTATCTCCGATAATTCCTAAAGACATTTTTGTGATAGCATTTCCGCTTTATATTATCTCGTGCGGAATATATCTTATATTGATTGATAAAAAAGGATTAAATGCCAAAGGATTCACAAAAGTAAAATATTTGATTGCTATTATAGCTTTGATTTATGGTTCCTGGATACTGAAACCTCAGTCAAATGCAGAAGAAGTTAAATGGAAAATACTGAATTCATTATCTTCAATTGAGAACAGTATATCTTCGGAGAAAAAGCCGGTCATGATTGATTTTTATGCTGATTGGTGTGCACAGTGTAAGGAATTAGACCAATTTACATATAATGACAAATCTGTGGTAGAGGAATCGAAAGGCTTTAATAATATTAAAATTGATTTGACCAAAGAAAATAAAGAAATTTCCGATAAATTCAATATTAAAGGACTTCCCGCTGTTATATTCATTAATTCTAAGGGTGAAGAAATCAAAGAATTAAGGGTAACGGGATTTTTAAAACCGCAAGAATTTGTTAATAAAATTAAACTCTTAAAAGAAACTGATAAAAAATAAAAATAAATGTTTAAAAATATCATAGTAATATTTTTTATCTTCGCAATTTCATCTGTCAATTTAAAGGCTCAGGATTTTGATTTGCGAAATAATGATAATGATTTAAATTCTAAACAAGATATTAAACTTGATTTAAGAAATAAAATACTTAATGCTTCCGAGATTAAATCTCCCGGGTCAGGAATAAACCAGAATATAAAACTGACAGTAAACAAGAAGTCTTCCGGGCTTGCAATGATATTGTCATTAATTGTACCCGGTGCCGGACATTTTTATGCAGGAAGAATGGATGTGGGTAAATATTTCTTGACAGGTGAAGTTATGTCCTGGCTTGGCATCGTAGGATTGAACCTATACGGGAATGCTGTCAGGGATGATTCAAGATCATTCGCTTCAATGCATTCCGGATTAAATGTATCAGGTAAAAGTGATGACTATTTCTCAAACGTGGGTAATTACACTAATATTTATGAATATAATGATGATAAACTACGCAAAGGTGAATATGATAATTTGTATGACATAAATAATAATTTTTGGAGCTGGGATAACACGGATAACCAATATTTTTTTGACAACCAGAGAAAGAAAAGCGAAAGAATATACAACTCAAGGATAATATTCGCTTCCGTGCTTGTGGTTAACAGAATTGTAAGTGCAATCAGTTCTCTGATATTAGTTAACAGCCGGAATAATAATTCAACATCATTCAGAATTAATTCCGAACCATTATCAAATCGAAATAAACTTTTCGACGGTATTAAAATCAGCTTATCAAAAAGTTTTTAGCCACTGCACTTTGAATAATTATAAAATTGTTATCGAATATGACGGGAAAGATTTTTTAGGCTGGCAAATACAAAAAAGTACGGATAAGACAGTTCAAAAAACAATAGAAAATGCATTTAAACAGATTTTAAATCGGGATATTAAATTAATAGCATCAGGCAGGACAGATTCGAAGGTGAATGCATTAAATCAGGTTGCACATTTTAAATTTGAACAAGATTTAAACACTGAAAAATTTCTTTATTCATTGAATTCCATTTTACCGGATTCGATATCAATAAAAGATATAAAAATTGTTCCTGATAAATTTCATTCCAGATACTCAGCGAAGAAGAGGGAATATGAATATAGAATTACTTTTAATAAAAAATCTATCAGCGGTGATTACTATCATAAGATGAATTACAAACTGGACTTTGAAAAAATTGATGAATTTATTCCGATATTAAAAGGTGATAATAGTTTTAAGTCGTTATGCAAGAATCCGTCCGATAAGCATGATTTCAGGTGTATAATTTATGACCTTAAATATTTATTTTACAGGTCGAAAAATGAATTGATTTTTTCAATAACGGCGAATAGATTTCTTCACAGTATGGTTAGAGCCGTTATAGGATGTCTTATTGATATTGGAAGAGGCAGACTGGACTTTGAAGAAACAAAACAAAAATTTTTTAAAGGAGAAAAGATAAAGACAACATATTTACCAGGAAATGCTCTTTTTTTAAAAAAAATTTATTATTAAAAATGCGAAAAATAATCTTATTAGTTATTATCATCATATCAAGCATATTTTCTGTATCAGTATTTGCTCAAAATGATAATTTCAAAAGAATAGATCTGCGGGAAAATATTTTAAACCGAAAATCGGGTATAGAATTAGTTAATAATTTTGAATCCTTAGAAAAGAAAGATGTCAGTTCAGTTGAAACGAATGAAAAAAGTCCTTTCCTGGGAGCGTTAATGTCTGCTGTAATACCGGGTTCAGGGGAATTTTACGCAAAAAGCTACATTAAAAGCGCTGTATTTATCAGTGCTGAGGTTGGACTATGGGCTTTATATGCCGTTTTCCAAAAGAAAGGGAATAATAAAACGGATGAGTATCAGAACTATGCCAATCAAAACTGGAATATCAATAGATACGCTTTATGGTTAAAGACACAGGGATTTCCGGGTTCAACAGAGATTAATCCTAACGAACCAAATTTTGAGATTTTGAGACAGCAAGTTAATCTATGTGAAGAACAAAATTTTTCACACACACTTCCTGCATTTGGGGAACAGCAATTTTACGAAGTCATAGGAAAATATCAAAGCTTTATCGGGGGTTGGTCATCCACAGAGGGGGTTGATATCAATAGAAATAATTATGAGCATTATGTTTTACCTCAGGTACAGGATTATATGGTTAATAGACAAAAAGCAAACGATTATTTCAGTACTGCTTCATATTCACTCGATGTTATAGTAATAAATCACTTATTGAGTGCTGCAGATGCAGCATGGGCAGTAACTGTATTCAACAAAGATTTGAAGGTCAGTACAAGTTTTAATCTGAAAAATTTATACAACGTAACTCATAATCAATATAAAGTTACACCGTTTGTAAATTTAAGGGTGAGTTTCTGATAGTTTAGTATTCAGGAAATGTAGGTGAAATAATTCAATTCCTTGAATTTTTTATAACAGGCTGATAGATTTTTTTCATCTGAAAAATTATAAAAGCCAAACATAGTTGCTCCGGAACCGCTTAAAGAAGAATATATTGCTCCGTTATTTTTCATTGTATCTTTTATTTCTTTTAGTTCCGGATATTTTTTGAATACCACTTCTTCAAAATCATTTTCGAAGTTATACTCCGATAAATCAAATTTAGTAATATCTTTTAAAGGAGACACATTGGATATCGAATTATTTAAAATATAGTTCTCATAAGCCCATTTCGTGGAAATGTGAAGATTTGGATTAACAAGTAAAATTCTATAATTAAGTTTGAATTCAGGCAATAATTTCAATATATCCCCTCTTCCTGCTGCAAAACAAGGTTTCGAGATAAGAAAGAAAGGAACGTCACTTCCTACTGATAATGCTACTTTCATAATTTCATTTCTATTTTCAGAAATATTTATATTAAAATAGCGTGTTAATGCTTTTATTATTGAAGCAGCGTCAGAACTGCCACCTCCCAATCCCCCTCCGACGGGAATATTTTTTCGAATATTAACAAAAATATCAAAGCAATCCTTGATTAAAAACAACTTGAAAAAATTTGTTATTGCTTTATAGCAGGTATTACTTTTATCAGGTGGGATATAAGATTTATCCGATTTTAAGTGTAAAGAATTGAAACCCTTGGATGATTTTGACAATTGAAAATCAATTTCATCAAAAATATTTACGGGATAGAAAATAGTTTCAATGTTATGATAACCATCTTCTCTTTCATTGATAATTTTGAGACCGACATTTATTTTCCCGCAGGATTTTAATACCATTAATTTTTTTTATTAATAATTATATTTTTACAAAGCCCATTTCAGTAAAATACTTCCCCAGGTATACCCTGCTCCGAAACTCGCAAGGACAAGATTATCACCAATTTTTAACTTACCGTCTCTCCAGTACTCAGATAAACAAAGTGGAATAGTAGCCGCTGTTGTATTTCCATATTTATGAATATTAAGCATAACTTTTTCCATCGATAAACCCATTCTTTCCGCTGATGCTGAAATAATTCTCAAATTCGCCTGATGAGGGACAAGATAAGCAATGTCATCCGATGACAAATTATTCTTTTCCATAATTTCCACTGAAACATTTGCCATTCCAATAACGGCATCTTTAAAAACAGCTTTGCCATCCTGGTGAACAAAATGCATTCTTTTCTCTACAGTCTCAAAGGAGGAAGGATTCAAACTTCCACCGGCAGGCTGCATGAGGTATTTTCCTCCAACTCCTTCAATCCGCAAAATTGAATCTATTATACCTAAGCTTTTGTCTTCAGTCGGTTCAAGAAGCACTGCGCCGGCACCGTCCCCGAATAAGACACAAGTATTTCTATCAAGAGGGTCTATTATTGAAGACATCTTATCTGCTCCCACAACAATTACTTTCTTATGCATTCCGTTTTCAATAAATTGAGCACCTGTTGTTAAGGCAAACAGAAATCCTGAACAAGCACCGCTTAGATCAAATCCCCAGCAGTTTTGTGCTCCGATTGCATCCTGTATGATACAGGCTGTCGAAGGGTAATTCATATCAGCTGTGACTGTTGCAACTATGATTAAATCAATCTCATCTGCAGAAATTTTTCTTTCTTTAAGAAGCATTCTGATTGCTTCGATGGCAGCAAATGAAGTCGGCTGATCCTTTTCAAGATATCTCCTCTCAGATATTCCTGTTCTTTCTTCTATCCATTCTTCCGTAGTATCGAGATATTCCGCAAAATGTTTATTCGATATTACTTTGGGTGGTATAAAATGTCCAATAGCACTTATATATGCATTATAACGAGTTTGTTTAAGCACTTTATAATCCTTTAGTATCCTTTGATTCATTAATCACTTCCTCTGAATTGTCTTTACCCTGAGGTTCGTTTTTTGAAATGTCATTGAATACGAATTCGTCAGAACCTTTTTTAAGTCTGACTTTTATTTTACTGTTTTCTTTTATTGTTCCTTTCAGAATTTCTTCAGAAAGCGGATCTTCAAGATATTTTTGAATGACCCTTCTCAATGGTCTTGCCCCGAATTTTTGGTCGTAACCTCTTTCAGCAAGTATTTCCTTAACCTGCTTTGTTAATTCTATGGAAATATTCTGAGCTTTTAATCTAACCATCAATTTATTTAATTCGATATCTACAATCTTCAAAATGCTGTCTCTTTCAAGTTGTCTGAATACTATTAAATCATCTATCCTGTTCAGAAATTCCGGAGAGAATACTTTTTTTACTGCTTCATCAATACCTGATTTAATTTTTTCATAATCACTTTCATTTGTCGAATCTCCGAATCCAAGGACCTTATCAATTTTTATATCTTTTGTTCCGATGTTTGAAGTCATTATAAGAATTGTGTTCTTAAAATCGACTTTTCTTCCAAGACCGTCTGTAAGAATACCATCATCAAGCACCTGCAATAAAACGTTAAAAGTATCAGGATGGGCTTTTTCAATTTCATCCAATAGGATTACGCAATATGGTTTTCTTCTCACTTTCTCTGTTAATTGTCCGCCTTCTTCGTAACCCACATAACCCGGAGGCGCTCCTACGAGCCTTGATACGTTAAATTTCTCCATGTATTCACTCATATCTACTCTTATTAAAGCATCCTCTGAATCGAATAAAAACCGGGCTAATTGTTTTGCGAGTTCGGTTTTTCCAACGCCCGTAGGTCCAAGGAATACAAATGAACCGATAGGGCGGTTCGGATCTTTAAGTCCGGCTCTTGCCCGTCTAATAGCTTTCGATATTTTTGATATAGCATTGTCCTGACCGATAATATTTTGTCTCAGGTAATCTTCCATCTTCACGAGTTTTTGTGTCTCCGATTCAGCAATTTTATTAACCGGAATTCCGGTCATCATTGCCACAACATCTGCAATACTCTGTTCATCAACTTCATAAGTCAGATTCTGTGATTTTATCTCCCAGTCTATTTTTGCCTGCTCTAATTCAGCGAGAGATTTCTTCTCCTTATCGCGAAGTTTTGCTGCTTCTTCAAAATTCTGTGTCTTGACTACCTGATTTTTTTCCTGTTTTATTTTTTCAATTTCGTTCTCGAGTTTTAGTATTTCATCGGGTACAACAATATTTGCAAGATGAACTCTTGAACCTGCTTCATCGAGAACGTCTATAGACTTATCAGGTAGAAATCTGTCTGTAATATACCGGTCGCTCAATTTTACAGCTTCGTCAATTGCTTTATCTGTATAATGTACGTTATGATGTTTTTCATATTTACTTTTAATATTCTTCAATATCTCGATGGTTTCTTCAACTGAGGTAGGTTCAATCATAATTTTCTGGAATCTCCTGTCGAGTGCCCCGTCTTTTTCAATATATTGCCTGTATTCGTTAAGAGTTGTTGCGCCAATGCACTGAAGGTCGCCTCTCGATAATGCAGGTTTAAATATATTGGATGCATCAAGTGAGCCGCTTGCGCCGCCTGCACCAACTATAGTATGCAATTCATCTATAAACAAAATAACATCTTTCGCTTTCTCAAGTTCATTCATTACTGCCTTCATTCTTTCTTCAAACTGACCGCGGTATTTTGTACCTGCAACTAACGCTGCAAGGTCAAGTGTTACAACACGCTTATTGTGCAGGATCCTGGATATTTTTTTATTAACTATTCTAAGAGCTAACCCTTCTGCTATTGCAGTTTTCCCAACTCCGGGTTCGCCTATTAATACAGGGTTGTTTTTCTTTCTGCGGCTTAAGACCTGCGCCACTCTTTCAATTTCCTTTTCACGCCCTACAATAGGATCAAGTTTATCTTCCACGGCAAGTTTTGTTAAATCCCTCCCGAAATTGTCGAGAACCGGGGTCTTTGTTTTATCGGATTTTTTTTCTGCTGATTGTTTCTGTACAGGAGAACCTGTCGAAGGAATTTTACCGCTTAAAAGATTTAATAACTCTGATTTTACTGTTTCATAAGTAATATTAAATTGGTGCAGAATTTGTGAAGCAAGATTATCATCTTCTCTCAGGATAGATAGCAATAGATGCTCCGTTCCGATTACCTGTGATTTAAATAACTTTGCCTCGAGGTAAGTGATTTTCAGTACTTTCTCTGCCTGCTTGGTGAGAGGAATATTTCCGACAGTTAAAGTACCTCCGGAATGACGTATTGTATCTTCAACCGTTTTCTTTATTATAAGTGGATCTACTCCTATATTATTAAATATCTTAATAGCAACGCCTTCACCTTCTCTTATGATTCCCAGAAGAAGATGTTCCGTGCCGATATAGTCGTGACCAAGCCTGATCGCTTCTTCACGGCTTAATCTTATTACTTCCTGAACTCTGTTTGAAAAATTGCTGTCCATATTTTTATAATTTATTAAAAATAAAAAAATTAAACATCATTTAATGTGTAATTTTTAATGTATAACAATAAAAAATCATCATTTCTCACACCATTTAATCCTCTGTAATTAAAACAGTGTGAAATATTAATTAATTTCATTTTATATCTTTTTAAAACAAATAATTAGTCAATACTTCAGATACTTTGCAAACCAGTTTTTTCTTAACTTCGAAACTTCTTTCTTTGACGCTTTCAGGAAATGATCACCACCCTGAATAATTTTAATTTCATAGTCAGCATATTTGTTTCCGTACAATTTTGAAAACATATCAATAGAATCTAAGTGGCTTATTCGTTCGTCTTTATCACCGTGTATAAGTAAAATAGAAGTATTTTTAGATATTTTTTCAAAAAAATCGACTGCTGAGCGTTTTTTAATTTCTATTTCAGTACTTATTTTCGTATTTTTAATAATTGTACTGAATATTTTTGAAATATCAATATTATTGATATTTCTTTTAAGATCTGCGATTCCGGATATTATTATGGCACATTTTATTTTCTTGGTCATTGTAAGGGTGAGATATGTCATCATTCCTCCCCGGCTCCAGCCTTCCATTCCAATCAAATCCGGATTAACATAATCAGACTTTTCCGCAAGATTTATAATATTCATGATATCATTCACATCAGAGCCGCCAAATTCATCATTCTCTCTGTATTGTGAAGCGAATACTGCATATCCCCAGGATGCAATTTCCCCGAGCAATCCAAACGCTAAGAAGTTATCAAGCTTTCCTGATTCTTTGAAACCACCCCGATTCCAGATTATCACGGGTAATTTACCTGATATATATTTCGGTGTGGCAATATACCCTTCAACTTCTTCATTATCCGATTCATATAAAATTTTTCTGAGGTTAATATTATCTGTTACATCCTGCCCCCAACCGCTTTTAATAAAATTATATTCCTTAGTATTTAATAATATATTTTCTTCTTTCGTTATCATAATTCGTCCGGAAATAAATAAAAAAAAGGAGAGGTATAAAATACCTCTCCTTTATTAAAAAAAATATACCTTAATTTTATTTTATAAGCATCATTCTCTTTACATCACTGAAGCCGTTCACTTCTAATTTATAGAAGTAAACTCCGCTCGAAAAACTTGTACCGTCAAAATCAACGATATAGCTTCCGGGTGTTTTAACTTCATTTACAAGTTTCGAAACTTCCCTTCCAAGAACATCATATACCTTCAATGTAACGAAACCTTCTTTCGGTAAATCATATTTA
>DATCHW010000072.1:0-4449 GCA_036508135.1 Ignavibacteria bacterium
AAGGAAAATCATTTTTTGCCCTGTCCGTGCATTTGTGATTTTGTCTCCTTGATTAGCCATTGCTTTTATGTTTCAGGTTTTAAATTTAAAAGTTTTTTTGTCTGGGTTGTAATCTCCTTTAGAGTTGCAGCTAACTTCTCAATAAGCGTAACCAATTAAGTTTTTTTAGCCTTATTCGAAACCCATATAAATTGGAATCATTCTAAATAACAAACTTGACTATCAATTTGTTCATTATTACATCCAATTGCGTTTAGTTTTTTTGAATTAATAAATCTCTGGGTTTTAATAGAATACAAATGTTCCGGTGAGGCTTGAACTATTATCTGCTTCCACAAAGACAATTTGCTGGAGAAATGTTTAAAAGTCTTTAAAATGGCAATTCTTGATTAGTCTATGAATTGAAATGGAGAGAAAGTAGCGCCTCTGGAGATACAGAATTTATGAAAATGATTATTTATATTCAATGCTTTCTTCAACATGCTCAATTTACTCCGGAATCAGATGCCAAGTTTGACCGATTTTTCCCCCTTGTCCCATAAAATAGAAAAGGTAAAGGAACTACTTGTTTACGATGAGCTCAATCTGGCAGAAATTGCGTGGAAACTGAATTACAGCAGTGTATCCCATCTTTCAAACCAGTTTAAAAAAATGATTGGGCTGACACCATCTCACTTTAAAAATCTCAAGCATAAGAAACGGATTTCTCTTGAAAACCTGTAATTGAGCCTTCGGTGACCGAAGGAAGGAGCCAGGCTGACTCACGGGCAACCAGGGCTAAATAGAAATGCCGGCTAAAGTACCGGCATCTTAACAATTGTAAAAACCTTGTATGAAGTTCTACCTTACTTTAATTATTCCATGACGACTTTCCCAACTTCCCGTATTATCTTCAATAATTGGCCAATAAAAATAATGAATAAATATATTAATAAATTGCACAGTAGAATTTACATGGATATTTTATTCCATTTGCTATCGCATAGGTTTAATATTATTAAATGGTTGGTGATAATTACCACCATTGTTTTAAACGTTTGTCCCCTTCCCTCCCTAGAATCAAGTATCAAAAAAATCACGTGTGATGCCGTCGACAAATCTTGCTAGGTTTCTTGCTAGGTTTTGGGGATAACAGGTATTAAATAATGGAAATGTAATGATTTTGTCTTTATAACTCACTATTGATAATCAATGTGTTAAATTAAGACTATTATATTTATTAATGGTTATGGATCAGAAGGCCACCCCTGCAGTCACGCTCCTCCCTAAAATTGCCCACAGGGCAATTTCTTAACGGTCGTCCGGGTTCGAAACCTGACGGGACAACTGATAATCAAACACTTACATAATAATATATGTAGGTGTTTTTCTTTGTTGCCAGGTTCTTGCCAGGTTTTGGGGGATTTTATAACTATTTGTTTAAAATTAATAACCCTTATTTTACCAGACTCTCATTCAGTTTTTCATTATCACACCCTCGCCCCGATAACCAAAATATCATCTGTCTGAGGATTCGCACCCATCCAGTCTTTAAGAGTCTTCTCCAGAATTTCTTTTTGTTCATATAAAGGTTGATCGTATATGGTTACGAGTAATTTTTTGAATCTTTCGCTGGTGAATCTGTGATTGTTTTCTCCACCTATCTGGTCTTTAAAACCATCTGAAAAAATGTAGAAAGTATCACCAATTTCAAGCTGAACCTCATGATTTGTAAAAGATTTATCACCTAAGAAATGTATACCCACGGGCATTGGATCAGCCGTTATCTCTTTGATTTCTGAATTCCCGTTATTATTGCTTATTATATATAATGGATTATGTGCACCTGAATATTGCATTATGTTATTCTTTCTGTCAATAACACATAAAGCTATGTCCATTCCATCTCTCATTTCTTCTTTTTTACCTGTTTGTCTGAGTGAATGTTTAATCTCCTTCCTCAACTCATTCAAAATCTGATTTGCGTGAGTAAACTCCCTGCTTTGTACAATTTCATTCAAACAACTTATTCCCAGCATACTCATAAATGCTGCAGGTACTCCATGGCCTGTACAATCCGCAGAAGTTAATATGATATAATTCTTTACCTGTTTTATCCAATAGAAATCACCACTTATTATATCTTTTGGCAGATAAAGTATGAAATTCTCATTCAGCAATTCATTAATGTACACTTCTGGCGGCAGAATAGCTGATTGTATTCTTTTTGCATAGTTTATACTACTAATTATTTCTTCTTTTTGCAGCATTAATTCTTCACGCTGTTCTTTCAGTTCCTGGCTCTGCTTTTCCAATAATATACGCCGCTCATCAAGAGCAGCTGTAAGCCTTTGCGACCGCTTCAGACTATAATAATAAAGAAGTACGAGTCCTATGGCCAACAATAGGATGAGAACTAAACCCAAGATCACAATAAGCTGTATTAATTTATTCTTTCTTAATACATCAACCTCGGCCTGCTTTTTAGCCACTTCAAATCCCGTACGCAGATCAGCCATTTTTTGAATATTCTTAACGCTTTTTATACTGTCATTTGCGTTTATATACAACGACTGATAATGGTAAGCACTGTCGTACTTTCCGGAAACCTGATATAGCATAGCAAGACGATAGGCTGCATCGCGTTCAAATTCTAGAATGTTATTCTTTGTAGCCTTATCAAAACTTACCTTAGCAGATATTATTCCTTTTTTAATTTCTCCTTTATGCTGAAGAATGCCGGCATATTCGATCATATACTGCAAAACGGTATGTTCATCGCCCTGTTTAGTAAGTATTTCTATAGCGCGGAGAAGATAAATTTCTGCCTTTTCAAATTCCGACTGTCTGGAATAAACCAATCCCGAATTGCCCAGGCAAATGGCAAATTCAGTAAGGTAACCTAACCTTTGGTATATTTTACTGGTATTTGAGTATAGAATTAAGGCAGTATCATATTGTCCCATACTGTAATTGACATAACCCAGATTGCTCAAAGTTGAAGCCAGCCTTATCGTATCTTTTTCCTTTCTGAAGATTTCAACCGCATTTTTAAGATAGTATTTCGCATTATCATAGTTTTCTTGCTGGTTATATGCTTCTGATATATAAATATATACAATTGCCAAGCCGATGTTCTTGTGATCCGCTTTGTAATAATTGGCTGCTTTCATAAAACATTCAAGTGCGGATGCAAGTTTACCGGAATTAAGGTAGCCAACTCCTTTAAAAACAGTAGGCTGTGCAGGACTTATATTCAATTTTTCAGCAAGTTTTATGGCCTGCTCACTATATTTTAAAATGGTATCAGCATTATCTGAATATGAGACTATCTTGCAAAGAAGATTTAATTTATTAGTATCTTCCTTAATAACGTCATGGTTTAATATATACAAGAGACTATCGGTTGATTGCCCGTTAACTGCGGTTAGTGAGTTTATTGCCATAATAAAGGCAATATAAAAAGCCGAAATAATACGATAATACATGGTACTATCTGACGGGTGGGACTCTTATGTAAGGATCGATAATCAGTTCTGTATTATTACAAAGGATGCATTCAATGGTGTATTTTTCTTTTCCTTCTACTCCCTTTTCTAATTGAAATTTAAATCCTTTGCATAACAATCGTTTCACCGGATCGCTTTTAAATATAGTATGTTCCTTCTCTTTGGAGTATATTCTAGTTATACTCTTTATCCCGCTGCAGCAGTCTAATTTCCAAATAATAGTAGCCCCGGCGTGAACCTCTGTTGTAAGGTCATTGATATCTCCATTACGGTTTGAATCGAACAACGCAAGCCTGTTTTCCCCATCTTTTAAGATAGATCTTAAGTAGATTTTTACTTTCATATTAAGTTTTTTAATTTATAATATGGTTACTCTAAGCAGTATAATATGCTAAATTACGATATTTAAAAGCCAAAGTCAAATGAGTTTTGACCTATATTGATTGAATAGGATTTTAAAATCAGGTAAGTGTTAATGCTTTTAGAGTCAAACAAAAAATTCAGTGGTTTTTAGGCGTCACTTCTGTCTGAAAATTATGTGTTATGGTATGCTCTTTTTAAGCTGCATTGCTAATTAAATAGGTTTTAAAGTGTATAAGTTATTGACACAATCCATCTTCGGCTGTAATATATTCACCACCCAAATCCTGAGTTAAATACTTGTTGTTTTGTAATGTATGTTAAAAAAATCAGACCGTTTTTTGAAGTGGTCAAAGAAGGACGGCTTTTCACACTCTATATTATTGCGTAAAGAATCTTATAAATATTAATGTAATCTTATTGATTCTAATATTACTCTATTCTCCTCCACTCTTTAAACACATTTTTCTTGAAAATTTGTTGATAAACATGACTATAAACTCCTTGCAGAAATAGTATTATATACCCAAATCTCCTATATCTTCTTGGAGACTCATAAACCAAAAGTTTCGAAAAGAAATGAAGCTTTCCAATTTTACGA
>DATCHW010000073.1:0-1014 GCA_036508135.1 Ignavibacteria bacterium
TTTAATAGTATAACCGACATAATCTTTAGCAATATTGTCTGTTATAGCTTTCTGAAGATCAGCTACCTTGACTACAGTCCGGGTGGAATCAGTAGTATTTGTGACCTGTGCATTGACAACCATAACTGCCATAATTAATACCAGAACGATTAATACTTTTTTCATAATTAATAAATTATTTGGTTTAAAAACTGCAAAATATTCAACAATTTTTTTGGTAAAAGAAGATGATTAAAGGGCTTCAATAATCTTGTGCAATTCTTCTTTTGTTTTGCCAAGTTTGATTTGAAGTTTTCCAAACATCTCCTCCTTCTTGCCTTCTGCAAACATCAGGTCATTGTCAGTTAAAACTGCAAATTTCTGTTTGAGCTTGGCTTTCTGCTCATTCCAGTTTCCTTTTAATTCTGTTGTATTCATTTTTTTAAATTTTAAATTGTGAATTAATTTCCCAGATACAAAGGAAAGTCTATTAACTCCTGAAAGCGTTACATAATATTGAGAATAAGTTATATCATTCACATATCCCCCCAACGCGAAGCGCCTTTTGTGCTTAAGATTTCTGAAGTGAGAGATATGGTGGTTCAATTTGGGCCTAAAGCAAAAATAGAGCCATCTGATGAATGTTAGATGAAGATTCCAGGCAATATTGGAAAAACCAATCTCCTTGACCAAAATGGCTGGAATAAATTGACCACATAAAGCCGGAGTTAAAAACTTGTTGTATTGTTATGTATGGTAAGTGTAATCTAAACGATCAAATGTGACCAAGATGTTCGTCTTTTCACATACTATATTATTGCGTAAAGAATCTTATAAATATTAATGTAATCTTATTGATTCTAATATTACTCTATTCTCCTCCACTCTTTAAATACATTTTTCTTGAAAATTTGTTGATAAACATGACTATAAACTCCTTGCAGAAATAGTATTATATACCCAAATCTCCTATATCTTCTTGGAGACTCATAAACCAAAAGTTTCGAAAAGAAATGAAGCTTTCCAATTTTACGA
>DATCHW010000074.1:0-1495 GCA_036508135.1 Ignavibacteria bacterium
TTGGAACTCCCAAAGTAATCGTCGAAGGTGAGATTTATGATAAATCAGCTGAATTATCATTAAAAGCAGGAATGCCTAAACCAAAAGCGGTTATTTTGATTCATATAGATGAAATATATAGCCTGAAACCGGGCCCAATGGTAATGTTTGAAAATGGTGCTATGTTAAAAGAAGCACACGATAGAAAATTGAAGTTAAATAGTTATCAATATTAAAAATTAAAAAATTAGTAAGTATTTTATTGTTAGTGGTTTTAACTGTAAGTATTCCTAAAAATCCCACAAATCAAAATTGGACAAAAGTGTCTAACTTTAAACTTGTATATGAAAAAGACGAGATTTACTGAGAGCCAGATAACCGGAGCCCTGAAGGAGCATGAGGCTGGAAAGACCTTCTTGACATCTGAAATTGAAGTTCACTTATTGGTTCAACTGTATATAAACTATAGAAAGAACACTTGTTAATATGGTATGAAAGATTTTTATGACAGATTAAAGCAGCTCATTTTGTAATACAGGGGAAAACCCTTTTGATGTCAAACTGTTATATTTATGACGAAAAAAGGTCATAGAATCAAAATTTGAAATATCTATGGTATGTACAACAAGTCTTAGTCGCTTATGATTGAAAAGAATGGCGGTCGCTGAGATAAAAGACGCAAGTATTTTTAGAATATCTAGTTCTCTTTTATTATCGCTTGCCAAAGAAATAGGTAAAGAGAAAGAACGTTTCCTTTTATAATTTATTGACAAGAGTTTTTCAATATACAATGGCGACAAGCTTTTTATAAACCTCCAACCTGCAGGTAATGCTATCCAACATGATGGACAAATACCTGTTCTAATTTGAAGTATTTCATTTAACTTATTGTATCTAAGTTTGTTAATGTCTGCCTGAAAGGTATTGTCTATGAATTCTGCCTGATATTTATGATACCATGAAAATAATTTTCCTGTACCCACGGGACAGAGATGTGTTACACCATGAAATACTATCTCTAATTGTTTATTATCAACTTCCTTTTTCAGATAGCGGAAAGTCTCATCATCATCGCTTATATCTACGTCCAGTACAAGGTGTATTGTAATTGGTCCGGATTTGAAGAATTCCCGGACATTTTTAATCGTTTCAACAATTTTTTCTCCATCAGAAGCCCTTAAATCATGAATGCACAATGCAATTTTTTTCATAGGTATTTACTAACCACCATTTCGTGAAGTTTTGAAAAAGTAATAATCGAGGAGTCGAGTTTAACAGAAGGAGGTGCAATGGAAATCTTTTTAACATTCAAGACCTCATTGATAAGCGATGCTAATTCCTCAGCAGTATTAAAATTATAAATGTTCTGATACTTATCGGGATTTTGACCTAAAAAACCTACCGGGGTTGTAAAAACAGGAATCCCTCTGGAATAAGCTTCCAAAGAAGAAAGAGATGTGGTTTCTGTTTTAGACGCCAAAACAAAGGCATCTAACTGATCCAAATACGGTATTAC
>DATCHW010000075.1:0-120381 GCA_036508135.1 Ignavibacteria bacterium
AGTACAATTATGACGAAATAAAACTTACGATTGTATTTAATTTGGATGGGATATTTTTTGAAGCCCATTACGTTATTAACTTCGCTAATGGTGAGGTTGCTTTTGAAATGGATAAACCGATGATTTGTGTTAAGGATTTTATGGTGCCGGCGGATATAGATTCAGGACTGGCTGAGCTTATAAAAGAGAAAATGAAGACAGATAATCGATTGGTGTCAATTGATGACGAACGATTTGATAAGTACTACTCGGAGAAATTTCTTCCAATTTTTATTGATTATGTGGAATATTTGGAAAACTTAACATTCGGGGATAAATGTAAAGAATGTATTCATCTTTATAACTATAATTTGAATCACTCGGATGGCTGTAAAGAATTGTTTGTGAGGAATAGATATCACTCAGACAGAAAAGCAGATGAAGATTGAGTTTTTCATCTGAGGGTAAAGTCAACTCGGGTCTGCTCTGAATGAAAAAGTCTGTTTAAATAGACAAATTATTTTATTATGAAAAGTCTATTTAAATAGACTTTTTATTGGATGCTGATTCTGCACTGAAATCGCTATTCTTAAAAAGTCTACTTAAATAGACTTTTAATTGTGACCGAAAAAAGTCTGTTTAAATAGACTTTTCCGGTAATATTACCCTGTTACTGGGGTAAAATAAGTCCAATTTTCTATACTTTTCCGAAAAAACGTCGCTAAAATATGCTTTTTTTCTCAATATATTATGAGCATTCTTATCGTGTGTTATTGTCTTATTTTTTTGTCATTATAGTTATATTTTTTTCGGGCGTATTTATATTATTTTATTATTTTCTCTTTTTTCATCTAATCAAAAACCTTAAAAAACCTAAAACCTTTCTATGTTCTTTAATTCTAAAATAATTATGTTTTAAAAATATGTTCTTAAATAAAATCCTTATATATACCTATATATAGGGGAGTAACTCTAAAATCATTTGATTTTAGGCAATTTATGCACTTTTGCTCTGTAAAACTTGTTCATAGCCCATTTTAGATCCTCTTCGTGCTCCTTTGGTACGATAAACGAATCGTGGACACATAAAGCAAGAATGGGAGTAGTTCGCCTGGTAAAATACATTAAAATATCATTCGCTATATCAGAATCCATCCTGTGAAATTTCAATCCGTCACGCTGAAAAAAATATCTGGCTACATGTCTATTGTGAGTTTTTAATAGTTCAAGTCCCGTTCTCAGACCTTTATCAGTTATATCCAAAAAATAGTCCCTCAAACCTTTCTTAATAATGTAATGACGCATAGTTCTTAATACGGTTTTCTCATTATCATTATTCAGACAGCTTGCAACCATTGTTTTGTAATACTCACGGCCTTCATCTTCATCTAATCCTTCAAATATTGTATAAGGATCATCAGGACATCGTTTGTTTTTCAGATGATACAACATACGGATGTGGTACGAGCTGTAATCAAACTCGACCGTGGAATTTCCGTTTATCGCTATATAAGATCTGAGTTCTTTTTTTAATTGTGTTTCAAAACCACGGTAAAACCTTCCGCCGTTTTCGAAATCTTCGGTAAATATTCTTACAAGTTTATCAGGAGCAAGCGGAACATTGTAATTCCCTTTTGAATCCGGTCTGAGTTTTGATATATCAACTGACGAAAACAACTGAATATTCTCTTTAAACTTTTCACTTAATAGCATTGATTTAGGGAGGTTTTTAAGGCTGACAGAATTCGTTATACGGAACCGATTATACTCGTTAAGGTCTGAACGGATTCTTTGTGTGTATTCTGTTTCAGGATAATCCATAAGAATCTTTTTGTATTTTCTAGTTACCTGACCTTCATCTTCCAGGCCCGATGTAACAGATTCTTCAGCTGTAAGTTCTTCAGAATCTGTCGCTATATCGGAATTCTGTAGAGTTTGCATAATTATTCCATCTACTATTTTAAAATCATTAGAAACCCTTTTTCTCAGTAAGATGCATTCGTCTTCAATCAGTGTGTAGTTATTTGAAAGCGTTTCTTTACATAATGACATCAGTAAATTTGACGGATTATACTTTGATACTTCTCCATACTCATGTTTCAAAGCGCGTGAACGTTCAATTGCATATTTATTATTCATCGTTAATTTATCTATAAAATAAATTACAATGTCATGACTCATATTTTCAGGTTTATATCTTTTCGGAATATTGCTGTAAAATTTCTCTCCCCGTGGTATTGCTGTATCGAATCCGCGAAGGTGATTGTATATTAAATTAGTAATAAGAGTAATAAGGATTTGTTTTTTTCTTATTATGTGTTTCAGAGTTACATTGAATTCTTCAATCAACCTATCCGCTAATGTAAGTATTTCCTGAGAATCTGATGAAAGTTGAAAATCAATTAGCTCCGAACCTTCATTTTTCTTTTTAATCAAAATAGTTTTAATTAATTTCGGTTATAGTTTCTGTCTAGTTTTGCCTGGGTTTTTGTTTGGTTTTGCTTCGTAACGTTTTAATTTTTATACGGAAATGCTTCTGTTTTCAGTCGGAAATCACTCTGGTTTGTATTGTTTTTTGGTTCTTTTTGTTCTAATTTTTGTTTCATTTCCATATTAAAATCACCGTTATAAAACAGGAAAGGCGGAGTTCCCTCCGCCCAACCTGAATCTGTTTCTCAAAAACCTAATAAGGGAATGTTATTTCCGTTTAGAAGATTTTTTACCAGATTTACTCTTTTTTGAAGAGTCATCTTTGTACTTGCTCTCTATTCTATCAACCTTGTCGACAATCCTTAAGGATTTAGCTTCAAAAGCTGATAGTTTTTGAGAATAAGAAAAAATGGATTTCAATCCTCTTCCATGTGCTTCAAAAGACTTTAAAGCAGATAGAATTGATTGATTTTGAGGGGATAAACGTTCACCCCTCTTAGTACTTGACTCGGCATCAAAAGGAACGAAGATAGCATCAAAAGATGCGTGTCTTGTGCCTTTCTTGCCTGCCACAGCTAAGATCGTGCCCGCTGCATCATTTGTACCGCTCGCGTTGACTAGTAAGTCAACTTTCGATGCGTGTACAAACTTTGCGAGATCTAAAGCTAATTTATAATCACCTTTCGTGTTGTTTAACACTATTGGTAATTCTTTAACTTTATCTCGCGATGTTGCGAGGGATGAAACCGCTGTTTTAATCTCATCCACCTTGTTAGAGTCCAGGTTCTCGACTATGATTTTCATCATGGTTATAATATAATATAAATCTTGTTAATCTGAAAGAGCAAATATAATTTTTTGAAACAATAAATTTTCTGAAGGAGTAAAGTTCTACAAAACATTCACAGCATCTCTCAGATCGTCTACGATTAAGTGAGCATATCCTTCTGTGGTCTTAATTGAAGATCAACCCGCCATTACTTTTTCTTTATATATTCTAACCCATTCAATGACTATGTATTAATTGCCTTTCTTAAATCCGACACCTGAACAAAACAATATTTTTGAGTCACGCTTAATGTTGAATGTCCAGCGAGGCGTTGAATAAATATTGGATTTACTCCTTTTCTAACGAGTCTCATGATAAATGTAGCTCGTAAGCAATGGAAATGATATCTTTTATCGAATTTAAGTTTATTCAGAGTACGTCTGAAGTATCTTGTTATAAAATCTCTCTTAAATGGTAAATTAAATTTCTGCCGAAACAGATATAAGTTCTCATCATGAACCTGATCTTTAATGGATTCAGATACTATAGTTTTAATTGTACCATTAAATGGTATTACCCGGTTCTTCCTTGATTTAGTATGAAACTCCGAATTGTTATTTAGTTTTATCAGTTCGTTATCAAAGTCAATATTCTTTACTTTGAGACTGAGCAATTCTGATATTCGTAAACCGGTTTCAGAAGCAAGAATAACTATCCGTTTAATTCTTTCATCGGATATCGCCTGAATGATTAAATCCAATTCCTTATCTGTGAAGCTTATTATTTCCTTTTCATGAGTCTTAAACTGCTTAATATCAGACAGCGTGTTGTGACTTATATAACCAAGCCTAACTAAGAGATTCCAGGTAGCTTTAATATAACGAACATATATATTAACAGTTTCTTTTCTCATTCTCTTATTCAAAACAGATTTAAAATGTTCAATATCATTAAGACTAATCGAGTTAATTTCTCTGTCTCCGATGTAAATCATCAATGATCGTAATGTAAGTTCGTATTTATGCAGACTGGCTTTACTTAGATTCGATCGAACATATTCCAGAACAGGATTCTTAATATCTGATAATTTCAAGTGTGGATTAATTATTTCAGTATCTTTTTTCTTCTCATAATGCCTGAGGAAGGTCAGAGCCTCGTTTTTATATTTGGTCCGGCAGGATATTTTCTTTACATACCTTCTCCCGTTAATTAGACTTACGATTAAAAGACAGTAGTTACCATTGTCCGATCTCTTGTGGAGATATACTCTTTCTGACGACATAGCTTAAATCCTTTCTTGAGATAAGAAAAGGATAATAATCAAAAGCGGTTAACAAACTGGTTAACAAATGGTTAACAAAATTACCCCCGGATGCCTATACTGATGAAAACGCAGGAAGAATTCCCAGAAAACAAAAAACCCCTGAAGCCCCGTATTAACAGGTATTTTCAGAGGTTGCTTTGTGCCCGAGGTCGGAATCGAACCGACACCACCTTTACAGGTGACAGGATTTTAAGTCCTGCGCGTCTACCAGTTCCGCCACCCGGGCTGGAACTTGTGCAAAATAAATACTTTCTTAATATTTTACAATTCATTTATAATTTGTTTTACACAAACATTTAATTTTTCTTTTTTAAATATTATTATTTTCTATATATTAAATTTAATATTCTACTTTTTATTAATACTGAAGTTTATTTTATTATGTATAAAAAAGAAGTATTTTTTGTTTTAATTTTCACCATTTTGTTTTTATTTGCTTCCACTGCTCAATCCAAAAGTGAAAATGTGTATTTATCACACGATCAGATTATTGTGCTGAAAGCTGATGTTGTAAATTTTCTGATAACTCTATCCGGAACGAAAGATGATGTGAGATTCAACAAAATTCTTGAGGAAATAAATTCAGAGGCAGATACTTCCTTACAAGCAATAATTTTATCTTTGAAAACGAAACTGAACAAGCAAGGATTATCTCTCTCCGATTATTTCGGACACTTTGGATTTAATAATGAAAATATCGAAGATAAATTAATCGAAATGACCGGTAATGCAATCGAGAGTTCCATAACTACCTTAATTAAACGTCTTGAATATTTAGGTATTATTAATCCTGTTGTTTATCAAACCGGCAGTACAAGAATTTCCGTTGAACTTCCTTCTGAACTTTCTGAAGAAATGAAAGCGATAATTCAGACTACGGGAATGCTTTCATTTAATTTATGCAAAGATTTTTCAGTTTCTAAAAAACTTTTACAGGATGTAGACAAAGTTATTTATGAATCAGAACAGGTATCCAAGAAAGATCTGTTCAGTGCATATTTTAATGAAGAATTTTCAAAATCATTTGAAGTGTTGACTGCCGACGAAAATGATTTAGATAAAATTGAGAAAATATTGCAATCTGAAGAGGTGAAAGCGGTGATTCCAAATGACATAGCTATATACAAATCGAATGAAGTGATAAAAACTACAGATGACAGAAGATTCAGGAAACTGTATCTTGTAAAAAAAGATGCTGAATTAACGGGAAAATTAATTAGTGATGCTACCTGTGAAATTGACAAGAATACTGAAATACCCTATGTTTCTTTAGTTATGAATAAAGAAGGATCCAAAGAATGGGAAAGAATTACCGGAGAAAATATAAAAAAGAAATGTGCAATTATATTTGACGGAATAGTGTTTTCAACTCCGGTAATTATGTCAAAAATTATCGGGGGAAAGTCCTGGATTCAGGGAATGGCAACAACGAAAGAAGCAAAAATACTATCAATATTGCTGAAGTCAGGAGCTCTGGAGATTCCACTAAAAATTTTAGACTAACTATCAGAGAAACATTTTTGAATTTAAAAGAAAATCCTGAATAAAGAATCCCGTGAAATCTTATTTATATTCGATAATCGCGGTTCTTGTTATAATTATATTTATAATTTACAAATCATTAAACAATGATAAAGAGACTTATAACAAGACACAGGATAATAATGTCAAAATTTCCTGTGATTCGAGTTTGTGGGAGCACGTTTATCAGTCACACAGGTTTAAAGTATTTGAACAATGCAAAATCGTTACAGAATATCCTTTGGTACTTAGTTTATAATATATTTAAAATAATTTAAATATCAATCTCACTGTAAATTTTGATTTTGGAGATTGACATTCCTATTATTGCGCAAATTCATTTTATTTACTCTAAATCCCAAACCCCCTTTGATAAAAGGGGGTTGAGGCTTAGACATATTTAAGAAAAGATTATTTATTATTCTGATATCTTACCGTTTAAGAGTTCGCTGCTTAAACGGGAAGCTTTATAAAGATCTTTTATTGCTTCCAGCATTCCGCGGGAATCTACAGATACGGTTCTATTAGCTTCTGTAGTGAAAATATACCTTCCGGGAAGACTTTCGATATTGCCGTCAAAAGCCAACCCGACAACTTCTGCATTTTTATTTATCAGAGGACTTCCGGAATTTCCACCGATAATATCTGCAGTTGAGATAAAATTGAAAGGTGTTTCAAGATTGAATTCTGCCGGCGGATTTGCCCATCTATCCGGTAATGACCAAGGATACTCTTTTCCAAAGGAATAGAACCTGTCATACATTCCGTAGAAAGTTGTGAACGGCGGAGTAATTGTACCGTTATAGGAATACGATGCGATAATGCCGTCGGATATTCTTAGTGTAAAAGTAGCATCCGGGGGTATTGATGTTCCGTAAACATCAAAAATTGCCCTGCCGAGTGAAACCTGATTTGCGTCTACTCTTGCATTAATTTCTTTTTGCTGTTTAATCAGCTCTTCGTGCCTTGCTGAAACAAGCGTTAAGAATTTAATAAGCGGGTCATCAGCTGCAATTACACTTGCATAACCTTTATGAACAAAATTCAGTGCATCTTCTTTATTAGTAAGATATGATTTTCCCAATACATATTCTGCTGCTTCCTTTGCATTTCTATCCCCATAAACGGTTTTGTAGGCGGCATTATCTTTACCCAGATTATCTATAATCATCATGAATTCAAATTCCAGAATTGCATTATTTACAGCGGGATCCAATTTATCATAAATAATATTTATTATCGAGTCCGGCAAATCTTTGTTTTCTTTTGAAAGTGCAAAAATCCTTTTAGCAGCGAGCATATAGCGGGACGCAGAGCGTGATTGGTCATAGCCAAGAAGCTCTTTATAAATCTTTTTATTATCATCCAATGCATTTGATATTTCTGCCCAGGAATTCCCGTATTTTGATTTCAAATTTGGATTTGCATCAACTTTTGCTTTTAATGATTTTTCAAAATCGATTTTTTTCGCCATTAGGATTGGATCATTCAATGCTTTTATCTGTCCGGTATAAACTTTTTGCGAATTCTGAAGACCGAAGAGCATATCTTCGTATTGTGATGCTTTTTCAGGATGTTCTTTTATTTCTTTGTCAAGAACTTCAATCATATAATTCAGATACTGAAGTCTTGCAGTTACGAGATAATCCCTTGTGAACTCAAGCTGGGCAACCGTTTTAAGTCTTTCAGTACTTCCGGGATTTCCGACAACAAATACAGGCTCGCCGATTGTAGCACCATTCGGGCTCCATTTAAAGAAGTGATTTGTTTTCATAGGTTTACCGTCTTCATAAACTCTGAAAAACGTGCAGTCGAAATCATAACGGGGATAGGTGAAATTATCCGGGTCTCCGCCGAAGAAGCCGACTAAATTTTCGGGGGCAAATACAAGCCGCACGTCAGTATATCTTTTATAAGCATACAGCATATATTCGCTGCCGTTATAAAGAGTAACAATGTTGCATCTTAATTGTAATTCATCATTATATTTCTTCTCAGTCTCTTTTATTTTATCACTTTTATTCTTTTGTTTTTCTTCGGGTGTATTGCCTGCATCGATTGCAGCTAAGATATCTTTTGAAACGTCTATAATCTGTACAAGCTGGTCAACAAATAAGCCCGGTACGGGTCTTTCGTCTGCAAGTGTAGCAGACCAGAAGCCGTATTTGTGAAGTTCTTCACCTTCCTTGGTTACCTGTGTCACATATCCTCTGCCGCAGTGATGGTTTGTCATAACAAGTCCATCTTCGGAAACAAAAGAAGCGGAGCATCCGCCGCCGAAGCGAAGGGCGGACATTCTTACGTTATCCAGCCACTCCTGAGAAGGACGGAAATTGTATGTTTCAGCAAAGTAATCAACCGGTGCATGCTCGAAAGTCCACATTTTACCGAGGTCAAACTTACCTGCTTTTACCGTATCAAGTCTTACATTTTGAGAAAGCGTAAAGTTAGAAACAAACAATACTGCAATCAGAAAGAAAAATTGTTTTAAATGGTTTTTGATTTTCATAAAGAAATTATTTTAATTTAAATAGAAAACATCTATAATTTTAAAATATAAAATATTACAATGTTTCGGCTCCACATTAACAAATTCTGGGTAGTTGCTCGCCGGAAAGCATATCCACAATGCGATTAGCCCCGATCAAACTTTCCATAACCACTAATCCCCCATCATATTTGTTTTTCACATTTCCTATAATTGAAGCACTTTTTCCAAGTTCATCTTTCCCCATTACATCAAGGGCTTTATCAGTATCATCGGGATGAATGAATGCAACGAACCTGCCCTCATTCGCAACATAGAGAGGATCGAATCCGAGAATTTCGCAGGCACCTTTCACATCTTCCCTTACAGGAATATTTTTTTCTTTAATATTAATTTCGACATTTGCAGATATTGCAAGTTCATTCAATGCTGATGCAAGTCCGCCTCTTGTAAGATCCCTCATGCATGAGATTCTAATTCCGGAATCAATCAGTTTCAGAACCAGGTGATTCAGGCAGGCAGCGTCGGATTCAATTTCTGTTTCAAACTCAAGACCTTTCCGAACACTGATAACTGCAATTCCATGTCTTCCGATATCTCCATTCAAGATTATTGCATCTCCGGGTTTGATATTTGCGGGGGATATATTAACGTTTTTTTCTACTAATCCGATCCCTGCGGTATTAATGAAAATACCGTCACCTTTTCCTTTATCGACAACTTTAGTATCACCCGTTATGATTTGTACTCCTGCTTCATCTGCCGCATACTTCATTGAGCAGATAATTTTTTCCAATGTTTCCACGGGAAATCCTTCTTCAATTATCAGGGCACAACTGATATAAAGCGGCTTTGCACCGCACATAGCAAGATCATTGACAGTACCGTAAACAGACAGTTCACCGATATTACCGCCCGGGAAAAAAAGAGGATCGATAACATATGAATCTGTTGTAAATGCAAGTTTAGAATCACCGATATCAAAAACAGCACCATCGTGTTCAATATTCGTTCCGGTTTTATCAAAATTAGGAATAAATACTTTATTGATTAGATCGTGCATAAGTTTTCCTCCTCCCCCGTGTGCCATTTGAATTGTTTTGTGTCCGGACAACGGCACTGGGCAGGAGAGACTAAAATCAGTATTTTTTTTATTACTTTTACTCATCAGAAATTAATTTCTGTGTATTTTTGTATGCATTATCTCACGAAGTTCCCTCGTACGATTAACTGCACTCATTTTTGTAAGTTTAAAGAGTAAATCTTTATCATTCTCTTTTTCGAGGGATTCTATCACATAATCAATTATACTTTCCGTGAAAATATTATCTTTCAGATACAGCGATTTTTTTTCTTTCAGCAATTGAGCGGACGCATAACAGCTCGAGGGAAGCGAAGGGAGTTTAGAAAGCAATTCAGGGTCGGCAAAAATATTTCCTTTGACATAAAGATCTTCAGAAAGTTTCAGAGCATTTTCATCGGTGAGACCCCATTTAACTGCTATGGTAATACCGGCAATGAGAAGGTGAGCATTTCCGCTTCCATCAGGACTGCGAAGTTCAACAGTTTGCCTTCCTGTTTCATCATTATAATCGTCAGGTTGTAATGGATTTACGATAGAGGCAAGATTGCTTGTTTTAGACCATACCAGGGGAACGCGGATCAAGGAATTGCGGTTAGAATCGCTCCAGCAAATTTTTGTGGGTGCTTCCTGATTCGGGACTAATCTGAGATATGAAGAAGAAAGAGTATTTCCAAAAGCTGTCAGAGAATCTGCAAAATTACACAAACCTCCGATTGCTTTTTTAGCTTCGGTGGATAATGCTCCGGATTTATCAGCCATTACATTCTTACCGTCTTTATACAAAGCGAGGTGTATATGCATACCGTTTCCTGCATCCCCTTCTTCGAGTTTTGGAGCAAATGAAGCAAGCATATTATTCCTGAATGAAACATTTCTGATTATCCATTTTGCAATCACAAGGTTATCAGCGGCTTCCGCAGCCGGTGCAGGGAGAAATTCAATTTCCATTTGTTCCCCTGTCCTGCCTTTCAAATCCAGATCTGTACTTTCCAGTTTATCAATATATCCAACTTCACTGTGTCCATATTTTACGTTACCGGTTATGGGAGTTATTGTTCTCAGAATTTCGCTGAGTACTCTTCCGGTTTTGATGAACGGAGCGGCTGCATGATATCCGGCTTGTTTAGGAGGCGTATACATTTCAGAATCCCGGAGACTAAAAATATAAAACTCAAGTTCACCGAATGCGTGTAAGTCATAGCCTGTACTGCTTTTCAATTCATTATTTGCATTTATAAGAATATTATCCGGTGCGAAAGGTGCGAGTTTGCCGTCAGAACTCATATAGCGGCAAATGAAGTTAATGCTGTTTTCATAAAAGGGATTCAAGAAGGCGGAACTATATACCGGTACTACATAAAGGTCAGACAATTCCGAATCAATAAGTCCTTTGAACAGGGAAGAACCGTCAACTCTCTCTCCTTGTGCCAGTATTCTTTCAATCTGTTTTATATTTATTACCGGAATTTTTAATTCTTTAATATGACCGTCTAAAGCGGTATAGTTGAAATTAATTCTTTCAATTCCCTTTTCTTCAATAAATTTTATCAAATCATTTCTTGTTACATCGTACTTCGATTTTCCGATGTGATTAAAAACAGGGTTTGTTAATGCAAGTTCAGTGCTCATATTTCTAATTTATTTTTTATAGGTTTTATAATATTAATATTAAATTCTTTTTCTGTATTTGTAAAAAGCTGCGCAAGCACCTTCCGATGAAACCATAGTGGCACCCAGAGGATGTTCGGGATTACAATTTTTTGCAAATTCACTGCACTCAAAAGGTTTTTTCAATCCCTGCATAATTAAACCGGCGATGCATTTTGTTGATTCCTCTTTATTATAATTTATTAATCCGAATTTAATTTCAGCATCAAATTCCGAATATTTTTCCGAAAGCTTTAATCCGCTGAGTGGAATATTTCCGATTCCCCGCCATTTCATATCAGTAACTTCAAATACTTCTGACATCAGATATTGTGCACTATTGTTCCCGTCCCTCGTTACCACGCGTGAATACTGATTTTGGGTTTTGTGTTTTCCTTCTTCAAGCTGTTCGACGCACATATAAATTCCCTGCATAAGGTCAGCCGGCTCGAACCCCGTAACAACAATTGGTATTTTATATTTTTCCGATATATCTTCATACTGGGTATAGCCCATAACGGTGCATACGTGACCGGCAGCGAGGAATCCCTGTATCTTATTTAAAGGCGAAGAAAGAATAAACTGTATAGCCGGGGGAACAAGCACCTGCGATACAAGAACAGAGAAATTTCTTATGTTTTGCTTCTTTGCCTGAAAAACAGACATAGCATTCGAAGGAGCGGTGGTCTCAAAACCAACTGCAAAAAAAACAACCTCATTATCCGGATTTTCTGATGCAATTTTAAGTGCGTCAAGAGGTGAGTAAATTATTCTCACATCCCCGCCGTCGGATTTCACCCTTAATAAATCTTTTTCAGAACCGGGAACGCGGAGCATATCTCCGTAAGAACAGAATATAACTTTAGCATCAGATGCAATTTCAATTGCTTTATCAATTTTTTCAACCGGAGTAACACATACCGGACATCCCGGACCGTGGGCAAGTGATATTTTTTTGGGAAGCAATTCATCTATACCATATTTCACGATTGAATGCGTTTGTCCTCCGCATATTTCCATAATCAGCCAATCATTTTTTACTATAGAATTTATTGCTTCCGAATATTCCGATACGATAGATTTATCCCTGTATTCATCAATATATTTCATTCAATCTCACCGATTTCTTTTAGATATCTGAAAGTCTTTGCAGCTTCTTCTTTATCAAGCACAGACAATGCAAAACCGGTGTGAACTATAACATAATCCCCTTCCTTAACTTCGGGAGTAAAAGAAACATTAACCTCTTTAATAATCCCGCTGAAATCAACTTTTGCCATTTTATTCATCCGGTCTTCACCTCTAATACTTATTACTTTTCCGGGAACTGCTAGACACATAATAAAAAATTAATTTTTATTTTATTGAACTATAACCTGAAAGCCGGTAAAAAATCTGACCTGCGGCGATACCGCCATCGTTTGGAGGAATCCTGCTCTGATAATATGCTTTGAGATTTTTTTTCTCTAATTTATTAACTGTATTCCTTAACAAATATCTGTTTTGAAAACAACCACCGCTTAGTAAAATCTTTTCTTCGCCTGATTTCAATGCTATATCCGTAATAATTTCCGCTAAAGTGTTATGAAATTTAGCGGAAATTGAATTTAATGATATTTTATTTGAGATTTCAGATAAAATTTGGTGTATAATGGGTTCCCAGTTAACAATAAAACGATTATTACTATCATCATATTCTATAGTATAAATGTATTCCCTTTCCGAATCTATGCCTTCCGTAAGAAACTCGAGTTCCATTGCTGCCTGACCTTCGAAATTCACTTTTTGTCTGATATTCAGAATTGAAGCAACTGCATCGAACAATCTTCCCGCACTTGAAGTAACAGGAGAATTTATTTTATTCGATAAAATATTTTTAAGGAGTTTTATATCTTTTAAGTGAGCCGGAACAATTTTTTTGAATGTATCTGTGCTGAACAATTTTTCTCTATAGATCTCATATAGCAATCCTATTGCGGTCCGGCTAATTTCTTTAATCGCAATTTCACCTCCAGGTAAAGTAAAAGTTCTTAAATTCGCAAACCGCTTAATGGTTTTATCTTTTACTAAGAAGAATTCTCCGCCCCAGATTGTGCCGTCTGTTCCGTAACCGGTGCCATCCCACGCTACTCCAAGCAGAGGAGGCGATATCTGATTTTCAACGATACAGGAAAATATATGAGCCACGTGATGCTGAACCTGAAAAGAAGGTATTACGAAGTCCTTCGCATACTTTGCGGAAATATAGTCAGGGTGCATATCACAAATCACTTCTTCCGGATTTATGTTATACATTTGTTTCAGATCTTCAATTGTGTTCTTGAATGCCTTATACGATTCAGGTGTATCAAGGTCGCCTATATGCTGACTTAAATATATATTACGGTTTTTATAGAGAGCAATTGTATTTTTCAGATGAGCGCCTACAGATAAATATTGGTTTGAATTTTCTTTATAAAATGATTGAGCGGTATTTATGATAATCGGGAAAGGAGCATAACCCCGGGAACGGCGATATAAGATTTCGTTATTTAAATTTATTGTTACGATAGAATCATCAACATACCTCAAAATAGGTCTGTTGTGAACTAAAAATATATCAGCTATGCCGCTTAATTTTTCAAGTGCTTCCCGGTTATCGGTACAAATCGGTTCATCCGATAAATTACCGCTCGTTGCAACGATTGGAATCTTCAATCCATTCATAATAATATGATGAAGCGGAGTATATGGAAGCATAACTCCAAGGTAAGGATTATTCAGGGCAACAAATTTTGATATAAGATTTTCACTTTCTCTTTTTCTGAGCAGAACAATCGGTGCCTGAGGGGAAAGCAGACTTCTTTCTTCCAGAGCAGATACATAGCATACTTCCTTAATTTCATTCAATCCGGGAAACATCAGAGCAAATGGTTTTTCTTCTCTGAATTTTCTTTGTCTTAATAGATTTACCGCTTTATCACTCCTTGCATCGCAAACAAGATGAAACCCTCCAAGACCCTTTATTGCTGCAATTTTTCCCTGACTAATCGCTTTAATTACTTCAGGAATGGCATCCTGTTTTTCGCAGATTTTACCGCCTTTATTATCGAGCAGTTCAACTTCAGGTCCGCACTTAGAACAGGCGTTTGGCTGAGCGTGGAATCTTCTGTCAGTAGGGTTTTCGTACTCCCTTCTGCAATCATCGCACATTATAAAATTTTTCATAGAAGTACGTGAACGGTCGTAAGGAAGAGAATCGATAATTGTATACCGGGGTCCGCAATTTGTACAGTTAGTAAATGGATATAAATATCTTCTGTTATCAGCATCAAAGACATCTTTCAGGCAATCAGGGCAGGTTGCAATATCGGGCAGAAGAATTGCATCCGGTTCACCACCCGTTTCACTTTTTCTAATCTCAAATTTATCATAACCGACCGGGTCGAGATATTTAAATTCAAGAATTTGTATAAAAGATATTGCAGGTTTTTCATTTTCGATTTTAATAATAAATTTTTCAAGAATTTCTCTTTTCCCTTCCGCATCTATCGTTACACCCTGGGGAGAATTCAAAACCCATCCTTTTAAATTCATTAATGAAGCGAGTTTGTAAATAAAAGGTCTGAATCCTACACCCTGAACTGCTCCGGAAATTCTTATTTGAACTCTTGATAGCATATTTAATGGCAATACAGAAAAAAGAATGTCATAAATTATTCTTTCACAAGTAAAAGAGAGTCAAGTAAATTATTATAATTATTATATACTTTTAAATCTAATTTTTCCGATGAAACATCAACGATTGCAAAATTATAATCCTTAACTGACTTAACAGTCCAGGAAGTATTACCGGGGTTATAAAGTCCTGCTCCTGCAGACCCTATGACTAAATGGTGTATATTCTCAACAAAATTATGCTGATAAAAATGAGAATGTCCTGTAATAGTTAAATCAACTTTATTCGGAACAAATACTTTTTTTGAAATCTTTTTCATTTCGGTATTTTCGCCGTGCCCTCCGAAACAATAAGCAGGTTCGTGAAAAATTACTATTTTCCATATTTGCTTTGTTGCAGAGAGATCTTTTTCGGCAAAAACATATTGCGGACTGCCCTGGAAGCAATCCACTTCATTATTCAGAACAAGAACGTGCAAGTCACCGTAATCGAATGAATAATAATCCTGAAGACCTGAAGCAGATTCGGGAGCGTGCGTGAATGCTTTGGTATTCTGTTCCCAGCCCTCGTGATTACCGGGTGTATTGAAAAACGGTACCTTCGAAATCAATTCAAGTTCACTATATATAAAGAATTCTGATTTCCAGTATTTGTAACCGGGTTTAGAACATAAATCACCTCCATATAAAGAAAATTTCGGATCAGCATTTTTTATTAATGTTGCTATCTGTCCGTGAACAGTCGTATCGTTTCGGCAATCAGCCATCCATGCAAAACGGAATGGAGTACCCGGTAAAACAGCAGTTGTGAATTCTTCGGGAACACTTTCGGTATTGCCCTGTCTTACTTTGTAAAAATATTTTGTTTCGGGATTAAGTCCGGATATTTTAATTTTATGGACATAAGTTTCGGGACTTTTATCCGTAATGGAAATAAATTCCGTACTTGCTTCATTATAAATATTCGAAAAATTTCCGTAATATACTGTGGCTTTATCTTTTGAATCGCATTCTATCAGAACATAAATGGAATTTTGTGTAACGGCTTGCAGATAGGGCTTCAGAATAATATCTGAACGGACTACGCCGGTGAGAAAAAATAGGAAATAAATTGTAATTACAAAAAGTTTTTTCAATATAATTTTTATATAATTTTTTCAACTATCCAGTTGCACCAATTATCAATACCTTTGCCTGTAGTGCAGGATACTTCGAATATTTTTAAATCCGGATTTATTTTCAGTGCATTCTTTTTCAGTTCTTCAATTTTGCAGTTGACATATGGAAGCAGGTCGATTTTATTTATTACCAAAACGGATGCATTAATGAACATTTTAGGATATTTAAGGGGTTTGTCGTCTCCTTCCGTGGTACTAAGTAATACAACTTTCATATCCTCGCCGAGGTCATATCCGGCAGGGCATACAAGATTTCCGACATTTTCTATAACAAGGAATTTTATATCTTTTAATTCGATATTTGAAAGTGCATCACTGACGAGTTTAGCTTCCAGATGGCAGGCACCGTTAGTCACAATTTGAACGACAGGAACATCATATTTTTCGACACGCTTTGCATCAAAATCCGTCTGGACGTCTCCTTCAATAACGGCAATATTTATTTTACTTTTAAGTATTTCAATAGTTCTTTCGAGAAGTGAAGTTTTTCCCGAGCCCGGAGAACTGACAATGTTTATGCAGAAAATATTTTTTTCTTTAAAAAGTTCTCTGTTTTGTTTTGCAATCTCGTCATTTTTTTCGAGAATTTTGCGTTCAATTGTTATTACACTCATATTATTAATATTAATGATATAAAACCAACGTTCAAATATAAAAAATAAAAAGGACACAAAGACTGAAAAAAACTTTGTGTCCTTTAGTGAATGGAGAACAAAAACTAATTTCTTGATATACGGTCAATTACTTCGCCATTAGAATCTCTGATTGTCAGAATCATCGGCATTTCTCCGGGTAATGAATGCGTTGCACATCCGAAGCACGGGTCGTAAGCACGGAATGCCATTTCGATTTTATTTAATGTTCCTTCAGTAACTTCCAAGCCTTTTTTAATAAGACCTTCAGCAGCTTTTTTTATTGACATTGAAATTGCAGCGTGGTTATTTGTAGTTCCTACTATTAAGTTTGCTTTAGTTACAATTCCTTTTTCATCAGTTACGTAATGATGTGTGAGTGTACCTCTTGGTGCTTCCACAATACCGACTCCTTCGTGAGGAGTTTCGGTTGTAACAACCCTGTAATCCTTCGAAGTAATTTCAGGATCTTTTATGAGTTCCATTACTTTTTCGGCAGCATATTGCAGTTCAATTATCCTCGCCCAGTGAGTTGCAAGTGTATTGTGAACGGGAGTTTTCCCGGTTTTATCTCCGGTCAAAGTTTCAAAATATTTTTCGTATTCGGTTTGTGCAAGTGGTGTCGGCATTCCATCCGTTACATTCAGCCGTGAAAGCGGAGTAGCGCGGTAAACTCCGCTATCTTTACCATCAACAAAACCTTTCCATCCTACCTTCTTCAGATAAGGATATTTCAGATAACTCCAGCTCTCGGTATGCTCGGCAATATGTTCGAGATAATCTGCCGGTTTATACTTACAAAATTCTTTTCCATCGGGATCAACAACTTTGACCATTCCGTCATAAAAATTTACTTTATTATTTTCATCCACCAGACCCATATAATATGTTTTATGGATATATGGTCCGTTTAGAATTAAATCAACATAGTCTTTATTTTTCAAAACCACGTCTTCAAAAATTTTAAATGTAAATTGTCCGAATTCAATGAAATATTTTGCATATTCTTCAATTTTTTTTCTTTCATCTTCATTAATTCCCCTTGAGACACCTCCCGGAATGGATGTGACCTGATGGATTTTTTTGCCGCCGAGAATTTGTATAACTTCCTGACATCTTGACCTCAGACCGATTACTTTCCCGCCGGCTTCAAGTCCTACTTTTTTTATCAGACCGAGGATATTCCTTTCTTCGGGCGGAGCGTCAGGACCGCAGACAAAATCCGGACCAGCAAGAGCATAAAAGTGGACAGTGTGGTCAGCAGTATAAAAAGTATTATAGAGCAATTCCCTTAACTTTTTTCCGGCTGAAGGAATCTTGACTTTATAAACATCATCACAAGCTTTCGCTGCTGCCATATGGTGTGCTTCAGGACATACGCCGCAAATCCTTGTCGTAATTCTTGGCATTTCCTCTACCGGTCTTCCCACTGCAAATTGTTCAAAGCCCCTTAACTCCGGCACCTGAAAGTAGCAATTTGCAACTTCGCCTTCATCATTTAAAAAAATATCAATTTTTCCGTGTCCTTCTAATCTTGTAACCGGGTCAATTTTAATTTGTCTCATAGTATTTATATTTATTATTTAATTTCTATTTTATTTTTCATCCCCCTACCCCCCCTTCAAAGGGGGAAAAAAGGATTTGTATCTTTATTACTTATTGTCCATCATTCTTTTTCATCCCCCTACCCCCCTTCAAAGGGGGAAAAAAGGATTTAAATATTTTAACTTAATGATATATCCCGAATCTCATTAACCCCCCAGTCCCCCTTTGTAAAAGGGGGGATAAGAAAGGATCGTATTTTATTATTATTGTTCATTAATTATTATTCTTTTCCATTTTCTTTTATTTGTACTCTATGCAGAATAGAATGAGCCATCGAGAATCTGTAAAAAGTCCCGAGCGGGTCAGCAATTGTTCCTATAATTTCTCTTACTTCTTTCGGGTCTGTAGAGTCAATCACCGAGCTCAATGCAGAAACCATTTTTGCTCCCTGGTCCATTACATTGGGCGGAGGTCCATAACATCCTCTGCATCCAATATTTGCTTTCACGCACAGGGCATCGCATCCGCTTCTTGTTGCGGGTCCCATACACATAAACCCCTGGTCGAGAAGGCATTCATCAGGATCCGGAATTTTTTCCTGCGGTCTGTAAAACTTCTTTATCTTTTTTTCTTTTCTTTCTCTCGGGCATTCTTCACAGCAGGTTTTATCTCCTGCGCCCAGGATTGTTCCCTGCGGAGGAAGCGGTTTGCCATTTTTCAGAATATCAATAACTGCTTCAACAACGTTGATAATCTGGAAAGATTGCGGCGGACAGCCCGGCACATAATAATCGACATCTACAACCTGGTCGAGAGATTTTACCGTATTCCAGAATTCAGGAATCTCAATATCACCTTCGGGCATATGAGTATGGGTTACCGGGTAAACTCCTTTTGAGCTTTCTTCCAGTGAAATACTATCTTTATAATTACAATCAAAAATAGCTTTTTTATCGAAGAAATTTGCAAGTCCGGGAATACATCCTTCATAGGCGCAAGATCCAAAGGCAACAAGAACTTTAGATTTTGCTCTTAACAATTTTGCAAGATATTCGTTTTCAGAAGTTCTTATGGCTCCATTAAAAAGGCAAAGTGTTATTTCACCGTCTGCCATAGCTTCCACATCCTTATACTTAAAATCCATTAGACAGGGCCAGAAGACAATGTCGAAGAAATCCGCTATATCAAGTATTTTCAGTTCAGTATCAACTACGGCTATTTCACATCCTCCGCAAGATGACGCCCAATATAATGCTAATTTTGGTTTCATTCTAAAATACTTTTAAATTATTTATAATTTTTGATTTTATTTTCAAACTTGTAATTTCAAAGGTCCTAATTCCCTTATTTGTTTTTCAAAAGCCAGTGTCGTTTCTGCATACTTATCACCTTCTGAAGCAGAAATCCATTCAAGCCGCAGTCGATTCGGATCAATACCAAACTGTTCAAGGAATATTTTCAGGAATTCAATTCTTCTTAATGTTTTATAATTTCCTTCGGAATAGTGGCAGTCTCCGATATGGCAGCCTCCTATGAATACGCCGTCAGCGCCTTTTTTAAACGCTTGCAGGATAAAAGTCGGGTCAACCCTGCCGCTGCACATGACCCTTATTATTCTGACGCAGGGAGATGATTTTAATCTTGAAACTCCTGCAAGGTCAGCCCCTGTGTAGGTACACCAGTTGCAAAGAAAAGCTGCAATTTTAGGGTCCCATCCGTTTTGTTTTTTCTCTTCAGCCATAATTTATTTTTTAATGTTTTATCTTATTATAAAAAATTTTTCACATAAACCGTTGAAACGGTTAGTAAAAATTTTTATTCATTTTCCCACGGTTGAAAACGTGGGCTGCGTTCTTAAAGAACATTACATTTATCAAATCATCTTCACTTTCATTTGTCCGGATTCCCGATAGGAACATTCGGGAATGACAAACAAAACATTATCATTAAGGTGTTAGTAGTCCTTCCAGTTCTGCAAGTATCTGAATGTCCGTAAATCCTTTGCCTGAAATTGCAGAAGCAGGACAGGCAGCAACACAAGTTCCGCATCCTTTACACAACATTTCATTAATATCGGATACTTTCTTATCTTCAAGGAACGTAATAGCAGAGTAAGGACACAGGTTATTACATATTTTACAGCCGCTGCAATATTCTTGTACAACGTTTGCTTTAATCGGGTCAACGGCAACCTCACCGACAGATATCAAAGATAATATCCTTGCGGCGGCGGCAGATGCTTGCGCAACTGAATCAGGGATATCTTTCGGACCCTGAGCGCATCCCGCAATAAAAATACCTTCCGTCATAGTAGAAACAGGGTCAAGCTTCGGGTGCCTTTCAAGGAAAAATTTATCCGGACTCTGGCTGATTGAAAATATTTTCTTAATTTTTTCTGCATCTGCAGAAGGTTCGATAGCCGGACATAAAATCACCATATCCACAGGTATTTCCCTGAATTTACCAATCAATGTATCTTCACATTTTACTAACAAATATGGTTTATTTCCATTCACCTGAGATGCTTCCGTAATTTCAGCAACTTTACCTCTTATCATATTCACACCTTCATCCAATAGTCTTTTATAAAATTCTTCATACCCTTTCCCAAATGCACGCATATCGATATAGAATTGATAAACTTCTGCGGGAGTTCTATCCTTTACGAGGTGGGCAAATTTTAATGCATACATACAGCAAACACGTGAACAGTATTTATGGTAATTTTCGTCTCTTGAACCGATGCAGTGTACGATTGCTACAGCCCTTGGCTCAGAACCGTCTTTGCACATAATAGTACCGTTTGTGGGTCCGGTGGAATTAAGCATGTGTTCAAAATCGAGAGAGGAATAAACATTATCAAGTCTGCCATAACCGTACTGAGGCATTTGTCTTAAATCCATTACCTGAAATCCGCTTGTTATAAGTATTTGCCCGACTTCAATTTCGATTTCCTCATCCTGCATATCATATTTAATGGCTCCGGGTTCGCAGAATGTAGAGCATATACCGCAGCCTTCAGTTTGCATTTTGATACAAGCTTCTTTATCAATCACAGGGACTCTCGGAACTGCCTGCAGTGTAGGAATACTGATGGCGGTCTTCGGACCCAGGTGCCAATCTTTCAATGCACCTCTCTCATATTCGAGAGATTTTATTTTAATATGTCCCGTTGGGCATACATAGGCACAGGCACCGCAATTAATACAAGCATCTGATTTTTCATTGAAAGGAAGAACTACTTTTCTTTCAATACCGATTCCTTCAAATGCCAGTACACTTGCCTTAACGACATCCCTGCATATATTGACACAATTGCCGCATAAAATACAGGCATCTTCTGCTTCATCAATTTCGAGACTTTTGAATCTGGATTCCGTTATCCCTAAAGCGACTGCCATTTCTTTTACGACAGGGACATTGGGCCAGCGGGAATACATAAGTTCCATTATAAGTTTTCTTATCCATTTCACTTTCTCGGAATTAGTCCTTACCGTGAGACCTTCCCTTACGGGATAATTGCAGGCAGTAACTATACGACTGCGTTTGCCACGGATTACTTCAACGCTGCACAAACGGCAAACTCCGTATGGTTCAAGAAGCTCCGAAAAGCACATTGTTGGAATCCAGATGCCAGCCAGTTCTGCCGCTTTTAATATAGTGGTATCTTCTAAAACTTCAACTTTTTTGCCGTCAATGTTTACGGTGACCATTATTATACTCCTTTCCGCCCGGGCGGATTATAAATTTTATTCAATTTTAATTGCTTTAAAATTACAGGCGTCAAAACACGCGCCGCATTTATGACACTTCAATTGATCTATATGGTGAGCTTTTTTCGGTTCACCATAGATAGCATAATCAGGACACGATTTAGTGCATACATCACATCCGTGACCTAAAGTTGCACAAATTTCTTCGTCAATTATATAAGTATTTAATTGCCTGCATGCTTTTGCGGGACACTTTTTATCCCGTACGTGTGCTAAATATTCATTCCTGAAATATTTAAGTGATGTAATCACAGGGTTAGGTGCTGAACCTCCCAGAGCGCAAAGTGAGGATTCAACGACCATACCTGAAAGGTCTTCAAGCAATGCAAGGTCTTCTTCCGTTCCTTTTCCGACAGTAATATTTTCAAGAATATCATACATTCGTTTTGTACCTTCCCTGCACGGAACGCATTTTCCGCAAGATTCTTCCTGTGTAAAATTTAAAAAGTATTTTGCCATATCTACCACGCAATTATCTTCATCGGCAACTATCATACCACCCGAACCCATCATAGAACCGACTTTAGTTAATTCATCAAAATCTACAGGAAGGTCGAGCATACTTTCCGGAATGAATCCGCCTGACGGACCTCCGGTCTGAACTGTTTTAATTTTCTTTCCATCTTTTATACCTCCTCCTATATCAAATATTATTTCCCTGAGCGAAATTCCCATAGGAACTTCGACCAGACCTGTATTGACCACTTTTCCGGTCAGAGAAAATACTTTCGTCCCTTTACTACCGCCCCACGGGTCGTGAGTTACATCCCCCGTTCCAATATTCGTAAACCAATCCGCTCCTTTCATAATTATCTGCGGAACATTTGCCCAGGTTTCAACATTATTTAAGCAGGTGGGACAATCAAACAAACCTTTTTCGACTGTGTGTACATATTTAGCTCTCGGTTCTCCCGGACTTCCTTCGATAGAAGCCATCAAAGCAGTTGATTCACCGCAAACGAACGCACCTGCTCCGCGAATAACCCTTATATCAAATTTGAAATCCGTTCCGAATATATTGTCACCGAGTAAGCCATATTCTCTTGCCTGTCCAATCGCTTTCAGAAGTCTTTCAAGGGCGATAGGATATTCATTTCTTATATAGACATATCCGTCTGAAGAACCCATAGCATATGCACCTATCAGCATTCCTTCAATTACAGAGTGCGGGTCAGATTCTATAATGCTTCTATCCATAAATGCTCCCGGGTCGCCTTCATCGGCATTACAGATAACATAGCGTTTATCACCCGGTACTTTTTTCATCGTTTCCCATTTAATACCGGTCGGGAATCCACCGCCGCCTCTGCCTCTAAGTCCCGATTTTTTTATCTCCGTTATAACTTCATCCGGTTTCAATTCAGTTAGAGCTTTTGCTAATCCTGAATAACCTTCCCGGGCAATATATTCCTCGATTTTTTCAGGATCTATCAAACCCCTGTTCCTGAGGGCAATGAGGACTTGTTTTTTGAAGAAATCAATATCACTCATTTTAGGAATCGGAGGTTTTTTTGCATCGGGTATATACATCAGTTTTTTTACAGGTCTTCCTTTGATAAAATGCTCATCAACGAGATACGGAATATCGCTTGCTTTCAAGAGCTGATAAAATATGCCGTCCGGCTGAACTACCATGATCGGACCCACTCCGCAGAATCCATTGCATCCGGTAGTCACGACGGATACTTCATTACTCAATCCTCTTTTATCCAGTTCTTTGATAAGAGTCTCTTTTATCTTCATCGACTGATTAGCGACACAACCTGTGCCCGCACAAACCATCAGATAAGTTATGTATGCCATTCTTTTTAATTAAAAATTATTAATTAATATAAAAAACACTTTTTAATTTAATTAAGCTGTTTGTTCACTTCCCATAGCAATTGCATATTCTTTTACAATTTCATTATTCATAATATGAGAATCAAAAATCTTTTTTATTTTTGCGGATGTCAAATCCACATATTTCACGGGTGCCGGTTGATTAACCAATTCGACAGTGATCATAGGTTCTTTGCTGCACAATCCGGCGCAACCCGAATTTGTAACTATTACATCTATAAGCTTTCTCTCTTCTATTTCTTTCATAATAGCAGAGAGAATATCTCTTGCTCCCGCAGCGATACCGCAAGTACCCATATGAACCGTGATTTTAGCTCTCCCCGCACCAAGGCGAAGGTTTAGAGTTCTCTTAGTACTTTCACGAATCTTTTCAAGGTCTGCAATTGTGATCTTTCCCATTTTATTTCTCCTTACTTGTATTGTTTAATAAGTTTAGGAACTTTTGACGGCGGCAATTTTCCGTGCAAATCTTTACCTATTGTAACGACAGGGGCTAAGCCGCAGCATCCGAGACATCTTACGCTTTCAAGGCTGAACATCGAATCGGGAGTTGTTTCTCCGTTTGCTTTTATATTTAATTCCCTTTCAAATTTTTCAAGAAGTTTTGTCGCACCCTGAACATAGCAGGCAGTCCCCGTGCATATACAGACCGGATGCTTGCCTTTTGGTTTCAAACTGAATGCTTTATAAAAAGTAGCCAGATTATAAATTGTACTGATAGGTATTTTCATGGATTTAGATATGTGAACCATAGCTTCTTTCGGAAGGTAATAATAATGGTTCTGAACATCCAGCATTACACCTATAAGAGAACTCTGGTCTTTCGGGTGGCTTGCCACAAATTTATCAACAACTTCTTCTACCATTTTTTCTCCTTATTGTATTTCTGATATTTTTTGGATTAAAATACTTTTTAATTTATTTAATAAGTTTATATCTCCAAGCTTTTCGAGTCCTAACTCTTTCTTTAAATCTTTCGTATCAAATTCAAACATTTTTTCGTTTTTTGAATATTTAAAATATATTTCCGTATTTTTTGAAAGCAATAACAACGCTATTAATGTTTCCGGTAAATCTCCAAGCGGTTTTCTATCGATATTATCATGCTGAAATACCGCTTTGATCTTTGTGCCGTAATTCTTTTTTGATTCAATCTCAATTTTTCCTCCTGCCATTTCTGCTGCTTCTTTAAGAAAGGGAATCCCCAATCCTACTTTTCTTGTTGTCCGGCTCGTCACAAACGGATTCATAACTTCTTTGACCGTTTCTTCATCCATCCCTTTGCCGTCATCATTAATTTCAATAATCAGTTTGTTATTTTTCAAATCTTCCTCTATCAGAATTTTTATATTCTTCGCATCTGCGTTTATACAGTTTTCTGCGACATCAAGTATATGCAATGATAAATCATTCATTCAGAAATTCCCTGAACCCTTCAAAAGTATTATCTTTACCGTAATATTCCGTCCGGACACTTCCAATTGTATTTAACGAATGAGAATCCGAACCCTGAACAAATTTGAATTTTCCTGTATATTCATGGAAAATCTCTTTTGCTCTTTCTAAACTCAAATTCGGAGAAATTTCCAGTGCATCTAAATTGCATTCAGGAGGAATAAACCCCAACTGACTCATTATAGAAAAACATTGCCTGTCTATATGTGCCGCTACTGCGAGACCATTATTTTTATGCACTAAATCAATTATTTCATCAAGACTCATATCAACCGCACTGAACAGCGATTTTCCATAAAAACCTTCGACCTCATCATATTCATTTGCAATAATCTGGTCTTCTTTTTCTTTCTCGAAATATACATCCGGCAAAAACCTGTTTAAATAGTCCTGAGTACTCCCAGCATCATCTAAATTTTCAAAGAACGATAGTAAATGAACTTCTTCTTTAGTTGTTATCTCCATTCCCGGATAAACCTTCATTCCATTATAACTTTTAGCCGCATTAATTGCAGCTTCAGAATTAGCAATCGAATTATGGTCTGTAATAAAAAGCAAGTTCAGACCGCATTCATTCGCTTTTTTTACCACCCTTGCCGGAGATTGAATTATATCCGCACAAGGAGACAAACAAGTATGTAAATGAACATCTGCTTTTATTAATTTCTGTTCTTTCATCTGATTCCGAACTCATACATCTTGCCGCTAATTTGAAAAGCCGTCAATTCAGTTTTCAGAATCGTTATTTTTTCTTCATCTGCTTTTTCTTTTGCATCTTTCTGAATATCTTTATTCATCACTATTATAATTGCCGACAATTCTTTCAAACTTGCAACTGCTATTATGTTCAAATGTGTCTGCATAGTAATCCAGATATTATCTTTTTTAGTATTCGCAATCACATCACTCAGTAAATCACTTGTATATCCGCCTGAGATATCCCTGTCAGGCTGATATAACTTATTAACTACTTTTAATTCACACTTTTTTACTAATTCACTTAAATTCATTTTTTGTATTACTTTCTATTTAATAATTTTTTCAGTCTTTCATTTTCGAGGATAACACATTCATTTAAACCAACTTCACCGTTAACAATATCCTCTGCAAAAGTTTCGCAGGTCGGTGAACCGCAAGCTCCGCAATTTATTTCGGGCAATTTAGAAAGTGTTTTCTTTTTTTCCGCCATTTTATTTAAGGCACTTTTTATGTCCATATTGATATGTTCCCTTGCAAGCGGTTCAAAAATATTTTCATATATAATATCACAATTTTCGTAAATATCTTTTTTTCCAATCGGAATTTTTGTTTCACCCAAGTAATTTATTAAATTTAAAATTTTTGTCCTGGCTATATATGTATTTTCCATGACCATAGGACCCCCGATACAACCTTCGGGGCAGGAATCCATTTCAACAAAATCAACATTATGAAGTTTTCCTTTTTCTATTTCGTCGAGGATAAAAAGGACATCATTCAAACCCGAGACCGCAATACTATTTTCATTATTCATCATAAAACGAAGACCACCGGAAATTGCATAATTCAAACCAAATCCGCTTAAATCAAAATATTCGGTTTCATCTGTTTTATCGAGGATAATCTGTTGAATAGCCGAATATAAAGTATTATAAATTTCCGAAATCGGAATTGAACCATCCATATCCGAGTTATAGCTTTCCGATATCTGTATCATCCTCGGAGGACAAGGTGTAATATATATCACTCCGATTTCATCGCTTTTAATTCCTGCTCTCGCCGATATTTCTTTCCGCATTTCTTTTGCAGCTAATTCCATAGGAGAAATAATCGGAGCAATGTTACTTATCAATTCGGGATATCTTATTTGTATCAATTTTATACAAGTCGGACAAAAAGAAATAATAACAGGTTTTTTCCCTTTATATTCTTTGATGTATTTCATTTGTGCTTTTAATACGGAATTGCACGCTCTTGTAATATCAACAACTTCATCAAACCCAATTTTTTTCAAAGAACTTAAGATCGTTTTTGGTTTAATATGCCTGTCGAACTGACTGTATAATGCAAGTGAAGGTATTGCAACTGTATAATTAAATTTAGAGAAATCTTTGAATGTATTCGTTAAAGGCACAATCGCACCTGTTTCACAAACTTTAATGCATTCACCACAGTCTATACATTTATCCTCGAGCATTTTTGCTTTTTTATTTCTTATCCTGATGGCTTCTACCGGGCAAACTTTCATGCAAGCCATTCCACCGGTGCATTTGTCCTGTTCGAAATTAATTGAATGACTATATGTGTTTAAATTTCCCTGCATTAATTCAAGTATATTATAAAATTAAGTTTAGTGCCCTTTGCAACAACTGATTCAATTTTAAATTCATCAGAATTCTTTTTAATGTTTGGTAATCCTAAACCTGCTCCGAAACCCAACTCCCGCATTTCCGATGTTGCAGTTGAATATCCTTCCTGCAATGCGAGTTCAATATTTTTAATTCCCGGTCCCTCATCTTCAATATTTATTATCACTTCATTGTCTGTTATTGTAAAATCAAGTTTAGCAAGCATTGCATACATTACCACATTCATCTCGGCTTCATAACAGCAAATCGAAACCCTGTAAACAACTTCCGCTCTTACACCTAATTCCTTCAGAACCCGTTTTATCTTAACAGAAACAGAACCGGCGTTGGCAAAATCCCTGCCTGTGATATTAAACGTCTGAGTGTAAAGTGTCTCTTGACCCATTTTCTGTTTTTTCACGGATACCTTTGCCGCTCAATCCGTTAGAATATAAAATTCCACAAGCATCGAACATTTGTTTTTCTGTTGTCATAAGCGGTAAATTTTTTTCTCCTGCTTTTTTAATAATTTCAAATGCAGGTACCTTTCCGCTTACAAATACAATTCCTTTCAGGTCCATAATTTCAGCAACCTGGATTACCTGTGGATTTACTAAATTAGTCAATAATAAAGAACCTATTTTACAAGATTTTAAAACGTCGCTTATCATATCTGCGGCATAACAATGGTCAATCTCTTTATCGAGTAATTTTTCATCGGTAAAACTTTTACACTCAAGAATATTTTTTATCTCTTTAAGCAGCATATTATTTTTTTTCATTTATTATGGTATCTTTTCCGATTATAATCTGTCTTCTTGTCGGGATTTTTGAAGCCGGACAATGGCTCCAGCACTGACCGCAGCCGGTGCATTTATCGGTATCCACATATCTTGTTTTCTTTCGTATTTTTACTTTAAAACTTCCAAGAAAACCGGATACCGAAACTACTTCCGCCCAGGAGAATAGTTTAATATTTTCTCTGTGACCTGCTGATACCATCTTTGGTGTTAAAATACAGGCAGAACAGTCAAGAGTCGGAAATGTCTTATCAAATAAAGCCATTTTTCCTCCGATTGATGGTTCCTTCTCAACTAAAAATACATTATTGCCTGAATCAGCAATTTCGAGTGCCGCCTGAATTCCGGAAATACCTGCACCAATAATAAGAGTATCTTTATTTATCTTTACCTTTCTCACTTCAAGAGGTGCCTGATATGCTACCCTGCTAACTGCAGCATGTGCATGTGCCTTAGCCTTTCTCGTTGCCTGGTTTTTATCACTATGTACCCATGAACAGTGTTCCCTGATATTTGCCATCTGGAAAAGAAACTTATTCAATCCTGCTTTTTCACAGGCATTCCTGAATGTCAGTTCATGCATCAGAGGGGAGCAGGCAGCGACAACGACCCTGTTCAGTTTATGCGTCTTGATAGCATTTTTAATTAAATCCTGCCCCGGGTCAGAGCACATAAATTTGTAGTCCTGAGAAACAACAACATTCGGTAACTCTGATACATAATCCCTGACATTTGCAACATTTACAGTCGAAGAAATATTTACCCCGCAATGGCAAATGAAAAAACCAATCCGTGCATCAGATTTGTTTTGTTCTTCTTTATTCATATAGTTTAAAATTAACTTTTAAATTTCTTCAGAATATAAATTTCAATTAATGCATCAAAACACCTTTTATATTAATCCTGTCTGTCAAGTTTTTATCAATGCCAAGATCTTTATCGGAAAATCCGAAAGCTAATCCCAGCACCTGCGTAAAAAATAGTATCGGGATATTGTATTTTGTATTAAATTTTTTATTTATTTCATCCTGATATGCTTCAAGATTCATCTGGCATAAGGGGCATGTTGTTACAATGCAATTAGCTTTGTTATTGATTGCACATTCGATAATCTCCTTTGATAACTTCAAAGCAACATCTTCATAAGTCGTCATCAGCATTCCGCCGCAGCATTTAAGTTTCATCGGAAAGTAAACATTCTCCGCCCCGATAGCAGAAAACAAATTATCCATAGTAATAGGATCTTCCCTGTCATCAAATCCTTTTTCGGGTCTCACTATCTGGCAGCCGTAATAATTGGCAATTCTAAGTCCCTCGAGATTGAATTTTGCTTTTTCTTTAATTTTTTCAATCCCTATATCATTTATCAGAACATCGAGAGGATGCCTCACTGTTACAGAAAGATTATAGCTTAATCCGTCTTCTTTCAGGCATTCATTAATTTTCTCGTGAAGTTCAGGAAGCTCTTTCATATACCTGTGGGTTTTAGCAAGTATAGTGTAGCATGAACTGCAGGGAGCGATCATATCCCGCTTATGCTTTTCTGCAAGTGCAAGATTCCTTGCAGATATGGCAAAGCCAACTGTTTCTTTAACCGACATATAAGATGTTGCTCCGCAGCAATTCCAGTCTTCAAGCTCGATGAGGTTGCACTCAAGATGGCTGAATACTTTTTTTACGGAATCATTGTAACTGCTGTGTGCAGACTCTAAACTGCATCCGGGATAGTATGTGTAATCCATTATATTATTAATTTTTAGTGGGTTCTAAAACTATTTCTTTATCGACCGCTCCATAACCGACGGTATCTCTCAAATACTGTGATACTTCAAGTGTAAGCGGCATATCCATTTGCTCTGCTTTCCTGATTATTTTTTTAAATCCTTCGAGGTTTTTTATTTTTGAGGGTATGTAAGCAATCCTTCTCCTCTTTGCCATTCTTAATCCAAGCGGCATAAAGCTAAAAAGCTTAAACGGATTGGTTTTCAACAGAAAAAAAACAAGAAATAAAGGTTCATGCAGTCTGCCAAATCTATTCATAATATTGACAAACGTTTTTGAAAGAGAGTGTACAGGAAAATTCGGAGGATAAATGTTTTTTTCCATTGCCAATCTTTTTAATGCGTACATAATATCAGTAACTTTTATTAATGCCGGACATCTTGTCTGGCAGGCATAACAGGAGGCACAAACCCAGATTGTTTTGCTGTTCAAAAGTGTTTCCATATCCCCTGCTCTGAACAGGGCTATCACTTCCCTTGGTGATATATCCATTGCATAGGAAACAGGGCAAGAACCTGTGCAGGTACCACACTGAATGCAGGACTTGATTTTTTCACTGTTTGGTACCGTTTCAAGCTGCCTTAAAAAAGATTGTCGTAAATCAGCTTCCTTCCAGGATAATTTTCCAGGTACTTTAATATCTCCAATTTTCATAATAATGTAAATTTTATTAATACTTTTTTATTTCTGCCTTCGCAGAAAATATAAAAATGATGCTGCTGTTTCTACTTAAAGAACTGCTTCTTCGAATTTATCCGGTTCTTTATAAAGCGAAAGTAAATCTTCTTCAGTTTCGATTTTTTGAAGCAAATTAACATCCAATTTTTTATCTATTACTTCTTTGTCTTTGAGAAAATCTATGATAAGGCAAGAGCAATTATAAATACTGTCTTTTATTTCTACGGATAAGGTTTCTTTTATTGTGTAATTATTTTCTACCTCAACGGCAAATATATCAATATCTGAAGGCATTTTTTCATTGTATGCTTCAGCAAGTTTTATAGCTGTTATAAAATTAATATCATGGTACGAATTGAGTCTAAGAGTAGGAAGCAAATCGGTAGTTCTTAAATGGTGAATGAAGCCGGGGACTTTGCGTCCGGTTTTAATAGAGTCTATTACAATCACATAATCATATCCTCTGATTAAGTCAATAATCCTAAAACCCCCCCAGGATGTTTCCTTGAAATCTACTTCCGGCAGAAAATTAAAGGTCTTTTCCAGGTAACGTTCTATGATTATACCAATAGCATCGTCACTTAGAATTGTATTTCCCATTCCTAATACAAGAGTTTTCACTTAAAAATATTAGAAGATTTCAGATATTTTTTTTAAAAGTGATCCATCTCTGCGACATCATAAATGCTCATATGTTCGAAGAAAGCCATTATCTGATTTCTAAGACCAGAACACTTATGATGCATATTGCATTTAATATCCCTGCCGCATTCATTATCTCCTCCGATTATGCATCTTTTAAATCCATCTAAACCATCACTCCATTTTATAATTTCTATTAGTTTTAGAGCTTTTGCGTCAACCTTAAGAGTAACACCTCCCTTTTTTCCTTTTTTAGAATCTACCCAGGATGTATTAGCTAAGTCCTGAAAAATTTTTGAAAGAAAATGGTAAGGAATTTTAGTTTTTTCTGAAATGTCTTTTATCATCACATATTCATTATTCTGTGATTTTTGACAAAGATAAGTAAGAGCCCTTATAGAATATTCACAATACTTTGAATAAAGCATATATATAGGATAATAAGACCTTTTAGTTATATTTAAAATAAATAAAATCTTTTTAAAAGCAAATGAAAATTTTATGCATAAATATTTGTCCGTATATTTTTTCGGGGTGTAAGATATAAAGAATTATTATTTCTCTTTATTACAATGCTGGAACATTGTAACGAGGGGTTGATATTTCCACCCCACCCCCTCCCCTTGAATTGGGAGGGGATATACAGAATGATAATGCACATTATAATCGTCATAAACACATTCTATAAAAAAAAGGCTGCATTTTTAATGCAGCCTTTTAAATATTTATTGAGTATCGGATATCTTATGCCAGGGCTTCAGCAGTTACTTCTCTTAATTCTTCCGGTGTAAATGGTTTCGGAAGGAAATTGTAAGCTCCAAGTTTAGTCGCTTCTACAGCTTTATCTACAGTTCCGAATCCTGTTATCATAATCACGGGTGTTTTAGGATAATTTGCCTTTATTGATAAAAGGGTTTCCATTCCGTCTTTTCCGGGCATTTTAAGGTCAAGAAATATCAGGTCGTATTTTTTGTTTTTTAATTTTTGTTCTGCGACAGAAGCATCAAATGCTTCTTCAACAGAGCAGTTTTGTGAATTAAGAATTCTTCTCAAACTATGGCATACTATCGGTTCATCATCTACAACAAGAACATTATGTCTTGCTTCGGAGTTTTTCCCGTACAATGCTGCCCTTGGCATATCTGATCTATCCATACAATCGAGATAATCGCTTCCCACAGTCATTTCAACTTCGGCAAGATTGAAAGGCATATCTACATCTATTAAATCTGCTGTTGAACGAATTTGTTTTACGGCTTTTGCTTTTTCCTTTTCTTTCTTTACAATCGGGCATTCATCTTTGCATTCCATTCCGGTAAGTACTAATCTGCGGCATTCTCTTTCACCTGTATAACAAAATGCTGTTTTAGATTGTTTTGCAGGAGTTGTTGTATCCGAGCGTGTTAATTTATCTGCAAAGTCTTTTGATGTTGCCTTCTCGATTTCTTTTGCACTAAAAGGCATATCAACATCAATCAGGTCATCTTTCGTTTCTTCGGGTCCTTCAGAAATTGTTATTTTTTCCTGTATTTCTTCTCTGTCTATTCTATTCTTTCTGAATTCAACTGCTTTTTGAATCCTGTCGTTCAGTTCATTCGGGGTGAAGGGCTTTTGAATGTAATCTAAGGCACCAAGTTTAGTTGCTTTGACTGCAGATTCAAGGGAAGCAAAGCCGGTAATTACCAATACATCTATTTCAGGATAATGCTTCTTTACAAGTTCAAGCAATTCCAATCCGCTGGTTTTCGGCATCATTAAATCTGTAATTACTAAATCGTATTTATTTGTTTTCATTTTTTCCATTGCATCATCTGCACTTAATGTATTCTCAACAGAGAATCCCTTCCTTGATAATATTTTTTTGACACTGTCACAAATTGTTAATTCGTCATCCACTATTAAAATTTTTTCTGTTATCATTTTTTTATACCCTGTTTATTTTTGTTTTTGATTTCATTTTCTTAACCTTTACTATTACAAATACTGTGCCAGTCACTAATCAATGATATTTTGCAAATAATCGAGGTTTTTTATTGGTGTGTATATTGAGTTATCTAAGAAAATATTAAAAACGCCTTAATAATGAAGATTTCTAAGTTTAAATCCATCTATCATTATTCTGAGAGGTGTATAAATATATATGCGGGTGTATAAATTATTATGCGGAATTTCTTTTGATTAAATGGATTATTATTTGATTAAAGTCCATCCGGCTTTTTAATTCCGTATTTTTTCATTAATGCTTGAAAATTCGACCTTTGCATACTAACATCCAGCGAAGCTCTGCTTATATTCCATTCATTTCTTAAAAGCGCTTCGGTTAAGAAAAGTTTTTCTATTTCCTGAATTGATGTATTTCTTACCTGTTTTTTGAAATCATTTAATTCATATATATTTTTAGGAACAACTGATTTTGATGATATTTCAGTCTTAAACAAAACACCTGATATATGAGCCGGTTTTATTTCCTTATCCTCTACTATTATAGTAAGTCTCTCTATAGTATGCTCCAGTTCCCTGATATTTCCGGGCCAATGGTAATTTGAAAGCATTTCCATTGACTCAATATTTACTGACGGCATCTCTCTTCCAAGTATTCCGCAATATTTTTTAAGAAAATGCATTGTTAATTCCGGAATATCATCTTTCCTGTCCCTTAATGGCGGAAGTTTTATTGGAAAAACATTCAATCTATAAAATAAATCTTCCCTGAATTTTCCTTCTTCAACTAAATTCCTGAGGTTTTTATTCGTAGCAAAAATCAATCTTACATCCACTTTTTTTACGACAGTACTCCCTACCGGAATAAATTCCATATTCTGTAAAACTCTTAAGAGCCTTGCCTGAACTTCGAGTGTAAGGTTTCCGATTTCATCTAAAAAAATTGTACCTTTATCCGCTGCTTCAAAGACTCCCTGTTTATCGGCAAATGCCCCGGTGAAAGAGCCTTTAGTATGACCAAAAAGTTCACTCTCAATAATACTGCTTGATAATGTAGACACATCTACGGCAAAGAAATTATAATTTTTTCTTTTACTTTTATTATGAATAGCTTTTGCGGTGAGATCTTTTCCCGTTCCGCTTTCGCCAAGTATAAGAACAGTACTATCGGTAGGCGCTACTTTATTAATCAGGTTAAACACTTCCGCAATTCTCGGGCTTCTGCCAATAATGCCTTCAAATCCCGAAACATTTGAATAATCATATTCTTCAGTTGTTGTAATTATTAATTTCCTTTTATCCAATGCCCTTTTCAGAACCGCAAGAATTTCACCGGGAGTAAAAGGTTTCGGCAGATAATCAAAAGCACCGTATTTCATTGTTTCAACTGCGGAAGAAATGGTAGCAAATCCGGTTATCACTACGACGATAGTATCGGGATATTTTTGCCTGATAGTTTGCAGGACTTCCATACCACCGACATCGATCATTTTTAAATCCGTGAAGACAACATCGAATGACTGCTCTTCAAGTATCTTTAGTGCTTGCTTTCCGCTTGTTGTATAAATAACATCATGCCCAGCCCTGAGAAATATCTTTTCACAGCTCTGACAGATTACAAGTTCATCATCTACTATCAATATATTTGCTTTCATTGTTCTTCTGCAATTGCTTTTATTGGTAATTGTACTATAAATGTTGTTCCTTTACCCGATTCGCTTTCTACATGTATAGTTCCGCCGTGCTGTTCTATAATACCGTAACTGATTGAAAGTCCTAGTCCTGTTCCGCTTTCTTTAGTAGTGAAGAAAGGATCAAAAATCCTGTTCTTATTTTCCTCTGAGATACCGTGTCCCGAATCTGTGAATTTTAATTCGATGTATTCACCATTTTTCATGACACGTGATTGAATATTAAGCAAACCTCCATTTGGCATAGCATCCGAGGCATTGAGGATGAAGTTTATTATAACCTGCTGAATCTGGTCACCGTCTGCCATTATTTCAGGGAAGTTATCTTCCAGTTTCCGTTCGATGTTTATATTACGGAATGAAGTCTGATTTCTTACGAGCATAACAATATTATCCACAAGCGAATTAATATTTGTCTGCTTCTTCATTGGTTTTGTTTGTCTTGCAAAGTCGAGCAATCTTTTAACAATTTCCCTGCACCGTATAGTTTCATTGACTATAACACGGGCATCTTCTTTTTTAGGATCCCCTTCCGGCAGATCTTCAAAGAGCAAGCTCGCATTTGTCAAAACTCCTGTAAGCGGATTATTTATTTCGTGAGCCACACCTGCGGCAAGTTTTCCAAGCGATGCCAGTTTTTCCGAACGGAACAGCTGTCCGTGAATTTTTTTGAGTTCAGAAGTTCTCTGCTGAACCTTCACTTCGAGTGTATCTGCCCATGCTTCAAGTTCCTGTTTTTCCTTGTCCAGTTCCATCGCCATTTGATTTAAAGCCACCGCAAGATTCTCAACTTCTCTGGGTGCTTTTTTAATTGTAAAGCTTGATTTATATTCCCCTTCCGATATCTTCCTCGCTGCTTCTTCAAGAGTCCGGAGAGGCACTGATATCCGTTTCGATAGCAATATTGCAACAAAATAAATAATAACCATTACTATTACTGCAATCCCTAAAAAAATAAAAATCGTACTCCACAGAACATCCGTGAACCGCTGTTTTAGAATTCCCACATAAAGCATTCCAATAATATTACCGTCAATATCCCTTATGGGATCGTATGCACTGATATACCAGGCATTTACAACGAAAGCATCTCCTATCCACCTTTCTCCTTTTTCAAGTGTTGATTCACCCACTTCTTCTGAGACAAGAGTTCCGGTTGCATAACTGCCGTCAATATTTTTTACATTTGTTGAAATCCGCAAATCGCCCTGGAAAATAGTTGCAGTTCCTATCTCCTGCCCTTTATAAATTTCTTTTTCATGGACTATTTCCTTTATCTTGTTTACTATTTCATAATTTCTGTTAAGCAAAACTCCCGCTGTTAAAACCCCTATTAAATTTTTATTTCTATCCAGAACCGGTACTGCACATTTCAGCATCATACCTGATGTTTCAACAGAATCTTTTCTTGTTTTGGATTTAGGAGTGGCAATAATATCCATTCTTGCATTTTCCACAAGTTCATAAGATTCAAAGTTTAAATATTTTGCACTTACGATGTCCGTCCCCGAGTATGAATGCCGAGTTTCGAGCACCCGCTGTACAAACTTATCGTTTATCAAAGTATCCCCTTTATCGAAAGAATTTCTACCCCTGCATACTACTACACCTTTAGTATTGACAAGCGTAAACACATCGAGCTTTTCTGTTGTCAATGTCTGAGCCAGTTCTTTCTGTAATGTATCCGCATTATTTTCAATCAGTGATGAAATTATAAGGCTTCTTGATGCAGTAAGGCGTGCAACGCTTTCAATACTTGATATTTTGTTCCTGTAAATTTCTTTTGCGGAATTCAAGTCTGATACGGTTTTCATCTCAGCACGGTTAATCACCTCATTGTATATTATTTTTGTCCCGATGATACTTAATATTGTAGTAGGAGTCAAAATTGCGATAGTAAAATATAATATCAGATGGGACTGAATACTTTTTAGCGACATTTTTTTCATAATCTTTTAGATTTCATTTTAATAAAAGAATTTACTTTTTTAATCACCCATTAAAAAAGAGAATTTATTTTTTCATCGGATGCCATCACTTCAATATTATTCATTATTAATTTCGTTTCAAGAACACTTTGAAGCAGGTACCCGGTCCTATCTCATTAGCAAGCCGGGAAGGACTCTCGAACGTTATTTCCCCTTCATGCTGTTCTATTATAAGTTTGACCACCGAAAGCCCGAGCCCTGTTCCCTCATAATTTTTTTCTTTCACATTTGATGCTCTATAAAATTCTCTAAATATTTTTAATTTATCTTTTTCGGGTATTCCTATCCCGTTATCACATACTTCGACACGGATTTCATTTTCTTCCCTGCCGTCTTCAATCACAATCTCGATTGTGCTGCCGAAATTTGAATATTTTATTGCATTGCCTATTAAATTTGAGAAGGCAAGTCCTATCAGACTGTAGTCTCCTTTGATAGTGCATTTATCAGAACGTAAATCATAAAAGTTAATTCCTATCCTGCTGTAATCCCCCTGAATTTTTTTCTTTATGATCAATTTATTTAATAATTCTGCAATGTTAATATCATCTTTGTTCAGTGAAGTCTGAAGCCTGAGTCTTGATATATTAAGAACATCATTAATAATCTGGATTGCCTCATCGGTTCGATTCCGTGCTTTCTGTAATTTATCTTCGACGGGCTGAGAAATTGGTCCCGTGAATTTTTGCAGTATCAGGTCAAGATAAGATTGCACGGAAGCAAGCGGGGATTTTATCTCGTGAACTATACCCATTGTATATTTTTGCTTTATCACTTCTGCTTTATCAAGTTTATCCAGTGTGATCTTAAGTTCCTGGTCGCGTATGTACAATGCCCTTGCTATAGAATTCGCAAGGAAAACACTTACGATAAGCATAATACCAAATGAGGTTGCGAATATCAGATTATATTCCAGATTGTTATAAATTGTCATATTCAGCAGAATTCCAAATTTATGATGCGGGATGATAGTGAAATATTCCAGCAATGATGCCGTATAAAAGCAAATCACAATTCCGCTTGCAATCGTGTATATTACATACCCGGGGAGTAACAAACTTCCTATTATCATATGGAAGATAAAAAAAACATAGAATGGACTTTCAATCCCCCCAGTATAATAAATTAGAATTGCCAGAGCTATTATATCGGCAAAAATCTGGATTAATGAAAAATGAACCTGGTTAAATTTATCAGGATCATTTTTTATCAGATCTGTTTTTAAGATATACTGAAATAAAACATTATAAAACAAAATTACGGCAGAAAGTACAATAAGTGCTGTGCGCTGTTCGGTACTTAATTCTATATCTATTACAAACAGGGTCAAAATTGTGAATATAGAAAGAGAAATGAAAACGATATACCGTAAGTTTACTATCCACCTGTTGCGCCTTATTAATAAAGCCCATAATTGTTCTAAATCATAAGTATTGGATGGAATTAGTCTATACATAACACCAATTAAATAAAGTTAAATTATTATAGTGAGTTATAAAAGTCATTTTTTAAAAAACAAGATACATACTTCTAAAGAACGGCAGGAAAGGAAAACCATTTCCAACTTCTTTTCTTTTCATAGCAGAATAAAAAAATTATTCTTATCTTATCTCAATGCAATTTTTGTAATTCCGGTTTTATCATTCCTGATGGTTTCAGAATTCAGGAACTTAAAAAGTATATTTAAAAAAATAAAATCTAATAATATGAAAAAGAAAAATCCAATCGGCTGGTTTGAAATTTATGTTAGTGATTTTGAAAAATCAAAAAAATTCTATCACGAGCTATTCGGCTGGGAATACCGGTTGTTAAAAAACTTCAGGACGGAATACTGGACTATCTGGGCGGGAGAAGGTACTGTAGGCGGCGGCTTTATGAAAAAAGCGGATGATTTTAAAGGCGGGCAATCTGTAATTATTTATTTAGATGTTGATAATATCGATGAAACACTCGCAGAGGTAGAAAAAGCCGGTGGAAAGATCGTCACTCCAAAAACTCTCATTAACGAATCATCCGGGTATTTCGGAATGTTCAATGATTTAGACGGTAACCTCTTGGGACTCTGGACAAAACACTAAGACTATTCGTGTTACCAATCAGGGGAGATTGCGTGAAAACACAAAACATATGAAAAGTAATTTGGGCTAAAGCCCGAATACTATTCATTTTAGCTATCCCCGTCGTAAACGACGGGGTAATTTTCTTATTGTCATATAGTCTCAGAGGATTGGTAACAAGGAAAAAGGGGTTATCACCCGGCTTCTCCCAGTTGGGAACATTATAAACCTTTACGAATCGGGAGATGCGTAAAGAGAGGGTGAAAAACACTGAATTTATGAAGGTGACAGGCTTATACCTGTCACCAACATTCAAAACAATTTTATCTTCAAGCATCGGCACCTTGACCTTAATTTTCCCAATAAGTTAGTTAATTATTTGACTTTTGTCCTATAAATCTTTGTAAAATTTAAGGATTTTTATTTTTATATTGACTTTTTCCAATTAAAGGATATTAAGGTCTTATTATACTAAATAATTAAATTGAATATAAAAAAACCATTAAGTAATTTGTATAGTATTTAAATAATTTAATGGAGGTATAAATGTCTTTAATAGCTGTAATTGATGATGATCCGGATATCCGGGAAGCAACCACTCTCGTATTAAATTCCAAAGGATATGAGGTTATCACAGCAAGTAATCCTGATGACGGTTATAAAATAGTAACCGAAAAAAAACCCGATTTGATAATTCTTGATGTTATGATGGATGAGCCGGACGATGGTTTTTTCCTCGCCCAGAGATTCAGAAGAGAACATATCAAAACACCAATCATTATGTACACATCCGTTTCAAAAGCAATCGGAATGGATTTTGGACCAAGTGAGATGGTTCCGGTTGATGATTTTGTCGAAAAACCTATAACACCGGATCTTTTAATAGAAAAAGTAGAAAAATTTTTAAAAAAGTAACCTTAAGGAGTTTACATGCTAGTAACTGAAAAAAATTCTCTTGCTCAAGAGATAGAGGAATTATGCAAATCGTACGGTTCAGACAGATCCGCCTTGCTGCCTATACTGCAGGCGATACAAAAGAATCACAAATATATTTCAGACTTTGCACAACAGGAAATTGCAAGAATGCTTGATATACACCCCGTTGAAGTGTACAGCGTCGTATCATTCTATACATTTCTGCATTCGGAGCCGAAAGGAAGAAACATTGTGAGACTTTGCAGAACGATTGTATGCGATATTTCCGGAAAGGATCTCGTAGAAAACGCAATAACGCGAGAACTGGGAATCAAATTCGGAGAAACAACAAAAGATAAAAGAATTACACTTGAATATACAAACTGCCTTGGTATGTGCGACCAGGGACCGGCTATGATGATAAACGACAATATTTACACTCAACTCACACCTGAAAAGGCAGTCAAAATTTTAAATGAACTTAAATAGGGAGCGAAGAGATGACAACGAAAATTAGAAAAACACAAAGACAGGGTGCGATATTATTTTCCCAGTATAAACGCGGAGAAGGAATAAAAAAGGCACTCGAACTCGGCAGAGAAAATATATTATTCGAACTGAAAACATCAAAATTAAAAGGAAGAGGCGGAGCCGGATTCCCGACTTCCACCAAATGGATGCTAACCGCCGCAGCAAAAGCAGAAGAAAAATTCATAGTTTGCAATGCTGATGAAGGCGAACCGGGAACATTCAAGGACAGAGTACTCCTCACCGAATATCCTGAATTGGTATTTGACGGTATGGTAATCGGAGGATATACTATCGGAGCTAAAAAAGGTCTGGTGTATTTACGAGGCGAATATGAATTTATGTTAGCCGACCTGGAAATATATCTTGAACAGATGAGAGAGGACAAGCTTCTCGGTGATAAGATTCTCGGAACTGATTTTAATTTCGATATTGAAATACGCCTCGGTGCAGGTGCATACGTTTGCGGAGAAGAAACTGCTTTGATAGAATCGCTTGAAGGTAACAGAGGCGAAGCAAGAAACAGACCTCCTTACCCTGTAAATACGGGTTATAACAAACGCCCGACCTCGGTTAACAATGTAGAGACGCTTGCTTCAGTTCCGCATATCTTGCTCAAGGGCGGAAAATGGTATTCTTCTCACGGTACCGATAAATCTTCCGGCTCGAAATTATTCTCTGTTTCAGGAGATTGCGATAAACCCGGAGTATATGAACTTCCGTGGGGAACAAAAATAAAAGATTTACTGAAATTAGCAGGAGCAAAAAATACAAAAGCCGTGCAGGTGGGAGGCGCTTCCGGTATCTGCTTACCAGAATCACAATTCGAGAGAACTCTCGGGTATGAAGACATTGCCACCGGAGGTTCCATAATGATATTCAATAAAGACAGGGATATGGTAAAGATACTGAAAAACTTTATGGAATTTTTTGTGGAAGAGTCCTGCGGACAGTGCACACCCTGCAGAATAGGAAATGTTAAATTGCTCGAAGGTGTAGAAATGATCGAACGTGATAATTATACATTTGCATATATTAATGAACTGAAAGAACTCGGTAAATCCATGCAGATAGCATCAAAGTGCGGTTTAGGTCAATCAAGCCCGAACTCATTCATATCAATTCTTGATAACTTCAAAGATGAAGTATTTAATACAAAGAGAAACGGAGGAAACAATGGATAAAAAAGATACATCAAGAAGTCCTGTAAGTCAAAAAAGTCTTGTAATTGAAAAGCCGACTGACCTGACCACAATAGGTGGAACTATATCAATTGAGATTAACGAAAAGAAAGTGTCTGTTCCGCTTGGAACTACCATACTTGAAGCATGCAGAGATAATCAGGTTCATATACCTACATTATGCCATCACGAAGATTTATGTGTAGCCGGTGTTTGCAGAATTTGCGTTGTAGAGGTTGAGGGGATGAGGACATTGCAGGCAGCCTGTGCATTCCCGATTACAGCACCTATAAAAATCAAAACTACTACAGCGGAAGTAAGAAAAGCAAGGAGGCACATTCTTGACCTTCTACTGAGCGAACACTATGGAGAATGCTACAGCTGTTTCAGGAATAACAACTGTGAACTTCAGTCTCTTGCAAAGGAATACGGAGTAGATAAATTCAGATTCGGTCATATTACCGAACCTTCCAGCGAAGTAGATACATCTTCTTATTCCGTTATCAGGGATATGAACAAATGCATACTCTGCAAGAGATGCGTGAGGACGTGCATAGACCTTCAGGAAGTCGGAGTGCTTGAAGCCATTGACAGAGGAGATAAGACTCACATCAGCACCTTCTTTGAAAAGCCCCTTAGCGACGTAATATGCATAAACTGCGGTCAGTGCATTAACAGATGCCCGACTGCGGCACTTCGCGCAAATGACCCGTCCGATGAAATCTGGGCAGCAATCGACGACCCGAAAAAGCACGTGGTAATTCAGACAGCACCTTCTCCAAGGGCTGCGATAGGTGAAGAATTCGGACTTGAACCCGGACACTCACTTACGATGGAAATGAACACGGCTTTAAGAAGAATAGGATTCGACAAAGTATTTGACACTAATTTCACTGCTGACCTGACAATACTTGAAGAAGGAACGGAATTGATTACAAGATTATATAAGGCAATAGTTGGAAAAGATACGAATGTTAAACTTCCACAATTTACATCCTGTTCACCGGGCTGGGTAAAATACATCGAGCATTTTTATCCCGAATTCATCGATTATTTATCGAGTGCGAAATCACCCCAGCAGATGTTCGGAGCATTAATCAAGACTTATTATGCACAAAAGTCAGGAATAGACCCTGCTGATATTGTATCGGTAGCGGTTATGCCCTGTTCTGCGAAGAAATTCGAATGCAACAGACCCGAGATGTGCGATTCCGGTTATAAAGATGTTGATTACGGTTTGACTACGAGAGAACTTGCGAAGATGATAAAAGAAGCCGGAATATTTTTACCTGAAATGCCAAAATCACATTTTGATAGTCCCTTTGGTGATGCATCAGGAGCAGGATTAATATTCGGTGCAACGGGCGGAGTAATGGAAGCAGCACTTAGAACGGTGATTGAACTGGTAACCGGATTAAAAGTAGAGAGCATATTTAATGATATGAACATAATGCCTGTGCGAGGTTTCGAAGGCGTGAAATACGCTGAAATTCCAATCACAGCCGTGGGACCAATGCCGGACATATTGAAAAATATAGTTCCCGACTGGAACTGGTTAATCGGAGCAAGACTGAAAGTAGCCGTTGCACACGGAACAGCTAATGCAAAGAAAGTAATGGATGACATAAAAGCCGGCGGAAAATTCAGCGAATGTCACTTTATTGAATTTATGGCATGTCCCGGAGGATGCATTGGAGGAGGCGGACAGCCTATTCCGACAAGCCTCGAAATCCGCAAAGCGAGAGCAAGAGCAATATACCAGGAAGATATGGATCTTGATATGAGAAAGTCGCATGAAAATCCAAGTGTCTGGAAACTATACAAAGAATTCCTTACAGACGGACCGTGCGGAAAGAAATCGCACAAATTGTTACACACACATTATATTAAACGCGGCAAATATATTGCCTGATTGATATTCACAGTAATTAATTTTTGCTTTCATGAGTCCGCATAAGCGGACTCATGGAGACAAATAAATTACAAACATTGATTCCTTGCAATCTAAAAGAATATGATAAACCTGATACCGGCCTGGACTAAGAATTATGATCAGTTCTGGCAATCATTAAAAAGAAGAAATTACTGGATTATTAAACTGCGGTATGCGGCAGTCGTAATGATTGTTTTTCTTTTTTTAGGTTTTGAATATATTTTTAAATTTGAATTAAGCTCTGTCCAGCATACAATATTTCAGGTACTGGCTATAGTATTACTGCTTTATAATATTGTGCTTTCAAGATTAGCCGGTAAGGTTACAACGGATGCTGACTCTTTTAATTATCTGCACCTCTCACTAATCCAAATCGGTTTCGACCTATCCGTACTTGCCGTGATTACTTATTTCACCGGAACAATTGAGAGCCCGTTATATATATTATTCATATTTCACATGATAATCGGGAGTCTTTTACTTCCCGGATTTGTTATGTACACAATATGCGGTATTATTTTAAGCTTGTTCTCTCTGTCCATTATTCTTGAATACAATAATATCATTCCTCACTACAGAATAAAAGGATTATTTCCGGTCGATATTTATAATGATTTGAATTTTGTTTTAATATTCCTGTCTGCTTTTATAGTTATGATGGCTGTCAGTGTTTTTATTGCAAACACCATAGCACACGAGCTTTACAAGCGTGAACAGGAGTTGAAAGATACGCTGACAAAACTCAGCGAGGCTGAAGCAATAAAGCAGAGATACACAATGGGAGTTGTTCACGAAATAAAAACTCCTATCGTAGCAGTACAGTCATTACTTGATCTGGTATTGCAGAAATTCACCGGACCTATCAGCGAGCAATCAGAAGACAAATTAAAAAAAGCAAGAATACGCTCCGAAGAAGCTATAAATACAATAAACGATGTTTTAAGTATTTCGAAACTGAAACTTCTCGAATCAATTTCCCGGGATAAAATTAATCCGGAAGGATTTCTCAATTCTTTCTCGAAAAATTTTAACTCACTCCTTGAATTCAAGAACATCTCTCTGAAAATATTTGATACGAGAGAAGATAAAAAAGAAATAATTGCAGACCGGAAATTACTTGAACTTGCATTTTCAAATTTAATCGGAAATGCAATTAAATACACACCCGGAAAAGGTGAAATAGAAATATCTATAAACGATTTTAACGAGGAAAATTTACAGATTGAGTTTGCAGACAGCGGTATCGGAATTCCGGAAAAGGATATCAGAAAAATATTTAACGATTTTTACAGAAGTTCGAATGCAAAAATAATAAATGCAGAAGGGTCGGGGCTTGGATTATCGGTTGTGAAGCAAATTATTGAGCAACATAATGGAATAATATCGGCAGAAAGCCCTTCAAGACTTTCAAACGGACAAAATAAAGGAACGGTAATTAAAATTATTTTGCCTTATATAACTGATTTAGTAATTGAAAAAATTTAACGGAAACGCAGCTCTTTAAAAAATATTATATTTAACAGAAAATAATTACTATGAGCACACATACAAAAACGATAAGGACACTTACAGATGATATCACAGATATCACAATGGAGAACCCTGACTTATGTTACCAGTGCGGTAAATGTTCGGCCGGATGCCCTATAAGAAATTATATGGATGAAGCGCCGAACCTTATAATAAGATACGTACAATTAGGTTTATACAATAATGCATTTGAATCACGAACTCCCTGGCTGTGCGCCGGCTGCCAGACCTGCTCCACAAGATGTCCGAAAAACTTTGACCTTGCAAAATTTATGGATGCTTTAAGAGAACTTGCATTAAAAATGGGATATAAAGTAAAGGAAAAGAACCAGCTCAAATTTCACAATGCATTTCTTAAACAAATCCGGAATCACGGCAGAAGCTATGAACTCGGGCTTGTGAGAGATTATAAATTAAGTTCAGGAGACCTGATGTCCGATGTGGATTCTGCTCCGGGAATGTTCCTGAAAGGGAAAATCGGCGTATTTCCCAATAATATAAAAGACAAAGAAAGCGTAAAAAGAATTTTTGAAAAAACTAAGGATAAAAAATGATGGATATCGGATATTACCCCGGCTGCTCCCAGGAAGGGACTGCTAAAGAATATGATAAATCGATTAGAGCAATTCTGAAAGTTCTTGATGTAAACCCTGTGGAACTCGACGACTGGTCCTGCTGCGGAGCAACATCTGCACACGTTACCAACCATAAACTTGCTCTCGCTCTTTCAGCACGGAATCTTGCTCTTGCAGAAAAGCAAAATCTAAAAGAACTGTTCGCCCCTTGTGCAGCTTGCTTCAGCAGACTTGCACTTACGCAATGTGAACTTAAATCCGATTCGAATCTGAAAACCGAAATAGAAGATATCATAGAAAACAAACTGAACGGAACAACTGAAGTGATTAACATAGTTGAGTTATTTAAGAAATTAGGAAGCGATAAGATTAAGGCAAACAGAAAAGTAGAACTTAAAGGATTAAAAGCTGCCTGCTATTATGGCTGTCTGCTCGTGAGACCCCACGAAATAAATGGTTATGATGATGCAGAGATGCCGACTTCAATGGAAGATATTGTAAAAGCGACCGGTGCGGAAGCAATCGAATGGAATTTCAAAACGGAATGCTGCGGAGCAGCACATTCGATTCCAAGAGTTGATATCGTAATAGATTTATCGAAAAAGATTCTTGATGATGCAAAGAAACACGGTGCGAATGTGATAGTTGTAGCTTGTCCGATGTGCCATAATAATCTTGACCTGAGACAGAAACTTATTAAAAGAGAATACAAGAGCCACGAAGACATCCCCGTACTGTATTTATCAGAATTTATAGGGCTTTCGCTCGGTTTTAGTCAGAAAGAGCTTGGAATTGATACACATTATATAAAATTTGAAATGCCGGAATTAAAGAAAAAAGAATCGGAGGTGACTGTATGAAAATCGGAGTATATATTTGCTATTGCGGGGAAAACATAGGCAGAACCGTTGACTGCGAAAGAGTTGCGAAGGAAGCAAAATTTCTACCGGGAGTTGTTCATTCAGTAGATTATAAATATATGTGTTCTGACCCGGGACAAAACCTTATCAAACAAGCTATAAAAGATTATAAACTTGATGGGGTCGTAGTAGGTTCCTGCTCACCGCATATGCATGAAAAAACTTTCAGGAAAGCTTGTGCAGATGCAGGACTGAATCCTTATCTTTGTGAGATTGCAAACCTGAGGGAACACGTCTCCTGGGTACACGATGATAAAGAACTTGCAACTCAAAAAGCAATAGACCTCGTAAGGTTTGCTGTGGAGAAAGTTAAACGAAATGCTCCTCTTACCACAATTCAGGTTCCCGTAACGAAGAGGACACTTGTAATAGGTGGAGGGATTTCCGGAATTCAGGCTGCACTGGATGTTGCTAATGCAGGATATGAAGTTGTACTTGTAGAAAAAGAACCTTCTATAGGTGGGCATATGAGCCAGCTGTCGGAAACGTTCCCTACTCTCGACTGCTCGCAATGTATCCTTACACCGAGAATGGTGGAAGTTTACCAGCATCCGAAAATAAAACTTTTGACATATTCAGAAGTAGAAAAGGTTGAAGGTTTCATTGGAAACTTTAAAGTTACTATTCGAAAAAAAGCAAGATACGTTGACGATACACTTTGTTCGGGATGCGGTGATTGTGCTATCAAATGCCCTATCAAGAAAAAAGCTTTGAGCGAATTTGATGAAGGTCTTACAACCAGAAGTGCTATTTATGTTCCATTTCCTCAGGCAGTTCCGAATATTCCTGTGATAGATACTGAAGTATGCACATATTTCAAAAACGGAAAATGCATGATGTGTCAGAAAGTGTGCGGAAGAGATGCAATTAACTTTGAACAGAAAGATGAATTTTTGACAGAAGAAATCGGAGCAATAATTGTAGCCACAGGATATAAATTATATACAATTGATAAAAAGCCCGAAGATAGTGAAATAAAAGGTTACGGTGAATATGGATACGGAAAATACAAAGATGTAATAGACGGTTTACAGTTTGAAAGAATAGCAAGTGCATCGGGTCCTACATCAGGAGAATTCAAAAGACCTTCCGACGGAAAAGAACCTAAGAAAATTGTTTTCATACAATGCGTAGGTTCAAGGGATGAATCAAAAGGATTCTCTTACTGCAGTAAAATTTGCTGTATGTACACTGCAAAACATGCAATGCTGTACAAACATAAAGTTCACGATGGTGAAGCTTATGTGTTCTATATGGATATCAGGGCAGGCGGAAAAATGTATGAGGAATTTGTCCGCCGTGCAATCGAAGAAGACGGCGTGAAATACATCAGGGGCAGAGTATCAAAGATTTATGAGGAAGATGGTAAATATATAGTAAAAGGTGAAGACACGCTTGCAGGTGTTCCAATTCAGATAGATGCTGATATGGTCGTCCTTGCAACTGCAATGATAGCACAAAAAGAAGCTCCAAAATTTGCTCAGACAATCGGAATACCTTATGATAAATACGGATTCTTCAGTGAAGCCCATCCGAAACTGAGACCGGTGGAATCAACAAGCGGCGGAATATTTTTAGCCGGTGCCTGTCAGTCTCCGAAGGATATTCCTGAATCTGTTTCAATGGCTTCTGCCGCAGCAGCAAAGGCAATGGTTCTATTCGGTTCCGATATGCTCGAAAGAGAACCCACCATTGCTCTCGTAAATGAAAACTTATGTGCAGGATGCTTCTATTGCAGAAAAGTCTGTGCATATAATGCAATAGAGATAAAACAAATTAATGATAAAAATGGAAATCTTATAAAAGAAGTAGCATTTGTAAATAGCGGATTATGCCAGGGCTGCGGAACGTGCAGTGCAACCTGCCCGTCAAAATCCGTTGAACTGATAGGATACACTGATGAACAAATATATGCAGAGATTGCAGCTTTAATGTAATAGTATTTAGAATAGCAAAAAACAAAAAGATTTATTAAAATATTTAAACACTTAGGTCACAAAGGCCACGGCGTAGCAAAGCTACAAACAAAAAAAGAGATAAAAAATATTTTAACATGAAGGCCACTAAGGACCTAAGGACACGAAACTCACGAAGAAGGACCGGAGTTAAATTGTATAATTTTTAGAACAAAAGATCTTAGCATAATTGTAAAATTACTATAAATGTTTCTTGAAAAGTTTGGTTTTTTTTACAACATTATTTAGGACAGTAACACGAAGAAAATAAGAAGATGAAATAAATAGTTTATAAGAAAGAATAAATAAAATAATTATATGGAAACAAAAAAATTTGAACCTAAAATAATTGCTTTCGTCTGCAACTGGTGCACATATACCGGTGCAGACCTTGCCGGTACTTCAAGAATGAAATACCAGCCAAATATAAGGATGATAAAGCTTCCCTGCACTGGAAGAATCGACCCTGTTTTCATCATAAAAGCATTTGAGAGAGGTGCTGACGGAGTATTAGTATCCGGATGCCATCCGGGCGACTGCCATTACAATGCAGGCAACTTCCACGCAAGAAGAAGATGGATAATGTTCAATAAACTTCTTGATTTCCTTGGAATCGATGAAAGCAGAATTCACTTTTCGTGGGTTTCGGCTTCAGAAGGTAAGAAATTTGTTGACGTAGTAAATGGATTCGTCAATAAAGTGAAAGCAAAAGGTCCTTTTGAAAAATATGCAAAATTAAATAAGGAGTATGTAATAAATGGATGATATCAAAACAATAGCGAAAGAACTTTTATCGTCCGGAAAAGTGAATGCCGTAATCGGATATGTGAATGGTACAGACAAGAGAACGAAACCATATATTGCAACCACTCCGGAAGAAGCCGATAAACTTGTAATAAATGATTACATACTGAACAATCTTGCTGTTTATCTTACGAGAAAAGAAGTAGAAAAATATGGTAAAGTAGCAATCGTGGCAAAAGGTTGTGATATAAAATCCATTGTGGCTCTCATTCAGGAAAGCCAGATCAAAAGGGAAAATGTTCATATTATAGGAGTTAATTGCAGCGGTGTTCCAAAAGATTTTGGTATTGAATTCAATGCTGAGACAATATCGGCGAAATGCCTTAACTGCCAGGTAAGAACTCCGCATATATACGATTCCCTTACAGGTGAAGCAAAAGATTTACCGAAAGCAGATGATAACAACCTGAAGACTATAAGAAAAGTGGAAGCTATGACAGCAGAAGAAAAGTGGGACTTCTTTGAAGAAGAGTTTAATAAATGCATTAAGTGCTATGCCTGCAGGCAAGCGTGTCCGCTTTGTTATTGCGAAAGATGTATTGTTGATAAATCTGTTCCGAGATGGATTGAAAGGAGTGCCCATAAAAGAGGAAACTTTTCCTGGAATCTTATCAGGGCATTTCATTTAAGCGGGAGATGTATCGGCTGCAATGAATGTGAAAGAGCTTGCCCGATGGATATTCCACTGTCACTTCTCAACAGAAAAATGGGTATGACTGCCAAAGAGGAATTTAACTATACACCCGGAATGGATATAAATACTCCGACTCTCGTCGGCAGCTATGACTTAAAAGACAATGAAGATTTTATTGAATAATGAGATTTTATTTTAATGACAAAAGTCATCCAAAATATTAAATATTTTTTAGTAACCCACAGATTTAAAGACTGTGTGAAAATAGACATAGCCCACGGTTTTAACCGTGGGGAAAATAAACGAACAATAATTCTAACCGTTTTAACGGTTTATTTAAATTATATTTTTTAATGATCAGATTATTTAAAGACTATTAATTTATGGAAGAAAAAATCATAACGAAAGAAAAGCTGAAAGAATTTTGCAATGAGCTTCTCGGGCAAAATATTGATATCATCACTTCCGGAGATAAAGGATATTTCAGAATGAAAAATGGTGATGAAGTTTTTTTAAACCCGAAAGTGAGACCGACTAAGGCATCATTCAAAGAATACATTTTTCCGAAATCAGAGCCAATTATATATTACAAGAGAGATGTTGATAAAGTCGAGTTGATTGATGTTGAAGTCGGAAATAAAACACAGGTAATATTCGGAGCAAAACCCTGCGACATCAAATCAATTTCTATTCTTTCAAAAATATTTAACTGGGATTATAAAGACGAATTTTTCAATACGCGTGCGAATAATACCATTTTAATTGGAATGATGTGTGAATATTCAGATAAATTCTGTTTTTGCACATCTGTAAATTTAAGTCCTGTTTCAGACGAAGGTTCTGATTTATTTCTGATTCCGCTTGATGAAAATAAATTTGCGGTAAGAATAGTTACGGAAAAAGGAGCTGAATTTATAAAACCTTACACAAAATTTTTCTCTGACGGAAATAAAGAGAGTTCTGAAACGAAAATGAAATCTGTTAAATTCCCGGAAAAAGTGTTTGAACCGGAAAAGGTCAGAGAATGGATTACAAATAACTTTGAACATAAATACTGGGATGAGATTGGAAAAATGTGTCTCGGATGTGCTCAATGTGCATTTGTATGTCCCGTCTGCCATTGCTTCGATATTGTTGACGAAGATTACATTTATACAGAAGGAAGAAGAATGAAAAACTGGGATGGATGTCAGTTCAGTTTATTTACACTTCACGCTTCAGGACACAATCCCCGTGAAGATCAAAGTAAAAGATACAGGCAGCGGATATCACACAAATTCAAATATTATGTAGATAAGTTCGATAATATCTTATGCACCGGATGCGGAAGATGTTCAAGAGGCTGCCCTGTAAGCATAGATTTAAAAGAAATCGTAACCGACATTAACGAATTAGCATCAAATAACTAAAATTTTATTAAAGAAACTTAAAGACTTTATAAATTTATATGGAAAACATTTATAAGCCGTTCTTAATGGAGTTAAAAGATATAATATCGGAAACTCCTGACACGACAACTTTCAGGCTTCAGTTCAAAGATCCTGAAATCGCAAAAACATTCAATTTTAAAGCAGGTCAGTTCGGTGAATATTCAGTATTCGGAGAGGGAGAATGCACATTTTGCATAGCCTCTCCCCCGACCAGGTTGGAATACATCGAATGTTCATTTAAGAAAGCCGGAAAAGTAACTGATGCTCTTGCAAGTTTAAATATAGGGGATACAGTCGGATTCAGAGGACCTTACGGCAATTACTTCCCTGTCGAAGAAATGAAAGGAAAGAATGTTGTATTTATCGCAGGTGGAATCGGGCTTGCTCCGGTGAGATGTGCAATTGATAATGTTCTCGATCTAAGAAATGATTTCAAAGATATCACAATAATCTATGGTGCAAGAACCGTAGCCGACCTTGTATATAAAGATAAAATCGAAGAGTGGAAAAACAGAAAAGATATAAAAACAGTTGTTACAGTTGACCCGGGCGGGGAAACTCCTGACTGGAAAGGTGAAATTGGATTTGTTCCCAACGTAGTTGAAAAAGTTGCCCCAAAAGGCGAAAACACAATTGCAATAGTCTGCGGACCTCCGATAATGATAAAATACACAATGCCGGTACTCAACAAACTCGGATTCAAAGATGATGATATTATAACAACACTTGAAAACAGAATGAAATGCGGACTTGGAAAATGCGGCAGATGTAATATCGGAAATGTTTATGTATGCAAAGACGGACCAGTATTCACTTACACACAATTAAAAGAACTACCGCAGGAATATTAATAATTAGTGTTTTTCATATTTTAAAATCAAACAATTTGTTTTATATTATTAACAAAATTAAATGATGTTAATATGAAAATCACGGTTATCGGAGCCGGGAATGTGGGAACAGCCTGCACCACGGAAATTGCAGAAAAAGAAATTGCCGAAGAAATTGTCCTGCTCGACGTAAACGAAGGTAAGACTAAAGGAAAAGCTCTTGACATCTGGGAGGCATCGGCAATACTGAGTTTTGATACAAGAGTGAAAGGAGTAAGCGAAGATTACTCTGCGACAGCAAACTCCGGCGTGATAGTGGTAACAGCCGGTATTCCGAGAAAACCGGGTATGAGCAGAGATGACCTTATATCAACGAATGCACATATTGTAAAATCTGTTGTAGAAAATTCCGTTAAATATTCCCCTGAGGCAATTTTCATAGTTGTTTCGAATCCGCTTGATGTAATGACGTACGCAGCATATCTTGCGGCACAACCTATAAAATCTTCAAAAGTTTTTGGTATGGCAGGAATTCTTGATACTTCGAGATACAAATCCTTTCTTGCAGTAGAACTGAACATTTCCCCTAAAAGCATACACGCAATATTGATGGGAGGACACGGAGATTCAATGGTGCCGCTTCCAAGATATACCTCAGTTGCAGGAATACCGATAAGGGAATTCATTAGTGAAGAAAAACTGAATGAGATAATTGAGAGGACAAAAAAAGGCGGGGCTGAATTAGTGAACCTGATGGGAACATCCGCATGGTATGCACCGGGAGCAGCAGCAGCACAAATGGTTGAAGCAGTGGTCAGAAATCAAAAGCGAATATTCCCTGTATGTGCCGGTCTGAACGATGAATACGGATTAAAAGATATGTATCTGGGAGTTCCTGTAGTATTAGGTAAAAACGGAATCGAGAAAATAATAGAATTACAACTTACAAAAGAGGAACTTGAACTTGTCCATAAATCAGCAAGGGAAGTGAAGGAATTAATGAAAGTACTTGATGATATGAATTTGTTTGAAAAAAAGTTCGGGGATAAAAATCCTATCTGATATAATTCAATGGATTTTTTTTTCGTCTTTTGCTATTGAGGAAAAAATCAGAGATGCAATTGCAATGATGATTCCAAAAATAAAAGTATATTTAAATCCTTTCATTAATGATTCGACGGGCAATATTTTTATCAGACTTTTTTCCGGTACGAAGATAGAGAATATTGCACCGTAAAGACAAACTCCGAGTGCAGAACCCGCACGGTTAATCGTAATCATAATACTTGAAATTATCCCCTTTTTATCTTCAGGAGCATACGCCATAATCATATTTGTATTTGATGGTATGAATGTGCCGATTGCAATTCCGAATAGTGCAACCGATATAACAATCATATATATTCCCGAAAAGCTTCCGGATATATAAAAAAGAATATATGCTGCAATTGTCATTATAATACCGGCAATGCATATTTTTTTACAGCCAATTTTATCAGATAAATGTCCTGAAATCGAACCCGATATCACCTGCATAACCGATGGTATAACCATAAGCAGACCGGATTCATTTATCGATAATCCCCTGCCCCATTGAAGATAAAACGGAAATATGAATACCATTCCGTTTGTCAGAAGATAAATGAACATAAAAGCAACAGATGCAAAAATAAAATTTTTGTTCTTAAAAAATGTCAGATCAAGCAAAGGAAAAGAGAACCTGTTTTCCCTGATATAGAATAAAACAAAAAACACAATCGAAATAAAAAACCCTGATAATATAGTATAAGAATTCCATCCAAAATCGTTGCCATTATTTATTGAAAACAGAAAAGCAAGGAGACCAATAAAGATATAAACTGCACCCTGTATATCAAATCTAACCTCTTTATTCAAAGTCTGATGTGAAGGTATATATTTCAGAGTCAGAGCGATGGTAATTAATCCGATAGGGATATTAATCAGGAATATTGAGCTCCAACCGAACATACCGATGATGTAACCGCTCAATCCTCTGCCGATGATACCTCCAAGAGCAACAAATGCATAATTAAAGCCGTAAATTCTTCCGCGCATTTCGGGTGGTATGTATGCAGAGATCAATGCAGGAGAAAGAGCGAAGAGAATTGCTCCGCCTACTGCCTGAACTATCCTTGCAACTATGAGAAAATTATAATCGGGAGATAATCCTGCAAAGAATGAACCAAGAAAAAATACAATTATCCCGATGTTAAAGAGTTTTTTGAATCCGAATCTATCTCCTAATTTTCCGAAAAGAAGAAGAAAACTTGTAACCACCAGGAAATATATCCACACAACACGTGATACTTCGTTGATGCTGATTGAGAAACTCTGTGATAATACGGGAAGTGATATGCTCACTATATTAATATCAAGTCCGAGCAGTAAATGCACGAGACATAAACTTACAATCAGATAAAATCTGTTTTTATTGTCAGTTACTATGTAATTCATATAATTTGTTTACAAAAATACTGCTAATAATTAGTAATTAGTAATTAATAATTAGTAACTAGTAACTAAGTGGTTTTTAGAAAAATTTTTTAGCCGTTGTTGATGTTTGAACGAAGAGCCACCAACAACAATTTCTTTTTTAGCTGAGTCTCCCTGTCCTTTTGGGACTCAGCGTTGTCATAAATTTGTTATCCTGTTAATCCTGTCCGTTTTCTTCATGATCTTAGTGGTCTTAGTGTTGAAATTATTTTTAATGTAAATGAATATTTTTTTTCATATAAAATGCTGTAAAATATTGGTATTTTTATGATTATTTAATCGATTTATTTGTTATCATATACGTAAACCTATTGAAATTTAATTTCTATTTATGACAAGATTGTTTCTATTTGTTCTGCTGCTATTTGTAAATTCTGCTTTTGCGCAAAAGGGTTCTATTGAAGGAGAAATTTTAGATAAAGATAATAATAATCCGGTAATCGGAGCAAATATTACGTTATCATCACTTCAGATGAAGACTGTTTCTGATATTAACGGATTATATAAATTTGAAAATATACCCGCAGGAAATTATACATTAACTATCTCTCACGTTGGATATGCTATTGGAAATATTGCGATACAGGTGATTGACGGGAAAAAATTAAAATTATCAATAAAATTAGCGCCATCCTCAATAACAGTCGGAGAGATTGTGGTTTCAAGTGTAAGATATGAAACACTGATAAAAGATGTATCACTTCCAATGGAAGTTGCAACCGGCGAAGAGATTTCCGAAAGAAGTTATCTCACGGTTCCGGATATATTAAAAGTAAAATCCGGTATCGCCCTTACAAGAGACGGTATATGGGCAACTGATATCAGCATACGGGGATTAAGCAAAAATAACGTAGTAACACTAATAGATGGTAATAGAATAGAGACTGCGACTGATTTATCTGCAAGACTTTCGATGATAGACCTTAATGATATAGACAGAATTGAAGTCATAAAAGGTGCGGCTTCCTCACTTTATGGAACAGGAGCTTTTGGGGGTGTGGTGAATATATTCACTAAAAATGGATTTTTTAATAACAGACCTTATATCACGGGTTCATTAACAGGAAGTTTTAATTCAGTAAATGATAACGGAAACGGAAGCATTAACCTGAACACAGGAGCATCCCGATGGTATCTGAAATTAACCGGAAGTATGAGAAGTGCAAAAAATATAAATACTCCGAACGGTGAACTAAAGAACAGCCAGTTTAACGATAATAGTTTTTCAGGGAATTTGGGTATTATGCCTTTTAAAAACCAGGAATTCAAATTGCAATACCAGAGATATGAAGCAAGAGACATAGGCATTCCCGGAGGCGGTACGCTTTTTCCGGCAATAGCGATTGTAAGTTATCCGAAAGAAAAGCGGGATATGATAAGCGGAGAATATAGTATAAAGAATATTCTTCCTTATCTTGTGAAAGTTTCGCTCAAGTATTTTTATCAGAGCATATTAAGGGATGTGGTAGTTCTCCCGGCTCAGGTTGTTACCAAACCGACTCAGAGAGTCAGCGTATTGAAACTCACTCCCAACGCAAGACATTACACAAACGGAGTTCAATTCCAGACTGATTGGCAAATCGGAAAATTTAATTATTTAATTGCGGGTCTCGACTTATGGAGAAGAAACCTTGACAGCAAGAGGGAAAGATTCCAGAAGATTGAAACACTTGATTCGGTTACACATAATGTGAATAGCACAACATATAAAACCACAGGCGAAAGACCCATTCCGGAATCGGATTACACAAGTCTCGGAGCTTATGCACAGAATGAAACTAAGTTATTTTCGGATAAATTAAAAATGACACTTGGCGGAAGAATCGACCGTGTGAAGACCACGAACGCACTCACATATAATCCTGTTTATGAAATTGTAAATAACGGAATCATTAATTACACTCCTGCGGGACAGAAAATAATATGGAATTCAAGAGAAACAGAGGATCTATCGTGGAGCGGGAATCTCGGATTGCTTTATAATGCATTCAAAGATATTGATTTTACTTTTACAGCAGCTCGTTCATTCCGTTCGCCTTCGCTTGAAGAGAGATACCAGTATATTGATTTAGGAAATCTTGTAAGGATTGGAAATCCTGACTTAGTTCCCGAGAAGGGATTATTCTTCGATGCAGGTGTGAGAATCTGGAAAAATAATCTGAACATAACCGGAAATGTATATATAAATTCATTCAAAGATTTAGTTGCGGAAATTCCCGGAACATATGAGGGAAGACCTGCTTATATTAAAACAAATATCGGCGAAGCAAGATATTACGGATTTGATTTTGATTTTATCTATAATATTTACAAGCAAGTATTAGTTTACGGAACACTTGCATACGTAAGGGGCGAAGATACCGGAAATAACACTGACCTACCGCAGGTTCCGCCACTTAATGGCAGACTCGGGATAAAGATACCGTTGTTCAGCTATGTAACCATTGATTTCTCCTCAATATTATTTGCAGAGCAAAATAAAATTGCCGCTGGAGAAATTACAACTCCCGGATATGCAACATTTGATTTAGGAATATATTCGAATCCGTTGAAATATTATGGAATGAAGTTTCAGTTAGTTGGTGGAATAGAAAATATACTTGATAAATCATACAGAGATCACCTGGCAACGAACAGAGGATCAATCACAAGTGAACCCGGAAGGAATTTTTACTTCAGAGTGAATGTGGACTGGTAAAATTTATGTTGTTGGTGACGCTCCGCTAAAACACCAACAACGGCTGAAAAAAGCATCTCTTATCGTTACGAAGGCCACCTTCGTAATGATTATCGAATTGCGTTTACGTGTCGAAGTCCCGATTCACTTCGTTCATACGTGATCTATGACTGGAGATTAGGAACTTGAGGGGCAAGGGGGACAAGCCCCCCTTGTCTAAAAACACTTTTCCTTGAGCAAGGGGGGCAAGCCCCCTTGTCTAAAGTACTTTTTATTTTATATTTGGTTTTATTAGTAATGAGATTGTGAAGGTGGAGCCTTTGCCGGATTCACTTTCGACTTCAATTTTTCCGTTGTAGAATTCTACATCTTCGGTCTTAAAACCGATACCCTAAACAGACTGAAGCATCGGTATGAGAATACTTTATCGTTTATTAGCAAAATCCGGTAGAATTATTAATCTTTTATCTCGAGATCGACGAGCTTTGATGTAACACCGGGAATGACGGATATTTTCCGTGACATTTCATCTTTCTGCTCTTTAGTTCCGTACAATTCAAGAATAAGAAGTCCCTGATCTGAACAATTATCAAGAATTCCGTCGTGTATTCCAAGACGCGTTTTTATCAGACAACCCCATGCGGTTAATACCTGCTGAACTTTTACTGCGGAATCTTTTCTGTTTCCGATAAGGATTAACAATATTGTTTTTTCCATATTAATATTTTATAGATTAAAAAGCCTATTTTCAATAAAAAGGAATGATGTGAATAAACCTGAAAATTAGTAGTAAATATTTGTAACTTCAATAATATCTGCTTCGGGATCCTGAACTCTCAGGAAATTAACAAATTCCTTATTGAAATATTCACTATTGTTTTTTTCAAATTCTTTCATAAGGTCACGGATTTTTTCATATTCAAGAGTTGTTTTCAAGAAATCAAGCTCTTCATTATCATCGAAAATCCTGTAATAAAATATTTTCTTGTTTTCCATTATAAAAAGTTTAAATTAGTATTTTATCTGAATGAAGTAAATCAGAGAATAATTCATTTTTTATTGACTCCGCATTTTTATGGGCGTTTGAAACAGAATTCAGTATATACCTGTTAGCTACAAACATTTTTCTTGATTCAATTTCAGCTTCGTCAAGCAGCATATATCCGATGTATAAATAGCTGTATAATTCAACCAGGTCTTTTGCAGCTACATCCTGGAATGCGTGGTCTTTTTTATCAATTACATATTTAAGGCAATCGTAGAATATTGTTCTGATTTCTTTCAGGTAATCTGCAAGTCTGGAGAGTCCGCCTTTGTATTCTTTTGCTTCCCTTTCATTATAGTATTCAGAAAGAACATCATTGAGCACACCACCTATTGCAGCAACAATCTGAAGCTGGCTGGTTCCTTCATAAATATTTGTGATACGGGCATCGCGTGCAAGGCGTTCCACCCTGAACTCCCTCATATAACCGGTTCCTCCGTGAATTTGAAGCGAGTCATAGGTAATCTTATTTGCAGATTCCGTGAGGATATACTTAGAAAGCGGAGTAAGAAAGTTTGCAAGTTTAGTAAGTTGTTTTGCTTTATTGTTTTCGTCTGCAAATGGTTTTCCTTCTTTCTTTAATATTTCAATATGATGTTCAAGATTTTCTTTTAAGTCCACCATTTTCCCCGCACTGTAGAAAAGCGAACGGTTGCTTTCAAGCATTACCCTCATATCGATAAGCATATTTGCAACTACCGGAATATTATAAATAGCTTTTCCGAATTGTTCTCTTTCTTTTGCATATTTCAAAGCTTCTTCATAAGCGCACTGAGATATCCCGAGTGCCTGTGCAGAAACACCCATTCTTGCGCGGAACATTAAATCGAAAACATATTTTATCAAACCGAATTTTCTCACACCAACTAATTGTGCCGGTGTATCATTAAACTGAAGCTCGCAGGTAGGTGATCCGTGTATTCCGAGTTTGTTTTCAATCCTTCTGACAACTACCGTATCATCACCATAACAGGCAAAAAGACTTAGTCCCCTGCCGTCTTTGATATCAGTTTCCGAACGTGCAAGAACCAGAAGAATATTTCCGTTACCATTAGTTATGAATCTTTTGACCCCTTTTAAAAACCATTTACCATTATCATCCTGATATGCGCGGAGCTTCACAGCCTGAAGGTCTGAACCTGCATCGGGTTCTGTAAGAGCCATAGCTCCGGTATATTCACCTGTACAAAACTTAGGAAGGAATTCCTCTCTCTGTTCTTCACTTCCAAATTTTTTAATTGTATCAGCAATATCCATCAAGCCGTAAATATTCATTAATGATGCATCGGCACGGGATATCATTTCAACTGCCATTAGGTAAATAGTAAAGGGGAAATTCAATCCACCATACTTTCTAGGAAATATGATACCCATCATTTCCGCCTGATTGAGGCGTTCAAGATTTTCCTGAGTACCTTTTGCATAATCTACTTTTCCATCTTCATAATGAGCTCCTTCGAGGTCAACATCAATTGCCCTTGGAGCTATAAAATTACCCGCAATATCTCCGACAATTTCCAGAACTTTTCTGTAATTTTCGATAGCATCTTCATAGTTGACAGGTGCATAATTGAATTCTTTTGCCTGCTCATAATTATCTTCGGCAAGTGCTGCAACTTCCTGAATGTTCAGATTATTGAAATGGAATTGCAAATCCTTATTATCTAAGAAAAAATTCGGCATTATTTTTATTTCAGTTTATGTTTGTAAGTTTCAATGAACATTGGAATTACGTCTTTCGCATCACCGACAATTGCATAATGGCTGACATCAAAAATCGGTGCATTTGGATCGGTATTTATGGAAATAATTTTATTTGCTTCCTGCATACCAGCCCTATGCTGAATTGCTCCCGAGATACCAACTGCAATATATAATTTTGGTCTTACCGTTACGCCGGTCTGCCCCACTTGTCTTTCGTGAGGAATAAATCCTGCATCAACAGCTGCACGGCTGCCTGCTACTTCAGCACCAAGAACTTTAGCAAGATCAAATATTAATTTGAAATTACCCTTTGTACCTAATCCATAACCTCCGGCAACAATTATGGGAGCACCTTTAAGATTAATTTTACTTTCTTCCCTGTGCTGTTCGAGAATTTTTACAAACATATCCGAAGCATCAGGAGTGTAAGGGACTTCCGTAATCTTTGCTGCTTTAGGTTTATCAAAAATATGTTTTTCCATAACACCTTCGCGGACTGTAGCCATCTGGACAGGGTTATCAGGAGTAATAATAGTTGCAATGATATTACCTCCGAATGCAGGTCTAATTTGCAGAAGGAGTTTTTCATACTTTGCTTTAAGATATTCTACATCTGCAATCTGCAGGTCTGTACAATCTGCCGTCAAACCGCTTTTTGTGTTTGAAGCGACACAAGGTGCAAGATCGCGTCCGATAATAGTAGCGCCAAACAGCACTATTCTCGGGGTATGACTTTTAATCAGATTATTTAGTATTCTGCTATATGGAAGAGTTTTATACATTTTCAAATCCGGGTGGTCCGCAAGAAGTACTTCATCGACTCCGTATCTGAAAGTCTCCACGGCAATTTCCCTGACTCCATCTCCAATAACGACGGCTTTCAGTACACCCTTCATACTATCAGCAAGTTTTCTTCCTTTGCTTAAAAGTTCAAAACTTACATCAGCAGGCTTTCCGACTCTCTGTTCAATAAATACCCAGACTTCGTTTGTATGTTTTATCATATAATAGATTGTAAAATAAAATTTTCTTTTTAATGTTATCTTTAGAAACCTATCCTAAAATATGGTCTTCAAGTAAATTATCAATCAACTTACCAATACCATCTTTAGTGGCATCTACTTTAATATGTGAACCACCGCCTAAGACTACAGAATCGACTTTATATACTTTTGTGGGTGAACCTTTTATTCCGCATCTCTCAATATCGAGTTTCAAATCATCCATTGTAAGTGTCGGAATAAAGAGATTGCGTTCTTTATATTCAAAAACCAATTTATCTATATAAAGAAGTGAATTACCCTCAGTAAGTTTTTCGAGATCCATAAGGGATCTTGCATTTTTGTAAGCCATAACCCTTTTAGCTTTGAATGGTCTTGGTTCGGCTGCTTCTTTGATTACTGTGAGCAATACCGGTAATTTTGCTTCCACGATTTCGTAACCACCTTCAATTTTTTTTCTGATTTTTGCAACACCATCTTTTATATCAAAAAATTTTTCAGTGTAAGTGACCTGCGGTATGCCGAGTTTTTCTGCTGTCTGAGGTCCCACCTGAGCAGTATCCCCGTCTATGGCTTGCCTGCCGCCGATAACAAAATCAAAATGACCTATTTTTTTTATAGCTTCGCTTAATACATAAGATGTAGCAAGAGTATCAGCTCCGGCAAATTTTCTGTCACTGATCAGATATACTTCATCTGCACCCATATAGAGACAATCACGCAGAATATCTGAAGCCCGGGGTGGTCCCATAGTAATTGCAGTGACTTTTCCGCCGAATTTATCTTTCACCTGAAGGGCTAGCTCCAAAGCGACTAAGTCTTCAAAGTTAAATATCGCAGGAAGCATTGAACGATTAACCGTTCCGTCATCTTTCATAACCTTTCCGGATATATTTGCAGTATCAGGAACCTGCTTTACTAATACGATTGAGTTATACATTATCTGAAAAATTTAAACACAAAATTAACAAATTCAGCAACAAAGTTCAAATTCTAAAATACCGTTCATAGGATTCGTAGAATTCATAGGATTAAAAGAATTTAAGAAATTTTTAGGATTTTTACAATTCGCAGAATAAAAACACTAATTGTAATATATATAAAAATTTTAACCCGCATCAGGTTATAATTATCATCGTTATTAAATATAATTCTAATAATCAAAAATGAAATTACTCAATAATGCAGTTTATATCAGCATTTACAAATCTTTGTTTTATAAACTCTATTCTTGAATCAGAAATTGACAATTTTTTATCCATTTTATATTCAAGACCAATAGCTGAATATTTTGATTCACCCAAATTATGGTATGGAAGAAGGCGAGTATTGATTAAATTTTTTTTTCTGCAATAGCTGATTATTTCGTCAACAATGACATCAGTATCATTAAAACAGGGAATAACCGGAATACTGATTGTAATTTTTTCTTTTGCAATTGAATACAAGTTTTCAAGATTTTGCAAAATGATTTTATTATCCGAACCTGTGAATGATTTGTGTAATTCGGAATTAATACATTTTAAATCGAAATAAAAAAATTCGAATTTATCAATAAAATTTTTTACGTTTTCCCAATTGAATAATCCACAAGTTTCAACTCCAACAGAGATACCTCTTTTAAAACACAGTTCAAGTAATTCTTTTGCAAATTCCGGCTGTGATAGTGGTTCGCCACCTGAAAACGTCACTCCGCCGCCGGAATTCCGGAAGAATAATTGATTTGTAATAATTTTATTAATTAATTCCTGTGCTGATATGTCTTCTCCAATAATTTTTAAACCTTGCTCAATACAATTATTAATACATTCTCTTTTTTCACATCTACAGCAAATTTCTCTTTTAAAAACAGGATAACTGTTATTATCCTTAGACACCGCATTAAAAGGACATGATTTAAAACATTGTAAACATTTCTGACAGAGATTTTTATTATGGAATAAATCAAGAACGAATGATTGACCTTCAGGATTAGAACACCATTTGCAAGCAAGTGGACAACCTTTGAAAAATATTATTGTTCTGATTCCTTCACCATCGTTGACTGCAAATTCCTGTATGTTGAATATCATTCCCATGTATACTTATTAGTAATTGATACAAAATTCCAAATCAGGGGATTGGGAATGAGATGGAAGTTCAGCTGTATCCTCAGGATAAAAAAAATTATAGTCCATGCTCAGTGCGTTCGATTACCTGGTCCTGAATAGATTTGCTTAATTCAACAAAAAAGGCACTAAATCCTGCAACTCTTACAATCAAATCCCTATAATTTTCCGGATATTCTTGAGCATCACGCAGCATATTACTATCAACTACGTTAAATTGCAATTGAAAACCCGTATATCCAAAATATGAATGAATCAAAGCAAGCAATTTTTTAGAACCCTGAATTCCTTTAATTGCATTTGGATGAAACTTAAGATTATGTAATCCACCCCTGATTTTTGTATGGTCAATTTTACTTGCTGACAAGAGTACCGATACAGGACCGTTCAAATCTGTTCCCGGATATGGCGAAGTAACTCCATCGCAAAGTGGTTCCTCGGCTTTCCTTCCGTCAGGAGATGCACTGCAAACTTTACCAAACGGTGTGTGAGTACTGATTGCAAGCATCGACGGGTCATATGGTTCACCCAAATAATTTTTATTCTGAATAACATAATCACAATAAACATCAAATAATTCCTCATAAATTTTATCAACATAATCATCATTATTTCCCCACTTCGGAGCTTGCAAAGCTTTTAATCTCAACTTTTCGAATCCTCGCCAGTTATTACTGCATGCTATTTTTAATTCATTCATTGTACAGAGTTTTTCGTCTTCAATAATTTTTTTCACAGAAGCAAGAGAATTAGCAACATTAACCATACCTGTACTTAATGTGGTTGGAGTGCTGTTATTTATGGCACCTCCATCATCAAGTGAAAGTCCGCATTCTATGCAATCACGAATCAATGTAGAAGAATAAATTAAATTAGTTGTTTGCCTGTGAGCTGCCATTACATAATTCCAATATCGCTGCCAATTACTGATTGCATTCTTTAAATGAAATTTATAAGCATTCAAAAGTTCATCATAAGTTTCCGGAATATTTGTTTTATCAAACTCAATACCTGTTCTCGGGTCAATTCCACCGTTCATTGCGAGTTCAAATAATTTCATATGGTTGATAAATCCTGCCTGAACAATTCCATAGCTCATACCTTCGAGTGTCGGCTCAGTGCATCCTCCCATTGCGGCATATTTTCTTATTATAGATAAAGGTAATTTTGTCTTTTGTAATTCATGCTGAATATAAATTTTCATATTAAACCAGGCAGGAAATCCACATCCTGTCTTAACACATTCTATTGCTTTCAAAAGAAATTCTTCACTTAAAGTGTCATCATACCAGATTGATAGTGTTGGTTGAGTTGTCTGACAGTTAATTGCTGATTGAAGAATCAATAAAGAAAGTTCATTATCACCCCTTCTCCCGTGTTCATCAGTCCCACCAAGAATCATATTCTGATAAAGATTTCCTGAACCAAGTCCTTCCCAGGAAAAAGATGCAACATATTCGATTTCGGTCATTTTAATACGAAGAGCTTCAAGGAGTTCAAGAACTTCTTCATTTGTAATGATTCCTTTTTCAATATCCTTTTTATAAAAAGGATACATATACCTGTCAAATCTTCCGGGACTATATCCGAGCTGTGCACCTTCTATGTGACCTGCCAGATAAATAAACCAGAATGCTTGAACAGCTTCTTTAAAATTTCTTGGAGGATTCGCCGGAACATTTTCGCATCTTTCTGCAATTTCCTTAAGTTCGAATTTTCTTTTAAGGTCAGAAGTCCTTTCGGTTTCAATCAGTGCTGCAGTAGCATAATTATTCGCCCAATTAATTGTTGCTTCCAGAACCCTTATCCCGGCTTTCCAAAAATAAATTTTCTCGGCTGACTTATAATCTGTAACAACTGTATCTCTGATTTTTAATTTCATCCGCTCGACTATTTTAAGAAATCCATCATTAAGTGCAGTTTCAAAATCCAGAACATATCTGCCTTCAGGAGCAGGATCGTGAGGAGCCGTATAGAGAACAGCTTTCCAGCCTTTCTCAATATATTCGGCATTTTTAAAAGAAGTTTTCCAGAGAGAATCACCAACATCCTGCATTGATTTTCCGAGCCAGTATTCAGCACAATCGTATAAAACTTTTTTATCTTCTTTCGAAAGCAGGAATTTTTCCGAGAAAAATTCATACTCTCCGCTGTCAGCAAGTTCTTTAGATTTGGCTATGCCTCCGCCTGTTCCAAGGTCAGTGACTTTATCCTGTGCTTCGTGTTCTTCATTCCGAAATTCATGTGTGATATATTGAGAGGCATAATTACAATATGGAATTGCTCCGCGAACAAACCGTGTTTTTGAACCTACAAACGGTTCATATTCTCTTATTACAGGTGTTAGATTTTCGATTGAATAAGAGTGACATTCGGCTCTGCGTTCAAAGATATTCATTCCGTCAGATTTTTTATGAGCTTCGGTATAGTATTTAATGTATTCGGAATCTATAATAAGTGGTTCAGATAGATATTTTTCTCGCATTGAAGTGATTCTCGATGTCGATGGATTTCCTTTAATTTCCCTTTGCTCAAATAATTTGGTATCGGATTGGGAATTCATAAACTTATAATTTTAAATTAATAGTCTAAAGAATAAAAATGAAACAGATTATTATCAATCAAAATGAAAAATCGATAAATAAAGATTAATAAAAAATAGATAAAAAAATGGTTAAACACTTTCTGCGAGTTTAGCAGACCTATCGGCAGTCTTAAGCTTGTCAATAATTTCATTTAGCTTCCCTTCCATAATTTCATTAAGGTTATACAAGGTTAATCCAATCCTATGGTCCGTTAAACGATTTTGCGGAAAGTTATAAGTTCTTATTTTATCGCTCCTGTCACCGGATTTTACGATAAGTTTTCTCTTGGCTGAGAGTTCCTTATCACGCTTTTCCAATTCGAGATCATACAGACGTGAGCGCAATACCTTCATAGCTTTTTGTTTATTTTTCAACTGTGAACGTTCATCCTGACACTGAACTACAATACCTGAAGGAATATGAGTAATTCTGATAGCAGTTTCGACTTTATTAACATTTTGTCCTCCAGCACCTCCTGAACGAAAGACATCTATTTTCAAATCATTTTCATTCACTTCAACATCAAGATCTTCTGCTTCGGGTAATACAGCCACGGATGCGGCAGATGTATGCACTCTTCCATTAGCTTCTGTTTTTGGAACACGCTGTACACGATGCACTCCGCTTTCGTATTTAAGATCGCCGTAAATCCGCTTTCCGCTTACATTCACAACCACTTCTTTGATCCCCCCGGGAATTGAAGATTCATTGAAATCAATAAGTTCCATAGTCCAGTTTCTTGTTTCGAAATATTTCTGATACATCCTGTATAATTCGGCTGCAAATAAAGCTGCTTCATCACCTCCTGTGCCGGCGCGGATTTCTAATATAGCATTCTTTTCATTCTCCGGATCGTCAGGAACAAGTAAGTCTTTTATTTTAAGTTCAAGTTCGGAGAATTTGTTTTCGAGTAATTCCTGTTCTTCTTTAGCAAGTTCTTTTAGTTCGGCATCTTTTGTATTGTGGAGTAGATCTTTATTTTCCTCTAATTGAATTTTTAATTTATTATATGCATCATAGGTTTCTACGATTTCTGTAAGTGATGAATATTCTTTTGAAAGCTTACGGAATTCATTTTGGTCATTTATAGTTTCGGGCTTCGAGAGCAAGTCCGCAATTTCGAGGTATCTTGATTTTACTTTTTCTAATTTTTCGAACATTAAATTTCTATTATATTTTAAAAATTACATAAAAAAAAGCAATCATTCATTATGATTGAATGATTGCTCAATATTTTTAAAAGAGTATCTACTTTACGAGATTGAACTTCTCAGCAAACTGCCCTATTAGCGGTAATGGTTTTGCAACTCCCTGTAATGCATTTATAAGTCCCATAATCTGGAAGACAAAAATCGGGATAAAAAGAATTGCACCGATTCCGCAAGTGATGAAGGCAATAATTCCGCAAATCACACTTGCAATAACAAGTACTATAGATTGCGAAGTATGAAACATAACAAATTTATTTTTACGATGTTCTTCAATAACAAGCGGAAGCCAGAAGAGAATATAAGCAACCGCCGCCATTCCTCTCCCTGATTCAATTTCTTCGGGAGTAATATTATATTGTGTTTGGTTTTCAGTCATATTTCAGGTTAAAATTATTTTACTAAATTGAATTTTGCTGCTATATCACCGATAAGAGGTGATGATAGAGGTAGTATTTATATTTCATTTTTATCCCCGGCTCAGATTATCAGTGTTCTTTTTGTTTTATTTGCTATTTAGTAGATATAACGATTAATTATATTAAAGCAAGAAACAAAAATGAAATTGTTTTCAAAAATATTTTTTGATAATATTAGGTTTGCAGGAAAATTGCAAACCATGTATATATTAATAAAATACTGAACTTAAAATTAATGCACCTGTAATTGCTGCTATTACTAAACCGATTACAAAAGCAATAACTACTTCGATTAAGATAACTACAATAGTGTAAACGGTTACCTTATCAGCAGGAGATTCCATTAATATTTGTAAACCCAGATAGAGGAAATATACAGAAAATACTATCGCCGCTATAGAACCTAATATACCAACAATTGGCATATAATTAATCATCAAAGCAAGTAATCCCGGAACAGCTGAATATGCAGCAACTTTGAATGAGTTATCATTATTTTGTTTTCCACCGAAGTTTGGTGCAAAAGCGTTAATGACAATATTCATTATGAAAACCATACCGACCCATAGGGCAGCCGTCAATATAGAAAAAACGATAGAATATGTTAGAATAATTCCAATCGGATAAGTAATAAATCCAAGAACTCTAGGGAAATGAGAAGAGAATCCTATTGCTCCAAAAAGAATACTTAAAATTAAACTTACGGCAAAACTTATTATTAATAATGGTAAATAAAATCCGGAAAAGACCTTACTTTGATTCTCGCCATCAACTTTTACATTATTGAAAAAATTACGAGGGTTTTTAAAAAGTTCTTTTATACGGTTTATAAGACCTGTAGTGGTTTGTACATTTGGAATTTCCATAACAGTATTTTAATTTGATAAAAAAATATTGTAAAATAAAAGAATAAAAAGAAGTAACAATTAATGTTATCTAAATATAGCTTTAATACTTCCCCAGGTACTCTTGATCCCTGAAACAGAATGAGTAACGGAAATTGTAGGAGAATAGCTGTAAGTTCCGTTTCCGGTTATACATTTCAGGCGGTAGAAATAAATTGAGGAAGTTTTTGGATTATTTGGATTCAAAGTCACACCATCATCCTGGTAAGTGTAATAAGAATTGTTACCTGAAGCATTGATCGATTTAATTCCAATAAAATTGTCCGGTGTATTTGCACTTCTCTCAATTTCAAAACTAACAGTACCGGCTTCATCCATAGTTTTCCATTCAACAAGTATCCCTTCGGCATTTGGCTTTGCAGTAAAATATTGAAGTGTAACACCTGCATAAACAGCAACCGAAATTAATACAATAAGTACTATGCTTTTTACAAATAGTAAGGTTTTTTTCATATTTTCATTATAATCTGTATTAATATAAAATCAAAAAATTGAAAATGCAAGTGTTTTTTTCAGAAAAATATCGCTAAGATTCACATCTGTCCAAAACGAGCAAAAAAAAAGGGACAAATGTAAATGACTTCGAGAAACTCCTGCGCTTTTAGGGACAGTCATGAATAGACATATATAAAAGAGGTAATCACATAATAAGTTTATAAAAAAAATCGAAAAGCTAATTTTTTAGTTATTCTTACCGTATTTTTTTGCGATGAGCAAGCGAATATTTTTAATTTCTTTGTAGATATACAAAATCCAGATATACGTCATTAATAAAAAAACTACATAGCTTAATTTATTAAAATGCCATGCTAAAATGAAATCAAGATGCATTATTGAATAGAAAGCATGGGTTGTACCGCATCCCCAACATTCGTGACCCGTGACTCTTTTGATAAGACATAAAGGACCAAACTGTTTAAAAAAACTAACCGGAATTAGATAAAAAAGAAAAGGGATAAAAAGCAAAGTCCCCAACTTTACAATAGAAAATAAAATTGAGGACCTTAAAAGATACAGAAACTTATTCAATTATTTTTTCAGCAATGGGAGCCCGTTTGAATCTTTATAAGAACCTGTAATAATTGTAATTAAGTCGATAAGTTGCCAAATACCGCAACCTCCACCTGTCAGTAATTGAACGACTCCAATTCCGGTATGACCGGTATAGAAACGATGTACCCCAAGCCATCCAACAAATATGCAAAGCAATAAAGTAGTTAACCAATCTTTTTGTTCAATATTAGGGTTAACCGGTTGAGTAGGTTGTCCTTCCATAGTTTTTCCTGTTTTTTAAATTATTAAAATACAATTTAATAGTTAGTTAAAATAGCAATATATTCTCAATAAAACAACAAATAAACTGACCAAGAAAAATTAATATTTTAGAGAGTAATTTTATCATCAGGTCATTCGAGAAATCTATTGGTTTTCTTATCATTTTTAATTAAAAATAAAATATATAATTTGATTTATGAAAAATTTTTATATGGGAATAGATGCCGGAGGAACTACTTATAATATAATTTCAGCAGATAAGGCGGGCAGAGTAATTTTTAAATTAAAAAAGGATGCTCTCCATTTAAACACTGCCGGTAAGGATAGTTTTGTAAAACACCTCACGGAAGTAATCTTTTCAGTTTGTAATAAACAAAATTTACTTTTAAAAGATTGTAGAGGAATCTGCATCGGTGTAGCAGGAGCAAGACACATTAAGGATAAGGATGAATTAGCAAGACTCATAAAAGAGCGCCTCAGATACAAAAACATTATTTTGGAGTCGGATACGGAAATCGCAAGATATGGAGCATTCGGAGGGAACGACGGTTTAATACTAATAAGCGGAACAGGCTCAATACTTTATGGAAAAATAAGAAATAAAACATACCGGATCGGAGGATGGGGAAAAATATTAGGTGATGGAGGAAGCGGATATCAGATAGGATTAAATGCACTTAAAATATTAGTGAAAGAATTTGATTTAAACAAACACAATAGTTCTTTAGCGAAAACTCTAAATAAGAAATTCAGGATAACAAATGAAAACCTCTTAGAAAAAGTTTATCGGGAGAACTTCGACATTCAAAATCTAACACCTTTAATAATCGATTTAGCAAAGAACAGAAATAAAAATTGCCTGATGATAATAAGAAAAGCTGTGTTAGAATTAGTCGAATTAATAAATAGATTTTTTACATTATCGCATGAAAGGAAAGGGTATTTGGTTCTATGCGGAAGTCTTATTCGAAAGAATAATTTCTTTTCAGCTATTCTGAAAAAAGAAATAAATAAAAAATTCGGGAAAAGAATAATCATATCAGAACCCAAGTATAGTCCTGAATTTGGTGCGTATTTAATTACCAAAAATAAATTTGAAAAAACGAATGAAAAAAACTGATTTGATATTGATACTTGATTTCGGCTCTCAATACACACAACTGATTGCAAGAAGAACGAGAGAAAAGAAAGTATATTCTGAAATACAACCGTATAATATAGATATTAAAAGTTACTTGCAGGAAAAAACATCTTTCCCTGATCAGAAGATAGCTCAGCGGGTACCCGGGAGCAAAGAAGAGGGGAAAGCCGGATATGAGTTGAAAGGAGTGATATTATCGGGGGGTCCCTCGAGCGTATTGGATAAGGATTCCCCTATTCTCTCTGAAGATAATTATAATTTTCTTATCAAGAATAACATACCTATCCTTGGTATCTGCTACGGATTGCAACTTCTAACCTATTTAAACGGAGGGAAGATACATAAATCAAATGTTCGTGAATATGGACATACACGAATAAAAGTAATAAAAACCAATTCTGTCTTATTGAAAGGAACAGGAAAGACTTTTTCTGTTTGGATGAGCCATGGAGATTCTATAGACAGATTGCCGGAGGATTTTCAACCGACATCAAAAAGCACTAATAATATTTTAAGCAGTTTTGAATCAACTCAAAGGAAATTATATGGTCTGCAATTTCATCCGGAAGTGATGCATACTGAAAACGGGAAAAAGATATTAGATAACTATTTATTTAATGTTTGCAAAGTAAAAAATCTGTTCAGGGCTGAATCTTTCATAAAATCAAAAATTGTTGAAATCAGAGAAAAAGTGAGGGATGGTTATGCAATCTGTGCTTTAAGCGGGGGTGTGGATTCTTCTGTTGCGGCAATATTAGTACAGAAAGCGATCGGCAAAAAATTAATTTGCATTCACATTGATAACGGGCTGATGAGAAAAGATGAAAGTAAAAAAGTGATATCGCTATTTAAAAAAAGTTTTAATTTGAATTTAAAGTTTGTTGATGCGGGTAAACTTTTTCTGAAAAGGCTTAACAAAATTACAGATCCGGAAAAAAAGAGGAAAATAATCGGAAAAACTTTTATAGAAGTATTTGAAAAAGAAGCGGAAAAGTTAGAGAAAAAAAATAAAAAAATAAAATATCTCATACAGGGCACTTTATATCCTGATGTAATTGAGTCAGTATCATTTAAAGGACCTTCAGTTACGATAAAATCTCATCACAATGTAGGGGGTTTACCTGAAAAGATGAATCTTAAGTTGATAGAACCATTCAGAGAGTTATTTAAAGATGAAGTAAGAGAAATAGGAAAGAAATTGAAACTAACTTTAAATTTTATTAACCGTCATCCTTTCCCGGGTCCGGGGCTTGCGGTAAGAATACTGGGAGACATCACAAAAGAACGTTTAAATATTTTAAGAGAAGTTGATGATATCTATATGTCGGAGTTAAAACATTTTGATTTGTACAATAGCATATGGCAGGCATTTGCTGTGTTACTGCCGGTAAAAACTGTAGGGGTTATGGGAGATGAAAGGAGTTATGAGAACGTGATAGCATTAAGAGCAGTCACTTCTACAGACGGGATGACAGCAGATTTTTATGGATTCGAGAAAGATTTTCTTACCGGGGTTTCAAATAAAATAATCAATGGCGTAAAAGGAGTGAACAGAGTAGTCTATGATATAAGTTCGAAACCACCGGCTACTATTGAGTGGGAATAAAACAAACTTTAAATTCCCAAAAGAATTATATTATTTTTATTTTCCTAATAGATACAAAAATCTGTCCTTTTTTTGACACAACCCTAAAACATCTTAAAACTCAACAAATTTCAACGAAAATAGTGTCTACTTTTTTAGAATATGACTTGACAAGTAGAAAATAACGATTTATATTTGTGAGAAATCTTAATACACTATTTTTTATAAAACGCCCAAAAAAATACAGGAGGTATTTAAATGGCAAAAATTAAAAATCTGTTCTTCATCCTGTTAACCGCAGCTTTTCTTAGCGGAATGATTACAGGATGTTCCAGTGGTCCTTCACCGGAACAATTAAAACAACTCGAAGATCTGAAGGCAGAAGTTGCTGAATTAACAAAGCAATTAGATGCAAAGAAAGATCAAAGAGACAAGTTACAAAAAGAAATTGCAGCCAAAGATGCAAAGATAAAAGAGTTCCAAAATCAAACGGCTGAAGTAAAGAAAAGATGTCCGTAATTTTAAAAACAATTTTAAAATTAATTTTAAAGAATTTAAATTAAAAAAGGAGATTACTTAAATGAAATTTCATAAAATTTTTGTATTCTTGCTAGCCTTCACTTTAATCATTGGAACTAAAGTCGCTTTGTTTGCACAAGACGAAACCGAAATGACAGAAGAAGAATGGCAAAAGCAAATCGATGAATACACTGCTAAGAGAGACCAATTAAACAGTCAAATTAGCGATATCAACAAAGAAATAGATGCTTTAAAGAAAACCAGCGCCGATAAAGATGCTGCAATCAGTAAAGCAGAAGAAGACATGTATGCATCAGTAGGCTCAAATAAAGCCGGCGTAGCCGACTGGAGAGCAAAATTTGAAGCATTAGAAAAAGATTGTAAGTCAAAGAAATTCACAAAAGCAGAATTAGATATAAGATATGCCGAATTAGACAAATCTAAAATAAAATGCTTACCTGAATTCTGGAACAGATGGAACGATCTCAGAAAATGCATTGACGGCATTAACGGTGTAGTTACTCCGCCTGCAGGTTATACTGTTGTAAAAGGTGACTGTTTATGGAAAATTGCCGGAAAGAAAGAAATCTACGGAAACCCGAAAGTTTGGCCCGCAATTTGGGAAGCAAACAAAGCCGGTGTAATTTCTGCTCCTCCGAAAGTTAAAAAGACAATCCCGAATCCACATTGGATTTATCCTGGACAAGTCTTAAAGATTCCTGTATTAACAGACGCTCAAAAGAAAGATGCTATCGATCAAGCGAACAAGTACAGATATCGTACACTTCGTAAAAGAGTAAACAAAACCGTAGCAACTGAGCTAACAGCAGATGAGAAGAAAAAAGCTGCTGACAAAAAAATAGCTGATGACAAGAAAGCTGCTGACAAGAAAGCTGCTGACAAGAAAAAAGCTGATGATCTGAAGAATAAGAAATAACTTCTTTGTAAGATTTAATGTTGAAGACCCTTTATACTTTAAGTATAAAGGGTCTTTTTTTATAATAGATTTAATTATTTCAAAATTGTATTTTTTAAAAAAATAAAATTTGAGCAAGACAGAAAAAGTAATAAATCTTACCGGAATAGACCTGCTGGATTTCACCGGCATAAACGAAAAGAAACTAAACCTTATAAGAGAAGCTTTTGATGACTCTATAATAATCCAGCGTGGAGAATCCTTGATCATAAAAGCCGAAGAGAAAGAGATTGAAACGCTTAGTAAAGTTTTCGATGAGTTAATGTTTTTGCAAAAGAGACAGGGAAGCATAGGAGAAAGTGACATTAATTTAGTTTTAGATTTGGTTGATGCAGGGGAAAGTACAAATAAATTCAAAGAAAAATTCGGGATTTCCAACGGAGACATAAAAGATATAATTTTATTCAAAAAAAATGATTTTGTAAAACCACGGACAGCAACACAAGTGGAATATTATAAGCAAGTACAGGATAATGACATTGTGTTCGCCATCGGACCCGCGGGAACCGGTAAAACATATCTTGCCGTTGCTTTTGCAGTCGCAGCATTAAAGAACAAATTAGTGAATAAAATTGTACTCTCAAGACCCGCGGTAGAGGCAGGAGAAAATCTGGGATTCCTCCCGGGTGATATTTCGGAAAAAGTAGATCCTTATTTACGACCTTTATATGATGCACTTGAGGATATGATTCCCTATGATAAATTAAAAACATACCTTGAAAAGAATACAATCGAAATCGTACCTTTGGCATATATGAGGGGCAGAACACTTAATAACTCATTTGTAATACTTGACGAAGCACAAAACTCGAGCACTATACAGATGAAAATGTTTCTTACCCGCCTTGGAGTGAATTCGAAAGCAATAGTAACCGGGGATATTACACAGATAGATTTACCAAAGAGAGAAAATTCCGGATTAGTAAAAATTCAAAAAATATTAAAAGGTGTAAAAGATATAGCATTCGTATATTTTGAAAAATCTGACGTGGTGAGACATAGATTAGTAAAAGATATTATTGAGGCATATGAAAAATTTGACGGGGATGAAAAATGAGAATAGAAAGGTTTATCGGTTATATTTTTAAAATAAAATATTCATAATAATATTAAACAATAAATTGATTTTTCAAAAATAATTGTATAATTTACTAAAAAGTAGTTGTTAATTTATTAAATTAAATTAATTAAAAGAATGGCAGAAGCATACGAACCAACACAAAAAGTCATGAACGACGAATTTACGGGAGTTGATGATTTACAAAGCAGGATCAACACATTAATGCGTCACGATACCGAGATCAAGCAAATCAAACAATTTATCATTTCAAAACATATTGAGAAACTCGACAGAGAAGGATCTTCAATACTTCTTAAAGCAGCATTCCCTTCTTTCCTGCTGCTATTATTATCATTCTTTGTTGATGTTTCATCCGTTCCTGTTTTAGGAAAAGTTGCTCAAAATTTTGCAAGCTGGATTTTTCCGGGAACAACATGGCTAAACCAGAACGTTGAACCAATAAGATTCTGGTGGCTACCAGTAATTTTATATATTATTTTTGTTTTGTGTGCTTACCTTGCAAACAGAAGCCTCAAGAAAGAAGTAATGACAAAAGGGGCTTCGGAGAACATAATATCGAGAATTGTAGAAAGATACAGCGGAATAGTTGATGGCTTAGGAACTGCCTTACCGTTACTTGGTGCTGCTTTTCTTTTAGTATCCATCAAAGAAGGTCCGACTTTATTCATAGGATTCTCAGTACCTTTTGAGGTAAAATCAATAATCATACTTGCAATTGCAAGATTATTTAATTCTGTATTTGAGACTCAAGCATTAAGATACTCTGAAGTTTATGAAGACCTGAAAAAAGTAGAAACCGAATATTACTATGAGCAACAGGAATCACTTCAAAATTCAATGATTGATGAGCTCAAAGTTATGAACACGAATGTTGAAAAAGGCTTAATTCAACCCGAACTTAAAGGTATCTCTAAAGAAGATGCTGATCAAGTTTATAAATTGGTGAAAATGACTCACGATATCACTGCAAACTTCACTAACAACGTGAGCAACCTTAAGGCTGCAGTTTCGGATTTGAATACATCAAAATTATTTGACAGCGGCTCCATAGAGCAGGCACAAACATTAGCTAACACAATATCAAACATATCCGGGGTAATTCAGAAATCTACGGAATATTCCAGTATATTGAGAGAAAACCTTGATTCCGTAAGAAAAATTGTTGTTGATATTAATAGTGTAAAACTTCCGGACGAGAAAGTAATGAAGGAACTGCAGATTACTGCTCATTTCCTATCTGAAACTATGAATAATATGAAAGATACAAACGCAGTGAAAAGTCTTGATAATCTTGTCTATTTAGCCGGAAAAAGATAAGTCACAGAAATTATTTATATACTGGATATTATAACTAAATATAATTAAAACAGTTTTTTAAAGTTAAATTTTAAAACAATGAGCAAAAACAAAGATGTCAAATTCATAATCTATCAGGTTTTGTACATTTTTGTTGTTTGTGTTATCGCTTTAAAAGGAGCAAATCTCGATTTAACCGAAGTATTATCGAAAGATAAAGTAGTAGAGAGAAGCTATGCAGATTCTCTTAAGAAATACATAGACTCATTACTCGCACTTGGACTTGTACCAAGGATTGAAATCGATACAACAAGACAATCAATGGCAGAGTTACAGCAAAAGCTTGAAATTTTAAGAACACAAATAGCAAGTGTTTCTGTTACAACTACATCAGCTCAATTAACACAAACTCAACCGGAATTAAAACAACAAGATCCCGAAAAAGAGAAGGTCGAAATAAAAGAGCAACCGAATGTATCACCTGTGGTTGCACAACAGCTGCAACAATACAGAGCGAACACTGTCAGCAACAGGGGCAATTTACCTTTAGAAATATATGCTGATGGATCTCTTATAGCCAGTGTTCCTCCGAACGGCTCTCAGACTTTTACATTGATGGGACAATCATCTGTTACTTTTAAGAGCGGAGGCCAGAGCAGCACTGCATCTACAATCCAGAACAAACAGCAATCGGTTACTATACTAAATCTTGCACCATCAGGTGAAAATGCATCAATAAGACAAATTCAGTCAGTAACTGCATTTCGTGTAAATATAGATGACGATTTTCCTGACCAACTTGAAGTTTCTTTTAAAGGACCTGTCAGCGTAACTCAAAAGGGAAATTCTTATGATGTCAAAGTCAATCTGATAAATTCAAAAGAACAGTTTGATAGGTTCACCGACGGTAAAGATTCACCATATCAAGCTAGTTTTACCGTTACCGTAACTGATAAATTATCGAAAAAATCAGTTTCCCGGATGGGAACAATTTCATTCGGCGAATGGTGATAAATTTTGTTTACTTTTAAAAAGATATAATATACTTTTGTAAAAACCATAATTAAAAAATATATTTTTATGAAAAGATACATTTACTTACTACTTTTTATTTCAGCCCTTTTTTTCACTTTCAATGGAGCATATGCCCAGGAAGAAAGAGAAGATGATGCTTCTACCTGGAAATATTTCAGGATTGATGCAAGAGCCCAGGACGATAGTGTTTTTGTCAAAATCCAGGAAGAAATGGGCGTTACACCACTATTTGAGAGTTATCCTTTATATGTAAACACATTAGACCCGAATCCTGCGAACCATTACATAGTAATCGGTGACGAAGCTTCACAAGATAAAACTCAGGTGGCATGGAGTACAATCACTTCCGATGTGCAAAAAGTTCTTTTAGCATACAGAGGAGCTAACAAAGTTTGGCTTAATAAAAAGAAACTTAACTACGGATCGGTATTCCTTGATGCATTCAAGAATATTAAGTTTAAAGAATTCATTGCTCCTCCGGGAAGATACAGAGAAATAAAAAGCACCACTGCATATATCAACCCTTATCTTCAAATTTTTGGTGGTGAACCCTTAGGTATACCTCTAAAACAGTCATTCGGTTTTTCATTCTTCCAGGGAACTCCGTATTCAGCACCATTAGAGTGTGACGCAGTGGGAGCAAATTTTCATTTACTCGGCCTTTCAGTTGGTATATCTACAAGATTAAAAGAGTTAGTAAGAGTGAGAGGAGCGGGACATGAGGAGGAAGGCAGCTTCGGATTGCAAAACTATAATAACATCTTCACTCCAAAATTGGCTATGCAAGTATCTTATGTAATTCCGTTAGGTAATTTCTTAGAAATTAGTTACTATCATGTACTTGATTCAGGGGATTACGATCCTCCAGTACAAGTAATAAATCAAGAAGCTACTGTAGATACTAACCTCATATTTATGAAAAATAATGTGTTACATGGTAGTTATTTGAACTTTGAATTCAGATATCCTTTCAGATTATTCGGATCAACAAGGGCGAAGGTGTACTATGCAAGATATCTGAATGAATCACATATTGGTCTATCCGGTAGAGAACTCAGAGTTGCCGGCTCAGTATTCGACATAAGAATAGATGCGACATTAAAGTCAGAAAATCGTAGCTTCCAGCTTCTATTAGAAACCTTCATATCCAATATTGGTGAAGGATTCTCTCTCAGTTCATTTGCACTCGGACCTTCAGTGCGACTCGGAAGGAATCCAAGCGGAAAGTTCACTTTTACAAATGTGATGATGAATATGAGGCTTAAAATGGGTGATTTCTTCGATCAAAGCCGTTAATAAAACGAAAGATAATTAATTTTAAAAAAGCCTTCTGAAATCAGAAGGCTTTTTTTATTTGTAAAATCAGTATCCTTGGTTTTACTGAGTTTTCTGTTTTAAAATTGCTGCAAAGGAGCCGTCGCAATAATGAATATGAGGGAATAGTTCGACACAACCGTAACTGTTTACAACTTTCGGGGTAACATATTTACGAGCATCTTCGATTTCAAAGTCAGAATGTTTTTCGATAAATGCTTTCACTACGGCAAAATTTTCATCGTACTCAACCGTGCAAGTGCTGTAAATTATCGACCCTCCGGGTTTAAGATATTTAAGCGAATTTTCAAGAAGTTCAATCTGAAGTTTTTGAAGTTTAGAAATATCCTCAACTTCTCTTTTCCACTTAATATCCGGTTTCTTGGAGAGAACACCTAAACCCGAACAAGGAGCATCAACCAATATTTTATCTGCTTTTCCTATTAATTCAGATTTGAGCAAATTAGTCAGGGGATCACTAATATCATCGTGAACGGTTTCAGCATTAATTACTCCAAGACGTTGAAAATTCGATTTCATTATTTCAACTCTCGAAAGATATTTATCCACTGAAATAATACGACCTTTATTTTGCATCATTTCGGACATATGAGAGGATTTTCCTCCTGGGGCGGCACAAATATCAAGAATTAGGTCTGTATCCTGAGGATTTACAAGATGAGAAACGAGTCCCGCACTTATATCCTGAACCGAAAAATAACCGGCTTTAAACAGTTCGTCAGTGTATATCTTTGACATTAATTTTATCGTGAAAAAATAATCAAGATAATTTACAGATCTAAAATTAATGTTTTTATCTTTTAAATAATTTAGCAATTCATCCGTTGAAATCTTCAATTTATTTACTCTGAGGCAAAGTATAGGACGCCTGTTATTAGCTTCACAAAGTTTTTCCGCTTCGTCAAACTCAAAACGGTTTATCCACCTACGGACAAGCCAGTTCGGATGAGACTGAATGATCCCGAGATAATTAACTTCATCAATTTCTCTGGTAGGCCAGACCAGGTTTTCGAGAGTGCGGATGATAGTTCTCAGTAGTCCGTTAACAACTCCGGCGTGTTTATCCCCTCTTATTTTTTTAACGAATTCAACTGCTTCGTTTACAGCAGCAGCATAGGGAATCTTATTTAAAAATAAAATCTGATAAAGTGCAACACGCATTGCATTTTTAACTTCCGGAAGGCATTTTTCATATTGACCTCTATAAAAGCCGTTAAGAAACCAATCCAGGCGTCTAAGCCATCTCAATACTCCGTGTGTAAGTTCGCTTAGTAGTGCCTTATCATAATCATTCAGTAAAGAAATCTTGAGCTCGGCATCAAGCACTTTATCGAGATATGCGTCTGTTCTTTCAACCCTGCATAAAATTTTTACTGCACAAGAGCGTGCATCTGAATATAAATTCCTGTTGTTACAGCTTTTACTGTTTTCTTTACTTTCTTTTGAAGAACTTTCTTCTTTCTTTATATTGACAGGTTCTCCGGCATCTTTAATTTCTGATTGTTCGTTGTTTTGCATTTTTAAAGATACAAATTAGATAAAAGAGAATAAATGTATTAAAGGATAGAAATAATAAACCGGTTTCAGGATTTTATATGATTTCGATTTTGCAATCCTCCAGCGGAGCAATAAAATACCTGCCATATGATTTAGTAAGAATGCGGCTATCAAGTATCACGATGATACCCGTATCTGATTTACTTCTAACGAGTCTTCCGAAACCCTGCCGAAATTTAAGAACCGCTTCGGGCAGTGAGTAATCCATAAAACTATTACCCCCTTTTTCCTCGATAAATTCAAGCCGGGCTTGAATCAAAGGATGATCCGGTACCTGAAAAGGAAGTTTTGTAATAATCAAATTACTTAAGGATTCACCCGGGACATCTATACCAAGCCAGAAACTATCAAGTCCAAACAAAACAGAATTTGTGTCTTTTTTAAATTTTCCAAGAATATTTTTCCTCGAATCTCCATCACCCTGAATGTATAGATTAATATTTTTTTCTACCAATTCATCTTTCATTTCACTTCCGATAGTTTTCATCAGATAAGAATTTGTAAAAAGGACAAGAGCTTTCCCTGCGGTGTGGTTAATAAAATAATTAAGCCAATATTTTAATTTATCTGTGTATAAAAAACTTTTTTCTTTTTGAGGATCAGGAATATCTTTAACAAGGTAAACGCTAACCTGACTTCCGAAATCGAATGGCGAAGGAAGCTGTAAATCTACACAATCTTGAGCTCCAAGACGGTTTTTAAAATAGTCGAAATTATTGTTTACAGATAAAGTTGCACTGGTAAGAATAGAAGAATTTTTTGTTTTAAAAATGAATTCCCTGAAATATTTCGATAAATCTACTGGGCTCACGCAAAGAGATACATTAGAAGAAGGTTTCATAGAGGAAGACTCTATCCAATATACAAATTTATTATTTTCTTGTTCATTATCTTTCTGTTTTATAAAACTATCAATCAGGAAATTAATTTCAGTAAACCTCAGGATGAAATCCTGAAGCTGATTTTCATCAAGATCATCCTTAGAATATTGCTTCAGAGATCTTAAATTATTGATTAGATTCGATATTTCATCACTTAGTTCATTTTTGAATAATTCTTTTTCGTATATCCTGACTGTTAGTTTCGGTAATTTTCCGGAAGGAAAATTAAAAAACTTTTTCCGGAGTTTACCGAAGAAATGTTCATTCAAATCAAGAAGATTCTGAATAGCAGGTATTACGTGGAGGGCAGGATACCTGAGAAGAAGACCTTTTTGTTTTTTATCATTATACAATCTGATCAGGTTATATCTTACCATCTCTCGCGATACTGCGGGTATAATATTTTCAGCAGCTACATTTTCTATTGTCTGAGCTTCATCAAATATTACGAAATCATTATTGAATAAGTATCCGGCTGAATCACTTTTTTTTACCCCGTTGAAAAGTGTAAAGAACAGATGGTGGTTTACAATTACAATATCGGCTAATGAAGCTTTGTGCTTTGCTTTCTGATAGAAGCATTCTGTATCCTCGATGCTTCCGCAGGTTTTATTGGTACATATTCCCCTTTCGGCACATATCGTATTCCAGACATTAAAATTTAAAGGGAACGATATGTCAGACAAAGTTCCATCGTTGGTGAGCTTTGCCCAGAAATTGACCTTCTCAAGAAATAATGTTTCATCCGATTCAAATAGTGAGTTGGAATTTTCTACCGCTTTCCTTAATCTTTTTGGGCAAAGATAATTTGATTTTCCTTTAATAAGTGCGGCTTTAAAATCCACCTGAAGTACTTTCTGAAGGAATGGAATATCTTTTCCTATTAACTGCTCCTGAAGATTAATAGTATAAGTAGATATTACAGCTTTCTTTTTATTCTTTTTGGCATATAAAATTGCGGGAACAAGATATGCAAAGCTTTTCCCAACGCCCGTAGGTGCTTCGATAAACAAATGGGATTTTGAATCGAGAGAATCAAGAACTGCCAGAGCCATATCTTTCTGTTGAGAGCGATATTCGAAATTTTCGAATTGCTTTGATAATGTTCCTTGTTCAGAAAAGAAATTTTCTACTATACTATAAATATCCATATTAGAATTTAATTTTTAATAATTTGTTTATTAAGGGAAAAAACAAGAACATTCTTGATATTCTTTTTGAGTTTAAAGAAAAACTATAAGGTTGATCAAGAATAGAGTATATTAACTATAAATTATAGTTCTAATTACATAAATTTGTAAATGAGAAAATTGTCGCATGGTGAAATAAAAGAAACAAGAAAAAATTTATCCAAAATAAATGAATATAGAAGAAATCCTTTATATGTAATTTGCGACAGTATAAGAAGTATATTTAATGTAGGTGCAATATTCAGGACATCAGACGGAGCTTTTATTGAAAAATTATACCTCACAGGATACACACCATATCCTCCGAGGAAAGAAATTGAAAAGGTAGCACTTGGGGCGACATTAAGCGTTCCCTGGGAATACAGAAAAGACCCAATAGAACTCATAAAAGAACTTAAATCAAAAAGCATTAAAATATGTGTTCTTGAATTAACGGATGAAAAGAATATGTACTGGAACCTCAGAAAAGATGACTTTCCTCTTTGCCTCGTATTAGGCAATGAGATTACCGGAGTTTCTAAAGAAATAATTGACAATGCTGATTTTTCAGTTGAACTTCCGATGCTTGGTATCAAGCAATCATTAAACGTATCAGTGGCTTACGGAATCGCAATTTATGAGATGGTAAAAGTATTAAATTTCAGTTGAGAATAACCATTTTCCCGAATTTAGTAGATTTTTCCAACGACAAATTTTGTTCTGCTGTAATTTTATAGAAATATATTCCCGAAGATAAATTCATATTTGTGAATAATACAGAGTTTTCTCCTTTATTCAATCTCCTATTCAAAATAGTAATCATTTCTTTTCCTGTTATATCATAAACAGTAATATTTACATAACTATCTTTTTGTAGAATAAATTTCAGGACGGTGGAGGAATTAAATGGGTTGGGGTAGTTTTGATATAAAGAAATATCACCAGGAACGAAGGAGGAGATGTTATTAATATGGGTTGAGTTCGGATTATATTTATATATAGCTCCATTATTTCCTACTGCCCAGCCGTTCCGGTTGTCTTTAAAATTGATATAATATATTGAAGCACTATCAGGAAAAGCAAAAGAACTCCAGTTATTACCGCCATCAGTTGACTTTAGTACTGTTCTTGAAAACCCAAGGGGTATATAGCCTTCTGAATGTGTTCTGAACGAAATATTGTAGCCGATTCCAAATTCATTTAAAGAAATATACTCCCAGTTTATTCCGGCATCAGAAGTTTTCAATAAACTTGCACCATATTCATAATCACCGCCTGCTGCAACAAAATTAATAGAATCTGAAAAAGTGATTTCATTTACAGGTTCGGGTGCAACCGATTTAGCAGACCAGTTTAAACCTCCGTTAGTTGTTTTCCAAATAATTCCGGCAATGTCAAAATAACCACCGGATGCAAATCCGGTATTAGAATTATAGAATTCAATATTGTTAACGGGAAAATTCGAAACGATTGAAGAATCAATATTCGAAGGAAACCAGTTCACCCCTGAATTGGTCGTGCTTAGAATGGGACTAAAATATCCGGCACATCCTAAAAATCCTTTGTCTTGATTTAAGAAATAAATGCAATTAATAAAAAAAGTTGAATCTGGAAAATTCTGATAGCTCCAGTTAATACCGGAATTTGTAGTTTTGTAAATAACGGAACCGTAATTAATTTGATTATTAATCCATGCAATAGCCCATCCGGTAAATTTATTCAGAAAGAAAATATTTCTGAAGTAATGGTCTGATTTTTTATACTGTAAAAGCCAGTTATTCCCGCCATTTGTTGTGTTTATAATAATTCCTGAATCACCGTAAGCCCAACCATTCAATGTATCTGTAAATATGCATTTTTTAAGAAAAGTATTTGTGGGGCTATTTTGTTTAATCCACGAAACCTGAGAATAAAGTGGTTGTAAAAAAAGTATGAATAATATTATAATTAATATTTTTTTCACAAATTACATTTACGAAATATTATAATATTATTATAAAATATAAGATAAGCAATAACCCCTGAAATACTTATCCGGGGTTATTATTGAATATATTAAAAATAATTACTTGGTTACAATCATTTTTTTTGTTTCGGAGAACTTGTTTGCAGTTAGTCTATAGAAATAGACACCACTTGCTAACCCTGAAGCATTAAAACTGACATTGTAATTGCCTGCAGTTTTATTCTCACTTACAAGCGTTTTAATTTCCTTACCACTTAAATCATAAACGGTAAGTTTTACAAATCCTGCTTCAATGATACTATAGGATATTGACGTAACAGGATTGAATGGATTTGGATAGTTCTGTTCTAACTTATAAGAAGAAGGAATTTCTCCATTATTTCCGGAAATTCCGACTGAACCCGCTTGGAAATCAAGATATCCAACACCGGTTCCCCAGCCACCTGTTTTGTCAATCATTGCAACACTCCAGAGTCTTCCAGTTTGGTAAGGATCAATACAAATTCCGTTGTAGTCACCGTTTCTTGTATCGCCATAATTTCCGGTTCCTGCTCTCACAGAAGCTGAAGAGCCAAAGCTTCCAATTCTATCATGACCAGTAACTCTTGCAGACATATATTCTGTCAAGCTACCTCTTTCAAAAACAATAATTGCAGAATCACCACCGAAATATGTTCCTTTAAAATGCGGAGCGACTTTCGGATATACATACCAGGAACCGGAGAAACCAAAAGAGCCCTGAATATCTACGGTATTATCTGTAACATTTAGTTTTGTATAGAAAACATTTGCATTATCTCCTGCACCCCAGTTGTATTTGGTGGTCATTGCATGATAGAGAAATCCTTTCTGAACTCCGCTCGAATTTCTTCCGACCATATAAATCACATCTTGTGTTCTGTTATCCCCTGCATCAATAGTCCCTCCACCCGGTCTGGGAGAAGAAGGTGGTATAGCATAAGCTGTAACCGTTATTGCTGTTGGTGATGATAATGTAGGTCCTGTAGTAACTCTATGCGGATTATTAATATTCCTGACATTAATAACTGAACCTCCGCCAGCTTTTGTATTCATAAGGAAACACGTAGCACCGCCGGTAGAGAACCAGTGGGCAGCAGGTTTAACTGTGAAACTTTTTTGAGCATCTGCATCAGTAATATTCGTGAAATCCCACCAATTTACAGCAGCACCTGCATAAAGTTGCTTTACATTCAAACATCTGATTTTAGCGTATTGAAAAGCACTTGCCTGACTAAACTGATTGGAGGTTATGATTACCGCACCTGAATCAAGTGCTCCAATCTGAGAAGTAAAACCAAGTCCCGGATAGTCTGCCCAGTTTTGTGTGGTTGTAGATCCATCAACGTGTGCATTCAATTGATAGACCCACCATGTACCGGTCGGGTTAGTAGTTTGTGAAATTGCTACCCAGTAATAAGAAGATAACCCGTCTTTTTCCAGAGCAAGCATAACAAACCTGTTTCTCCAGGGATCCCAGATAATTTTGGGATCGAAAATACTTTTACCGGGTCTGTTGAAGAAATTTTGAAAAGTGTTTGTCGATAGAAGATTTAGATTTGTAGTCCTGTCATAGATATGAAATTGTTCGTTTGTTACTACAACAACATAAAGTTGGCTTACGGCGATATCCGGATCTGCAGGCTGCCACCCGTTTTGATTAGGTCCAGCCCAGCTTTTCAATACAACACCTGTGACTTTATTCGGAAGATCCTGAGTCGCTGGTGTATTGTAAATTGACGGATTGATGTCTGCAACAGGAAAAGGACTTGCACCTCTTTCGTGAGTAGGTGCGAGTATGTTAGTGAATGCTGCAAATGGAAGTTTAGAAACATCAACGGTAAATGGTTTCACTTCTTGCCCAGGAGCATTTCCGCTGCCTCTTGGTCCGGAATAAGCAATAATTGAAGTAAAGCCAAGGATTAAAAGTACAGTAATAAGTTTTTTCAACTTGTTCTCCTCTCAAAATAGTTTTTATGTTTTTAAAAATTTCGAGTAATATATATTTAATATTGTTAAATGAAAATATTAATTATAAAGTTCCTTAAATAACAAAAATTTATATTTATAAAATATTATTTCAAGAGAAAGTTTTCAATTGATGTTAGTTATTTACTTACGATTTTATCAATATTCTCTTTCAGATACAAAACATACTAATTCGAGAAGAGAAGATTTAGCATCAGATTCCGGAAAAATATCAAGTGACTCTTTGGCTATATTTGCATAGTGCAGTATTTTTTCCTGCGTATATTCCAAACCTCCAAATTCTTTTACAAAATAATATACCTGATCAAATTTCTTTTTGGAGTCATTTTTGATAAGTTTCATTATTTCTCCGGATTTTTTCGAAGGGGCATTTTTAAGAGAAGTGATTAACGGTAGTGTGAATTTCTTTTCCTTTAAGTCATTTCCGGTGGATTTCCCGAGAAGTTTTTTTCTGCCGATATAATCGAGAAGGTCATCACGCAGCTGGAAAGCAATACCAAGGTTTTCCCCAAATAAGCTAAGGTTATTAATTTTCTTAATATCTTCAGTGGCACTTAAAGCACCTAATTTGCAGCAAGTTTTAATAAGGGAGGCAGTCTTATCCGATATTACCTTGAAATATGTTTCTTCCGTGGCGTCAAAATTTCTTGCTTTCTGAATCTGAAGAAGCTCACCTTCGCTCATTCTTTTAACGGCTTCGGAAGTGGTCAATAAGAATTCAAATTCTTTGTTTTCTAAAGATATGAGCAGACCTTTAGAGAGAAGGAAATCACCTATAAGAACAGAAGCTTTATTTTTCCAGACTGCGTTTATTGAAGCTAAACCCCTCCGTGTTTTTGCATCATCGACTACATCGTCGTGTATTAGAGTTGCAGTATGAAGCAATTCCACAAGGTTTGCCGCAATATATGTTCTATCATTTAAGTTATTACAAATTTTTGCACTGAGAAGAACAAGTACGGGTCTGATTTTTTTACCTTTTTGTCTGAGAATATATTTTGTAATAATGTCTATTAATGCCACTTTTGATTTTAATGCGCTTGAAAATTTCTTCTGGAATATTTCCAATTCATCTTTGATCGGTTCAGTGATTTTTTTCAGATTCAAAATCGTGATTTTTAAAATTTATTCTATTAATTCTTTTTTCTGAGAATACTTACAGATTAAAATACTTATTTCATATAATATAAACAAAGGTACACCTAATAAAAGTTGACTTGTTATATCAGGTCCGGGAGTTAAGATTCCGGCGAGTAATAGTATTATGACAATAGCATGTCTCCTGTATTTTCTCATAAATTTCGGTTTGAGTATTCCGATTTTTGAAAGGAAAAAAGATATCATAGGAAGTTCAAACACAATACCTGCGGCGAGGAGTACTGATATAATAAATTGAAGATATTCATCCGCTGCAATATTATCATGAATCACAGAATCACTGCCAAAACTAGCAAAGAAGCCAAGCGCAGCGGGAAGCATCAGAAAATAAGCAAAAAATATTCCGCTCAAAAAACATATAGTTGAAAAAACCACAATATGAAATGTATATTTCCGCTCACCTGGTTTCAGAGCGGGTTCAATAAATTTCCAAAACTGAAATATTATATTTGGAATACTCAATATCAGTCCGCCGATAATGATTACCTGCATATAGAGTGTAAACTGACCGTAGGGTTTAAGGTTTATTATATTAAGCGGTGGTATAGTATTTTTTGCGGGGGCGAAAAGGACATTATTCATAATCCAACTTATGACGATACCAACCAATATACTTGCAACTACAACTCCGATTATCGCTTTTATAATTCTCCATCTAAGTTCCTCGAGATGTTCCAGGAAGCCCATTTCTTTTTCGTGAGAATACTCTGAGGTATCAACGTCAGAATCCGGTTTATATATTTTTTCCTTCTTAGCCAAAAGTAATCAAATGCTATAATTGCTCATATAATGCGAATTTAGAAGTCAATTCTTTTACAGCTTCAGTAACTTCTTTTTTTACGTTTTCATCCACCGGATTAGAAACCACTTTATCAATCAATCCGCCGATTAGTTTCATATCTGTTTCTTTCATTCCACGGGTCGTAAGAGCCGGAGTCCCGAGTCTGATACCTGAAGTAATCATAGGGCTCTTGTCATCAAAGGGAACAGAATTTTTATTACACGTAATCCCAACTTCATCAAGAGCTTCCTGTGCAGCTTTTCCGGAAATATTTTTATTTCTTAAATCAAGAAGCATAAGGTGATTATCAGTACCTCCTGAAATAATTTTATAACCTGAATCGATGAGACTCCCTGCAAGCGCTTTAGCATTTTTGATAACCTGTTCCGCATAAAGTTTGAAACCATCTTCCAATGCTTCCTTAAATGAGACAGCTTTAGCAGCGATGACGTGCATAAGTGGTCCACCCTGAACTCCGGGCATTACCATTGAATCAACAAGTTCGCTCATCATTTTCACTCTTCCTGATTTCGGAGCTTTTATTCCGAAAGGATTTTCAAAATCTTTACCCATTAAAATCAATCCGCCGCGTGGTCCGCGAAGTGTTTTATGAGTTGTTGTTGTTACAATGTGGCAATGTGGAATCGGATCGTTTAATAATTTCTTCGCAATCAATCCTGCAGGATGGGCAATATCAGCAAAAAGAAAAGCCCCAACAGAATCAGCGATTTCCCTGAAGGTTTTATAATCAATATTTCTTGAATACGCACTCGCACCCACTGTTATTAATTTGGGTTTTTCTTTCAGAGCAAGATCTTTAATCATATCATAATCGAGCATTTCTGTTTCCGGGTTTACTCCATAGGGAACAAAATTATACAATTGTCCTGAAAAATTCACAGGTGAACCATGTGTAAGGTGCCCACCGTGAGAAAGATTCATACCCATGACTTTATCCCCCGGTTTGATCAATACGAAATATGTTGCCATATTTGCCTGACTGCCCGAATGAGGTTGAACGTTCGCATATACAGCCCCGAAAAGTTCTTTTGCCCTATCCCTTGCTAAATCTTCCGCAACATCAACAAATTCACAACCTCCGTAATATCTTTTCCCGGGATACCCCTCGGCATATTTATTAGTGAGTGTGGAACCTTGTGCCTGCATAACAGCAATCGAAACAAAATTTTCCGAAGCGATCATTTCAAGTTTATCCGCCTGACGGTGAGTTTCATTTTTAATTGCGTTAAATATATCAATATCTACTAATTCGAGATTTCTATTCATAAAAAATTTATTTTATTTATTAAAGAATACTGTTTATTTTATTTACTCTTCGATGGTGTCTTTCGTCAGTATCGAAAGGTGTGGAAAGGAATTTTTTCAGACAGATTTTTGCCGTTTCTAAGTCAACGAAATCTGTACCAAAACAAATCACATTTGCATCATTATGCCGCCTGCTCATTTCAGCCATTTTTTCTGAAAGAACATTTACAGCTCTGATACCTTTATATTTATTCGCGGGAATGCATATACCCATTCCACTTCCGCAAATTAAAACTCCGTATTCGGATTCGTTTTTTTGAATTGATTCTGCAACCGATTTTGCAAAGTCCGGATAATCTACACTATCTGCCGAGTACGTTCCGAAATCTTTACATCCAATATTTTCAGAAGAAAGAAACTTTTTCAATTCCTCTTTCATTTTATAACCTCTGTGGTCTGTTCCTATTGCTATCATATTAAAATTTATTTTTAATCCTCAACCCGCTTGAGGAACCATAGTTCTCCGAAATTTAAGCCTGCTGATATTTTAAAATAATTGTCCTTTACGAATCCCGGATCAGTTTTACCCCGTGTGGAGAAATTGAAACCTAAGTCAATAGAATTATATTGATTAATAGGAATTCCCAAACCAAGACCAATTCCATATGTGCTGACCTGCATATCTTGTATTTTGAAGTAAGAATTATTATAGAAAACTCCGAAACGATATTCTATACTTTCCCAGAATCCGGGATCTTTCTTTGCGGTTGGTGCAATTGCAAATCCAAGACCCCATTTAAAAGCATTTTGATAAATGTTTAAAGATGTTCCGCCTTCTTTATAATCGCTCCATTGCTGATAGAGAAAATCGGTGGAAACAGTTATATTGCCAAACTTATTTGTTAAGCCAGCACCGAACATCTGCGGAATTTCAACATCGCCCTTCAGACTTGTAATGGTATCATGAGAAGTGCTCGATATATATATTCCGTCGAGTTCAGAATTTAGTTTAAGTTTAGACTGGTACAATACTCCGAGAGTAAGGTCTTCCATGCTCTTAGACTTTAGAATTTTTCCTATATCGAATACCAATCCGCCCTTATAGAAAGAACCACTAAGATTATTTTCTTTTCTTATATATGAATTCGTAAAATTTTGATTGTTGAAGTCTAGATATGAAACTCTTTTCAGGTCACCGAAAGCATAATTATATTCAAACCCCACGCTGATATTGTAAAATATTTTATAGGACATACCTAAATTAATTCTCGACAAACCGCCATTACCTGCGTAAGTTTGTGTGTAGTCTGTACCATACATACTCCCCTGGCTTATTATCTTATAATTTATCTGGCTTAACTGGTTAAAACCTAAATTAAAAACCCATCCGTTATTCTGGTTAAATGGAATACCAACATTTATTCCATAAACATTTCCATTTGATGCAGAAATACTTTTAATGTCATCAGAGCTCTTTAGAAAGTTGTATCTGAACGCAACAGAAATATTTGTAAAAGCCAATCTTGTATTTGCAGCCGGATTAATATTATTAATATTATTGCCATACAAGGATATCCCCTGAATATTCATTGATTCAGTTCTTATGCCATTTGAATATTGAACATCTCCAATACCGAATATACTATAAGGTGAGCCAAGCGAAAATTCATCTGCAATATTTTGCGAGAAAACATTTGAACAGGAAACAAAAATTAATGCTGATATTAAAAAAACTTTATATTTCATTAAGATTATTTTAATTTCGTATTGTATAAAAAATTCTTAAATATGGTCTTTTAGATACATCACTTGCAAGTGGAGAATACAAAGCAATTTTATCAAATTCGGTAACATCATTTACGTTTTTTAACTGGACTCCGTAATTAACCGCCGTTCCGGAATTCCATCTCTGAAAAATCGAATTTAACCTTACAGAATATGTTACGGAATCAATCAGACTAGCATAATAAAATAAATTATCCGAATTCTGAAGAGTAGTATCCGTCAACATTGAGAAAGCAATTCTTTTATCTGAAGAATTAGATAAGAAAAATGAATTTGCAGGGTCATATTTAAATTCAAGATATGCCTCGTTGATAATGACATTAGATGGCAATTTTGAAAGGTCAAATTTAAGTGATCCACGGTAACTTAATCCCGACTGTAGTAATATTCTTTCATTGGGAATAATTGAAGTCGGTGCATCGCTAATAGAGGTTGTTGAAGATAAATTAAGAGAGACCGTATCAGTTTTTGTACCGTTGGTCAATACCAGCATGATAATAGGCCCGAAATCCCCGGTGATAGATGCCGTAGAATAAAAACTTTTTATCGTTGTTGAATTAAAATCAGGCATAAAAATTACCCCGTAGTTTTTATAGACAGATGTATCATTAGCACTTTTTATCCATTCGGATATAATCTGTGTATTGAATGGAATTGTAATGAGCGAAGTATCCACGGGGGTTCCTGAATATGTACCCAATGAGGTATTACCGATATCAGAAGAAGTGATTGAATCATAAGTAACCTGAGATAAATCAACGAAACGATTTAATTTGTAAATATTAAAAGAAGTCACTCCAAGTGAATCTTTAAAATAATTTTTGTTATACCTGATTTTCAGTTTTGCTGAAACAACCGTGAAAGTATCATACCCTGACGGGAAATAAGTAAATTTCAGTAATCCCCTGGATTCATAATTCTGGTATTTACCCACAAACAGATTTTGAGATGTACTTGTATTGATATATTTCAGAGTGTTTGTGCTTGTGATCAGCATTGTATCGATTCTCGAGTTAAGCACTTTTTTATTCAAAGTGTCTAAGGGTGAAATATAGCTGAGCCCCAGATCATTTGGATTATTTTCGCATCCTGGAACAGAAAACACAAGTGAGGAAATGATAGAGAGAAACAGTATTGACCGGAACCGGTTTTTTCCTGACTTAAACAGATTTCTAATTTTTATCATCAAATAATATTTAAATAATGTAGTATTTCTTAATAAATTTATAAATAAGTCTATTACCCTGATATATTTTAAAAAACTTAGCGTTTTTGATTCAGAATAAAACGCTGAGCATCGGGTAAATCATTTGCAATATATTCTATAAAGATATTTGCTTTTTTACAATAAATCAATTCGCTTTTTCCATAACCAGTCATTACCAAGATTTTTTTTAAACTGGCATTTTCAGCACATTTCATGTCAACATAAGAATCCCCTATTAAAAAAGAACTGTTTAAATCTATGCTATATTTCTCTACTGCCTTTTCTATCATACCTGTTCCGGGTTTTCTGTCGTTGCTATGAATTTTATATTCTTCAACAACACCGTCTAAATGATACGGGGAATAGAATATATCATCTATTAAGGGGATATTATCAACCGAGAGGAGCTTCAGGAATTCACTATGTATTTCCGTCAACTGTTCGAGTGTAAGCAATCCTCTTGATACTGCAGACTGATTTGTAATAATTAGGTTTATAAAACCGTGATTCTTAAAACCGGCGAGAGCGTCTTTCACCCCGCTTAGAATTTCAATTTCCTTTTTATCGGTAAGGTAATTTACTTCTTTATTGATGGTACCATCTCTGTCTAAAAATATTGCTTTCCTATGCACCAGAAAAACTCACTTGGATGATTCTAAAATTTTATATAAATCCATATATTTCTTTGCAGATACCTTCCATGAGAAATCCAGCGCCATACCGTTTCTCATTAGAGTATGCCATTTAGGTTTATTATTCCTGTAAAGTGAAATGGCAGTCTTTATAGTTTTAAGAAGTTCAGTTTGTTTGTAATTGTTAAATAAAAATCCGCAGCCGTTAGCTTTTTTATAGTCGGTTATTGTATCGGCAAGTCCTCCTGTATTTCTAACTAGAGGTACAGTTCCATACCTGAGACTATAAAGCTGGCTAAGTCCGCAAGGTTCATATTTTGAAGGCATAAGAAACATATCGGCTCCCGCTTGAATATGGTGGGCAAGTTCTTCGTTAAAACCAATTTCAACAATTAATTTCCCGGGATATTTCTTTTTTGCATTCAGGAAAAATTTCTGGTATTTCTCATCACCTACTCCCAAAATAATCATTTGAAGATCTTCTTTCATAAGCGCAGGAAGGATATCAACGATTAGATCAAATCCCTTAGAATCAACCAATCTGCTTATCATTCCGATTAGCGGAATATTTTCTTTATAAGTAAGATTGAACTTTTTCAAAAGTTCCCGTTTATTTTCATATTTCAAAGGGATTTCCTGATGTGTATAACGGTATGTAATGATTTTATCTAAACTCGGATTCCAAATTGAATAATCAACACCATTGAGTATTCCGCTTAAACTTTTTTTCCTGCGGAATAAAACATCATCCATACCATTACTGAATTCTTTGTCAGAGCGAATTTCTTCCGCATATCTCTGGCTGACTGTAGTAATCTTATCAGCATAGTTCAGTCCGGTTTTAAGATAGCTGAACTGACCTTTCAGTAAACCGCCTCTTTCAGTGAATACTTCTGCCGGTAATCCGGTTTTGTTAAAAGTAGATTTAGGAAAGTTACCCTGAAGTGCAAGGTTATGGATTGTGAAAACCGTTTTAATATCCTTTAAATGAACATTATCTTTATACAATGTTTTCAAGAAAGCCGGTATCAAGCCCGTCTGCCAGTCATTACAATGAATCACGTCGGGTTTCCACTGGAGTATTTCAAGGATTTCAATTACTGCTTTTGAAAAGAACAGATATCTTTCATCGTTATTTCCAAAGTCCTGCTTCGTTTTTATGTTCTGATATATTCCTTTGTTTTTGAAATAATCCTGATTCTCAAGCAGGTATATCTGGGCTTTTGTGTTTTTCCCGTGGATAAAAGAAGACTTAATACTGAATTTAATTGGTTTCTCGTTAATTTTAATCGTTAAATCTTTAAGTCTTTTAATTTCGTGGATTTGTAATCTTCGTTCATCAAGAGGTCCATACTTTGGAGAAATGATTCTTACTTCATTATCGAGGGAATTTAATGCCTGCGGTAATGCATTTGAAACGTCGGCTAAGCCACCAGTTTTAGAGTAAGGAAAAACTTCACTGGTAACAAATAGAATATTATGACCTTTTGCCATCTAAATTATGATTTTTAATAAAATTAGTCATAATTCGTAAGATTTTCAATGCAGATATAAATAGCCCCGGATAATCGAGCGGCAATATTGATTCAGCAGATTTTGGAGGAATAAAATGTATGGATTAGAAAAAATTAAAATAAAAATTTTTTATATTATTAGTTTTTATTCTTTCAGATCGATAAGCAGTTTTTCAGTACCGGATGTTGCTTTATCTTCAATAAAAATCAGATTGAGATAATGACTATGAATATCTGGTTTTGCAGGGTCAATAATATATTTAGGAACATAATCCGGGACATACTGAATTAACCCGGCGGCAGGATAAACAACAAGCGAAGAACCTACAACGACAAAAATATCTGCCTGTGAGCAGAGCTCTGAAGCATTTTCTATTTCAGGAACTGCTTCTCCGAACCATACAATGTGCGGACGGAGCTGTGCACCTTTTTCACAAACGTCTCCGGGATTAATATCGTTATATCCTATTTCGTAAACCATATAAGGCGGAACAGTGCTGCGGGCTTTCGTCAATTCACCGTGAAGATGAACAATGTTTTTTGAACCGGCACGTTCGTGCAGATCATCAACATTCTGAGTAATCACAGTAACGTCATATTTTTCTTCAAGTTTCTTAATATTAAAATGTGCAGCATTCGGCTGAACACCTTTTAACTGACGTCTTCTTTGATTGTAAAAATCAAGAACAAGTTCTTTATTTTTTTTCCATCCTACCGGCGAAGCCACTTCCATAATATCGTGACCTTCCCATAGTCCTCCTTTATCCCGGAATGTTGAGATACCACTTTCAGCACTTACACCTGCACCGGTGAGAACAACAAGTTTTTGCATAGATGATTAATTTAAAAAACTATAATAATTTAAAATTGAAAAGTCAAAATTAAAAATTGAAATTCAAAATCTTAAAAGAAATAAGACTTAGATATTCGCGATTACTTTTTGCATTTTTTCAGTAAGTACCTTTGAAAGTTCAGTTAATTTTGGATTATCCGAAATCATACTGATTAATGCTGAGTTAAATCCTGATACTTTCACTTCACCGTTTCTTTCATAAACAATAACATTGCAGGGCATAAGTATTCCGATTTGTTCTTCTGCCATCAACGCCTCATAAGCAAATGGCGGATTGCATGCACCAAGTATGATGTATTTATCAACATCTTTATCGAGTTTCTTTTTCATAGTTTCCTTAACATCAATCGTGGTTAGCACTCCGAAGCCTTCTTTTTTGAGTTCTTCGGTTACTTTTTCAATTGCCTGATCGTAAGACAGGTTTACTTTTTTTGATATACCATATTCCATAAGATAAAATACTTTAATTAATAAATATTTGAGTGAATAAATAAAAAGTTAAATATAAAAAATCAAATATACAAATTATAAAAAAATTTGTGAAATAGTTTTAAGTAAGAGCAAGATATGTTATTTGAAAAAAGTATAACTATTTTAAAATTATTTTGGATAAACACGGCGATTTAAGAAATAAATAGTTATTAAGGAAGTTTCAAAACTATTATTTTTGCTATTTTAGTGGAAAATGTTGTTTTGTATCGTATTTATCCTAAATAACGGATATATACGATACAGAATAAATTTGTAGAATTTAATGTTTGAATCAATGACTTTATATTCAAATTCTTAGATTATAATTTATTAGAAGTAAATTAACTTTCTCATAATAAAATTAATAATGCTATGAACAACGGTATTTGTGCGTTTTGCAAAAAAGAAATTCAGAAAGAGCTAATCTTAAAACATTTTTCAATGTGTGATAAATTATTAGAAAGTATTAACAAGAAAAAAGTTGAAGATTCAAAGACTTTCAATCATTTTTTACTTTATGTTGAGGATACTTACAATCCGGATTTCTGGTTATATCTTGAAATGATAAATTCTGCAAGTTTTAAAGAATTAGATAAATATTTAAGGGCAATCTGGTTGGAATGCTGTGGACACTTAAGTCATTTTGCAATCGGTACAAATGAATATAATTCTCCACAAGTCAAAATGAGCACGAGAGTATATGATGTTTTACCGAATGAATCGGTCTTAACTTATGTTTATGATTATGGAACTTCATCTATTTTAAAAATAAAAGTGAAAAGTAAACGCGAAGGTGTTCCTTTAACAAAACATCCGATAACTTTATTTGCAAGAAATGTTCTTCCTGATTTCAAGTGTGTTAAGTGCGGTGATTTAGCAAAATATTACTGTGTCGAGTGTAACGCGGAGGACGGAAATGAAGGATATATATGTGAAAAGCATAAAGAACATTCACATGATGATTATGGAGAGCCGATAGAAATCATAAATTCACCGAGACTTGGTATGTGTGGATATGATGGACCGGCAAAGCCACCATATTAAAGAAAATTAGCCCTGAATAAGACTTGATAATCTTTTGATTTTTAGATAGATTTTGATGGGGACAAAATGAATAAATCACAAAAAGTTAAATATTGGGTAAACATTTCTGATTACGATTTAGAAACCGCAAAGGCAATGCTGGATACAAAAAGATATTTGTATGTTGGATTTATGTGCCATCAGGCAGTTGAGAAAATTTTGAAAGCGTATTACAGTAAAATTTTAGATGATATACCTCCATATATACATAATTTAAAAAGACTTGTAGATATAACGGGACTATCAGAAAAATTAACTCCAAATAAGAGCGAGTTTTTAATTGAAATATTACCATTAAATATAGAAGCTCGATATCCTACTTATAAAGACGAGATTTATAAAATATTGGATAAAGTAAAAGCAAATGAGATTATTATAAAAACTAAAGAATTTACCGAATGGATAAAGAGTTTGCTATAAGTGTCGCAAAAAAATTTGCAGAAAAGATAAAAGGGATTATTTCTTTTAAAGAAATAATTCTTTTTGGCTCTTTTGCAAAAGGGACAAATCACAAAGATAGCGATATCGATATTGCTTTAGTTATTGGAAATATTGCTTATGATTATTTTGACGTTTATAAACAGATTATAAAAATGGGATATGAAATTGACAATAGAATAGAACCGGTAATTTTGCGAAAAGATAAAGATTACAGCGGATTTTTGGAAATGATTCAGAAAGAAGGTATAGTCGTTTACAAAGCGGCATAGATTTTAAAGTAATATAGTTCTTTAAATAAGAAATTTTAACGTAGCTTATTGCTGCGATTTCTTCACGAAAACTGGCACTTTTCAATATCACGAAAAACGAGCATAAGGTTGCGTCCGCTTAGGACGCGCTTTAGTGTTTATATCTTTCGTGATAGGTACGCCAGTACCTCGTGAAGGGATGTAACTTAAGGTTGCGTCCTTTTTGTTTTATTAAGAATGTCATAAAGCTCGCAATGTTTGCAAAACACTTGAAGTATTCTAATTAAGGATAATTAAAAACAATAATAATATGAGATACAAAAAATGTCAATTACTAGAATTTATTAAAAAATATTATATAGAAATTATACTAATATTTCTTGTAATAACATTATCGATTTTGGGGTTTACGGATATCGGAAAAGATAAGGGACTTGTTGCTGCATCTGTTTCGTTGTTCGTTTTGATTTTTTTAATCAATCAAAACAGATATGATCGTAAAAAAATATTTCACGATTTATTTACTCGTTTTAATAATAAGTATGATAAATTAAACGAGTATATGAATGCAATTCATGAAATTGGGAAAGGAAATTTCTCAAAAGATATAATCAATGAGTTTTTATTCAATGTTGATGAAGATTTAAGAAATAAAATAAATGAATTAATTAGAAATTTATGTGAAGACACTAAAAGGATTGAAGGCGATTATTTTAATGAGTTTTATAATGATCCAAGAAACAAAATAAAAGACTGTCTAATAAAATATTGTGAAGATTCAAAAAATAAGACTGATAATATCTCAAAGATTATTCAGGAGCGTTCAGAAAACAAAATTGATTATTTATTAAAATTAAATTATCCAGGTACAAGAAAAACATATGAAGATATAATTTTCGATTACTTAAATCTTTGTGCTGAAGAATATTTTTGGGAGGAACAAGGATTGATTATTAAGGAAGCTTGGGAAAATTGGTCAAAAGGTATTGAATACTTCTTGGATAATCCGATTATAATAGAAGTAATAAAATCTGAAAAAAAGAAAATGGAAATAATAGATAAAAAAAACGAAATAGAAATAAATGATTTTTATTATGGATTTCTTTATTGTGATATTGTAAACAAGGCTATTAAAAAATTTGAATAAAAATATTTTAAAATTAATCTTAAAATAAAAAACTATGAAAAGAAAAATTTTACCTTTAATTGTTTTGCTTTTTGTTATTCAGTTCTTATTTAAAATTGATGACTGTAAAGGTCAGTGGGTACAATCCGATGGCATTTATGGTGGATATGTTTGGTCATTAGCTGTAAACGGAAGTAAATTGTTTGCAGGAACTCAATTAGGTGTTTACACGTCGACAAATAATGGATCATATTGGCAACGAACTTCTTTAAGTCAAAGTGTAATGGCTTTTGGTATCATTGGAAATAATATCTTTGCCGGAGCAGGGACTCAAGGCTCTTCTTCAGGTAGTGTTTATCTCTCTACAGATAATGGTAGCACATGGACACAAACATCTCTAATTAACAGAACTGTTTATTCATTTGCTGTAAGCGGAAGTAATATATTTGCAGGAACTTATTACTACGGTGTATATCTTTCAACAAATAACGGCACCACATGGACTCAAACAGCTTTAAATAACATTACTGTCCTCTCGCTTGCAATAAGTGGAAATACTATATTTGCAGGGACACAATATGATGGACAAAATAGAGGTGTTTATCTTTCAACGAATAACGGTACCACATGGACTCAAACAGCTTTGAATGATTATTCTATACCTTGTCTTGCAGTAATTGGAGGTAATATATTCGCAGGAACAAATGGTGGCAGCGTTTACAAATCTACGAATAACGGTACAACTTGGGTACCAACAGGTGTAGCTAGTGGTATAATTCTCTCCCTTGTTGCAAGTGGAAGTAATTTATTTGCGGGAATGCATGGTATTCCTAACCCAAGTGGTATATATCTTTCCACAAATAATGGAACAAATTGGGTACAAACATCTTTAAATAATCAAGACATATATGCTCTTGCCATTAGTGGAAGTAATATATTTGCAGGTTCATACGGTGAAGGTATTTTTCTCTCATCAAATAACGGAACTAGTTGGTCACAAACTGCCTTAAATCAAAATGAAATCTTTTCTTTTGCTTTTAATGGAAGTACTTTATTTGCCTCAGCTGGCGGTGATGGAGTATATCGTTCATCTAATAATGGCATATCATGGTTGCAAACATCTTTAAATAATAAATATGTTTTTTCTCTTACGGCAAACGGAAATAATATCTTTGCAGGAACTAGTTCAAGTGGTGTCTATATTTCTACAAATAATGGAACAACATGGTCTCAAACATCTTTAAACACTGTAACTGTACGATCACTTGCAGTGAGTATTGGTAATATATTTGCAGGAACTGATAACGGTGTATATATTTCAACAAATAATGGAACCACGTGGACTCAAACAGCTTTGATTAGTAATTATATATATTCTCTAGCAGTTAGTGGAAGTAATATATATGCGGGAACGGGTAACGGTGTTTATATTTCAACAAATAATGGTACTACTTGGACTCAAACAGCATTAAATAGTTCTATAAGTTCTCTGGCAGTAAATGGAAATAATATATATGCAGGAACGGGTAACGGTGTTTATATTTCAACAAATAACGGTACAAGTTGGACACATACTTCTTTGAATTATACAAGTGTTAATTCTATAACAGCAAGTGGAAGGACTGTTTTTGCAGGAACTAATAACGGTATTTATATTTCCGCAAATAATGGCGGGACATGGTCTCAAATAAATCAGGGCTTTAATATTGATTCTTCAACTAATGCTTTATTAATAGCCAACAATTATATATTAGCAGGAACAAATAGTTATTCAGTTTGGAACAGAAATATTATTGATTTTTTACCTTTAGCCCCTACTCTTTATAGTCCTTTTTATAATTCCGTTGGTAATCCTTTAAATATTAATTTAATATGGCGGGTTACTAATTATGCATCTGAATATAATCTTGTTCTTGCAACTGATATTAATTTTTCAAATATCATTTTAAATGATACTACTATAACAGATACTCTAAAATCAATATCTAACTTGAATCCTTTGACATATTACTATTGGAAGGTCAAAGCAAAGAGTATTGCGGGTTGGGGTCCATTCAGTTCTGTTTTTACGTTTAAAACTTACGGTATTCCTACGCAAGTTGTACTTGCATCACCAGAAAATAATGCAGTTAACCAACCTAAGAACTTACCTATAAAATGGTTTAAATCCGTTGACCAAGTTGTTCTATCTCGAACAAATAGGCAGTCTGTTAATAATTATTTTGATGATCCAAATGCTGTTAGTAATTATTGGTTAGAAATAGCAACTAATTCATCATTTACAAACATAATATTAAGAGATTCTTCTATTGTTGATAGTATCAAATTTATCTCTGGTATTTTGAATGATACCACTAGTTATTGGTGGAGAGTTAAAGCAAAAAATCAAGCAGGATGGTCATTATTTAGTTCAATTTTTAAATTTACAACAGGAACAACTGGCATTCAAAACATTACCACAGAAATCCCAAACAAATTCTCTGTTTCTCAAAACTATCCAAACCCATTCAACCCTACAACAAATATAAGATTTGATTTACCTAAAAATTCTGTTGTTGAATTGAAAATCTATGACATCTTAGGAAAAGAAATCGTCACTATTGTAAACGAAAAGTTAAATGCTGGCAGTTTCTCAGTAGATTGGAATGCAAGTAATTACCCTAGTGGAGTATACTTTTATAAAATTCAAGCCGGAGATTTTATTTCTGTCAAGAAGATGATAATGATTAAATAAATGTAATTAAATATGATTAGAAAAGTACTCAAAAAGTATGGTAATCGAGGCGATTGACCCTATCTCACCTAACTTAATAACAACTTCCGTGGTAGAATCTTCAATCTTTAGAGGTGAGAGAAAAACTTTTACTTCCCCGATACTTTTTTAATCAGCCATTGAGCCATTGCATCGGCTTCTTTTTGTTTTAACCTCCAATCGTGCATAAGCGGATTTGCAACACGTATTGGGGGGGATTAAAAATAATATGCTAAATGAACTACCCCGCCGCAAGCAGCGGGGTATCAATATAGATTTTTATTTTATCATCGCCGCAAGCGGCGGGGTATTTACCCTGAGTGAATAAAAAATTATTTAAAAAAGTTAAGAACCATTACATTTAATTTCATAAAGGAATTTAAGGAAATCCCCTACACCGTCTTCATTATTTGTTTTTGGTATTACATAATCTGCGAGATATCTCAATCTCGGAACTGCATTTTTCAGGGCAATATTCAAGCCACCGAAGTCGAACAGATCCATATCATTGTACCAGTCCCCTATTACTGCGACCTGATTTTTATTTACTTTCAGATATTTTGCTAGTGCTATAAGTGATGTTCGTTTATCAATCCCGGACCTCCGTATATCAAGATTGTACATCCCTGAACTTGAAGAGAGCCTGAAGTAATTTGACTTTACAAACAATCCAAATGGAAACCGGATTTTATTATGAATGTGTTTAATAATTCTTTTATCATAACCAACGATTATTATCTCGACAACAGAATGTTCAAAATCGTCATATTTATCTACAAGCTTGAAATTTGTTCCTATGCGGTGAGGAAGTTTTGTGATCGCAGAATTATCTTCTGTGTAAATTATTTCATGATTAGTACATAATGCTATTTTAACGTTGTAATACTTTGTTAGTTTTATTGCTTTACGAATATATTTTGGTTTAATATAACTTTCCAGAATGGATTTATTATTAACATCACAAACTAACCTGCCGTTAGCAGTAATAAAAGGTACTGATATATCAAGTTGTTTTGCAAGATTAATAACCGAAGAATGGATTTTTTGTGTTGCAAAAGTAAAAATAACATTTTTATCTTTCAATTTTGCCACGTATTCTCTGGTCATCTCACTAATTTCGTTGCGGTCATTAGTTAATGTACCGTCAACGTCAGAAACAATAAGAGTTATTTCCTTTAACCTGCTTTTTAAAGTGGTAGAATCGAGTACCAATCTATATTATTTAATTTTTATTAGTTTACTGAATTTATTAAAATTAATAGAAACTTAAAACCATATTGTTAAGGCATAAGAAAAAACATTAGGGTGACTGAACGTTAAGGGAAACGAATTACCGATGAGTACGTGAATGAGGAGGTAATGAATTGTATATAACCGTAGGTGGTTATATTATTATAATTCAATTATTTTCGCTTTTTGAAATTTTACTTCGTTACTATAGTAATAAAATGTTTTAATGAAGCTCTTCTGCCTTGAATCCTGCTTGTTTAAGAGTATCTTTAACGAACTCGCTCGTAAGTTCTTCACCTGAAATAGTCAAGATTTTAGACGGATTAGTAATATCTACATTCCATTCTTTAATTTTTTCAAGCGAATTAAGTACGGGAGTAACTGTTGCAATACAATTATTGCAGTTAATATTAGTTTTAAATTTCAGTGTTTTCATAATATATTTTTTGAGAATAATAATTTTTTATTAAAATAAAAGGGTGCAAAATAAATTTGCACCCTTTTTTTAGAAATGTATCACGATATTTTTATTTCTTAAGATACTTATCCGGATCTTTTTCAAATTTTGATATGCATCCCGAACAGCAGAAATAATATTTTACTCCATTTACCACCGTATTTACATCTTTTGAAGCTGCTTCGCCCATAACAGGACAGGTGAGTTCTTCTTTAATGTAATTCATCGGTTCAGCTTTGAATTTTTTTACACATCCTTCACAGCAGAATGTATATTCTTTTCCGAGGTATGTATAAGTAACGGGTGCGCCTTCTGCACCATCAATAGTTTCACCTGAAACCGGACAGGTTTTCACGGAATCCATAGGACTCGATTTCATCCCGCCAGATGTATTTTTTTTACATTTTTCTGAATTACCGCATTCGCTTTTGCAATCCTTACATTCGGTACCATTGCATTCACCGCCTGTTTTGCATTTTGACTTATCCATTTTACATTTTTCACTTCCCATCTTACATTTTTCACTGTCCATTTTGCATTTTTCACTATCCATTTTACATTTTTCACTGCCCATTGTACATTTGCCTTTATTGCATTTGGTCGAGTCCTGCAATCCCTTTACGGCAGAATCAGAACTGAATGAAAAAGAGCTTATTAAAGCTAAAATTGAGAATATCGAAATTAAAAAAATTGCTTTTTTCATAACTGTTTAACTGTATATTTAATTTTTAAAAAATTATTCTAATGTAAATTTATATTTGCGAATTAAAAATTCACAACAGGGTATTTAAATAAGGAAAACGCAGTTAACAATGCATCTGTCAGGAGCCAGCTTCTGTATGAAAATATCAATTATCAGATTACATTTCGTGATATTTCGTTCTGTTAATTCAGAAGCATTGTTTATTATTATGTGTGAAATTAATTGAGAAGGTAAAACAAAATTTTCAATATTTGCTTCAATTTTATAATCGGATGATTTTTTTACACCGCAGTTACAGTTTTTTGTAAACTTCAAAGATTCCATTTTGAAGGAATCCATATTACATTTTTTGCCGCAGCATGTTTTAGAATTACTTTCAGAACAAAAACCAAAGGTAAAACCTGAAAGATTCAATGCGAAAAGAATTAATAAGGATAAAGAAAATATTTCTTTTATTTTTGTTTTAATAATTTTGAATTCAATTTTGTAAAAAATCAGGAAACGATGTAATTTATTTATTCCTTTTTAATATACTAAAATAATGATAATTTGTTCCCTATTCAACATAAATCAATAATGAAAGGGAAATTAATAATCTTAAGATGGAATATTAAAATTTATCCTGTTGTTTTTATCGTAAATAATTGAAAATGATTTTTTATTGAAATTTTTTAAAAAATATTTTATTGTACTATTTTTCCTTGCATTCTCAGGGACTCTTTTTTCGCAGGATTTGAAGGAAGATAAAACCAATATGTTTATTAATTGGGGATTGCTGCAATTAGTGCCATCGCCAACCTTCTTTCAAGATTCCGATGATAATAATGCAAGGATACAATTTGGATTAAAATGGCATATCACCCCAATCAACATTTCTTTTAACCCTAATAAGTATGTGTCACCTTTTCAGATGTTTATGATCAACCCCGTGAGGAGATTCACGGGATCGGCAGAGATATTTGTTCAGCCTGAACTTGCAGTTTACTCGTTTAAATATTCTGAACTGAGTATATTTGGTATAAGTACCGGTCCACGGATCATTCTCCCGATTTACGAAAAAGGTGAAAATCTTTCTTTTTCAATCGGGGGAAAATATACTTACAGAAAAAATTTCTCGGGAGATAGGGATTATTATTACGGAGTGGAAGCAGGATTGTATTTCTTCGGAGGATTAATCGGCTTGCAATACACCCATAATTTCAATACACGAACAAAATACAATTTTAATTTTTACATAAAGTATTTTTAATGAAAAAGATATCAATACTTTTATTATTATCATTACTATTATGCGGGTGTTTTGCGTTACGTATGACCGTAAACAATGTGGGAAATGCAATTTTTTCATCACCACAGGAAATCGCCAATAAAATAAAAAATCCCGTGAAAGACAGTGTAAGACTATCTGCATTATGGATAGGACATTCTTCCATACTTTTACAGATATATGATAAAGTAATTATTTTGGATCCGTTTTTTCAGGAAAAGCTCGGGGGTTTAGTAATGCGGGAAAAGGAGCCCGGGCTTGATATTGAGAGCATATCAAAGTTAGACCTGATATTGATTTCACATTCACATATGGACCATTTAAGTTTCAGCAGTTTAGATAAAATCGCAGAAAAATTTCCAGGACGGGATTTAATCTTTCCGAAAGGAGTTGAATATTATTTACCTAATGTCGATTTAAACCTGATAAGAATTGACAATTCAAAATCACAGAGTAAAGAATTTATAGGCAACCCTGTTTTTTCAAATGGAATAAAAATCACACCTGTATTTGCACTACATCCGGGCGGCAGATACGCCTTTGATACATATACATGGAAGATACAAGGAGCGACAGGTTATATGATAGAATACGAAGATGTAACGGTTTACTTTGCCGGTGATACTGGTTATGACAGCCTTGCATTTAAAAAAATAGGCGGTAATTTTAGAATAAATCTTGCTTTTATTCCAATCGGACCCTGCCATAACTGTGATTCGAGCGGTTTTTGGTTTCATACCTCAAGCATAGAGGCTCTTCAACTGTTTGAAGATTTGAAAGCGGATTATATGATCCCAATTCATTTTGGTTCAATAAGATACTTTAGCGATCCGAACTATCCTCTTTTTGCTATGAAGAAAATTTTGCAAAACCCCGCTTCAAAATACTCTCATCTTGCCGATAAAATAAAAATATTGAAAGAGGGCGAGCAAGTGATCTGGAGAGAAGAACAGAATTAAAATTATCTAAAAAAATATCATTCTAAACGGTATGTAGAATCATATCATTTTCTTTGCCAAAAAAAAATACTTGTGCTATTAATATTTCATTATTCGTTTAAATTAATTATATTTACCCCTCGAGAGGGGAACATTTTATTGACAATGAAAGTATAAGTATTAAATGTTCTATATAATTAAATTAACAAATTATTATATATCTTCAGTTAAATGAACTACAGGGGTTTAGTTACATATCTTACTTCACTTTTACTATTAATTATAATAGTATATTTAACCTCGTGTGATTCCAAAACGGGCATTACTGACCCCGTACCTGATCCATTACCAAATCCTTATGGTACCGGGAATGGTAATGTTACATTTTACAGGACAAATCAAATTGCAGGACCTGTTACAATCAAGATTTCAAATAAAACGCTTACGGATACATTAGTCTGGCAGACTATTCCTGAATGCGATACGAACATTGCGGTTTCGCAAATTCTTAAAGCAGGCTCATATAGCGCAAGAATTCAGGGACAATCATATCTGTGTGATTATGTTGTAAATGTAGAAGAAAAGAAGTGCAAGTTAATTGATTATACTAATTGTAATGGCGGAAATCCTTATGGAGAAGGAAACGGAAAAATCACTTTTTACAGGACACAACAAATTGCAGGACCTGTTACAATCAAGATTTCAGATAAAACACTTAATGATACATTAGTCTGGCAGTCAGCTCCGGATTGCAATTCAAACATTGCAGCTTCGGTAATTCTCAGAGCAGGAGATTATTCTGTCAGGATCGAAGGTTCAGTTTTCTTATGTGATTATAATACCAGGGTGGAAGAAAAAATTTGCAAAGTCCTGAATTACACAAATTGCAACAATGGATATGTAGGGTGTTACACCATGACAGGCACATGGATAAGAACTGCAGATGGTCCATGTCCGAATTGTCAGGGGTTGAAGATACAATTCTTAAACGGAGTAGGTGAAGTTATTTTCACTCCTCCGGGATGCAGATTTCCACTCGGAGATGTCAAATGGATAGATTTTAACATTAATAACTGCACTATGCTGGACCTGGCGAGAGACCAGTTCGGTGGAAGCCCGCAATATCAAAGTTCGAGCATAAATTTTTTAAATAAAGATTCACTTTTAATTAACGGACCTTCGGGTCTAATTTCATATTCAAGAATATCATACAGTGAAAAAAGAATTATCATTAAAAAAAATAATACTGGTTCCCGCAGTATTTCTATTCCTTATACTTCAGGGCTGCAATCTGGACAATGAGAACATAATAGAGCCGCCGCCGGTGTCGGAAACGGGAATGTGGTTTGTAAGCAGATTTAATACAAACGGAGATGCGAGATTTGTGAAAGGTTATAGCATCAATGGGATACCTTATGCTTTTCTTGCGGACGGTAATAATGGTTTGGAAATAATAAATATTTCAGACCCTTCAAACCCGGCTCAAACATTCAATTACAATACATCGGGGAATGTTTGTGAAGTATTCATCGACAGCATCAACGGAAGAAAATATGCTTACCTTTCTGATTTGAATGAAGGTTTGTTTATAATTAACGTATCCAATCCTTCGGCTCCTCTATTCAATTCAAACATAAGTTATGCAGGAGGTGTGAATTCCGTCAATATTAAAAACGGATATCTATATACCGCTCTTGTACCGGGAGGTGTGAAAGTTTTTAATATCAACAATTTGCCCGATACTGTAATTGAAGTTTTCACTTATATGCCTGCGCATCCCGTTGAGCATATTGAAGTTTCTGGAAATACTTTGTTTATGACACAAGGAAACAGCGGATTAGAACTTGCAAATATTACGAATCCTTCATTTCCTGTTTACTTATCTTCATTTAATTCTCAGGGCAGGTGTAATGATGTTAAAATCGGAGGTAATCTTGCATACATAGCGGACGGTAATGCAGGAATTTGTATTGCAAATGTCGGGAATCCGGCTTATCCATATTTTGTGGCACAGGGCAACGGAAATACTGACGTAAGAGGTATAGATTACTCGCCCAACTTTTTATTCACGGCTGAATACTTAGATGGGGCAGAAGTGTTCAATCTTTTCAATCCCTCAAATCCTGATCCCTTCGGGTATTTCGAACCGCAGGGAAATTGTTACAGCGTGCATTATTTTAGAGGAAAAGTACTGATTGCAAACGGTCAATACGGTTTACTTATTTTGAGATTTTAAATAGCAGAGACAAGCAGAGTTAAAGCAAGTCCGATGGATGCTTGCAGAATTAATTTTTGCCACTTAACAGTATCTTCTTTTTTTGTGAATAGCAGACCATAGGGAGTCCACCAAGCCCAGGTGACCTGATTCCCGATAACCTGTTTTGTAAAGTTACCACGGTCTTTAAAAATATTCAGCGAAGCACAGTAGAAATAAAACAGAATATCGCACCCCCAGGTCCACCAGATAATATTGAATCCAAGAGCTGACTGCCAGCTGACAAAGAAAAGCAAAGAACTTGTTATCAGAACCTGGATGATGCTTTGAGTAATCCGGTAGGGGTTTACGAATTTCGAATCCACCCAGTTTTTTCTAAGACTTAAATTATATCCCACATAATCAAAAAGTGCGAAAAAAGCTGCTCCCAAAAAAGAAAAAGCAAAGTTATTAATTACCTGATACATAAAATACTTTCCGGTAGTAAATAAAATTATTTATCATAATTCCCTATTATTTTTCTTTATGGGCTTTACCTTCCAGATAAGTTGAAAAGGAATCAGGATTTCCGGGAGGAGTGATTTCAAATTTTATATATACATTTTCTTCATCGATTTTGAAATAAGTCAGCTGGAATCTTGGAAAGTCTTTTACGACATCACTCGTAAAAATAATTGAGTTATCCGAATCATTATAATTTATTATATAATATATAGAATGTTCTTCATTATCAAAATAAATTGCTTTTCCCGGTTTGCCGTTTTCGAGATAGATAATTAATAAATCGTCGTGAATAATAGGAGGTATAGTATCTCTCGAAGGGTATTCGGCGTGATTCTTCCGGACAAGTATTTTATTATTTAAATCTTTTTGGAAAGAGAAATAGCTGTTAGCCTCGCCGGAATTACCGGAACTTTTCCAATCACCTATCAGATACTGGAATTTATCCCAGATATTAGAATTCTGCTGAGATAAAGTTATATCCGAACAGGAAATTACGAATAATAAAACAAATATTATTTTTTTCAATGTTCTTTTGTTAATTTTTCTTATAAAATTAATTTTTCACACATCTAAAAATAGAATGTATCATTTACAGAAAAAAGGGGGAATAGGGATAAGAGCAAGGGATGCGGATTTTTGAGATTGAATGGAATAGCTAAAATTGTTTTCAATAATTTGCTTTCTCGGGAAATAAGAGCCCTCAATATATACTTGTAAAAATAATAAACGTTATTTAAATTTGAGGAATAAAGTATTCAAAAAAAATCCCTAACAATGAGAATCACCGTAAACAGAAAAAAAGAACGATATTATCCTGATTCGAAAAGGGTAATAACACGTTTCTTCGCACACTTAGAAATGAAAGCGAAATCCATAATTTCGAAAATACTGGATATGAGCGAGCAGGAAGCAGAAATTTCACTGAATCAGGTATTGAGGGAGTTTGCTAAACGGCATAGAAATATTATAAAAATATTTTTAACAAATTATGCAAAAGTATCCCAGTACATAAATGAGTTTCCGGAAAATCCCGAGAAAATGTCTTCAACAAAGAGACTTTTGGTTGGTTCATTTTTTACGATGGAATATTCAGTAGAGTCTGCGGCACTGTTCAATCCATCAATAGTTGAGCATCCTGAGCAATCAGGGCTCGAAGAAGGACAAGTAAGAATAATAATGAGTTATAGAGCAACAGGAGAAAGTCATATTTCATCTATAGTATTCAGAAGCGGGATAATTGATAAAAACAATAATCTTACATTTGACCCAAAGGGTAACTACGTAGCCGAAGCTGAAACAATAAAAGACCATATTTATGATAAAAAAGAATTCATTGCAATTCTCCAGGAGCACGAAGTCCGGAACAGTCTTTCAACAGAAATTTTGAGCAAGTTGAATGACGAATTTTATTACACAGATCTCAAAGATTTGATAAACCAGATACGGGACACAAGAAAACTTAATCTCGACGAACAGAAGACCATTAAACAAATGATGTGGCTTGCAAAATCTCATTATGAAATTTTATTCTCACAGGAAACGGATATTTCCGAAAGAGTAATTTTCCCGGTATCAACCACAGAAAGCAGAGGCATTGAAGATGCCAGATTTGTCAAGTTTATTGATGATGACGGAGAAATTACTTATTATGCCACATACACGGCTTATGACGGATATACAATTTTACCTAAACTCCTTGAGACAAAAGATTTTTATCACTTTAAAAATCTGCCTTTGCACGGAGAATGTATAAAAGATAAAAACTTTTCGCTCTTCCCAAGGAAAGTAAACGGTCAATACGCAATGCTCTCGCGAATAGACGGAGTGAACCATTACATCATGTTTTCAGACAGCCTAACTCTCTGGGATCATGCTACCCTGCTACTCGAGCCAAAATATACATGGGAGTTAATTCAAATCGGGAACTGCGGTTCTCCAATCGAAACCCCAGATGGGTGGATAGTTATCACACACGGAGTGGGTCAGATGAGAAAGTATTCTCTCGGAGCAATATTACTCGATTTGCAAGACCCAACAAAGGTGATAGGCAGTTTAAAAGAGCCGCTGATAGTTCCGAATGAGGATGAAAGAGAAGGATATGTTCCGAATGTGGTCTACACCTGCGGAGCGATAATAAACAATAATGAATTGATTATCCCTTATGCGATTTCTGATTATGCTTCTTCATTTGCTACAGTAAATGTGAAAGTTCTGATTGAAAAGCTGAAAGAGCCGGATTGATTATCTTAGTGGAATCCTTATTTATAATCCAGAATTTTTTTATAGACTTCGATATATTCTTTTACCATTTGTGAGCGGGTGAATTTTGATTCTGCCCAGATACGGCAATCTTTTCTATTAATTTCTTTAACATCTTTCAAATATTCAACTGCTTCAGAAATATTGGATACAAGGAAACCTGTCCTGCCGTGGTGAATAAGTTCGGGCATCGAACCCCTGCTGAATGCAATAACAGGAGTACCACAGAAATAAGATTCTACAACGCTCAAACCGAAGGGCTCTTCGAAGCTAACGGGATGGAGCAAAGCATAAGCCCCTCCAAGCAATTCATCCCTTAATACGGGATTTGCATTTCCGGAATAAATTATATCTTCATTATTCACATAAGGTTCGATTTTTTCTTTAAAGTAATCTTTGTCCTGCACAAGACCTGCAATAATTAATTTCATTTTAGATTTTTTTGCAATTTGAATACTTTCATAAGTACCTTTTTCCGGATGAATCCGTCCGAAAAATAAAAGGTAATCACCCTGCTTTTCTTTGAATGTGAAATTTTTTTCATTTATTCCGTTATAAATAGTTGCAACATATTTTAATTCCGGACTTCTATCTGAATTACTGATAGAAACATAAGAATTTATATCGTTATATCTTTTATAAACAGGAATAATTTTCGTAGAAGAAAATCCGTGAATAGTAGTTACCATCGGAGTATTTATCAAACGCGAATATGTGAGAGGAAGAAAGTCATAATGATTATGTATGATGTCGAACCGGGAAGCTTTTTCCATCATATAACTTATATGCATACACTCGCATACTTTAGGATCAAGAACGGGATTTTCCCCGTATGGTTTTTCTATAATGTATTCGAGATTACCTTTTGTAACAGAGTCACCTGTTGCAAATAGTGTTACTTCTATTCCTTTTTCTATCAGACCTTCGGCAATGTTAGAAGCAACCTGTTCCCAGGGACCATAATTTTTGGGCGGAGAACGCCACACAGCTGGAGAGAGTATAGCTACTTTCACAGCGCACTCCGTGATTTATTAAGGCACAAATCAACAAGCTCTTCAATTACTGCTTCTCCGGCGCACAAGACTTTATCAGCGCCACCCCAGTAAATTTTTATAGTACCATCAGGTTCAGGAATAGCACCGCATGTGAAGACCACGTTATGAACATACCCGGTGATTTCATATACTTCTTCGGGCTGCAGTATCCATTCGTCACACACACCGAGTATTTTTGAAGGATCTTTTAAATCGTGTAATGCAACCCCTAATCTGTAAACACTTCCGGCCATAGTAGGAAACACACCGTGATAAATGTTCAGCCAGCCCCTGTTTGTTTTTACCGGCGGGGCGCCCGGACCGATTTTCATTTCGTCCCAATGATATTTGACCGGACGCATTATTACTTTTGAGTCACCCCAATATCTTAAATCCCTGGAATATGAAATCCAGATAGACCAGGGTGTAATGTCTGAATGCGGACGGTCGAGGCGTGCATAAAGTCCATTAAATTTTTCAGGGAATATTACAACGTTGCGGTAGTCAGCTTCTGTAATAAGAAAGAGTCTTTTCACGGATTCAAAGTCACCGGTTTTAGCAAGACCGATGCGTACACCGTATCTGGAATATGCACTGTAGGTTATCAAATATTCACCGTCAATAAAAGTAATTCGCGGATCTTCTACACCGAATTCTTCATATTGTTTGAAATCCCCCTCTTCAGACGGAATCATAAATGGTACCGGACGAACAGTAAAATTATATCCGTCATTGCTTTCGGCAATACCAATAATACTGCGCCCGTTTAAAAGATGTGAGCGGAAAAGCAGAATATATTTTTCCTTATACTTTATTGCACCGGCATTATGCACAGTAGCCACTTTATATGGAACATCATCCTTCGTAAGGATCGGATTATTAGAATATCGTTTTATGATTGCCATAAATAATTATTCTTGTTTATAAATAATATTTATTTTTCATATTCATACTCAAGTTCGAAAGCGTTAAGAACCGTAAGGTGCGAAATTAAATATGCAAGCGAGCTTTCGGCACCTTTATTCTTATTTACTCCGTAATCTTCCAGCCCGTCGTTACATCCGCCTGATTTAAAATCATAGACAGGTGTGTTCAAATCATTCTTTCCGAGATACCACATATAAGAAGTGAACATTTTATCGAGGTATGGTTTGTCTTTTGTTATCTGATATGCTTTAAAAAAAAGCAAAACCATACCCATCACATCTATTGATTGCTGTGCAAAGCCGGCACATTTTCCTCCTTTAGGAAACCATCCGTTATTACCGACAGGGCTCAGATGTCCGCTGCCCAATGTCACATTATCCAGAAAATCAGATGATTCTTTCGCTATCTTTAGTATTCTTTCATCTTTCAATATTTCAAACGAATGGAAAAGAGAAAGCGGAATGATAGCGTTATCATAAGTAAGAATATTTTCGAACCAGTGCCAATCTGCCGATTTTTCTTTTTCATAAATATTAATAAGTTTGTCTGACAAATTCCTGAAAATATTTTTCATATTATCATTATCAGGAAAGAACCTTAAATAATAAGACAATCCGAGAATTGTATTTGCGATTCCGCGAATATGCCTCAACACAGTAAAGTATGGAACAGATTTATGAAATGTATCGAGACTGACCTGGTGATAAGAATCGTTTGGAGAATAACAGATTGTATATCCAAGTGCCCAGATAGTTCTTCCGAAAGAATCTTCTGAGCCAACTTCATCCAGGAAATTTCTATTGAAACTTAAAAAATTTCTGAAAGTCCCGTTATCATTTTGCATATAGTGAATGTAACTCAGATATACAGGCATAAGCTCAAGCGATTCAGTAGATTTTCTTGTGTCAAAAGCCATAGAAGACATTAATAGGGCTCTGGAATTATCGTCGAGGCAATAACCTTCTTTGAGGTTTGGAATCCCGTATTTAGCATGCTGAACAATACCTGTATCGTCCGTAAGTTTTTTAATATGTTCCAGGGTAAAATCAGGCAGAAGAAGAGGATCAAGGATTGTCTGTTTTTCTTTACGAGAAAACGAGAACTCATTGATTGCTTCATGTAGAACTTTTAAATATTTCGCACCAATTTTGGGCCATCTGAGTTTTTGTCCGTACTCGTAAGCCGTTTCGCGAAGAGTTTCAATTTTATGGCGGTTATCAAATAAATCAAGAATTATATTTGAAAGTTGTTCATGATCATGAAAATCAAAGAGCAATCCCCTTCCCTCTGAAAGGAGTTCCTGTGCATGCCAGTAGGGAGTGGATATCACTGCTGTTCCCGCACCTATAGCATAAGATAAGGTACCGCTTGTTATCTGGGCTTCATTCAAATAAGGCGTGATATAAATATCGATTGCATAAAGATATTCCATCAACTGGTCTTCCGGAATAAAGTTTTTGTAAAAATAGACATGCTTTTCAAGTTTATTTTCCTTTACAAGCCGCAGAAGATACTCCCTGTATTCTTCTCCATCGTGCCGTAAGACGCTCGGATGAGTATTCCCAAGCACTATATACAGAATATTTTTATACTTATCCACAATTTTTGGTAAAGCTTTTATTACGGTCTCTATTCCTTTATTCCTGCTTAATAATCCGAATGTAAAGAGAACTGTATTATCCCCGAAGTTAAATTTTTTACGAATGGCTTCCGTACGGAAACCTTTGCTTACGGGAACGCCGTGTTCAATAATCAAAATTTTATCTTCAGGGATATTGTAAATATTAAGCAAGAATTCAACGGCTCTATTACTCATTACAATAATTTTATGCGACTTTTTTGCAAGTTCCTGTACAATCACTTTTTGAATATGTGTTGGTTCTTTAATAACAGTATGGAATGTTACCATCAATGGGATTTCAATTCTGTTAACCAGAGAGAGAATATAGACTCCGCTTTCCCCTCCAAAAATACCGAACTCATGCTCTATTATACAAGCATCGAAATTATTATAATTTATATATTTTGCAGCACTGAGATAATCACGCTGGTTATCCCGGTTTACTACCATTGTCACTTCCGAAGGATAATTATAGTCCTGTTCCATATCGCTCATAGCAATAACGGAAATGTTCGGGAACAGATTTTCATATCCTAAGTTTTCGGCGATAGATTTAAGGAGATTATTTGTAAACGTTCCAATCCCGCATTTTTGAGGAGGATATGTTCCGATAAATGCTAATTTCATTTGCGTAAAATTAAAAGGTTTTAAATAGCTATTATTAACTGCTTAGTCATCGTACCAAAAAAAAATAAAGAAATAAATACCAAAATTATATAGGAGAATTTTTAAAAACCGGTATCTATTCGCCAAGGAGGGAGATAGAGCCGGTTAATTCTTTGTAACCATTGGCAGTGTATGCATATTTTGCAATCTTAGTACGAGTACTTATTGACATCTTAAACATTGTTTCAATCCTTGTTGTATTGGATTTTTTGAAAGAACTGATTAGTTGTTAGTGGTTAGTTGTTAGTTGTTAAGAGGTTTCAATCCTTGTTGTATTGGATTTTTTGAAAGAACTCATTTTGTTATTTTCCAGTTGTTTAATTTAAGCAGAGAGAAGTGAAACTCCCCCTGCTTAATAATTACTTCTCTTTATCTTGAAGCTTTTGCTTTCTCTTGAAGAACTTTAAGTTCTTTCTTTTCATCTTCTGATAAAGTTTTCTTTGCCTGCAATTCTTGCAAACGGGTTTTTTCTGATGGCGTCAACATTGTTTTTTACCTCCTTTCGAGTTATGTCTTTTTATTACCATTTCTGGAACTCTTTATTTTAATTTTTTATTTTATAGCTTTTATAAAATCCCCCGATTTGGATTAACCTCTTCGGGGGACCGGAGGAACTATCGGCAAAGTACCGAAGAGTCCAAATAATCTTTTCTTAAGTATAAGACAAAACAAAATCTACAGAAGATTGTTGTTTTAATGTTATATCTTCTACTCCTAATTCACTTTTACTTAAAATAATTCTCTTAATCCATAAAGCTATCATTTCTCCATTTTCTAAAGTTATACCGTCAAAAATTAATGGATTGACAGATAATAATTCAAAATCTACTCCATACGGTTCTTCTTGTGTTGTCTGTAATCTTTGAACACTTCCATTTATTTTTGAAGTTGGAATAGAAAGTCCAACATAAAATTTTTCAAAACTTTTATTCCCTGCAATAACTAGACTTAAATTGCTAACAGATCCACCAGACTCATTTTTTAAAAAAATACATTTCACATCCATCCTTCCATTAACAGAATCTTCCACTGTCACCTCTTCAAACAATCCTCCTATCTTCGCATTTGGAATTAAATAAGAACTTTTAAAACCTCCAAGAGAAAGATAACCTTCTGCAACTGGATCGTTATGGATTTGTCCACCCGATAAAGTTTCAATCCTTGTTGTATTGGATTTTTTGAAAGAACTTATTACCTGCAAAAGAAACTAATCATATAGAAGAAGAGTTTCAATCCTTGTTGTATTGGATTTTTTGAAAGAACGAAGTGCTACAACATTTTCCTGATAGTTGTATAGACTGTTTCAATCCTTGTTGTATTGGATTTTTTGAAAGAACAGAAATACAGATTTACGGATTCAAGTTTATCAATTGAGTTTCAATCCTTGTTGTATTGGATTTTTTGAAAGAACTTTCTGTAAGAATCCGAATTTATTCTCACCGTTTGTAGTTTCAATCCTTGTTGTATTGGATTTTTTGAAAGAACAAAATTAATCCCTCATGGTCTTTTAATCGTTCAAGTGCGTTTCAATCCTTGTTGTATTGGATTTTTTGAAAGAACTTGACTAAAAGCTCCAAAATCAATTACATCACCATTGTTTCAATCCTTGTTGTATTGGATTTTTTGAAAGAACAGATAATGGTAGAAAAATTAAGTGAACACCATAAATGTTTCAATCCTTGTTGTATTGGATTTTTTGAAAGAACGAGACGGACAATTAATAGAAGTAGACTAATATTTTGAAATTCTATCCCTGATTTACCGCATAAATTTATTAATCTCTGTCTTACAGATGCAGGAAGGTTCATTATCTCCTTTTCCTTCTTCACGGCAGCACACCCTTTACAATTAGTTCTACCTTATTTTTGACTCCGCATATTTCTGCGTATCTAAAAAGCTTTGCTATATTTTTTTTCTTATTATGCATATATGTCTTTAGAGATTCAAGAGTAACATCTTCACCGATTTTATTTATGTATCTGAATAGGTCGCAAATTGTTTTTTCTTTATTATATATGCTCACGTTCCCGCTTTTTGTATAAAGCTTTTCTATACCTGGCTCATAATAATTTTTTACAAAGTAATAAACTTTGATTGGAGGATATTCAAGTTTAAACTTAGATGTATTATTTGGAACAGCAACATAAATTTCCGGGGGGTTAAAAGTTGTAAGTTCGTAATATGAAGCAGCACTAAGAAGACAAATAACCGCCTTACGATTAGCCCGGCATACATCAGCGAAGCTTGCGTGTTCATCCCAGGGATAATCAACGAGTTTGTAAATACCCGGTTTGATTTTTTCGATGAACCCATTCTGCACAGCTTTAGCAATAGTTCTTGTATGAACTCCTTTTTTCTTAAGTTCGAGCATTTGAGCATAACCCTTATTTTGCTTGAATATTTCTATAAAATCAATCATTATTTCTCTTTTTGGTTCTTTTGCAAGGTAAATATAATAAATCTACCTTTAAATAGAACCATATTCCATTTTCCCAATTTTATCATAAATTTGTTAATAATATTATCATTTCCACACAATTTATATGCATCCCGTGTAGCGAGAGAAATCTCCGGAAAACGAATTATGGAAGTGAGAATGTGCAAAATTAAAATTTATCTAATGATTTATAGTAAACTCCGATTTTTTCTTAAATTCAACACCACTTTAAGCTCAATTGCAATTCGTTATGCAGAATATGGAAAATTCCCAATTGCAGTAATTTTAAGTTACGGCGGAAAAGTAAAATGGAGTAAAATCAATGAATTCTTTCCTTTTAAGTATATCCCTGTAGGTCAGGAATTAAATACTTTTTCTTATGCAATTGATTTTTTTCAGGGAAAAGAAATTGACACTAAACCCGAAGAAATCCTTGCAGATGCCTGGTTTTTAAACGACTATAACTATAAAAAAGAATTTTACCTGCACGAACAAAACATTCCTATGAAAAATTACAATTCCGTCCTCACAATCCTCCGGGAAGCGTAATTAATTTTTACTTAAGTAACGCAATGTAATGAAAACAGTCAATTTTGTCATTCTGTATCCTCCGCGGAGGAGGAAGAATCTCATTTCTTTGCTAAATTGAAATTAGTATTTTAGATTAATCAAAATTTATAAATAATTCTTTAAAGATTCATTTATACAGAAACAAAAGAATAAAATCCGTAAATTAGAATAAACAAAACTATTAAAATGGATGGAAAATCTTTAGATATTAAACAGGATATAATTGATAAAATCAAAATTATTATACCTAATATCTTAACCGAAGATGATAAAGTTGATGTTGAAAAACTAAAATTGACTCTCGGCGAAGATGTTAACATTGAAAACGAAAGATACGTCTTAAACTGGGCTGGCAAGGCAGAGGCTTTTAAGGTGTTACAACAATCCACAACCGCAACACTGAAACCCATAAAAGAAGAATCCATCAACTTTGACACTACCGAAAATGTGTTTATAGAAGGAGAAAACCTTGAAGTCTTAAAAGTTTTGCAGAAAGCATATTACGGAAAAATAAAAGTGATTGTAATAGACCCGCCTTATAATACTGGTAATGACAGTTTTATTTATCCCGATAGTTTCAAAGAAAGCAGAGAAGAGTATCAGAAAAGAATCGGTGAAAAAGATGAAGAAGGTTTTTTGATGAAAGAAGGTTTTTTCCGCAAGAACAGTAAAGAAAGCGGACATTACCATAGCAATTGGTTAAGTATGATATATCCCCGTTTATTCCTCGCAAAAAATTTGTTAAGCGATGATGGTGTTATTTTTGTACATATAGATGATAATGAAGTTCACAACCTTCGTTTGATAATGAATGAGATTTTTGGAGAGGAAAATTTTATTTGTCAAATAATAAATAGAAGTAACCCACGAGGTTCTCAGGCAAGTAAATTTTTTGCTATGGAACATGAATATATTCTAGTTTATTGTAAAAACAATTTTGTATTTGAATTAGGAGGTTACGAAAAAACTGATGAAGAAAAAGAAGAATACAATTTAATTGATGAAAATGGAAAAAGTTATAGATTACTCGGCTTAAGGCAAAGAGGTGGTGCTTGGAAGCGAGAGCATAGACGCAAAATGTTTTATCCTATATATGTTAATCCAGAAAATGGTTCTGTAAGTTTAGAGAAATCTGAAATCTTCAATATAGAAGTTATTCCCAAAAGACCAACTGGTGAAGAATCAAGATGGACTTGGAGTAAAGAACTATTATTAAAAAACAATTATTTTATTGTTGGCAAAAAAATTAATAGAAGTAATTCCGAAGTTGAAGTATGGGATATTTTCAGAAAAGATTATTTAGAAAAAGAAAATGGTTTAACTTTAAAAAAACCCCGTAGTATTTGGGACGAAAAAGAAGTTAATAATCAAAATGGAAGAGCAATGGTGAAGGAATTATTTGATGGTGTTGATTTATTTGATTTTCCCAAATCAACATTTTTACCAAATAAAATTATTGATAGTTTAAATGATGATGACTTTATTATTCTTGACTTCTTTGCTGGCTCAGGCACAACAGCACAAGCCGTTTTAGAACTTAATGAAAAAGATGGAGGAAACAGAAAATTTATTTTAGTTCAGTTGCCGGAGCTTTGTGATAATGAAAGCGAAGCATTCAAAGCGGGATACAAAAACATAGCCGAAATTTCAAAAGAGCGTATCCGCAGAGTTATTCAAAAAATTGAAAAGGAAAAAACAGAGAAACCCGAATTATTTAAAAAAGGAAAACTTGATTTAGGCTTCAAAGTATTTAAACTCTCGTCATCTAATTTTAAAATATGG
>DATCHW010000076.1:0-1272 GCA_036508135.1 Ignavibacteria bacterium
TCGTTTTACAGCAGTTTCATTGAGAATAACTGACTGGGTAAGGTCGCTTCCAAACTCTTCGGAAAAATCACGGCCTTTGGTTACTTCAATACCCATTGTTTTTAAAAAATTATAATCAACAGCCATGCTTTCTACCAGAACCTTAATACTATTATCTTCAAAATCTGGCATTACTGAAGTACCTGAATTCTGCATAGGAAGACCTTCCATTGTTCCTGCGGCCATAATTACATTCGGGTTCGATTTAATACTATTAATATAAGATGAATATCCTTTAAAATCTCTACCCATATCAATTACAACTATATCTTTATTGTAATATCCTAAATCTTTTTTTAGTGCATACTGATATTGTGAACGGATTATGAGAGTACTCGATACAAAAGAACAGAAAATGACCAATTGAACTACAATTAATGACGAGCGGAAGAATAGTTTTCTTTCCCCAGAATAAATAGTGTTTCTCAAAATATCCATGACCTTTAAACCTGATAAATAATATGAGATATAAATTCCTGAGACAAAACCAATAAATAAAGTCAAGGAAAGATAAACCAGGATGTATATTATTATGTTTGAGTTGATAATATGAAGCTGTGTTTGGAAAAGTTTTCCGGCATAAGGAAGGGATAACCATGTTAAAAGAAGAGCAATTGGCAAAACAAGTAAAGCCAGAAGGATGGATTCGCCCAATAATTGATTTCTAATTTTTTTATCGCTGCTACCATAGGTTTTTCGTATACCAATTTCTTTTGTTCTATATGTAGATACGGCAGTCGACAAAATAATATAGTTAAAAGTTGCGACAAGCACAATAAGCAAAGCAATGGTTGAATACAATCTGATACTTTTTATGCTGCCAGTGATCCTGGTATTGATAACCTTATCAGAATGCAAATAAACGTCTGATAAATTCTGAAGAGAATAATTATAAGGAGGTTTTTCACTGATATTTTTAATTTCAAATGCCCTGAATTGTTTCTCGAGTGATTCAACATTACAATCTTTGGAAAGTAAAACCCAGGTATTCCAGAATGGATAATCCCAACTCTTGTCAGCATTAGTTACCTTAAAAGCTGAATTAATCGAGACAAGTGTCCATCTGCTATTTACAAAGCACTGAGCTCTAAAAGTAGAATTCTCCGGAATATTTTTAAAGACTCCCTTGATGATGAAAACATGTTCTTCGTTATTTACCAGACCAACAATTTCTTTTCCAACCGGGTTCTGACCGGGGAAAATCTTATCCGATAATTCTCTGGAGAGTACGAT
>DATCHW010000077.1:0-6802 GCA_036508135.1 Ignavibacteria bacterium
TAAATTCAGAAGTTCGCCCTTCCAGCCGTTTTTTCGGCTGTGTTCTAAAAGATCTTTAAAAAGTTCAGGAGGATTATTAGGAGACCGAAGTATTTTTACGTGTTTACCAATAATTTCATCAGAAGAATAACCATATATATCAACAAATGCCTGATTGACAAAAGTTAATTTATCTTCAAGATCTGTGATGGTTATAATTTCTGCGATACTCTTGATTGTATGAGCCAGCAGCTGAGTATTTTCCTCCGCTTGCTTTCGCTCGGTGATATCGAGAATTGATACGATTCTCTGCTTTGTTTCGGAAATCATACCAATGTCTAGAACTGCATTCCTAACTTCACCTTGTTTATTGATAAGTTTTACTTCATATTTTTTCGGTGCTAATTCAGTATTTTGACTCCTAAGATTATGATTCTTTATCATCTCTTGCAAACACGATGGTTCTATATAATTTGTCCATTTACTGCCGACAAGTTCTTCCGAACTATATCCGGTTAACTTAAAACATTCAGTATTTGCCATTGAGATTGTGGTATCATCTTCAACAATCAGTGCAGCAGTTCCTGTTGATTCGAATATAGTATGGTACTTTTTTTCACTTTCTCGCAATTCTTCTTCAGCATGTATTTTTTCTTTTCTAATCTTTGCATCAATAATTTCTCTTTCGATTGCCGGTAAAAGTCTTATCAGGTTATTCTTCATAATATAGTCTTTTGCACCGTATTTCATTGTATCCACGGCAATATCCTCTCCTACAGTACCGGACACTATAATAAACGGGATATCAATTCCTTTTTCATTACACATCTTCAGTGCTTCAAGACCGGAGAAACCGGGTAATGAATAATCCGAGATTATAACATCCCATTCCTCCTTTAAAGAGATTTCAAGCCCTTTGGCATCCATAACTAATGTATATTCAATTTCGTAAGAACCTTTCTCAAGTTCCCGCAGCATTAATTTAAGGTCATCTTTAGAATCTTCAATAATTAATGCCTTAAATTTTTTTGTTTTCATAATTTTTTTGAAATATTCGGAGTTTCATTCATATGAATCCAGAATAAAGTAATAGTTTTAATTGCTTCGCTGAATTTTTCGAAATCAACAGGTTTCTGTATGAAACTGTTTGCACCCAGCAAGTATCCGTAAACCATATCGCGTTCTTCGTTAGAAGAAGTAAGAATTATCACAGGTAAAAACTTTGTGTTTTCATTTTTACGAATTGCTTTTAAAACTTCAAAACCATCAACTTTTGGCAGCTTCAAGTCTAACAAAACCACAGAAGGTAATTCACGAGGATTTCTACCTTCGAATTTCCCTTTGCAGAAAAGATAATCGAGAGCTTCTTCACCGTCTTCGACTGTGATTATTTTGTTCTTGATATTATTTTTTCCGAAAGCCCGTATTGTTAATGCAATATCATCCTGATTATCTTCAACGAGCAGAATAATTTTTTCGTCCATATATTTTTTTCCTTTAATCTATTTTTAAAATATTATGTGCCTATAAATATTATGTACCTACGGTACATTCATTTGTAACCTGTTAATTTTCTATAAATATTATGTGCCTACGGTACATTTGTTCGTAACCTGTTTAACATTCTATAAATATTATGTGCCTACGGCACGTTTGTTCGTAACCTGTTTAACATTCTATAAATATTATGTACCTACGGTACATTCATTTGTAACCTGTTAATTTTCTATAAATATTATGTGCCTAAAGGCACATTCATTCGTAACCTATTAATTTTCTATAAATATCCTGTGCCTATAAATATTATGTACCTACGGTACATTCATTTGTAACCTGTTTAACATTCTATAAATATTATGTACCTACGGTACATTCATTTGTAACCTGTTTATCATCTATAAATATTCTGTGCCTATAAATATTATGTGCCTACGGCACGTTTGTTCGTAACCTGTTTAACATTCTATAAATATTCTGTGCCTACGGCACATTCAATCGTAACCTGTTTAACATTCTATAAATATTCTGTACCTACGGTACATTCATTTGTAACCTGTTTATCATCTATAAATATTCTGTGCCTATAAATATTATGTACCTACGGTACATTTGTTCGTAACCTGTTTAACATTCTATAAATATTCTGTGCCTACGGCACATTCATTCGTAATCCGTTTATCATTCTATAAATATTATGTACCTACGGGCACATTCATTTGTAACCTGTTCATCATCTATAAATATTTCGTGCCTACGGCACGTTTGTTTGTAACCCGTTCATCATCTATAAATATTTCGTGCCTAAAGGCACGTTCATTCGTAACCTATTAATTTTCTATAAATATTCTGTACCTACGGCACATTCATTTGTAACCCGTTTATCGTTCTATAAATATTCTGTACCTACGGTACATTTGTTTGTAACCCGTTTATCATTCTATAAATATTATGTACCTACGGTACATTCAATCGTAACCTGTTCATCATCTATAAATATTTCGTGCCTAAAGGCACGTTCATTCGTAACCCGTTCATCATCTATAAATATTTCGTGCCTAAAGGCACGTTCATTCGTAACCTATTAATTTTCTATAAATATTATGTACCTACGGTACATTTGTTCGTAACCTGTTTAACATTCTATAAATATTCTGTGCCTACGGGCACATTCATTTGTAACCCGTTCATCATTCTATAAATATTATGTACCTACGGTACATTCAATCGTAACCCGTTTATCATTCTATAAATATTATGTACCTACGGTACATTCATTTGTAACCCGTTTAACATTCTATAAATATTATGTGCCTATAAATATTATGTACCTACGGTACATTCATTTGTAACCCGTTTATCATTCTATAAATATTATGTACCTACGGCACGTTTGTTTGTAACCCGTTCATCATCTATAAATATTCTGTGCCTACGGCACGTTCAATCGTAACCTGTTTAACATTCTATAAATATTCTGTGCCTATAAATATTCTGTACCTACGGCACATTCATTTGTAACCTGTTCATCATCTATAAATATTTCGTGCCTATAAATATTCTGTACCTACGGTACATTCATTTGTAACCCGTTTATCATTCTATAAATATTATGTACCTACGGCACGTTTGTTTGTAACCCGTTCATCATCTATAAATATTTCGTGCCTAAAGGCACGTTCTCATCATTCAATTTCAATATCCCGTCAGGGATAAAATATTTATAGAGATTTAATATTCATATTTTAATTGTCCCTTTAGGGACAAAATATTTATAATAACACAAAATCAAAAAAAATCTATTGTCCCGTCAGGGACAGAATATTTATAATAACACAAAATATTTATAGAGAGATCTCATAATCATAATGTAAAATAAAATGTTGTACCTTCGTTTAATTTGCTTTCAGCGCGGATTTCGCCGTTATGCCTCCGGATAATTCTTTGCACGGTTGCGAGTCCTATACCCGTTCCGGGATATTCTTTTTCAGGATGCAACCGCTGAAAAGGAATAAAGAGTTTATTTGAATATTTCATATCAAATCCCACACCGTTATCTTTTACGAAATAAATAATTTTTGATTTTTCTTTAATAGCACCAAATTCAATTACAGTTTTATCATTTTTTGATGTAAATTTCCAGGCATTATTTAAAAGATTTTCAAAAACAATTTGCAATAATTTTGCATCTCCATTTCCAATTAAATTTTCCTCGATAATAAACTCTGCTTGTCTTGATTTGTCAGAACTTTTAATAGTTCCGGAAATTTCCTTTACCAATAAAGATAAATTTACTTTTTCAAAATTCATCTCAAAACGGGATATCCTTGAAAGCACTAATAAACTATCAATCAATCCGTCCATTTTTTTAGTTGCCGCCCTGATTCTTCCAATGTAATCTTGTGCGGTATCATCAAGATTTTTATTATAATCTTCATATAAAGCAAGACTGAATCCGTCTATTCCCCTCAAAGGAGCCCGCAAGTCGTGGGAGACCGAATAACTAAATGCTTCAAGTTCTTTGTTCGCCAGTTCAAGCTGTGAAGTACGTTTAATTACTCGCCGTTCAAGTTCTGCATTTAATTTACGAATTTCTTCCTCCGCCTGCTTGCGTTCGGTGATATCGCGAATGTTGCACTGAATTACCTTCTGATTGTCCACGAAATACAAATAACTAACAAACTCTACATTTATCTTTTGTCCATTACTTGTTTCCAGAGGTAAGCCTTCATATTTGATGTATTCTTTCTGTTGTAATTCTAAAAAATTGTCTTTATTAGCTATTATATCTTTGAATGACCCAATATCCCATATTGCTTTTCCAAGAAAGGCTTCGTGTGAGTATCCCAGCATTTCAATCAAAAAAGGATTAACATCAACGATCATTCCTGTTTCGGCGTCGAGAATAATAATGCCGTCTCTTGCAGCTTCGAACAATCTGAGATATCGGGTTTCCGAAGTGATTAACTCATCTGCCCGTTTTTCTTTTTCTACGTTTTGATAATCAAGTTCTATATTAGCAATTACTAACTCATCTGCCCGTTTTTCTTTCTCTACGTTTTGATAATCAAGTTCTTTGTCGGCAATGATTAATTCAGCTGCTCGTTTATTTTTCTCTTCGTTTTGATAAACAAGTTCTCTACTGGCAATGGCTAATTCTGCTGCCCGTTTTTCTTTCTCTTCATTTTGAAAAGCAAGTTCTTTGTTGGCAATTATTAATTCATTTGCCCGTTTTTCTTTCTCTTCGTTTTGAAAGATAAGTTCTTTGTTAGCAATGACTAATTCTGCTGCACGTTTTTCTTTCTCTTCGTTTTGAATGGCAAGTTCTTTGTTGGCAATGACTAACTCTGCTGCCCGTTTTTCTTTCTCTTCGTTTTGAATGGCAAGTTCTTTGTTGGCAATTATTAACTCATTCGCCCTTTTTTCTTTCTCTTCGTTTTGAAAGACAAGTTCTTTGTTAGCAATAACTAACTCTGCTGCACGTTTTTCTTTCTCTTCGTTTTGAATGGCAAGTTCTTTGTTGGCAATTATTAACTCATTCGCCCGTTTTTCTTTCTCTTCGTTTTGAAAGAGAAGTTCTTTGTTAGCAATGACTAACTCTGCTGCACGTTTTTCTTTCTCTTCATTTTGAAAAGCAAGTTCTTTGTTAGCAATAATTAACTCTGCAGCCCGTTTTTCTTTCTCTTCATTTTGAAAAGCAAGTTCTTTGTTAGCAATAATTAACTCTGCAGCCCGTTTTTCTTTAGTATCGAATTTTTTCATTTTTATAAAATATATTATTATAAAAATATTACGATGAATACACGATTAATCTCATTCTGTCATCCATCAAAATCCCTTTCTTCCGTTCCGCAGAGTTTCTTAGTTTTTGAATGACTCTCGGTTCACCGGCTCAATAAACTCTCTATTCTTGCCACTAACCACTACTCTAACAACTCTGCAAACTCCATCAACTATACGCATCATTTCCCGCCCGGCAAACTAAAAACGAACTCACTGCCTTTTCCTTCTTTACTTTCTACTGTAATCAGTCCGGTGTGCTTTTCAATAAATTCTTTGCATAGCAATAATCCCAGTCCCGTACTTGGTTCATCATCAGTGCCTTTACGACTTGTTTTCTTATCTATTTTAAATAAATTTTTTATCAATTCTTCACCCATGCCAATTCCCGTATCTTTTATAGATATTTCAACCTTGTCTATTAAATTTTTTGCGGATATTGATATACGTCCGCCTTTTCTTGTATACTTTAAAGCATTTGAAATAAGATTTCTTATGATAGTATTAAGCATTGATTTATCCGCCATTACAAAAATATCTTCAGGTATTGCTTCTTCCATATCTATCCCTTTTTTCTTTGCTCTCTCATTAAATAATTGAAAGCAATCTTCTGCTATTCCTTTCAATGATAATTTATCAGGATTAAAATCTGTCAACCCTGTTTGCATTTTTGCCCAATCAAGTAAATTTGTAAGTAAACGATACAAGTTATTTGCCTCGAGATTTAAATCTCCTGCAAATTTCCGAAAGTCATCTAAAGTAAACCTATCCATATCCGTTACCATAATTTCAGTTATCCCAAGGAATCCCGTAAACGGACTTCTTAAATCATGCGCAATAATTGAAAAAAATTTATCCTTTTCGGCATTGAGTTTTATTAGTTCTTCGTTTTTAATTTTGATTTCCTGCTCCGCCCGCTTCAATTCGGTAATGTCGCGCCTTTGGGCAATATTAGTTGTAATTAACTTTATTGTCAGCTTTTCATTTTCTTCGTTTCTAAAGACTTGTTCTTTGTTGAAAATGAGTAACTCTTCCGCCCGTTTTTCTTTCTCTTCGTTTTGATAGACAAGTTCTTTGTTGGCAATGATTAATTCATCTGCTCGTTTTTCTTTCTCTTCGTTTTGATAGACAAGTTCTTTGTTTGCAATGATTAACTCATCTGTTCGTTTTTCCTTAGTATCGTATTTATTCATTTTTAATAAAATGTTAATTTTCAAATGCTGCTTAACGAATCCCGATAAACATTTTGTGTCTAAAGGCACAAATCAAATCACAAATTTCATTATCTATAAATATTATATACCTGACGGCACAAATCAAATCACAAATTTCATTATCTATAAATATTATGTGCCTGACGGCACAAATCAAATCACAAATTTCATTATCTATAAATATTATATGCCTGACGGCACAAATCAAATCACAAATTTCATTATCTATAAATATTATATACCTGACGGCACAAATCAAATCACAAATTTCATTATCTATAAATATTATATACCTGACGGCACAAATCAAATCACAAATTTCATTATCTATA
>DATCHW010000078.1:0-1311 GCA_036508135.1 Ignavibacteria bacterium
CAGTCGCGCAATTATAGCAAAATTTGTTTTGGCTGCCCCCCGATACTTGTTGCTATCGCTAAGTAAAAATACTTTTACGCTGCCACCGCCGGAATGAATCAAGCGGGCGACAACCAGGCCATCACCGCCGTTATTTCCGGACCCGCAGAAGATGACGAATTTCTTGCCGCTGATGCCGATCTCCTTTTGCAGTAAATTGATGGCCGCAAGCGCTGCATTCTCCATGAGTATTTCTTCGGCAATGCCCAGTTTATCGATGGCATAGCGATCCATAAAACGCATTTCATCAACACTGGTTATCTTCATGAACGTCTCCCTTAAAGATTCGACGATATTTGCAATTACTTTTTTGATATATGATTATACTACGCTGACAAAGTAATTTTGCCAATAACAATTTTAAATGATTTTTAAATTGCGTTTAATTGCGACGCGATAAAAAGTTATTTGCTTAACCGCTGTATTTCATTAGATTTATTGGTTTAATTAAATTATAAAAAAATATTCGACTTTCTTGACTGATTAATTCGCCTGTGCTAGAGTCCGTCCAATCATAAGATCCAATGCTTAAATCTAAATAAGTCAGTAACTGCCGTGAAAGATAACAATAACCGGGGAATTTAAAGATGCAAAACATTTATAAAATTAAAAGAGCGTTTCTTATTCCCTTCAGCGTCACTATTGTGCTCTTATTTTTACTCTTTGGGCTGAGTTTGATTACCGGGCAGACATGGGAAAAAATCATTCTGGCAGTTTTATGTGTCAGTATTCTAGCTATTGGTATTGAGGCAGCCAGAAGGGAAATCATTGTTAATGAAGAAGGGCTGAAAATAAAAAAGTTTTTCCGGGTAAAGAATTTTAACTGGCCGGAAATTACCCATTTAGCAGTTGTTGTCATGAGGAATAAAGCCTACTTTTTATTAACAACAACCAAGGGTTTTTATATTTTTTCCAATCTTTTGGAAAACCATGCTGCACTTGTCCGGTTTCTTCTGGATAAACTCGGCCAGGAAAAAGTGGAAGTGGAAGTAACAAATTATTTGGAGCATCCCATTGAACGGCGTTCTCTGATTGTGATGAGTTGGGTTGCTGTTATAGTCATTAGTATTATTATCATTCTAAAGTTAGTTATTGCTTGCTTAAATATAGCGTAAGCGGTTTTAGTAGTATTAACTTTTATGGTAGAGCGATAGAGAGGAACGAAAGAAAAATGCGGTCAAAAAAGCAAAATTCAGCAGTGCAGATGGATGTTAAAGAAACCCCTTATGCGGCTGTTGAAGAAATACTGGAGAAAAAATTGGAAGATATTGC
>DATCHW010000079.1:0-4636 GCA_036508135.1 Ignavibacteria bacterium
TATATACCCATGGTGTATAATTATTAGAAAATACTTTGTATTTGTCGAATAAGAATTCAGGTTTAATTTGAACGTGGTAATTGTCATCTTTTTGTTTCATATATTTATTTGTTTAGGTTTATTATAATAGTTAAATGGAATTTCCGAGCTGTACGTAACATACCCCAGCTCAGGGCAATAGCTGTGAATGTAATAGTCGTTCAGAACTAAAATTGATTTACAGGATTTATGTTCAGGCTTGCAATAACTTGTAACTTCGACCATTCGTAATTTCACAAGCTCACGAAATGCTCTTCTGATAATGTTTCTGCATATACCTGTTTCTCTATATAACTGGTTTACATTAAAATCCTGACTAATTGCAATGCGATAGTGTGGAGGGCATTCCATCCAGTCCATGAACTTAACCTTACTTTTAAGAATCAAGTAAAGATAAAATGAAAAGTAGCACTTAAATGGGATTTCATAAAGTACCGGCGAATACTCTACCTGACACTTCTCGTAAATGTTTTTCAGTTTCTGATTATTAAAATGGCTTAATCGCTTTTTTTTGAAATGCTTCTGTTTTTTACGAAGCTCTCTTGAGAGAGCTTCATCCAGGATTTCTTTTTGTTCCATATTTAAAGGTACGTGAATCATACTATACTCAACTTCCTTCTTTATCGAGTTTTGCTTTTACCATATAATAGATACTATACAGCTTACGATAAAACTCATGTTTTGCAAAATAAGGTTTATAGTTATCAAGCACCTTTTTTAGTTCTTTAGAGAAACATTCTCCAATGTAATGGATTTCCTCATCGGTCAAATCTGTCAAATCAACAGAGTCAATCTGTTCTTCTTTGTTAATCATATTAAATTTGTATAGTTTTATAAAAAATAGTTTTATTAATACTAAATACTATTTGAATAATGTGTTCACAACTGAAAAATAGTATTCAGGATTTATATACTATTAAATGAGATTTGAAAGATTGTGGTCAAAATATGAAACCAGAAAAAATGTAGAAGATCAATTTTTATAGAAGGATATATTTATAAATGTGAAAAATAAAGTTCGAATAATACTAAAAATGTCGTTTATTTTACTAATAAATGGAAGACTCAATCTATTTGGCGGCACCTTGCTCTTTTAAATTCTTACTGAGCGATCTATACTCTTCCTTAATCAACCTGTAGAAGTCTTTCCGACCGAAAGATTCGTCATATTCCTCAAGAGCTTCTTCGAGTTTAGCTTTTAATCTTTTTGCTATTTCAAATGGGTCGTATTCGTAGTGTTGAGTTTGGTCCGGGGGTAACTTGTTCCTATTAACATTTTATAATCCTTATTCAGTTTATAAGGATTAATAGGATTTAAATGGGAAGTTTTAAAAAGTTTTCATAAAAAGTTGAACAACTGTTCTCCTGCTATTTCTTTTGTATTTTATTATATGGATTCTTCGAAAGCCTCCTCGATTATAATATCTATTAATTCATAATAATTAGGTTTTGTGTCATATTCTCCCTTTTTGTATTGTAACTCTGATCTGGCGAGTATATCGTTCGAAATCGGTTCTCCTTTAAAATTAATAAAATGTTCTGACACTATTGCATGTCTTTTATCCCAAAATTTTGTCTCCAATACCTGTGTCTCACTTTTCTTTTCACTGAATTTTTTATTATATAATGATTCAAACAAATATAATAATTGCGGATAACTTCTCGCCCACCTCATATACCGGGCTTCGTTGTTATTAAGTTCGGTATATCCTTCAATATAAAAATGATCATTAATTATTATATTTATTTCGTTTTGATTATAGTCTAATATACATTTTTTATAAACGAGCCCACTCAATAAATTTTCAAGTATAATTCTGCTGCCTGACCAAACAATATAATCTTCTTTTGTTCTTACTTTTACTTTCTGAAATTTGCGATTATTCAAATTTATTTTGTCTTTTTTAATCGAAGATATTATTGTATTCAAACGTGCGATATATCTTTGCATTAATCGATATTTGGAATTCGGAATATTTATATAACCCGATATTGGGCTTACTGAACCCGCAATTTTATGTTTATATATACTATAAACTGATTTAAAAACTGATTTAGAAACTGATTTAAAAACTGATCTAGAATCTGATTTAGAATCTGAAAAGAGTGCCAAAATAGCATTACCGAGCAACCGCATTACATTCAGAGGTGACTTAATGCTAAATTTGGTCTTTTGATTATTTAATATTTCATCTTTTTTTTGATTTAGATATTCGAGTTTTTCTTCCGGAGTATTTAATAACTCGAGGTATTTGAAAATTTTTTTAATATCAGACATTTGTTATCAATTTAATTTCTGATGTTTGCTATTTAATTGTTATAATAAAACTGTGAATGCTATCAGCATAACCACTTACAAAAGTACTAAATACGAGATATGTATTCTATGTATATATTCATAGTCTTTATTTTTCCGCCAGTATCTTCTTTCTATTTTTGAATTGTCATTAATTAAAACTTGATAAGTGCAAGAGAAAGGAAAAAAAAATGACAGACAAAATAGAATATATCGAATTAAAAGACACTGACTCAGACAAGGCTACGGAGAGTAAACAATTCTTAAATACAGCAGAGAATGATAAAAAGATATTAATATTAAATCCTCAAGCAATTAATAGTATCAATGATTCATTCGTTCAAGCCAAAATATCTGATATTCAAAATCGAAGCAGACAAGAATTATATGATTGTTCAGAACAAATTCGTTCTGAATTGAATAAAGTTGATTTTGAACCTGACTATGTATCACAATTGATGAAAAAATACGATGAACTTGTTGAGATAAAAAGCAAATGTATTTTCAATTAAAGAGTAATTACCTTAAAAATGAATAATTCATTTATAAATGGAATTCCCTTACAGCATTTGAATAAGGCTTCCCAAGATATTGGTTCAATGACACCAATAATTACGCATACATTAAAGTCCAAATATGAAGAAGCGGGAAAAGCTGCTATTTATGATGAAGCTAATGTATTAATTACAGGAGAATCCGGAACTGGTAAAGAATTAATAGCCCGGTACATTCAAAAACTATCACCAAGAAAACAACGTCCTTATGTTGAATTAAATATTGGTATAAATTCAGGGGAATTAATTAATTCAGATTTATTCGGACATATTAAAGGTTCCTATACAGGGGCAACTTATTATAGAGCTGGATTTTTCGCAAAAGCAGATAAAGGTACAATTTTACTGGATGAAATAGGCGAAGCCCCTATGGATGTTCAGATAAATTTGCTGAGAGTAATTCAGGAGGGTACATTTTATCCTGTTGGTTCTGATGAAGAGAAAAAAACAAATGTCCGAATAATTTCTGCTACTAATGCGAGCTTAAAAAATAAGATAATGAATGGTTCATTTCGTGAAGACTTATATTACCGGATTAGTGATTTTGAAATTGAATTACCTCCATTAAGAAAATATCCAAAAAGCGAATTAAAAGAAATATTTGAATATTTTTTAACAGATACAGCTAAAAAGATAAATAAACGAGCTCCTTGGATTAAAACAGATGCATGGGATAAGATATTAAATTATCAATTTAAAGGGAATTTTCGTGATTTAAGCAGAATAGTTAAAAGAATTTTTATTTCTCAAAAAGTTGAAATTAACGAAAATGATTTAATAGGAATACTTAATGAAAATGAAATATCAGTACCGAAAACAATGGATGACATTAAAAAAATAATCACACCTTACGATTACCAGACACAAACTTCTCAGGAAAGCAATACCGATAGTGCGATAAATGCAGATGCAGACAATAAGCCTTTTACTATGGACGAACATATGGCATTAAAAGTTTATGAAATAGTAAAGAAGCATAATGGTGTAAAGAAATATGCGGCAAAAGAATTTGGAAAAGATACTAAAACAGTAAACAGATACTTAGCAATTTACGAATCAATGGGAAAAATTCCTGATGCGATAGGAAAAAATCCAAACGACGATAGGAAAAAATCCAATCCAAACTCTAAAAACCTGCGAAAATGATTCAGAATTAACGGCACAGGTATTGCAAACTATCTTAGCATGTATACAATCGCTGGTAGAGCGATTAATCTCTACTCCTTCAGCGTCCGGGTTAAGGACGCATTTAATAAACCATTTAAATTTAAAAAAATGGTGAAAGAAAAAAAGTCAGCTAACACTATAATTAGCTCCCAGGATGAATTTCTGGGATTTGTAAATTCACTTTCCTCCGTGAATTCAAATAAAGGCAGGGCAAAAGTAAAAGCTACAGTGATGGATATTCCATCATTGGATCTTTCGAGGTTAAGAGACCTCGAGGAGGCAATTTACTTATCTGGAGCCAACATTGAATTTAATTTAAAAGGCGATGTTGGTGTATTTACCGCGGCACTTTTAAGCCGTAGATTTAAGAGAACAGGATTTGCAGGCAGGAACATAAACCTTGCAATTTCCGCCTCTGTAAGTAAAGACGATAAGGAAAAACTCATTGATCATATAGGTCAGTGTGTTGATTCAAAATCTGTTGATACGGTAAAATCGCTGGTGGCAAAAGGTGCAACCATCTCTACGGATGATGCGAAGGGACTCGGTCTCATCGACCAGGTCATCGACCTTTCAAAAC
>DATCHW010000080.1:0-2007 GCA_036508135.1 Ignavibacteria bacterium
ATGTATTTTAACTTGTCAATCTCTTTTATGAAACTTATTTGTTTTAATAAATTGTCAGTCTGCATTGTTCAATAAGTTTTGTGAGAATTTCATTGTTAATTTGATGTCTGTTTAAATTGCACCCAACGATTGTGTATGCGCCATTGTGGCGTATATTTCTGATTTGGACGAAGGTTCCAATCTTTGTCAATTTCCGAAATTGCATTTTCAAAACAGATTATCGGCGTTTTCATCCAGTGGGTTTACAACTCATTTTAAATTTCTGTTGTCATATTCATCCTTCCTTTTGATTCTTTTATAATTGCTGTCGGATCTTCCGATGACAATTTGTGATGTGTTTGTCGTTACAAACGACTGATAACTAATTCTTCGTTACATACGAGGGTGATCGGGTGAAAGACCTCCCATATTCCAATTGAAAATGGCTAACTCAGCCAATTCATTATAAACCACAAACCCGTTGATAAGTACATAGCGATATTGCGTCGGTGCCTTGGATGTAGTGCAACCGAGACTTCATGCTGGGTCTTACAGACCACATGAAGTCCTATTAATTATGTGCAGTTTATTGTCTGCATTTTTTTACATTGTTATAAGTTTAATTTGTATTGCTGTTCTATTAGGAATTGAAATTTTACATTCTTTAAAAGTTGGTTTAAATAGTTTAGGAGTGATATTGTTTGAAAATCCAATTCTTTCAATTGGGATACCGAAAAACGATTTATCACATATTCCATTGGAATTTTCATCTTGATACATAGTAACAGCATACTCTCCAAACAGAAGACCTGAAACATTTACATTGATTTCACTTTTTTCTGCGATAATTGTCACAACTTTAAATTCCTTTTTCTCTTTCAGCCAATCAGCAGAGTTGTTGTAAACGGCTATATGAATTATGCCTGTTTTTGGTTTAATATTCGAGATATTAACAACTAATGAATGGCTTTGAGAAAGAAGGATTTGAGGAAAGAGAATGAATATATATAAAATTGCAAAAAACCGTTTTTTTAACTTTACATCATTATAACGAAATGCTTTAAATGGTTCTGACTTACTTAGTAATATTCTTTTGATAATATTGCGAAATACCCATGTAAAAAATCTTTTTACTACATTTGTTGATTTGCGTAAAGATTGAAAATAATCTTCAATTGTTCCACTTTGAAAGTGTAAAATATCTTCTAATAGATTGCTATCAAGGTAATAGCCGCAATGAAAATTCTTCTCGGCAAATGATTTTTCAGGAAAATCAAGTTTACCTAATCCGATAGCCTCAAACGAAAGAGATAAGAAATCTTTGTATAATATTCTATAGGATGCACCTCCGCTAAGGTTAAATATTTTCCTTGAGAGAATATTTTTATTATTGATTGCTCGTAGAAAAGCTTTAGCTGTGTCAACGGGAGTGGCTATTTCCAATGCAGTGGCCAATGGCATGTGGAATAATAATTCCGATAATTTATGCTTGCCCATTATTGCTGTAAGTCTGAATATACTCCAATCAATTTTACTTTCCTTTATTACTTTTTCAGCTTCAATTTTTGTGAAAGCATACTCATCTCCCTCACTTGGGGCTAAAGAGTCAGTCACTTTTATCCAAGGGTTCTTTAACCTATCACCATAAACTGAAATTGATGATGCATACACTAAAAAAGTGTCAGGAGAAAATAGTTCAAGATTACGAACTAAATTTTTTGTACCGTTGACATTTACATTTTTAGCTAAATCAGGAAATATATCTGCTTTAGGAGGTATAATTGCTGCCAAGTGGATGACGAAATCCATATTATGACAAACTTTCTCAATCTCATTATTATTAGTGATATCTCCGTAAACTATTTCAATTTTATTATTAAACTTTCTGAGGAACTTGACACTTTCTATGGTTTTAATGTCGAATACGGTAATTCTAAAAATATGGGTTAATTCTGAAAGTTGTTTTAAAATCTCTGAGCCTACTGCTCCAGAGGCACCTGTTATCAGTATATTTTTCTTTTTCATCAT
>DATCHW010000081.1:0-2203 GCA_036508135.1 Ignavibacteria bacterium
ACTCTCTTCATTTAAAATTATTGACATAATACTACATTAAATTGCTTTTAAGTTGTTTTAAGAAAATTTTTTCGCAAAATAAGCTTTCTTATCAAGTATTATTGTAAAATAAGGAATATTGTGGGGAATGACAAAACCTCAATTCTTACGCCGAATGGGATAATTCCCTCAGTGAAGGTTCTTCCTTTGCTTCGTTTCTTGATGATGGAGGCGAAGATGCCTGGTCCCAAATGGGATTTAGTGATAATAAAAATCCATATTCGAGAATGGGATTCTGATTAATACAGTTTATAATTATTAATATAATCTAAATACTATATATTTACAAAATGAATTCAGGAGACTTGAAAAATGGAAAATTCAGAAGATTATGAAAAGTTAAGCGATGCTGCGAAGGTTGCACTCATTCAGCGACAGGCTGCAGAAATCGAAACATTAAAATTCAAACTTTCAAAATATGAAACGTTGACCACAAATCAGGAACCGGATGAAATTGCAAAAATTCAGGCAAGATTAAGCGGTACACGCGGGAGAGTTATTTATTCAGAAAATGAAACCCTTAATCTAAATCAGGACGATGATGAAATTGCAAAAATTCAGGCAAGGCTTTCAGGGACTCGCACTCTAATTAATTACACTTCGAGATAATAAATCACCCTTCTTTCTTTTTTTATTAAATTGAGGATGAATTAATAAAAGACCAATATCATAACTATTTGATAATAACTCATATCCCTTAATCTCTTTTCCTTTTTATAAACTGGTGCATATTATTTATGCAGATAAGGTTGAAAGAAAATAGAAGTAGCGGTTAAGCTACTGTTTCAATCTGGCTAATGGCTTTGTCGAAATTCGGCTCCATTAGGTAGATATTTACCTTTGTCTTGTCAGGGTATAATTCCTGTGCAAGTCTAAAATGGAACTTCTGCAAGTCACCGTTTTTATCGAAGGTATCTGCTTTTCCGTTTACTGTAAACATCTTTACAGACTTTCCGGCAGCGATCTCAATGTTAGGGAGTTTTATGGCTGTATTTGTCTCGTAGATAAATAGAGTATATCCACCCATTCCCATATCAAAGTCATTGTTGTTCTTAATTACGACGTATTCGCAACCTTTCAGGCCAGTGTTAACTTCTGTAATTTCAAGCCCTGTTTTCTCTTCAACAGCATTTGAAACTTTCACAATCTGCCCTGTGTAAAGATCAGATGTCTTGACAGTTACAGTTGTCTGTTTAACAATAACAGGCGCAGCTACAGTCTGTTTCACAACAGGTGCGGCAGCTTTCAATTTGTCATCAGTTGTGGTTTGTGTAGGTACTATTGTAGGCTGTACGGCAGTGGGCACATTGATGTTATTATTAATATTAATGTAGTTGTTATTGTTGATTACAGGCTGGTTAGCTGTAGTCTGATTTCCAGTCCCTGTCACAGTTTCGTTTGTTACTGGCACGGCATCGTCTTCTGGAGGCGTGTTATCATCAACAGGAATAGGAGGAGCTATAACTGAATCATTATCATTAGTTGTGTCGTTAGCTGTTCCATTTCCTTCACCTATTCCAAAAGTGTTATTTGCGCTGGCATATATACCAACTCCACAAAGCACCACTAAGAAGCAGGCGAATAATGTTAAAAATCGTGTTGTATTTGCATTCATATGAATCCCTTGTATTTATTAAGTAACTGTAATAAAACTCATTTGCGTTGAAATTATGCACTCCATTACATATAACCATCGTCCATTTTTCACTGGTCGATTCTCCTTTTGGTCTAAGAGATTACTGTATTGGGTTCTGTTGCAAAAATAATTTCACTGCCTTTTTAGGCTATAACTGTTGCTTTTTGTATCATTATTGATCTGGTTATGGTATATAAATATCCGATTTGTGATATTTTTCACTGGTTTTGTAAAATAGCCAGATTTTTTGCAACGGAACCGATTTTGTGAATTAAGCTCACGGGTCTATAGGATAAAGTGATGTCCTTAAAGTTAACATAAAACGTACTTGTTATCCAATTGTAGAATTGATTTGAATTTTAAGACAGCCTCTTAATAAAAGTTTAGCATCTTCTTTGTTTAGAACTAATTTTCCGAAGGACCACTCTATTTTAAGTGAGTTATCATCTTTAGTGTAATTTGCACTTATTATGTTCGTTTTTTTTGCTTCAGGGTAAAGTCTGTTTAAGTATTTTCGATGCAAGTCTG
>DATCHW010000082.1:0-2511 GCA_036508135.1 Ignavibacteria bacterium
TTGGGATTTTAAAAACCGAAGACAAGGTTAAATACAACGATAATTTTTAGGAGCAAAATAACATTTATACTAATATATTTGTTCACATTCACGGACATCACTCTTCGTGGGGTGGATGGGTGAGGTTATCAGAAGTAAGTACGAAAGGTTTGCGGCAGCGCAGTAAGGGAGTCTGGAAAACAGTCGGTGGTGCGCCACCGGCGTTTCCGGTACTTCAGCGTTTACCGCTTTTTTATTTTATTTTAACCGGTGCTTTTCGGTATGTAATGTATTTGCTTCAAAAGTTTAACACATTTTTACTCTTGACGTTAATTTTAAATCTTATTATGATTAAACTAAAACCGAAATGGAGGTGTACAAATGAGCTCAGAAGTCGTAACGAAAACCAAAGAAATAATTGATCAATTGAAGAATCTGTCTCACGAGAAGTTTTATAAAGGATTGGAGTTATACAAATCTTCAACTCTCAGTGATTCACGCCAATCCGATGATCCTGTTCTTTTTGAAACCAATGGCAGAAAAAAGACGAAAGAATACGAGGCACTTCTAGAATATGCGGATCAGGCCAAAATCATCGCTGATACCCTGAATATTCTTGATGTCTTTGAAGATCTGGACTGGATATACAATACTCAGATCAAGGCAATGATTAAAATCTTTGCAAAAGAGTTTGATAATGACCTGATCGAGTCGGATTTAAAAGATATAGGAGCTAACCCGCCCAACTGGGACAATGGTCTGGTGCATTAAGAAATTAAAAAATATGTCTAGATAAGGGAGGACATTATATTAACACCGGCATCTTCAAAAATTTCATATGGCCGTTTCCCCATATTATATTCTGAAATAAAAGCAACTTAAACTTATCTGTACATGTTATGCCTTTGCTGATTACCGTCTTAACATACTTTTTTTTGATAATATCTTCATTTCCGAATCAGAAAAGAGCTTTTTACTCATTGAATTCACACTCCTTTAGAATCATTGTACAAAAAAAGAACCTCTTTGAATAGACTTTTTTAGTGTCCATTCTATAGGCTCCATTTTACTTATCAATATTGATTTTGCATCCAAAAAAATCCCATTACTTGTTTGAATGGATACAGTCATTATTATGATTCCCACAGTTCCTATGCTGATTCCCAGAAGAATATTATAATCCAGTGTTCCTTTATCAACCTTGTTTTGAAAGACCGTATATATTAAAGTTAACGTTAAAAGAAACGCAAGATTATAAAAAAGATCCTTGATTAAAATAATATCCAACTTCACATCACCAACTTTCCGAGTCATTTATTTTTTTATTATTCTTTAATTCGACTGGATTGAACTAGATTCAATCAGATTGAACCAATTATTTTACTCCATATTTCTTCGGCCTCTTTATATTCCTTGTAATGCTTTTCGACATTTTTATTGTATTTTCTAAGTTCTATGAGAACCTTCATAAAATTCTCTCTTCCAAAGTATTCACATATTTTAGGTAGCGTTTCAATTAAGCTTTGTTCCATTTCTTTAATATTCTTTTCATAGTCTTCACGATTCGTAATATACATAAGCAACGGTTTATACCTGATCCATCCAATGCAGGCCTTGTAAAATCTGGAGACTATTTCTGGTGAGTCAGCTTTTATAAACTTCAGCTTTATAGGAAGAACCCCTACTAAAAGATGATTATAGGTGGAAAATCCATCATGGAAGGTATAGCATGGAACCTTTAAAACCTTTCTTTCACTAAGATAAGTGCTTAGAAATGTGTCTTCTCCCCTGGCCCCAGGTGGATTAAAAAACGGATAAAGTCTTTCTGGTTTGGTTAAATTAATGCAAAGATTTGCTCCGGAAATAAATTTAGCCCGATTAATTTCCTTCACTTCAAGGACTTCCTTATTTACTAAAATGTCCGTATTGGCATAAGTAACTCCTCCATCATTCATTATTTTTTTTATTCCCCCCCAGTTGACAATATCATTACTGATTGACTCGACAAATTTGCTAAAGATATCTTCACTTAAAACCTCATTGAATTTAATATACGGAATGGGCGAAACGTATCCACAATGATAACCATGAGTAATATCCGCAAATTTAATATTATCTAAATGCGTAGAAAGAACATGCTGTCCCCCCCAGACCGCTGTGTCCTTCGTCTTTGTAACTGCAACAGGGTACTCATCATCATCAAGAAATATCAGGTAATCCATTTTTTCTTTAACGGCATAGTACATCACTGCATTACGCTGTCCTGCATACCCTTTTCCGAAAACACTCTCAACCTCTTCTTCATTTAGAACTCCCTGGTTAACCAGTTTTCCAGATTCCTCTTTAATCTTTCCTTTCCATATAAAAGTTGTGTTTTTAACGTCTTTTAAAATATCAGGAGGGATACTCGTATAATCAATCGCCTTTGTATTGTTATAGGAAAGATCATAAGCAATAAATAAATTAAGTTTAATATTATGCTCATCCAATACACCTGACTCCTTAAAATTAGAGATATAAGTTCTGAGTACC
>DATCHW010000083.1:0-40787 GCA_036508135.1 Ignavibacteria bacterium
AGGCCATAATGGAGAAATACCTGAAGCTTACTCATTATCACAAAACTATCCGAATCCGTTCAATCCGGTGACGAAGATTAACTATTCATTACCAAAGAACGGACTCGTTACACTGAAGATTTATGATGTTCTCGGAAGAGAAGTCATGACTTTGGTGAAAGAAATGAAGTCTGCAGGAAACTACGCTGTAGATTTCAATGGTGCTAATTTATCAAGCGGCATTTACTTCTACTCACTAAAATCAGGCGACTTTACATCAGTGAAGAAGATGACCTTGATTAAATAATAAATTAATCCCTCTGCAGTATTTTTTGAGGGCTATATTAATATAATAAAAAAAGGCGGGAAAATTCTCGCCTTTTTTTTTATACTTAATTATTTTCTCGTTTCAAAAAATGCACCTATGAAACGTAATGGAAATATTTTCACTTTCCCTCTTATCGAAGCCCACCTTCGGAACGTATTTGATTATTTTATGATTTTTAGATAATTCAATTTAATTATAACTTGTTTATAATTATATTATACATTGTTTAATAAAAATGAACTTGATTTGAAACTCGACGCTTTATTTATAGCAACACATCCGGATGATATCGAAATCACCTGCGGGGGCACCTGTATAAAGCTCGTTGCTGCTAAAAAGAAAGTCGGAATTGTTGACCTTACCGAGGGTGAACTAAGTTCCCGCGGCACTTTAATAACCCGCAGAAAAGAAACCCGAATAGCTTCAAAAATTCTCGGTATCCATTACCGCAAAAATCTCGGCTTGCAGGATGGAAATATTCAAAATAATCTTCCAAATAGACTAAAAATTATACGGGAAATAAGAACAGTAAAGCCAAAAATCCTATTTGCTCCATATCCTTCTGACAGGCATCCTGACCATATTAATGCAGGTAACTTAATCAGGGAATCGGTTTTCTTATCAGGGCTAAGTAAAATTGAAATTGAGGATCTTGAGCCGCACAGACCTGCAAAAGTGTTCTATTACAGGCATGCATATGATTTTCCAATATCTTTCATATTTGATATTAGCGATGTATTTGAAAAGAAAATAAAAGCAATTATGGCGTACAATTCTCAATTCTACAAAGGTAATAAAAATAAAATCAGTGAACCGGAAACATATATCAGTACTAAACTATTTCTCGAAAACCTCACTCACCGTTCCGCATTCTTTGGCTTTAAGATTGGAGTTAAGTATGGTGAACCGTTTTTCTGTTATGAAAATCTGAATATTGATTCACAAAATATCTTTAAAATTTGACAATGTTTAATTCCGAAAAGAAAAATATTCTTGCATTTGATATTGAAGTTGTAGCGTATGACTATGAATCCCGTTACGATGAGGAAACAAAAGAATATCTAATGAAGTATGCCGTCACCAATGCAGAAAAGGAAAATGTAAAATCCAATCTTGTATTTAATCCTTTCACTTCTTTCGTGGTGGCAATCGGTGTTCTTGATGTAAATAAAAACAAAGGATGTGTCTATCTGAATACTGGAGAAACCACGACTGAGTCTCTCGTACTATCAAAAGATAATATTTGTGTGAAATGCGGTGATGAGAAACAGGTTATTGAAAATTTCTGGCGAATTATTGAGGCAAAGAACTATAATGGTTTTATAACGTTCAATGGCAGGGAATTCGATTGTCCTTTCCTTATGCTTAGGTCGTTTATCCTCGGGATTAAACCTTCATTTAATCTGATGAGCGGCAGCGATTTTACATTTAAGGATTATCATGTAGATTTATTGAAAGAACTTACTTTTCACAAGCATTCTCCTTACGGTGCCCGTAGAAAATTCAGTCTCGATTTCTATTGCAAGCAGCTCGGTATTCCAAGCCCGAAAGCGGAAGGAGTAAGCGGAGACAAAGTAGGGGAATTATACGGGAATAAGGAATATGTTCAGTTAGCAGAGTATTGTATTGGAGATGTAATTGCGGAAGTAGAGCTTTATAAAAAATGGTATGAAACTTTAAACTTATAAAACTAATTTTGAATATTAATTAATTTAAAGATAAAGGGAAAAAAATGAAAATGAATCAAATGCAGGGAATGATGAAACAGGTAAAAATGATGCAAGAAAAAATGGAACAGGTGCAGAAAGAACTCGAGGGTAAAATTGTTACAGAAGAATCCGGCGGTGGAATGGTAAAAGTAACTATGAACGGCAAAATGCAGGTAGTAAAAATCGAAATCGAAAAAGAAATAATAAGTCCGGGTGAATCTGAAATGCTCGAAGACCTCATAATTGCGGCAATGAATAAATCTTACGAGAGTGCTCAGAAAATGGCAAATGATGAAATGTCGAAAGCCACTTCCGGTATGATGCCGAATATTCCCGGACTCAATCTCGGTTTGTGATAAAAATAAAAACTCGGGTATATAATGGTAAATATTTCTGATTCACTGAATTCACTGATCGATCAGTTATCCAAACTACCGCAGATAGGCAGGAAAACGGCTCAGCGCCTTGCTATGTTTATTATTAAACAGCCGCGTGATGAAGTAGAAAAACTCTCCACAGCACTGATTGATGTTAAAACTAAAATTAAATTTTGCAGAATTTGCTGTAATCTTACGGAAGATGAGGTCTGCAAAATTTGCCTCTCGGATAAGCGAAATAAAAATGTAATTTGCGTAGTGGAAGAGCCTGCCGATGTTTATGCTATCGAAAAAACCAATGAGTATAAAGGTCTCTACCACGTTCTTCATGGTAGGATATCCCCTCTTGATGGTATCGGTCCGAATGATATCAGGATTAAGGAACTGATTTACCGGCTCGATGAAGCAAACGGCAGTACCGTCAATGAACTTATTCTTGCTTTGAATCCAAATGTGGAGGGCGAAACGACCATACTTTACATGACAAGATTATTTAGACCCTTTGATATTAAACTTACAAGAATTGCACGGGGAATTCCGATAGGCTCAGATCTCGAGCTCGCAGATTCCGTAACTCTTGCAAAAGCCATCGAGGGAAGAGTATTGGTATAAAATTTTTCTAAACCGGGAAAGAAAAATAAAATTAATTGGATAATATTTGGTATAAAATATGGTTCTCAAATAAATTTTATCTTCAACTATACAAACACCGTGATAGTGAAGACGCACGTAATCTTATTAACCTGATTCAGAGAACAATTAAACTTCCTTTGGATTCAAAAGCCCTCGATATCTGTTGTGGTGCAGGCAGGCACACAATTGAACTTGCAAAGAGGGGATTTACGGTCACCGGATTCGATCTCTCTGCATTTCTGATTAATGAAGCAAAAAAAGATTTAAAAAATATTAAGGAAAAAAACCTGAACGTGAAGTTCCTCATTAAGGATATGAGGAATTTCACGTTCAAAGAATCTTTTGATGTATCCCTTAATCTTTTCACAAGTTTTGGTTATTTTGATATCGACGAAGAAAATTTTCTGCTCTTTAAAAACGCATCATCGTCTATCAGAAAAAACGGCTGGTTTGTCTTTGATTTTCTGAATGGTATTTATTTAAAGAATAATCTTGTCAAAGAATCCCGAAGTTCGATCGGGAAGAATAAAGTGATTCAAAAAAGGCGTATTGAAAATAATTTTATTATCAAAGATATTATTATTAAATCCGGGAATAGTGTACACCGTTTTTCCGAAAAGTTGAAATTATACACTCTAAATGAATTGAAACCGGTTTTTGAAAAGTACAAATTAAGAATAATGAATGTGTTTGGAGATTACTATGGAAATAATTTCGATAAAAATAAATCGGGAAGGTTAATAATATTTGCTCAGAAACACTAAAATATTAATAGTATTCATTATATTTACGTTTTCGGGGTGCGGACTCTTTAATACCAGGGACGTAGAGCCGCCCATTGACCCACGCTCAAATTTTATTCCTCCTACTTCTCCGGAAATTGTGATTATAAATATTGTTTCTGCCGTCACCGAAAAAAACCTTGCTAACTACATGCAGTGCTTTGTAGATACAAGCTATTCCGAGAAAAGGTTTTCCTATACTGCGGATATTACTTCCCAGATTCAATACCCCGTTTTTCATTACTGGAATCTTGGCTATGAAAATTCATATTTCACGAACTTATGCTCGCTCACTGATCCATCAGCCACCTCAAATCTGTTTCTTACAAATGAGAACTTTACCGGTGCTACTGATTCAGTTGTTTTCGATGCGGACTATCTGCTGAGGTTTGATCATCAGAAACCTGCAGTAGCAAAAACAACCAAAGGAAAACTTCGTTTTGTTCTCGCTGCAGATTCCAGAAGTCTGTGGTCTATTCACCGCTGGATTGATTATAAAATCATCGATTCTGACACTACCTGGAGTGTTCTAAAAGCAAATTTCAGTAATTAATATGTATTATAGATTTATATCAACACTGTTTATTGCTATTATTCTTGCTGCCGGAATAATTTCCTGCGAAAATATTTTCTCTCCAAAACTCGATAATACAAATTCAGGTTCAATCATAACAGACCAGAAAACAATAGAAGGAGTTTTTCAGAATTTTAAATTCGCATATACGTTCCGTGATACTTCAGTTTACAGCGATTTATTGACTCCTGACTTCTTATTCACTTACAGGGATTACAGTTCCGGATTTGATGTGACGTGGGATAAAACTACTGAAATGAAAACCACGAGCGGACTTTTTCTTAATACCCAAAAACTTGAAGTGGTCTGGAATAATGTTGTCTTCCAGTCCGGAGATAGCCTTAATTATTCAGTCAAGAGAGGTTTCAACCTCACTATCACTTTCAATCCCAGTGATATTTCGAGGTTGTATGGCTTTGTAGATATGGTTTTCAAGCGCCCCACAGCAGATTCTAAATGGCAAATATATTCCTGGCGTGACGAAACATTCTGATAAAATCCCCTATTGACTTACCAGATTCTCTATATCTTTGAGGTAATACTTTTCGTTATTATCCGTTTTATCTATCACATATCGTACGATTTTTCTTAGTGTCTCTTCCGGAATATTCTTTCCGAATTTTTTCTGATATTCGGCTACAATATTATCTTCTGACGAGAGCGTGATCAAAGATTCTTCATTCCATTTTGTGTCAATATTTCCGCGGTTTTTATAATGGTATATATCGTCATATAATTCAAAATATATCCCTGTATCATCTTTATTAACATCAAAAGTCTTGTAAATAATTCTTACGGGGAATTTATCAATCTCTGCGAACTCAAATATCATACTTCTTTTGCTGTCCGTCCAGTTTGATAGATCAGCAGATTTTATAACCCTCTTTATAATAAATTCTTTCATCTTAGCAATATTATCATTATCATTTCTTACACATCCGTGAGAAAGACTTCGCATTTTTGTATTCAGCAAATGATTCTTATTTGTACCATGAAAATATCTTAAAGAGTTTTCATCGTAATGTACCACAAAAAGTCCAAGTGGATTATTTGGTCCCGGAGGAGTAGCTGGCAGGTTCTCTTTTCCCTTTTCAGGATCTTTCCACGTTGGATAATTACGAACCCTGTAAGCATTGAAATATCCTGTATAAGTCTTATTCTTTGCTGTCCCGACAACATTATTCCACGTATCAATGTAAATTGTGTCTTTGTTATATATTTGATACAGATGCGATCTGAATTCAGGTATGTTCAATTCCCACAGTAGTTTTGCAGTATCAAGTAAAAAATTAATAGGAACTTTATAATCAACGTTATACGAAGTTACTTGTACACCCTCATTTGTATCTGATGCAATTTTTTGTACAGATCTTGAGTATACAATTTTTTCAACTAATTTTTTTGAGATTATTGGGAATTTATCGATGATAAATTCCTGAATCGTTGCATCAGCGGCATTAATTGCCCCTCCTTCTATGGTTATGGTTTTATAAGGGATATTGCCGGAATCATTCTGGGCAAATATTGTGTTGCTCAGAAAAATAATGATTAATCCAGATAATATAGTGTTGAGTAAAACAGGAATTTTCTTAAGTTTCATATTTATGCTTTTTCGAAAATATTTAATTTCTGAATAATATTCTTTTTAACAGGTTAAAGTGTTTATAGTTCCCGGTGTTTGGATTATGTAATTTACACTAATTTTTTTTGTAATTCTTCATAATCGAGAAAATGATGAGAAGCATTGTATATACATTTTCCATCTTTTATGAGAAGCAATTGGGGAGATTCGTGCTTTACCCTGAATTCTGCTGCAATTTTATTCGATACCTCCCTGTGTTTAAGCAGGTCAAGGAAATATGGATAGAGGTTAGTCATTTCCTCATCTTTCCAGCTTCTTTCAAACCTGCTTAATGCCATCTTACTACCGCTGCAGCCGGTGCTGTGCTTGAATATGATTGCGTATTTTTCTTTAGAGGCATTTTTTACGTCATCTATATCTTCAATTTTTGTAATTTGTGACCAGTTCATTTTTTATTTGACCTTAAATATTTTTTGTAATCTCATTTATTATTTTATGTAATACGGAAATAGATTTCTTCAGGCTCTCTTTTTTGTCTGTTTGTTTTTGTTTCTCTGTCCTGTTGTCTTCCATCATTTTATCGGCAATCAGTTCCCTTGTCAGCAGACCTATTGCACAGTATTTCAGGTTTCCATGTATTGCGGCTATATTTTCGGGAACTAACGAGTATCCGGTTACGTCTGAGCCAATATCCCTGTAAAATCTCACTTCAGCTTCTGTTTCGCTTTCGGGTCCTATTGTTCCGAGATATACGGCTTCGTTTAACTTTAATTTCTTGTCCTGAATTATTTTAAGAATTCTCCCATAGGTTTCTTTATTGTATGCATCACTCATATCAGGGAATCGTAATCCCAGTTTTGAGTCATTCTCTCCTATGAGAGGATTATCTCCCATCAGATTTATATGGTCATAGACTAATGCAATCTCTCCGCATTTAAATCGTGGATTCAGGAGCCCCATCTCTTCTATTCCGAGTATTGTATGGATTCCAAGAAACTTCAGAACATAAATAAAATGACCGACTTCCCTCATCGAAAATCCGTCAAAAAAATGCAGCCTTCCGCAGAATATTATCAGGTCAATATTTCCGCTTCTTGCAAATAATATCTTTCCCGGATTTATTACCTTTGTGCATTCAAAGTGAGGCGGAACCTTTTTGTAGTCAACTCCCCCGAGTATTTTAAATTTTTTTTCAACCCCGAAATTCTTTTCGGATATTACAGCGATCTTAGGATTGAATTTATTCGGAAAAATTTCTTTCAGATAATTTACCGACATTAATATTTTTTCTTTTTGCTTTGTCATTTTTCTTATTGTAAAATTAAAAACTTCTTATTTTATTTTTAATGCTTCAATGAACTTCTGTGTCAGTAATGTAAGCTTTGATTCTGCTACTGAGGCAGCTTTCAGTATATCTTCCAGTCTTGCTACTTTCACGGTATCAGGAAAACCCTCATCCGTGATTATCGAAAGTCCCAGAGATTGCATACCAAGTTTTTTTGCGATTATCACCTCCGGAACGGTTGACATTCCGACCACATCAGCACCTATTTTCTTCATTAACCTGTACTCGGAAATTGTCTCAAGAGCCGGACCCTGTACAGTTGCATAAGTCCCTTTCCTGACTAGAATATTATTCTTCAGAGCAACTTCTTCAGCAAGCGAAATAAGAGATTTCGAATAAAAATTTTTCGAGTCTTCGATATTGTTTTCTTTAAATGCCATTAGCGGTGTACTAAAATGAAGATTTATATGCGATGTTATTATCATCAGGTCAGTTTTGTTGAACTTCGTGTTGACAGCTCCGCAGGCATTTGATACAATCAGATATTTTACTCCGAGGCTTTTAAAAATGTGTATCGGAAAAGTCACTCTTGAATGCGGATAACCCTCATAATAATGAAATCTGCCCTGCATCGCTGCTACCGGCTTTCCGGCTATCGTACCAAAAATAAATTTTCCATTGTGGGATTCCACAGTGGATATCGGAAAATCCGGTATCTCATTGTAATCTAATTGGAAATCCTTCCTTATATATTTAACCAATCCCCCTAAGCCGGTTCCTAATATTAATCCTATAGGAAAATTTTTCTTTGTGTATTTTCTTATAAAATTTGTTGCATTTCTGTATTGGAGCATATCTATTTCTTTACTTCAAAATTATCATCGAATGACTTATCATTTGTATTGGCGCTGAAGTTTCCGAGTGATATTTTTTTCATTGTCTTTTTTTCATCTTCCTGCTTTTGTTCTTCTTCAATTACTTCGTTGTGCATATCAGAGTAATTAGCGAGTTCCATCTTTATTATCTTTTTATTCTTAACAAAATCCTCAAGTTCGTTCAGTTTTTCAATCAGGTAATTTTTAATGTCATCAATTAGTTTGTCATTCTTGTATTTAAATTCTTCCAATTCCTGTTTCTTGTTTAATATCTCGTTATCTAAATCCTGCCTAAGCTTGTTCGAAGTCAATTCAGCTTCTTTGATTATAAGCTCGGCTTTTTTTCTTGCATTGATAACAATCTCCTCGCCCAGGTCCTGTGATTTGACAATGGCTTTTTGGAGGTTAGATTCGTTTTCTCTGTAAATATCTATATCTGAAAGCAGCGATTTAATGCGGTCGTTCAGGGTTTTATTATCTACTATTAGTTTCTCATAATGTGAACTTACAGTATCAAGAAAGGCGTCAACTTCCGCAGGTTCGTATCCCCTGAAACCTTTTTTAAAATCTCTTTTTTTAATGTCTTTTGAGGAGATATTCATTTTTTTATAATTTATTTAATAAAATTATTGATAATTTCTGTTACCGAATATTGCACTCCCTATACGCAGCATATTAGCCCCTTCTTCAATTGCAATTTCGTAATCTGAAGTCATTCCCATCGAAAGATATTTTAAATTATTATGAACCGGTTTTAACTCACCAAACAGATTCCTTAAAGTTCTGAAATTTTCACGGATTATTTCTTCTTCATCCGTGAAAATCCCTATCGTCATCAATCCTTTTAGATTTACATTTTCGAGTTTAGAAATCTCCTCACACAAATCTTTAGCGTCTGCCGGTTCTATTCCTGACTTCTGGTCTTCGTTGCTTGTGTTAACCTGAACAAGTATGTCAATTATTCTGTTTATTTTCTTTGCATGCAAATCTATTTCATTTGCAAGTTTTATGCTGTCAACCGAATGTATTAAATGGACAAAATCAACAATATACTTTACTTTATTTGATTGTAAATGTCCGATTAAATGCCACTTAACAGGAAGTTCTTTTAATTCCCCGTACTTTTGTTTTAATTCCTGAACCTTGTTCTCTCCGAAATCTAAATGACCCTCTTTAAAAACCTCTGTCACCATTTCCGAAGGAAATGTTTTGCTGACTGCAACAAGAGTTAAATCATTAAAATCTCTGTTATTCTTTACACAAATCCTTTTAATGTCTTCAATTAATACTTTATAGTTTCCGTGTAAATACTCGTAATTCATATATATTATAATAAAATATGCTTTATTTCAATAATTTTCAATCAATAAAGTTTGTGACAAAAAACGTTTGAAAAATAGAATCCTCCGCCAACACCAAAAGAATGTCTAATTAGTTGTCATTCTTTTTTTTAATTATTCCATTTAATTGAACTTTTAATTGTATTATTTTTATAATATTTTACTGAAAATATAAGGATTTTCATTTTATGCTTAAAAATTATGCCCAGGATTTAAAACATTTCAGGGAAAGTAAAGGTGTTACTTTAAATGAAATTTACTTTCAAACAAAAATTCATACTTCAAATTTCGAAAAAATTGAAAGTGGTGATTTCGGCTTTCAGCCTCAGACTTATATCAGGGCATTCCTAAGGCAGTATGCAAGAGTTATAGGACTCGATGAAAATGAAGTATTAAGAAATTACGATCTCGCTAAAAGCGGAAAATATCATCCGCAAACCAAGCCTCAGGAAGAACCAAAACCTGAAGTAAAACATACCGGTCTTTCCGGTTTATTTGAGGAAAAAGAGAAAACTATTGTAAGTGAAAAGATATCCGAAGAAAAAGAACATACCGAAAGACACAAAATTGTTCAGGTGAATGATAGTGAGGATGATAAAAAACACACTTACATAAAACCCAAATCTTCGTATTACGATCAACCGGATAGAAAAATATTTCAGCAGGTATTGAAATATTCCGGTTTCTTGCTCATCTTTGCAATTGTAGCTGCGGGTATATATTTTACGGTGAAGCTGATGCTTCCTGAGAAATCCGGCGGAAGTAAAACTGAAATCATAAGGCAGTCAAATTTTGATGACGTAGTAAAAGAGCAGGAAAAGAAAATGCTCGGGAAAAAAACACCCGAGGAAATTCAGGACTCAATCGCTAAAGCGCAGCTGTTAAAGGACTCGCTCGTTGTTATTGCAAGCGATACAGCACGTATGAAACTGGTTGTAGATGCTAAGAAAGATGGCAGGATTATTGTGATTGCAGATTCCCTGAATATGAAAAAACGGGAAATAAAAGAACTGAAGAAAAACGAAACCGTGAGTTTTAAAGCAAAAAAACAATTCCTGGTAACCTCGTTAAATATAACTGCTTTCAATATCAAAATGAACGGAAAAAAAGTAACGTTTGAAAATAACGCAGTGAAAGATTTTAAAATTACTAAAAAAACAGTGGAAGAAAAATAGTGGCTTTACAACCTCATTCTGCTGATGTGGTAAAACGCATCGAATCTCTGAAAGAAAAAATTCTCGATGCGGATTATAAGTATTATGTTCTTGATACTCCCGATATCGGTGATTATGAATATGATATGATGATGAAGGAACTTGAGACGCTCGAGAATGAATATCCTTCACTGAAAACTTCCGATTCTCCAACTCAGCGTGTATCCGGCGAACCTACGAAAAAATTTAATGTCATTGAGCATAAAATTCCGATGCTCTCTCTTGCCAATTCATACAACTTTAATGACCTTATAGATTTTGATAAGCGTATAAACTCATTGCTCGGAGGTGAAAAGTATGAATATGTTTGTGATTTAAAATTTGACGGGCTGGCAATTTCTCTTGTGTATGAAAATGGTAAACTGGTAAGCGGAGTTACACGCGGAGACGGAACCAAAGGCGATGATGTTACACAAAACCTTAAAACGATACGCTCAATACCTTTAAACCTGATGTCGGATAAATTTAAAAATATAGAAGTCCGTGGTGAAGTATTCTTTAAAAAAGATGATTTTCTCCGTATTAATGAAGAGCAGGAGTTAAGGGGTGAAAAAACATTCGCGAATCCCCGAAATACTGCAGCGGGTACACTGAAAATGAAAGACAGCCGTATCGTTGCCGGGAGGAAACTGAAAATCTCTACATATTATTTCTATTCCGGTGATGCGGAATTAACATCGCAGTTTGATAATCTTAACATCTTAAAAGAACTTCGTTTTCCTGTTAATTCTTACTTTAAAAAAGTCGAAGACATCGAAGGAGTTAAAAAATTCTGCGATGAAATTGAAAAGATAAGGGATAACCTGCCTTATGAAATTGACGGAGTTGTTGCAAAAGTGAATTCCATCCGGCAGCAGGGAATACTTGGTAATGTTGCCAAGTCCCCGCGTTGGGCAATTGCATATAAATTCAAAGCACAGCAAAAGATAACAAAAATAAATTCCATAACCTGCCAGGTCGGCAGGATAGGTACTATCACTCCCGTTGCAGAACTTGAACCTGTTCTGCTTGCAGGCTCTACAATATCGAGAGCCACTCTGCATAACTTCGAAGAAATACAAAGAAAAGATATCCGTGAGGGCGATTATGTGAAAATTGAAAAAGGCGGTGATGTGATTCCGAAAGTTATAGAAGTGATTTCCGGAAAAAGAAAAAAAGATTCCGTTGAATATGTTCCTCCTGATAATTGTCCCGTTTGCGGAACTAAACTTGAAAAACCCGAAGACGAAGTCAATTACTACTGCGGGAATTATTTCTGTCCTGCACAGATACAGGGCAGAATTGAGCACTTTGTCCACCGCGATGCTATGGAAATTGAAGGACTCGGAGAAAGTATAATTGATATATTCCTTAAAAAAGGATATATCAAAGATTACACGGATATTTATAAACTCAAAGATCATAAAGAAGAACTTATCAAACTTGAACGATTCGGCGAGAAAAGTATCAATAATATACTGAATGCTATTGAGGAATCGAAGAAAAAACCTTTTGATAAAGTTCTTTTTGCTATAGGTATCAGGCATATTGGCGAACGGACTGCAAAGTTGATTGCAAAACATTTTGGTTCCGTTGATAAACTTACAAATGCTGCAACGGATGAAATTGATGATATTTACGAGATAGGTCCGGCAATTGCAGAAAGCATAGTTCATTTTTTCAAAGATGAAAAAAGCAGAATTCTTGTCAGGAAATTAAAAGAAGCCGGACTTAAATTTGAAATTGAAAAATCTGCATCATCATTTGATAATGAAAAATTAAAAGGAAAATCTTTTGTTTTAACTGGAACGCTCGAAAATTATTCGCGTGATAAAGCATCAGAGATAATCGAATCACTCGGTGGAAGGGTAACATCTTCCGTCAGCAAAAAAACAAGTTATGTCCTTGCTGGTGCTGACCCGGGAAGTAAATTAGATAAAGCGAAATCGGCTGGTGTTAAGATTATTGATGAAAAAGAATTTGAAAAACTTATAAAATAGAAATTTCCCGGAAATTTAATCGAATATTATCTTTTCCGTAATTTCCCTGCCGAGATTGATGAGTCGCTCCTTTATTTTTTCATCTTTTATTTCACCGTTCACGTCGAAAACATCTCCGGCATTTGAAATATGCATCATAGTATTTATCATATTTGCACCAAGCAGTCGGAATATCGGCAGCATTGCAACCTGAGCTCTTATAGTTCCGCCCTGAAACGGAGTGCAGCCTGCAATTGCTAATGTTTTATTTTTAAAAGGCTGGTCTTTTCCCCTGGAAGCCCAGTCAATCGCATTTTTAAGTCCTCCGGGAATTGAATGATTATATTCCGGTGTCACAATCACGATTCCATCGGCTGCCTTTAATCTGTTCCTGAACCCGGTAACATTTTCGGGTTCTCCTGCGTCTTCGATATCACCGTCATAAACAGGCAGATTGAATTCTTTAAGGTCCAATTCATCGGGTGTTCCGCCCGCTTCTGCCACGCCTTTCAGAATATATTTCAGCGCCATTTTATTATATGATTTATCCCTCAGACTACCTGCAAAACCTGCTACAATATTTTTTCCCATAAAATTATTTTATTTAAATCTATAAAATTCCTATTTTAGAAAATTGACTCCTATCATAATTGTTACTCCGCCGACATCTGTAATAGTCCTGTCTTTCAGGCTTCTCACCTCATTTATCAAAACCGGGACATAAGAATATCTGAGATTTACGCAAAATGAAGTACTCATTGACTCTCTGTATTCCAGTCCGATACCCGCATATCCGCCTAAAGCAAATGCAGAATTAAGGTATCCTAATGCCTTAAAAAAGTTTTTATCATAAGGATTACTCAATACAAGAGTAGGAGTTACTCCTACTGATATAAAAGGTTTGAAACTTTCATCAAGGGTATTTGAAAAAAGATAATTCTGCAAACCAATACTCACCGGAATCGTAAATACCCGGTTCTCTTTCCCGAATATATATGAATTTCCATAAATATCGAATTGCTCATTTTCATTCGGATCTTTCAATCCAGTGACCATAATCCCGCCGACTAAATCCATATCGGTAGTCACTCTTTTGTACAAATTGGCTCCTAATCCGAATCCTTTATCAGTATATATAAAATTAAAACTCCAGTTATTTCTCGTTTCTTTTGGTGTTATTACTTTCGGTTTTATTTTTAAAGAATCCTCAGCAAAAGAAAACCTGAAAAATACCATAAATATTATTGATGCTAAAAAAATCTTTTTAATCATATTTAAAATATTTTATTTTTCATTTCTTTTATTATACTTTTTTAAAATTTCAATGTTCCTTCATTCAATCCCTCCTGTAACAAATCTTATCCCTGAAACCCGAGATATGTGCAGGGAGGTTTTTATATCATAATTTATAACAATTTACTATATTTATAAATTCACATAATAATATATTTTTAAAGTGACAGAAAGAAGATTAAAAAAATTCTTTGATGTAGTTTCCGGTCGGCAGAAATATCTGACGCTCGTACTGGAAAACATTCACGATCCGCACAATGTAAGCGCCATTCTCCGCACTGCAGATGCAGCAGGCGTGGATAAAATTTATTTGATTTATAATACAAATAAATTCCCGAAAATCGGAAAAACATCTTCGGCAAGTGCCAAAAAATGGGTCGAACTTATTAAATTCTCTACCGTATCCGAATGCTATGCCGCTCTCAGGAAAGAAAAATATCGGATATATTCTACCCGCATGTCAGAATCCGAAATAAATGTTTCTTTATATGATTTAAACTTGATCCGGAATACTGCTATTGTTCTGGGTAATGAACACACTGGCGTTTCTGATGAAGCGGCAGAACTTGCAGATAAAAATTTCCTGATTCCTATGTATGGAATGATTCAGTCACTCAATGTTTCCGTCTCTGCTGCAATCTGCCTTTACGAAGCTTTAAGGCAAAGACAAAGCAAAGGTATGTATGACAAATCAGCTTACAATAAAAAAGATTTTAAAATAAAATTAGAAAGATATCTGAAAAGATAATCGTATTTATTAATAAGTAAGAACATTAAAGCAACTTTCACATTCCCCTCCCAATTCAAGGGGAGGGGTTAGGGGTGGGGTGAAAAGAACAGATGGATGAGGTTACCCAACCCTCCTTTCTCAATTCCATGGTAGGGTTAGGAGGATACACATAAGGAAGAATTTACACTTAAAATAGAACGGTTTTTAGAAAATAAAAAAATATTTCTATCTTAAATTTTCAATTTTTAAATGTTAATTTGAAATTACGATTTACAATTTTAAATTTAAATTATAATTATAATGCTTCCAAAGTATTTCAAAAATGAACCCGGCTTAAAGAACCTGAATAATTTCCTGCTGATTGCAGGTCCCTGCGTGGTGGAAAATAAATCCGTTACATTCAGAACCTGTGAAAAAGTGAAAGAAATAACTTCTAAACTAAAGATTCCCTTTGTTTTCAAGGCTTCGTATGTGAAAGCTAACAGGACATCCGCTCATTCTTTTAAGGGCATTGGTATAGATGCAGCCCTGAATATTTTATCCGGAGTTAAACAAGAATTTGATGTTCCTATTCTCACGGATATACATTCGGAGATTGAAGCTGAAGTTGCCTCCGAAGTTGCCGATATACTTCAGATACCTGCATTTCTTTGCCGTCAGACAGATTTGCTGGAAGCAGCGGGCGAAACAGGAAGGATTGTTAATATTAAAAAAGGTCAGTTCCTTGCTCCGGACGATATGAAATATGCTGCCGAAAAAGTAGCTCTTACGGGTAATAAAAAAATCATGCTTACCGAAAGAGGAACAACTTTTGGATATAATAATCTGGTTGTTGATATGAGAAGTCTCATCATTATGAAAAGTTTTGGCTATCCGGTAATATTCGATGCAACTCATTCGGTTCAGATGCCTTCGAAGGAAAAAGGTGTGAGCGGTGGTAATCCCGAATTTATAGCGCCTCTTGCAAGAGCAGCAGCAGCAGTTGGGGTCGATGGTTTCTTTATTGAAACTCATCCAAATCCTGCAAAAGCCCTGAGTGACGGTTCCAACATGCTCCCTCTGCATAAATTAGAAGAATTATTAAAAACCCTGTTAAAAATTCATTCATTAAAGAAATAGACTTTTCAAATAATATTTTCATAATTAAAAGGAGAACAATATGAACAAATTCTCATTAATACTTTTTATTCTTATTGCCGCATTATTTATAAACGGATGCGGAAAAAAGGATACCGCCGGTACAGATTCCGGTAAAAAGGAAACCGGGAAAACAGAAGATATAAAGAGCGCAAAAGATGTATCTCTTGATGACAATTCCTCTTTCCACATTACTTACAAAATGGATAAGGAAGGAAAGGGAATAAATCTTGATATGTATCGCAAAGGAACGAAAGCAAAAAGCGAATTCTCTTCTACTGAAAACAATATAGGCATGACGACATCTGCATTCTATTCCGATAAAATTATTTTCATGGTAATGGATGTTGCAGGGAAAAAAATGGGTATGAAAATGGATGTAAAAGATATTGCAAAAAAAGAAGGGAAAGATCTGGATAAACAAATATTCGATGCAAAAGAAAGATTAAAAGATTTTGAAAAAGCGGGAACCGGTGAAGTACTCGGATACACCTGCGATATTTATAAAGATAAAGAAGGCAATACCTATTACTTTTATAAGGATCAGGCGCTATTAAAACTCGAATCAAAAAACAGCAAAATGGAAGCCGTGAAATTCGAACCTGACATAAAACTCGAAGACTCATTTTTCGAACCTCCGAAAGATGTAGAATTTATGGATATCGGAAACCTCAATCTCGATATGCTAAAAGATATGAAAGTAAAATAATTCTTGATAGCAATTTGATTCCCCATTTCATTTTTTAGCAGAGTCTTTAAGAACGAGGAGACTCTGTTAAAAAATAAAAGTCAGACTAGAGCGGGAGAGAATGGATTCCGCATCGAGTACGGAATAACAAATAAAACAATAATTATAAAAATATTATTTGATTTTCTTAACAATAATGTATATATTTATCATATACAAATAATATGAATATATTTGACAATATTACAGGGTTCGACTGGGATAAAAACAACTTAGAAAAAAGTTTAATTAAACATAATGTTACTTCAAAAGAAAGCGAAGATGTATTCAAAGACGAGAATATAATCTTGACAAAAGAAGTTAATGCTAAAAACGAAAAAAGATATGTGGTATTCGGAGTAACCCCTCAGAATAGATTTTTGACGGTTGTTTTTACTGTCAGGAATAATCTAATAAAAGTTATTTCAGCAAGAACACAAAATAAAAGTGAACGAAAAATTTATAATAAAAAAAAATGAAAAAAACAGGGAAGAAAAACCTTAAACCTATTCCCTCTTTTAAGTCGGAAGACGAAGAAAGGAATTTCTGGGATAAAGCAGATTCTACAGAATATTTTGATTTCAGAAATGCAGCCAAGGTTAAATTTCCGAACCTGAAATTTTCTACTGAATCTATTTCTATCCGTCTGCCGAAATCCTTGCTCGACAATATTAAAGTTATCGCTAATAAGAAGGATGTGCCTTATCAGTCTTTGATTAAAATATATCTTTCAGATAGAGTATCAGAAGAAAGTTCTAAAAAATATTTATGAATAAAAACATCCTCATTTCTGTTACCTGTCTATCTTCGCAGGTCTTTAGTCTGCGAAATCAGAAACAAAAAGCAACCTAAATATCCAAGATGGATCCGGAATGAGCATGAGAATCGGGATTAATTGTTTTTTAATTTCCCTTTTACATTTAAAATTAATTTATATTTTGCAATCTTAATACTTTTAAAATCTATCGATTGTATGGCAAAATTAGTTAAAAACCGGAAAAAAGAGGAAGCTCCGACCGATACTTTTAATAAGTCTTTCTATGCGGGAATTTTCTTCGTTTCCCTTTCTGCTCTTTTGCTCGAGTTTACCTTGATACGCGTGCTTTCGGTTTCCCTGTGGTATCACTTCGCTTTTATGATTATCAGCATTGCACTTCTCGGGTTTGGAATCAGCGGAGTTTATCTCTTCCTTAATAAAAGTTTTCAGAAATATAAATCCGATAAACTGCTGTCAGTTATTTCTATAATATACGCAGTGAGTATAATTCTGTCTTTTTTACTTATAAATAAAATTCCGTTTGATCCCTTCAGCCTGTTTTCACATCCTGTGCAAATGCTTTATCTGCCATTGTATTATATTTTGATAATGATTCCGTTTTTCTTTGCAGGACTGATTATTTCAATCTTGCTCACAAGGTTCAAACTTTACTTTTCAACACTTTATTTCTTTGACCTTACAGGCGCAGGTATTGCATGTTTTGCGTTTGTGATTTTTGTCCCTATGCTCGGCGGAAATGGTGCGATAGTGATTGTATCCGTATTTGCTTCGATCGCAGCAATTATTTTCAGTTTGAAAAATCACAATCTGATTTCACTGATAGCCTTCATACTCGCAGGTCTTACGGCAGGCATCCTGATTGAAAAAGATAGTGTTATTCCAGTTAACGTATCTCCGAACAAATCATTTTTTCTGGATAGTGTAATACTTTCAAGTTCAAATCGTGAAGAAGCTCTGATATTTTCACAGTGGAATATTATATCAAAAATAGATGTGTATGAAGATGTCGATGAATCTCCCGATGGATATAATGTGTACAATGCTATTATAGATGAAGGTAATGCAACAACAAATATTCCTAATGTAAAAACTTTGCCTCCTCCGACTAAACCCGCCGATGCATCTAATCTTGCATTCACATTGAAAGACTCGGCAGAAAAAGTTTTCATAATAGGTTCAGCAGGCGGTGGAGAAATTCTTACGGGACTTTATCATTCTGCAAAAAATATTACAGGCGTCGAAATCAACGGGATACTGAATGACCTCATAAAAAGCAAACTATCATATTGGACCGGACAGCTCGTGAGGAATAAAAATGTAAATATTATAACAGACGATGCAAGGTCTGTGATAAGGAGTTCGGATGAAAAGTATGATGTAATTATCTCGGCACACACGATTTCTTCTTCGGCTATGTCCAGCGGTGCAATGAGTATGGTGGAAAATTATATTTTAACTAAGGAAGCAATCAGGGAATATCTCAATCATCTTAAACCCGAAGGCGTTCTTTATATTTCAAGACCCGAAAATCAAATTCCTAAACTTATAGCCACACTTAAAAAAGCCCGTGAAGAAGTATCCGGTGGTTTTGAAAAAAGTAATAATTGTTTTTTTGTTTTCCGCAGGGAACCTAATTCTTTTGAAAGAGGAAAAAGTTTCCTTACAGGCTTGATTTATAAAAAAGACGGTTTAAAAGAAACGGATATTATTAACCTTCGGAATGAAGCTTCAAGTCTGGGTCTGGAAGTGATTTATGACCCGCTCTTTGCACAGGATGAAGATCTGAAACTGCTTGCAGAATCTATGCATATTGATGATGAAATAAAAAAATCAGGGCAGGATATTAATCCTGCTACCGATGATAAACCTTTCTTTGATAATAATATCGGCTTTACTAACCTTAACTGGCGGGGATTTTTGGAAACTTTTTCTCAGGATGAAAGAGGTATTATTGCACTTAAAGACAGACCGGTTGCCGAAGCAACATTAATAGCCCTTTTCATACAGACCCTCGTAGCTGCTTTTGCATTCCTCATACTTCCTTTGATTTTTGCAAAAAAGAAATTTGAAAATAAATCCGGCAGGAAATCTTATCTGATATATTTCGCCTGCCTTGGTCTGGCATACATTATGCTTCAGATAGCAATGATTCAGAAGTTTACTCTCTTTCTCGGACAGCCGGTCTATACTTTACTTACTGTAGTCTCTACTATGCTGATCTTTTCCGGACTCGGCAGTATGTTTTCTCAAAAGTTTGTTAAGAATAGCCGCTTCCGTTTGCATTTAATTTTTATTTTAATTGCATTATTTTCAATATTAATCGGAATTCTGAATCCTGTAATATTTTCCGGTTTGGCACAACTTGGTCTTTTATATCGCATCATTATTTCTGTGCTTATGATTGCGCCGCTCGGATTCTTTATGGGAATGCCTTTCCCGGTAGGGATGAGTTTTATTGATGATTCCGAAAAGCATTATTCGGCATTCGCCTGGGCAGTTAATGGTTTCTTTTCAGTTATCGGTTCGGTGCTTGCGATGATTCTTGCAATGACATTTGGATTCAGATTTGTTTTTGTTTTCTCGGCAGTTGTTTATTCAATTGCCCTGATTTTTATAAGTTTAAGGTTCTTACAAAGAAAAGCAAAACCTCTTTTTTAAATTTTGTTGTTTTTAATTAAAACGTAACAATAACTAAATCACGAATTAAATGGAAGATCATTATAGAAAAAAAACACTTGCAATACTTGTCGGAGGCGGACCTGCTCCGGGAATTAACGGCGTTATTAGGTCTGTTACCATCGAGGCAATAAATTCAGGTATGAATGTGCTTGGAATTTATGACGGATTTGAACATCTCGTCAAAGGTGATTCAAGTCACTTTACCGAATTGAGAATTGAAGACGTGTCAAGGATTCACTTTAGCGGCGGAAGTATTTTACAGACTTCAAGAATAAATCCGGCAAAGAATAAAGTAATGCTCGATGCTACTATTAAAGCATTGACTCAGTTATCCGTTGATTATCTCGTTACAATTGGCGGTGATGATACTGCAACAAGTTCTTATAAAATTGACCAGCTTGCTGCCGGTCAGATTCAGGTAGCACACGTTCCTAAAACAATTGATAATGACCTGCCTCTGCCGGGTAATATGCCAACTTTCGGTTATCAAACTGCACGTGATTTTGGATTCCACATCCTGCAATCGCTTATGATGGATGCCGCTACAACAAAACGATGGTATTACGTTGTAACAATGGGACGCAAAGCCGGACACCTTGCACTTGGTATAGGAAAATCTGCCGGTGCCACATTGACAATCATCGGCGAAGAGTTCAGGGATAGAACTATCAGTTTTGAAACTATCTGTGATATTCTTGAAGTTTCTATTATTAAGAGAATGGCACAGGGAAACCACTATGGTATAGCCGTTCTTGCGGAAGGTATCATTACAAGGATTGATCAGCAAGAATTGATAAATCATCCGTACGTTAATCTTGAAAAAGACCTGCACGGCAATATCCGTCTGTCGGAAATAGATATCGGAAGGATAACTAAGGATGAAGTAAGAAGAAGACTACGCGAAAGAGGATTGGATGTCACTATCGTTAATAAAGATATTGGTTACGAATTAAGATGTGCAGCCCCGATTCCCTTCGATTGTGAATACACTCAGGATTTAGGTTACGCGGCTGTCAGATATCTGCTTGAGGGAAATACCGGTGCAATCGTAACTGTTGATAAAGGACAATTGATACCGGTTAAGTTCGAGGATATCATAAATGCGGATGACAGAATTAATACAAGGGAAGTGGATGTTGATTCTGACAGTTATCAGGTCGGTAGAAAATATATGATAAGACTTGAAAGAGCAGACTTCGACGAAATTAAGAATATAGCACGTCTTGCACTCATCGGAAATATGAAAACAGATGAATTCATTGCTAAATTCAAGTATCTTATAAATGATCCTCCGGTAAAGGATAAGCTTCTACCTGATACACAAAAAGTACAAAAGACGCCCAAACCGGAAAATAAACATAAATAATATTTTCGGGAATTTTTGAAATAATTTTATATCACACACCTCTCTCCTTTCTTCCGAAAGGAAGTGGTGTGTGATTTTTAAGAAGTTATATTGAATTAAATTATGAAAATCGGAATTCTTACAAGCGGCGGAGATTGCCCCGGGCTTAATGCCGTAATTCGAGCAATCACAAGAAAATCATTTGGTATCGGTTACGAAGTAGTTGGTATTCAGAATGGCTGGAAAGGAATATTTGAAGAGAGTTATATAAATCTCGATTTGAAAAAAGTTGCAGGTATCGTAAACCGCGGCGGCACAATTCTCGGAACTTCCCGCTTTAATCCCTTTCAGGAAAAAAATGGAGCGGAAACACTTCAACATAAAATTGCACGGGCTGAATTTGATGCACTCATTTGTATCGGCGGCGAAGGCTCGATGCATATTGCGCAACAGGCATTTGAACTTGGAATAAATGTAATAGGTGTTCCTAAAACGATTGATAATGATATATCCGGTACCGATTATTCTTTTGGCTTTGATACGGCGGTGCAGATTGCTACCGATGCAATTGACAGGCTGCATACAACTGCTGAATCTCATCATAGAATAATGATTCTCGAAGTAATGGGCAGGCATGCAGGATGGATTGCCTTGTATTCAGGGATTGCAGGCGGAGCCGATGCGATTATAATTCCGGAACAAGAAGTCAAGATAGATACAGTCTGCGAAGTTCTTAAAAGCAGATATACACGCGGTAAATTGTTTTCTATTATAGTAGTTGCCGAAGGTGCAGATTATTTATTGAATGAACTAAAAATTGAGGAATCAGAAAAGAAGTTTGATGATTTTGGAAGAGCCCGTCTCGGAGGTATCAGTTATTATCTGGCAAATGAAATTGAAAAAAGAACAGGCTTTGATACAAGGACTACGATCCTGGGTTATGTCCAGAGAGGCGGTGTTCCAACTGCATTCGACAGGATGCTTGGTACAAGACTCGGTATTTATGCTGTTGAAATGGTTGAGCAGAAAAAATTCGGAGGAATGTGTGCTGTACAGGGGAATGTAATTACCGATATTCCTATTAAAAAAGCAATCGAGAAACTTAAAACTGTCGACCTTGCCATATACAAAGCCGCCCAGGTGTTTTTTAAATAAGTTTTTAAGACAAGGGAGCTTGCTCCCTTGCTAAGATTCACCTCATATAAGCGGATAAAAAAACAAAGTTGTTATTATCGATTATTAATTTTATTTTCCCGAATTAATAATTAACTTTACCGGTTGAAAAAGTTCGAGACACATCGCAGCGGTTTACTTACACGCCTTGGCTTGTTCACTGCTCTTATGATAGTAATAAGTTCAATGGTTGGCTCAGGTGTATTTAAAAAGATAGCCCCGATGTCTTCTGAACTTGGTTCTCCGGGTTTAATACTGCTTGCCTGGCTGATTGCAGGAATTATTACAATGATAGGAGCCGCCACAAATGCTGAAATCGCGGGTATGATTGCCGAACCCGGCGGGCAATATGTCTATTTTAAAAAGATGTATGGCAATGCATTTGCTTTCCTGTATGGCTGGTCGTGTTTCTCCGTTATTCAGTCAGCATCTATTGCATCCATTGCATATGTTTTCGCAGAATCAGTAAATGCCGTCATTCCGCTTCCGCATTTAAGCGGTGCTATGGAAAAACTATCGCTCTTCGGAATATTTTATCCGTTTGAAAGTTTCGGAGTAAAAGGTCTTACAATAATTACTATCATATTCCTCACATCAGCAAATTATTTCGGAGTCATTTTTGGCGGTTATATCACGAATCTTTTTACTGCTCTGAAAGTAATCGGAATACTTGCAATTATTTTTCTTGGTATTTCTTTAAGCGGAGGGAGCGTCGAAAATATGACTCCGGTACTGGAAAAACCAGGATTTGTTTACGATTCGTCACTCGGACTTTTCGGAGCGATGTTTGCAGCGATGCTTGCGGCATTCTGGGCTTATGACGGATGGAATAATATCGGTTACCTCGGCGGAGAAATTAAAAATCCAAAACGGAATATCCCTATCTCTCTCTTCGGAGGTGTGGCATTAGTAATTATTGTTTATCTCGCAGTGAATTTCACATTCATTTACGTAATGCCTGTCGATGAAATCCTTAATGTATCAAAAACCGGTAATTCAATTATTGCTATCGAAGTATTAAGGAAATTCCTCGGTTCAGGCGGTGCACTTTTTCTTTCTTTGCTTATAATGGTTTCCACTTTCGGGACCACAAACGGGACAATCCTTGCATCCTCAAGGATTTATTTTGCAATGTCGCGGGATAAACTTTTTTTCAATTCTGCGGGCAGGCATCACCCGAGATTCAGAACCCCGCACATCTCTCTTATGATTCAGGGACTCTGGGCTTCTGTTCTGGTGCTATCCGGAACCTTTGACCAGTTGACTGATATGCTCATCTTTGCTTCTTTTATTTTCTATGGCATGGGAGCATTCGGAGTGTTTGTCCTTAGAAGAAAAATGAAAGATGATAACCGCCCTTATAAAGCTTTTGGATATCCGGTAGTTCCTGCAATATTTGTGGTTTTCTGTGCTGTCCTCGTCATCGTAACCATTATTCAAAGTCCCCGTGATGCAGGTATAGGGCTTGCATTAGTGCTAATAGGAATCCCATTTTACATATTCTGGAACAACAAAAAAAACAATAATTCCGGAATTGAAACAAGATAAGAATATCTCTTCTGATTGAGATATTATCATATAGATTATTTTTTCTTTTTTCATTATTTTAAATTATTCCATAAATTAATATTGAAAGGGTAATAACATGAAAAAAACTTTTACTATTATTCTTTTCCTGATTTTTGGTATTCTTCTGCTTGCCTGCTCAAAGGATAATAAGATTAAATCAGAATCCAAAGAAGAAACAAAACAAACTGCCGTAAAGAAAGATCCGCGAAAAATTAAAACGCAGATCTGCTATGACATTACCAATCCCAAAAAAGAAATTCTCCTTACGAAAACTGAATTTGACAATAACGGCAAAGAATTAAAAATAATAGGCTTTGATGAAAACGGAAAAGAAACTGAAACAATAAAATCTATCTATGATGAAAAAGGACTAAAAATAAGAAAAGATATGAAAGAAAGTGATTATGAAGGCGGGTTTAGGGAATACACCGTAACATATAAATATAACGATAATGGAAGACTTCTCTCGGAAAAATATGCAGGGGACTATGCAACGGATGTATCCCCGGATTATTTTGAATATGTTTATACAGACAGTGATAAACCTGTAGAAAAACTTCATTATGTTACTGTAATGCCGGAAAATCCTAAAGATTTGCAATACAGGGAAACTATTAAGTATGATGAAAAAGGAAATAAAATTGAAGAAGTGACAAAAGGCACAAAATTTGATTACCTGGAGAAAATAACATATAAATATGATGAAAATAATATGCTGATTGAGTCAACAAATGATTATGACAGTACGATATCAAAGTATAAATATACTTATGAGTATTATTAATTTTTAAATAGGTACTTTCAACATTGTATAGTTGTATTTTATGATTTAATTTTTATAATATTAAACTTTATATAATATAAAAATTAATAAAGCATTAATTAAAAATATTATTTTAATTATTATCTTCTTGGTTATCTCCGTATTGAAGGGTTGTTCCAATAAAGATAATATTACAAATCCTAATAAAATTAATTTAGCACTTAATCATTTCACAACTGCTGATACATCAATTGCTGATATTAATAATCTTTTGCTTGATACTGTCAAAATACTTTTAAAAGATTTAAAGTTCGGTGTTTCCGGCTCTAATGACTCAATTAGTTTTTATACAGGATCGTTTTTATTAACACTCCGGTTCAATTCTCTTGTTATTGCATTAACATCCGGTTTAATTCCTGCCGGTACTTATGATAAATTTAAATTTGAAGTTCATGAACTCGATCCTAATGAAATAATTTCAGACCCTGAATTTAGTGATGCTAACGGAAGGTATTCAATTATAACAAAAGGTTCATTCAATGGAAATCGATTTGTTTTTAAGTCAGTAAGTTCTGCAAGGAAAAATTTACAGTTCCAGAATCCCGCCGCAGTATCTTCTTCAGATGTTACTTATATAACACTTTTGATAAAACCTTACATCTGGTTTTTAAAAAATGGTGATTATTTAGACCCAAGAATCCCTGCAAATGCTAACGATATTAACAGCAATATTCAGAACGCTTTAAACAATAGCTTTACCGCTTTCAAAGATAACGATAGAAACGGCATCCCTGATTAAGGGATTGGGTTCCAATACTCACGAGTCATACATTCTCCTTTGGAAAAGGTATTATATTAATTCCCCCTTACGAAAGGGGGGTTGTTATTTCTTTTCTTTTCCATTTCAAAAAATTTTTATTATCATTACTTTCCGTCATATAAATATTTCTTTTCTAAGTAAATTATTAAATATTATGAAAATATTCATTGATACTGCTAATCTTAAGGAAATTAAAGAAGCCGCAGATATGGGATTGCTCGACGGTGTTACCACTAATCCATCACTCGTTGCAAAAGAAGGTCACAAAGATTTTAAAACCATGCTTAAGCAAATATGTGAAATAGTAGATGGTGATATTAGCGCCGAAGTCGTCTCCGCTGATTGCGATAACATCTTAAAAGAAGGAAGGGAACTCGCAAAAATTCACAAAAATATAGTAATCAAAGTTCCTCTTATTAAAGAAGGTTTAAAAGCAGTTAAAATATTTACCGCCGAAGGCATCAAAACAAATGTTACTCTTTGTTTCAGTGTCTCACAGGCGATACTCGCCGCAAAAGCAGGAGCATATCTGGTTAGTCCGTTCGTCGGAAGACTCGATGATATATCAACTAATGGTATGGACCTGATTGCTCAAATCGTAAATGTTTATCAAAACTATGATTTTGATACACAGGTTCTTGTTGCATCTGTAAGGCATCCTTTGCATTTTGTTGACGCTGCCATGATTGGCGCCGATGTTTGCACTATGCCGTTTAAAGTAATTGATCAGCTTGTTAAACATCCTCTTACCGATAGCGGACTTGAAAAATTCCTCGCCGACTGGAAGAAATTAGGATAATTTAATAATTTTAAAATATTATATATGAAAAAGACAGCATTTAATGAATTACATAAAAAATACGGCGGTAAGTTAGTAGAATTTGCCGGATTCGAGATGCCTATCCAGTATGAAGGTATCGTTGCAGAACATAAAGCCGTCAGGGAGTCTGTCGGTGTATTCGATGTTTCTCATATGGGTGAAGTAGAAGTTCACGGAAAAGATGCGCTCGCTTTTGTCCAGAAAATTACTACCAATGATGCATCAATATTAACCAAAGGAAAAATTCAGTATTCTGCAATGTGCTATAAAGAGGGCGGAGTGGTGGATGACTTGCTCGTTTACAATTGCGGTGATTATTATTTACTCGTTATTAATGCATCCAATGTTGATAAAGATTTTAAATGGATGCAGGATAATGTGTTTGGAGATGTTGTGTTGAAAAATATTTCCGACAATATTTCACAACTCGCAATTCAGGGACCAAATTCCCAAAAGACTTTACAAAAACTGACAGATACCGATTTATCTAAAATTGAATATTATAATTTTGAATTCGGAAAGATTGCCGGTATTGATGCAATTATTTCACATACAGGGTATACAGGTGAAAAAGTCTGTTTTGAGATTTACATTGATTCCAATATTGAACTATCTGAAAAATTGTGGAATGCAATTTTCGAAGCAGGCAAAGAATTCAATATTAAGCCCATAGGTCTCGGAGCAAGGGATACATTACGGCTTGAGTATGCTTTCAGATTATATGGAAATGATATGGATAAAGATTCAAACGTGCTGGAAGCAGGTTTAGGATGGATTACAAAACTCAATAAAGGAAATTTCAATGGCAGTGATGTTCTGCTCAGGGTAAAAGCCGAAGGTCTTAAAAGGAAACTCGTCGGCTTTATTGTTGAGGATAGAATGGTTGCACGCCACGGACAGGAAGTTTATTCCGGAGATAAGAAAATCGGATTCGTTACAAGCGGCTCACCTTCACCTATGCTGAATAAAAATATCGGACTTGCTTATATAGACGAAGGATTCAATAAAATTGGAAATGAAATTGAAATTGCAATAAGAGATAAAAAAATAAAATCAAAAATAGTTAAGACACCGTTTTTGTCTTAGAATAATTATATGAGGTTTTAATTATCCCCAATCTCTTTTACCGGAATTGGGGATAATTGTTTGATAAAAAGATTTTTCAGGAAAATTTTAAATTATGTCAAAAATAACAGTTATCCCGATACCATCGCTGATTACAGAAGATCTGCTTCTTAAAGATAAAATCGTAGTTATTGTAGATGTATTGCGGGCAACTTCTACGATGTTAGTTGCTCTTGCAAACGGTGCCAAAGAAATTATTCCCGCTGAAAGTATAAATACTGCCGCCCGAATCGCCAGAGGTTCAGGAAAGAATGCATTGTTGTGCGGAGAACGGGCAGGAAAAATAGTTAAAGGATTTGACCTCGGTAATTCACCTTTCGAATATACAAAGGAAGCAATTGAAAATAAAACCCTTGTATTCACCACTACAAACGGGACAGTAGCTATGCATAAAGCAAGGTATGCAGAAAAATGCATCCTCGCTTCTTTTCTGAACTTATCAAAAGTAGTTGAATATCTCGATGATCTTAACCGGGATTTTATTGTTATCTGTTCTGGTAAGCTAAATAGTTTCTGTCTCGAAGATTTTGTCTTTGCAGGAGCTTTATTGTCTAAATTGTTTAAATTAAACAAAAATAAACCTCTTTACGAAATTTCAGATACGGAGATTGCATCAAAACTTCTTTCAAAATCTATGCTTCTGGTTCCTTCAAATCCCAGTAAAGAAAAAGTTATTGAAATGTTCGATATGTCTGAACATGGGATTTATTTAAGGTCTTTAGGTTTTGAAAAAGATCTCGGTTTTTGTGCGGAAATCGATTCCTATCCAATTTTACCTTTTGTGATAAAGGGTGTAATTAAATTACAGGAAAAAATCGAAGCCGAGCAAATCACTAAAAAAAATCTCAAAAAAATAAATTATAAAGAAACAGGCGAGCAGAAGAAACATTAATAATATGAATAAGAAAATGAAATCAAGGCTTGAAAAGAAAAGTACACATATCAGATCCGGAAACGGCAAAAGAAGAAGAAAAGAAACTGAGGATTTCTCAATATCTGCGGAAGTAAAAAAGCAAATTCTTGGATTCGTGCTGTTATTATTTGGTGTCTTACTTCTTTTTGCTGTCTTTTCATATTCTTCATCAGATGAAAGTAACCTCACAAATCAATCTTTCCTGAGTATATTCAATAAAGAAACAAATTCCATATATGTAAAAAACTGGCTTGGTATAGTAGGTGCTCTTACTGCTGATTTTATGATAAATAAATTGTGCGGTTTTTCTTCTTCTATTATTTCATTGGTGATTATATTCTTTGGGTTTAATATCATTCTTAAAAAATCACTCTTTAAGCCAGTAATGTTCAGTATTTATGCATTACTTATGATGCTCATTCTTTCAGCATCAGCAGGGATTCTCTCAAAATTTGTATCTTTTCCGGACGCATCACATTTCTCCGGAGCAGTTGGCGGATATTTTTCGAATATTTCATACAGCTTTCTCGGTAGTGTCGGCTCATCAATTTTCTGGATAATACTTTTTTCGGTTAATGTATTTCTTCTGGTAGATACTAATATCATAAAAACTTTTGCCCGGTTAAAACTCATTTATCAGCGGATAAAGGAAAAGTTTAAAAAAGAAGAAGAATCGCTTGTAACACTGGCAGAAGAAAAATTTAATAGAAAAATTGAAAAGAAAAAAACAAAAGAAGAAAAAGATGCGGTATTGGCAGAAGCACTAAAAAAAGAACAGGAACGCATAAATAAGGCAAAATATGGTAAACCTTCGGGCGAAGCAGATTCCTCCCCGGAAATAAAAGAAACAGAAATTAAACGTCCCAAAAAAGAAGAGTTGAATCTAATTACGGATGCGGAAGAGAATGTAAAGAAACCCGAACCAAAGGAAATCGAAATTGATGAAAAACCTGTAAAGAAAATTATCCCGGATGAAATGGATGTCAATCCCGAAAATTCAAATGAACTCGAAAGCTATGATGAATCTGAGGAAGGACTTCCGGAAGAGACTCTTGATGATTATAAAACACCTACGCTTGACCTACTCGATAATCCGACAAAGGAAGAAGACGAGGTTATTCCTGATGAAGAATTAAACCGGAATGGAAAAACATTACAGGAGAAATTACTGAAGTTCGGAATTGAAATTGAAAAAGTATATGCTACCCCCGGACCCGTTGTTACACTTTATGAACTCGTCCCTGCTGCCAATGTTAAACTATCGAAGATAGAATCTCTGCAGGATGATATTGCTCTTGCAATGAAAGCAAAAGGTATCCGTATGATTATTCCTATTCCGGGAAAAGGCACAGTAGGTGTGGAAATCCCTAATCGGAAAGCGCAGATTGTAAAAATAAAAAGTATTTTATCTTCTGAACATTTCAAGGAAAGCAAAGAAAAACTTTGTGTCGCTTTCGGAAAAAAAATAGACGGGGAAGTGTTCATCGATGACCTCGCAAAGATGCCGCACATCTTAATTGCCGGTGCTACAGGCTCAGGCAAAAGCGTAGGAATAAATACGATCATAGCAAGTCTTCTTTTCAAACTGCATCCCTCGGAACTGAAATTCATAATGATTGATCCGAAAAAAATAGAACTTAATCTCTACACTAAACTTAAAAAACATTTCCTCGCAACATCTGTCGATGTAAACGAAAGTATTATTACAAGTCCCGCTAATGCTGTTTCAATTCTTAAAAGCGTGGAAGTGGAAATGGAGCAAAGATATGATAGGCTCGCAAATGCAGGCGTTAGAAATATTGAAGCTTATAACAGAAAATTTGAGCTTGGTGAGATCCGTAAACACGATATAATCCGGCACAAGAAAATGCCTTACATTGTTGTCATTATTGATGAACTTGCAGATTTAATGATAACAGCGAAACGGGATATCGAAGAGCCTATAGCCCGTATAGCACAAATGGCAAGAGCAGTGGGAATACATCTGATAGTAGCCACACAAAGACCTTCTGTTGACGTCATTACCGGAGTTATCAAAGCAAACTTCCCGATAAGAATTGCATATCAGGTCGCATCACAAGTCGATTCAAGAACAATCCTCGATATGAAAGGTGCGGATGCATTATTAAGAAACGGTGATATGCTATATCTCTCGGCTTCATCATCCAAACCAATAAGAATCCAGAATGCATATATCTCGACCGAGGAATGTGAAAGAATTGTCGAGTATATCGGAGAACAGAAAGGATATACAAGAGCATATTTATTACCTTCAATAATAGAAAAACGAATCAAGGCAAGCACCGGTGATGGCGGCAGAGATCCTCTATTCAAAGAAGCCGCAGAAATGGTAATACGTCTGGGACAATGCTCCACATCCACCTTACAGCGCCGTTTAAAATTAGGTTATGCCCGAGCCGCAAGGATTGTTGACCAGATGGAAGCCGAAGGAATAGTTGGTCACAGTCAGGGAGCGAAAGGACGGGAAATACTTATCAGCGAAGAAGATTTGGACGAAATTCTGTAATTATAATAAAGGTTAAACTATCAAGCTGACTTGATAGTTAAAAGAACATCGATGTAATAATAAGATTTAATATCTCCCGGCAAACAAATTCCGAATATATTAATAAAAATCAAGTTCCTGAATTCAATTCATTATGCTTCACAATCAAATCATTCAGCAATGATGATGCACCGATACGGAATAATTCAGGCTTGAGCCATTCTTCACCCAAAACTGCTTTGACAAGTGAAATGTAACTTAATGCTTCTTTCGTTGTCCTTATTCCACCTGCGGCTTTTATTCCTGTTTTTACGCCTGTTTTTTCATAAAAATCTTTTATTGCTTCACACATCACATAAACGGTTGGCAGTGTAGCGGATACGGAAATTTTACCCGTTGAAGTTTTTATAAAATCAGCTCCGGCAAGCATAGATATGAAACTTGCTTTCCTGATATTTTCGTAACTCCCAAGTTCCCCTGTTTCTAAAATCACTTTCAGATGAACAGGTTTTTTAAGTTTTTTCGATTTGCAGATTTTTTTAACCTTTTTTACTTCTTCAAAGACATAATCAAAATTTCCCATTAGAAACTCGCCTCTCGAAATTACCATATCAATTTCATTTGCACCTTCTTCAATACAGTATTTTACATCGGCAAGTTTTATTTTTAACGGAAACTGCCCCGAAGGAAATCCTGTTGCAACTGAAGCAAGATTTACCCCACTTCCTTTAAGCCGTTTTTTTGCATATTTAATTAATGTAGGATAAACGCATACTGCAGCACAGTGGGGGAAATCTGCATTTCCGTCAATCGGACTTTTTGCTTTTTTGCAGAGTGTTTCAACCCTTTCTTTTGTGTCGCTTCCTTCAAGCGTCGTTAAATCAATTAAAGAACCGGCAAATTTTATTAATTGAATTCTTTCCTGATTGTTGTATTTTTTAATTTTGAATACACCGGCTTTTTTATCAATTTCGGAAGCGTCAATTTTTTTGAAATACTTATCTAATTTTTCTTGAAGATTTTTCATAATATATTATAATATAAAAAGGATAAGGAATCAGATTCCTTATCCTGAATTGTAAATTGTAAAAAGATCAGTTCATTAAGTCTTGTTACTTACCTGTCTCTTTTTTCTCCGGTTCTCCGATACTTTTGCCTTCGGATTCTACGAATTTTTTAATTACTTCAAGATTATCCAGTACCATCTTTGCTTTGTTCAAGCCAAACGAAAAGAGAAAACGTTCACCCGGATTTAAACATAATAATTTATTACCTTTGTATTCCTGAATTTCTGCCATTTTGAACCTCCTTTTTTGTTATAAATTATATTTGAGTTTATATATCTAAAACATTGTAAAATCACTTATAATAATCCGGATTCATTTTCCGGAATAGCAGTTAAATTATCTGGAAGAGTATTCATACAAAATTTGAAAAACTGCATATTTTTACATTTTTTTCAAGATATACTGTAATTTAACAAATTATTTTAAATAAAAAATCACTATAATTTATATTCAATTAAATAAATTACATCTATACGTGAAAGGATTTGTAGTTTACTTTTAACGCACTAAGGGTAAATTCTTGCATTTATTCTATTCATATATCTCGATACCCGCATTAATTTTTTAATCCTGTCTGATATTCTGACTTTCCCTGCTCATTTATATTTTGTAATTTTATAAAAGTTATTTCCTTCCATCTGATTTGATGTCGAAGTAATGTAAATCATTTTAAAATTTGTAATATGAATATAGAATCAAAAAAGGTATTACGAAACCTGCAGGATTTTGCAGGTATTACAATAGGTTGTGTAATTTTCGCAATTTCATATGCGTGGTTTTTAATTCCTTTTAAAGTTGCTCCGGGTGGAGTCGGCGGTATCGCTACAGTGCTCTATCACTTCTTCGGTTTTCCGGCAGGTATTTCTATGATATTGATTAATATTCCTCTATTTGTAATTGCCTGGCTTTATCTGGGAAAACAATTCGGATTCAAGTCCTTCTTCGGTATGGCTGTTGGCTCTCTTTTAATAGATTTCTTCGATCCGCATTTTCTTTTTGAGAAATGTAAATTTATGAAACCCCTTATAAATACTCAGCACTGGGCAATGACGGATAATATATTACTCGCTTCAATTGCCGGTTCCGTGCTGCTTGGTATAGGTCTCGGAATTATTTTCCGTTTCAAGGGCTCCACAGGCGGTACAGATATTCCGGTTGCAATACTCAAGCAATATACAGGTATGTCAATCGGATCAGGATATTGGGTAATTGAATCCGCTATTATTTTGGCTATCGGAATTCTATTTAAAGATTTAAATCTGATAATCTGGGCATACCTTAATTTATTTATCACTACACAGATAGTCGATATCGCTGCCGAAGGACTGCCATATGTAAAGGGTGCATATATTATTTCTAAAAGCGAAGATGCGATAAAGGAAAGAATATTTACAGAACTCGATAGGGGAGTAACCATGCTCCATGCAGAAGGCGGATATACTGATAAAAGAAATGATGTGATTTTTTGCATTATAAATCGCAGGCAGATTACATCACTGCGCAGGATTGTAAAAGAAGAAGATCCTCAGGCATTTATGATACTGATGGATGTGAATGATGTAATGGGCGAGGGCTTCAAAACCAGAATGCTTGATTTTGGTAAACAGACTATTCCTAAAAACAAACCCTGAAAGAGCAGTACTGCCCCTTCTTACTTCTTTACCTTCTTACCCTCCTTACCTTCTTATTTCATTAAAATCATCTTTTTCGTCACACTTAAGCCATCTGTTACCAATCTATAGAAATAAACTCCACTCGAGAATTGTGACGCATTGAAATCTACAGTATAATACCCTGCTTTTTTCACTTCATTCACCAAAGTAGAAACTTCTCTGCCGAGCATATCATAAACTTTTAAAGTTATTAAACCATCAACCGGCAACTGAAAACTAATAACTGTTTTCGGATTAAAAGGGTTGGGAAAATTTTGGAATAATGAATATTTATCTGGTATTTCTCCTGTTGAAGTGATATTGGAAATTGTGGAATCCATATATATCCATACTCCGCCATTACTTGTTCCGTTAGCCCCGACAAGAATTTTATTTTGATAACATAAAGATTGATTGGAACTTATAGTGAAATTAAAATTAACAAACGATAATCCGTCATCAGTTGATTTATATACTCCTCCATTTCCGCTTGCACATATATTCTCACTCAAATCAAGGCAGGCACCGCGCATTGCACCGGGTAAACTCGAAACATTTGTCCAGTTCAGACCTCCGTTTGTAGATTTGCTTACCGGATATCCGGTTGTTGTTGTAACAGTGTAAAGGTTACCGTTCATCTTTTCCAAAATTGCCCAGATGTTATAAGGATTTAAACTCGTACTGAATGTATATCCTGCATCTGTTGACCTGTAAAATCCTGTATTCGTGAGTAAAGTTGATGAAGCACCGCAATATATAATGTTAGAATTATATCTATCGACCGTTAACGAAACAACAGATAATGTAGTCAGTGCAGTATCAGGAAATGTAACGCCATAATCTGTACTTCTGAAAATTCCACCGTTAGTTGCCCCAACATAAACATAACCATTTTTTCCGCAGGCAACAGACTGCACGGATTTGTTATTGAAAACACTGCTTGGAATTGTAATCCAGTTTGCCCCCCCGTTTGTTGATTTTACTAAACCGCCTGACACATAAGCCCCATAAATATTATTTAATGAATCACATGCAAGATACAATATATTCGCGGTTCCTCCAGAAAAAACGGCAGTCCAGTTATCACCTCCGTCTGTTGATTTATAAATTGCCTTCGTTGTTGTCCCGGCATATATATTACCCTGAAAATCTTTTGCTAAAGACCAGGTCGCTGTTCCCGCTATGTGCTGAGTCCAGGTTTGTGACATTAAATTTACGGCGAATATCGTCGTAAATAAAACAGTAAAAATTAAATTTTTCATAACCTTAATTATTTAATTTAAAAATTATTAAATTGTTTGAATTATTAGAATTTGATATACTTTTGAAAACAGTATTTACAGGCAGTATGTAAATATCAATTATATTTTTCATTGATGTAAGATTAAATTGTCAGTATGTTGAAATTAATGTAAAACTATTTTAAAAATCAATCTTAAAGTTAATCTATTTTTAATGAAGATTGTAAAGGTTTTGTTGATTGTTTTAATTTTGACGAGTCTTTATGGATTCTCTCATAATCCTGATATTTCTGATTTCGAAAAAGAAAAATTTCATTCTTATAAATCATCTCTTACCGATTCCACTATTGACGTGAATTATTATAATTTATTTTTCGATATTCACATAAACCCCGATTATTTATATGCGCAAGCGGAGATATTATGCAAAGTCGTACAAAATCCTCTTAACTTTGTTTATCTTGACCTTAGTAATTATCTGACGGTTGATTCAATAAAAACAGGGAATTCATTTTTACAATTTAATCACTTAAATAATAAACTTTCCATAGTTCTGAACAGGACGTACAACCCGGGCGAGCAAATACAAATGATTATTTTTTACCGCGGACTTCCTGTTCCGACAGGATACGGGAGCTTCGTCTTCGGAACAAATATTAATACTCCCGTGATATGGACGCTTAGTGAACCTTTTGGTGCAAGCGACTGGTTCCCCTGTAAAAACTCGCCCGATGATAAAGCAGATTCCTCGAAAATGAGAATAAAATGCAGGAATGATTTTACGGCAGTATCAAACGGAATTCTTGAAAGTGTTACAGATAATACGGATAGCACAAAGACTTATGAATGGAAATGCAATTATCCCATCGCGAATTATCTTATATCCCTTGCGGTTACAAATTACGAAGTTTATAAAAATTATTTCAAATATACTCCTGCGGACTCAATGCCTGTGATTCATTACATCTATTCCCAGAATCTGAATGGTTTAAAATCCCAGCTTGATAGAACAGTAGATATGCTTGAATTTTTTTCTTCAAAATTCGGACTCTATCCCTTTATAAATGAAAAATACGGACACGTCCAGTTTGGTGAATATGGCGGAATGGAGCATCAGACGATTGCGTCAATGGGTTTATTCAATGATGGAATTATGGCGCACGAACTTGCTCATCAGTGGTTTGGTGATAAAATCACCTGCCGCAACTGGCAGAATATCTGGCTGAATGAAGGATTTGCTACATATTCAGAAGCACTGTATAACGAACATCTTTATGGAAAACTTATTTACGATGATTTTATTAGTTACAAAATGCTGGAGGCAAAAAGGGCAAGAAGTTCTATCTACGTCCAAAACCCTACTAATATTAATGAAATATTTAATGCAGACCGAAGTTACTCAAAAGGCGGCGTGGTTCTTCATATGCTAAGGGGTGTTATCGGTGATACCATTTTTTTCAGGGTTCTCCGGAAATATTCTTCTGATACAGCTCTTGCATTCAAAACTGCCGTTACCGAAGATTTCCAGCGCACTGCAGAAAGCGTTTATGGCTCGAGTCTCGAATACTATTTCCGGGAATGGATTTACGGAGAAAATTATCCGAAGTATATGATTAACTGGTCGTATATTCAGGATGAAAATAATTTTTACAATGTATCTTTTAATCTTTCTCAGCAGTCTAACTCAAATCCTGTTTTTTTTACGATGCCTGCAGAGATAAAAATAAAAACAGAATACGGTGATACATTATTAAATATCTTTAATAACTCACAGCAGCAAAGTTATAGTTTCAAAGTAAAAGGAAAACCCCTGAGTCTTACATTTGACCCGGGTAATAAAATTTTAAAAGACAAAACAGGGGATGAAATTGCCGTGCCCGTAAGGTATTATCTCGGGCAAAATTTCCCTAATCCCTTCAATCCGGTCACTAACATAAATTATGAAATATTGAAATATTCTGATGTCAGTTTAATTGTTTATGATATCCTTGGACGAATTGTAAAAATTCTTGTTAATGAAAAGCAAAAACCCGGTGCTTATATTGTCAGATTTTCCTCGGAAAATCTGCCTTCAGGAATATATTTCTACAAAATCATCTCGGGAGAATTTACAGATTCAAAAAAAATGTTGATGATAAAATAGCATAGCTATTTTATCAGAAATCCCAATAGCGGAGCGTATCGGGACTGAAGAAACATTAATACTGATAACTGTTATTCATCTCGATTCCAAAACTTGACTTAGAATCGTCTCCTCCTGTTTACGAATCACCCGATTCGTAAACTTATTGTTATTCTTTGCCTCTATTATTTTATTTTACTCCCTGACCAATCCTCACGGAGTTGAATTATTGATAAAATTAATCTGAATTTAGCTATATTCTAAATAAGATATTTGTTATTTTATCTGTTAATAGAAACAAATTTAAAATATTTAATTTTTACTTAAATGAAAAAAATCATTCTTCTCACCTTTGTGTTTTTCCTCGGAGTAATTAACCTGTATTCTCAGGATGATTCAAGATCCGAAGGAGCTTTTTATTGCTCACAAAAGAAAATTCATAATCCGAATTACATTGCCCTTTCACCCATGTCTCAGAATAGTCCGAGACACACATTTGATATGCTCGATACCAAAATGAATATCAATTTGTACAGTAATTTTAAAAGCCCGTACCCAAGAAATTATTCCGCAAATGTTATAGATAAATTCAGAGTTGATTCTACTCTGAATAGTATCACATTAAACGCCGTTAATACTTCTCTTGCGGTTGACTCTGTTCGTTTGTATCCGTCAAATACGACATTAGCATTTACTCAGATTTCTGACATTTTAACCATCACTCTTGACAGGACTTATAGTCCGGGTGAAATTGCTCAGGTAAGAATTTATTACAGGCACCTTGCAATTGCTGATAATGTGTTCTATTGCAGTAACGGGGGTGTTTTTACGGACTGCGAACCTGAGGGGGCGAGGCATTGGTTCCCCTGTTGGGATAGACCTTCTGACAAAGCTACGTATGATATGATGATCAAAGTTCCGGCAAATGTCAGAATAGGATCAAACGGAAGATTAAATGATTCCACCTTAACAGGTGATTCATTATATTATCACTGGATTAGCAGAGATCCGATTTCGACATATCTCGTGGTTATGACCGGAAAAGTAAATTATAATATGACAGTTATATACTGGCATAAAATTTCAAATCCAAATGACAGTGTTCCGATGAGGTATTATTGGAACTCAGGTGAAAATCCGACTTCAGATATAAATGCAATACGTGATATGACAACTTTTTATTCACAGAAATTCGGAGAATATCCTTTTGAAAAAGGCGGATTTACAACAGCTCCTGCAAGCGGATTTACCTGGGGGGGGATGGAAAACCAAACTCTTATTACTTATTGTCCGAATTGCTGGGTTAGTTATACATCTCACGAATATGCACATATGTGGTTTGGGGATATGATTACCTGTGCAACCTGGGCTGATATCTGGGTAAATGAAGGCCATGCAACATTTTGCGAAGCTTTATACAGAGAGCATACTTCAGGATACGCCTCGTATAAATCAGCTATTAATAGTGACGCAAGCTATTATCTGAGCTATAATCCGGGCTGGGCAATTTCAGTTCCAAGCTGGGAAACTACTACCCCTGATGTAAATACACTTTTTGATCTTTCAATCACTTATGATAAGGGTGCTTGTGTACTTCATATGCTGCGATATGTTTTAGGTGATACAGTATTCTTTAATGCTTTGCATACTTACGGTACAGATACCACAAATTTCAAATTTAAAACTGCAAGAATACAGGACTACAATGCAATGTGGAATATTTATACAGGTCAGAATCTTGACTGGTTCTTCAATGAATGGATTTACCAGCCGAATCATCCGGTCTATGCAAATACATATAATATTACTAACACAGGGACAAATCAATGGAGATTAAAGTTTTATGCAAATCAAACTCAATCAAATACACCATTCCATAAAATGCCGATAACTTTAAGGATTCCATTCACAAGCGGACCTGCAGATACTGTCAGAGTTATGAATGATGTTAACGGACAGGTCTTTATTTTTGATTATACAGGCAAGCAACCAACTGCACCTACTTTCGATCCGAACAACGATATAGTTCTTAAATCAGCTTCCTTATTAGTTGGTGCTACAGGTAACGAAACCCAGATTCCCGAAAAATTCAGTCTTTACCAGAATTATCCGAATCCGTTTAATCCTGTTACGGTAATTAAATACGACGTTCCGGAAAATTCAAATGTAAAGATTACCGTTTATGATGCAACCGGAAAAGAAGTGAAAACTCTTGTAAATGAAATTAAATCAGCCGGAAAACACGAAGTAATGTTTAACGGAGTGAGTCTGTCTTCAGGTGTTTATTACTATAAAATCGTTGCAGGTAATTTCTCTGATATAAAGAAATTGGTACTTGTGAAATAAAGATATTTACTTAATCAGAAGTCATAGTTTATTCCGATATATCGGGAATAACGAAGTGTATCGGGAATATTAATGAAATAAAAATTCGATACAACTTAAATTTGAAAGCCGGGAGTTTTGCTTCCGGCTTTTTTAATTTTGCCTTGGTGTAAATTATTGGGATCAATTCTTCAGATATTTTTGGTGAATAAATCTTGATAACCTCCTTTCCGGAGTTATGTTAGCTATCATAACTATCATACCGGAAAAAGGGCTTTATATATTTAAAAGAATATGTTTACATTATACCAATCAAATAAAGAGTCATATATGTGTTTGATAAAACTAATATGTGAGTATAGTTTAGTCTTTACTGAATGGAATTTATTTGTCAAATCCTCTTACCAAATCTTTGTACCTCAATTTACCAATTTATTAGAAAAATGATTATTCATTTTTATATATTAAAAATTTTCAAAATGAGAAAATTTAAATATTTTATATTATGAAACTTCAAAAATACATTTCGAAAGTTCTCGATATTCTTATTGCAATTGTTCTGCTTTTATTTTTTGCTTCGTTTGGATTTAGGGACGGCAGGACATCTGGCTGGTATCAGCAGTTCTTTCCAAATATGAACGGAAGCACAATAATGAGTATGACATTTCTCGATAGTTTGACTGGATTTGCCGCAACTAATACTAATTCTCTGATTCAAGGATATATATTAAAAACTACAAACGGCGGTGATAATTGGAATATTATATTCACTTATGATAGTTTGCCTTATAATAATATAACTTTTACAAGTTTAAAATTTGCAGATAAGAATATTGGTTATGTAGGTACGAATTACTATGATTTATTTAAGACTACGGATGGAGGTAATAATTGGCAAAAGTTATATATAAGTTTTGGGTGTTCTGATATGGCGGCAATAAATAAAGATACTGTATTGATAGTTCAAAGCGATATAATCGATGGAGGAGTTTACCGTTCAACAAACGGAGGTTTGAATTGGCAGGCATTGGGACCAACGGGAGGCTCAGGACAACCAGGTTCAATTTATATGTTTAACAAGGATATAGGATTTAATCTCGGTTCATCCGGAATGAAAAAAACAACAAACGGAGGTTTGAATTGGTTTATGATACCAAATGAAACATATTCCGGAATTAAATTTATTGACACACTAACGGGCTGGAAATGTTGGGATAGCATTAAAAAAACCACGAATGGAGGATTAAACTGGTTTGCACAAAGAACCCCTTCAATTAGTCTTAATTTTGCCCCATATTCAAGCTTTTCAATAAATAATCGAGATACAATTTGGATGGTGGGAGCGAGAAATTTTTCACATATACCA
>DATCHW010000084.1:0-2398 GCA_036508135.1 Ignavibacteria bacterium
CCCGATATCAACAATAATGAAAGACAGGCACATAATAACAGCGCATATGGCTAATAATTCTCCAAAAATCACAATTTCCTTAAGTGGTTTCCAGTGATAAATATATGCCGGAATAACCAACATTACAGAAGCAGCTGCAACTCCAACCAAAAATGTGAAATTTCCAATATAAAATCCCCATGAGACTGAATCACGCATATGAGTTATGATTAGTCCGTGAGCCAATTGGTTGGCATAACCAAATCCCCCCCAGACAATTAATAAAATCAGAAAAGTTACCCATGCATAATATACTGCACTTCCTTTAGTGATTATTTTGAAACTGCCGCTTACAAATCGAAAGAAATTCATATGATTAAATTTTTATTTATTACTCGCAGAATAAATTTGTTTATACCCCGAAGAAATAGTAAAATCTTGGTTGAGTGTTAAGTTCCTGCTTTAGCACCAACACCCTTTTATTTGCCAGAATATATCGGATTTCACTCTCAGGATCAAGTAAATTCCCAAACTTTCTTGCACCAACCGGGCATATTTCAACACATGCAGGGTATTTGCCATTTCTTACCCTTTTTATACAGAAGGTACATTTTTCAACAACACCCTTCATTCTTGGTCTGTTGCCTAAATAATGAGTCTCCGGATTTATTTCATCAGCGGGTATAGTCGGTTCTCCCCAGTTAAAATGTCTTGCTCCATAAGGACATGCTGCCATACAATATCTGCAGCCTATACACCAATTATAATCCACAACAACAACTCCGTCGGGCTCCTGCCAGGTGGCTTTTACAGGACAAACCTCAGTACATTGAGGATTTCTGCATTGCTGACATTGTACCGGGACATAAAAATAGCCTTCTTCAGGAACAAGATCAGGATTATAATGAACGTCGGAATGTGCAAAGTCAATACCTTTTTCCTTTTCCATCTGCAAAACCTGGATATAGTGGATCTGAGGATCGCGTGACTGATTGTTTTCTTTTACGCAGGCATATACACATCTTCTGCATCCAATACATCTTGATAAATCGAGGGCATACCCAAATTCAACTCCGTCAGCTGCAGATTCATCAGTCACATGAAATTCTTTACCGTATTTGGCAGAATATTTCTTCTCAAGATTTTTGATTATTTCATCTTTTTCTTTTTTCGATAAGGTTCTGAAATTCTTTTGTAAAAATTCTTTCCTTGTAATGGAGCCGCATCCTGAAAGAGCTATAGCACCAACAGCAAACAAGGATAAATCCTTTAAAAATTTCCGACGGCCTGAATAATTAACTGGTTTCTTCATAAAGATATATTTTTTGCCCTTCTCTATCTGATTGTTTCGTCTTCCCTGAATGGGGGAGGTTCCGGTTTAATAGATTTGAATTTCGGGGAATGAGGATTATGGCAACTTACACAGAGATAGTATTGTTTCTTACCATTCCATTCGCCTGTTCTTCTTCCATGAACACCTACTTTCCAATCTCTTAATTTATCTCCGTGACATTGGCCGCATAATTTATAGGATTCTTTAAAATCCAGCAATTTCCCGCTTGCAAGTCTTAGTGAATCCCTCTTAATAAGGTCATGGCAATCAAGACACCACCGGTTTTCACTATCATGATTGAATATATCCGTAATATCTTCATGCCATTCCAGCTTTCTTCTGACGGGATTAGGTTTACGGAATGCATGGCAATCATTGCAGGGGAAAACACCATCGGAAAACGGAGGGGGAGTTACGGCTATTTCCTCATGTTTAGCACTGCTTGTGGTCCCGGGATTTTTAAATTCAGTCTTACCCAGCTTGTAGACTTCACTGGTATCATTGCAACTTATTATTAAAAAACATAACAGTAAAAAAAGAAGATATTCTATCTTAAGTCTAGTTCTCAGGTAATCTTTCATCTTTTTTTTGTTTTTTCAATTTATAGGTCATTTTAGAAAAGGGCAACATAATTGTCAGAAATATAGTAGATTAAGTCAGGGCCAAGATGTTTTGTCATAACAAATATATGAATTTATAATGCAAACCTTATTTTTTTCAGGCCCTGGTATCAGATAGTTCTTTATCAGGTATTTATTTGATATATTCATCGGCATTTGCTCTAATTTTGTATAAAACATGAATAAGAGCCGGTTCCACAATCTGAAATTTAATTATAAGATTAACGGGTCAATTTATGAATAATTTAAAATCAGATTAGAAAAGACTCATATTTATCATAAATAAATGGCCGGTTGGAATTATAATTATACATTTCAGGGGCATCAATATCTTTTAAAATATATTTTTGATGATGATTATCGATAATAACAGGCCTATTTAACTCTTCAGCTCATGATTCTGGAACTGTTTAATAACTAATATAAATATCTTCAGGATTTTGTATCTTGTATGTACTCAAAATGA
>DATCHW010000085.1:0-45389 GCA_036508135.1 Ignavibacteria bacterium
TTACTATTACGACATTTGTCGTCCGTAATTAATTATGGCTATTTTTATTAAAATCATAATATAAATTAATATACTGTCTTATGACATTCAAGCTTCTTCCTGTTATAGATTTTATTGCTTTTTCATCCATCCCTCTCTTAATTAACTTTTTTACTTGCTCGTAATGTTTTATATATCTGTCTACAGCATCAATACTGTGACTGGTTCGTAACACTATATCAGCCGGACTAACTCCTTGTTCATATAAACTTATTATTATTCCTTTGTGTGTCGGTAAACTTCCTTGATCAAGTACGTATCCTTTCAATGGAAGTATTTCTCCTGTTTCTTTCTGATAAACTTTTAAATATTTCCCTATTGTTAATATTACGCGTGTCTTTTCCATCTGGTCAACAATTTTTCCAGAGCGCTCTTCAATACCGATTACGGTAATTTCGATTTGTCCTTCTTTCAGTAGTTTATCTCTCAGCAGATGTGCTTTTGCGGTATGAAGTATTGATTCACAAACTTTGGGAGAGAATTCGTATGATGTCCGTAAGGCATACAAAAACTCTCCCTCTGTTGTTTTGGTTTTGTTTCTTTTATATCTCTTTTGTAATTCTGTTTTCTTCATTGTCGTCCTTTTTTCTGTTAAAGATACTAAAATTAGTACTTTCTCGGACGACAAATGTCGTTATTTCAACAATATCATTTTCTTCGAAGCATAGTAACTGCCCGAAATCAGCCTGCAGAAATAAACACCGCTTGAAAGACGTGTACCGTCAAAGTCTGCTGAGTAATATCCGGCATCCATAACTTTATTAGCTAAAACTGCAACTTCCTGTCCGAGTTGGTTGTATACTTTAAGCGATATATTTCCTTTTAATGGTATTTGGAAATTTATCTTTGTAACGGGATTGAACGGGTTTGGATAGTTCTGTCCTAATGAGTATTTAAAAGGTATCTCTGATGATATATTCTCTATACCTGTGGTCGAAATGTTTGTTTCCCATAACCCCCTTCCAAAAGTTCCGGCTCTGAGTCTATCACCGGAAGAGTTATAATAAATATCAAGTTCTGTTACTACAACATTCGGTAAGCCCGTGCTGAAAAGCCCCCAGTTATTACTGCCGTCTTTTACATAAACTCCTCTGTCTGTTCCAACATATAGTACAACGCGGCCTACAGCAGACTTGTATTGTACAATGCTCATTATCGGAATATTGGGAAGCCCCGCAGAAATGTTAGTCCAGCTGTCACCTCCATTTGTCGATTCAAATACTTTCAAAGTATCACTATACCCGCCAAACGTAATCCACAATGTATTCTTGTCAGTGTTCTTCACTTCAATATATGTTATATAATATGTTGATGACGGCACGGGAACAGCTGTCCAATTGGTTGCACCGCCATTGGTCGTTTTCCACATTTCATTCGGGTCTGATGCATACAGTACATTCGTATCCGATTGTGCTATTGCAAGACTGCGTATTTTATAAGAACTTAAACTCTGGGAAATACGATTCCAGGTGTTTCCCCTGTCAGTTGTTTTGTATATTGTATCGTAACCTGCGTAGAGTATAGAACTGTTGTAAGGATTCATAATATAAGGTGTTACCCAGGCACCTTTTGGCTGCCCCGGTATATTACCTGATATTTTTACTGTTGAATCCGTCAGGAAACCGTTGTAATTCCTTTGAATTTCTCCCTCTAAATAAGTTACGTACATAAAACTGCTGTTTGAATGGTCAACAATGCATTCCATACCGTCTCCTCCGAAAACATCTTTCCATACCGGACTCGTAAACAATTTAGTACCGTTATCCTGTAAACCCGTTAAAATTAAATTTGCGTTTGTTTGAGATACGCCGATTCTGTAAATCTGGCTTATAACAAGTCCGTTGGACAAATCCTGCCAGTTTGTGCCTCCGTTTGTTGTTTTATAAATTCCGCCGTCATTTCCTTCAAATAAAGTTGTGCTGTTTTGATACGCAAGAGCGTGTTTATCTGCGTGGACAACGGGTCTCGATGGATTTCCATTATCCGGTGGGTTAGGAGTCCAGCACGTATTTGAAGCCCAGTTCACACCTCCGTTAACAGATTTCCACGTGGTTATACCTCCGATAAATATAATATTTACATCTATAGGTGAAACTGCAATACATAAATCATATTTACCCTGAGACATTGCTTCACCTCCACCGTTTGTGTAATAAGACATTATTCCTACCGGGGAATTAACGTCAGCTCTTGAAAAATTTGAACCGGCATTAGTTGACTTAAACACTCCGCCGAAACCACCTGCGTTTGTTGCTGTAAGTACATATACTATTGATGAATTCGCAGGTGTAACTCCAATTTCCGAACGATATCCATTCGGAGTTATTAATTGATAAGTATCTACAGCATCATTCAAGAATTTGTATAGAAAAATCTGATTAAGGAATGAATTTGAAGCGAAAATAGTACTTGGGTCATCTGTTTTAAATTTCATATCAGTAAACAGTGAAGCGTATAAATTGGTTGGCCATGTTGTTCCGCCGTCTGTCGTTTTCAGGATTCCATCAGTTGTAGCTGCATACAGTATCTGACCGTTAACCGGATGTATCAGCAACTTGTAAACTAATTTTTTCTGGCTTATTGTAAAATTAATACCGGTAGCATTCCAGGTTAATCCTCCATTTATAGATTTATAAACCCCGATACTATTGTTATCTGCAGCCTGACTACCGCTCAGCTCAGACATGCTTCCAAGATCACGGTCACCTGTTGCTATGTATATAATATCAGGATTATTTCTGTCTATTACTATATCACTTACCCCCAATACCGGCAAAGACTGATTCATTATTGTCCAGTTTGCACCACCGTTATTTGTTTTCCAGAGTCCGCCTGAAGGGCTGCCAACCCATATTGTATTTACATCAGTAGGGTGAAATGCAACACAGTTTATTCTGCCAAGTCCTGCATATCCACCCGGAGTTGAATTCGTTCCTAAATTCATCCAGTTTGCCGATTTATCTGAATTATTCGCACCCGGCTTAAACTTTAAAAATTCATCAACAGCATTCGTGTTCGGAAACTCACCGGTTTTCAGATTAACTCTTTGTTCCCAGTAATTTTCCCAGCGTTTGTAGAGTTTCCAGCCACCGACTTTTGTTTTATTTCCGTTTACCATTCTATAACCCCGGTCAACATTTAATGAAGACCAGTATTCGTTCATTGCCTTCTGTATTTCGAAGAAGGTAGAGTTGTTATTCAGGTTATACTTTTTTGCTACCGACTCAGGTATATGCTGAGCAGATAAGCTGCTGAATGCTATAATTAGCATTAAAGATAATAATAATTTTTTCATAATAAGGTATTTGTTTTATAATTTAACAAAATGGAATGCTGCTATACAAACCGGACAAATCAACTTTTTAATTTGCTTTCCCTTTTAGTTATTATGCAAATATTGAGCCAAATTTAAAGTCCGATAATTGGCTGAAATAAGACTATTTATTTAAGGTGTTTTCTCATTTTTGAGAAACTTTTCTCATTTTGAGAAAACCGGATTATTGGTTAAGTGTTGAGGGGTTCCGAATTTCTGTATCTTGGACTGCATTTCAGGGCTCAATTGTTTTACAAGCTCGGCATTGTACGAAACCGAACCGGTTGGCAGCAGAGGCATCTGTATTTTGAATATCTGATAAGCCGCAATAGCATAAGAACGGGATAACTCCGCAAACGAGCCTTCTTTGACTGCCGGATCAACGTCGGTCGTTAAGATTGAAATAGTATTGTCGCTGTTACGCAGGATTTCAAAAATCCGGAACTGCTGTGAAAACTCCCTTAACGATGAAGTTTCAACCTCCCAGAAGCCGAGTTCGGGACGATTGGAATCGGGTGATTTCAGTGCAGTAACAGTATTGAGATGGCGATGTCCCGCAACCCAAAGAATCAGATTCGGATATGTATGAAGTTTGGCAATCAAATCTTTTTCCGTTACTACGGAGAATTTACTCATACCCAGTTCAGGATTCGGATCATTTATGCCGATGGGTACATGCGCCGCTATTATCATAAGCTTACCTTCAGACTGACCCTTATCAAGTTCTTTCACAAGCCAGTCATAACGTTCCTTGTCAAAAGAACTATGCCCATAGATGTCAACATCCGGATCGTCGTCTCTTTGTGTATCATCGAGCACGATTACTTTTACCGGTAAATCCAATTTCGGTTCGAAACTATAGCAGGCGAATCCCCTTTTGGCATCAGCTTCACTGAATCCATGTCCTTTCGGACTTGAAGATGTATTAAAAAATTCGCTCAGCCACTCTCCTCTTAAAAGTGAACGGCGGTTCGAATCGGCTGCAATCTTAGGAGGGGTTGCGAAGTCTTTTACGGGACCGGCGCCTATAACGTCACCGTAAAGAGTCTTGCAGTCGAATACACCCATATAAAATCCACGGCTTTTTATACCGAGCGTATCGTTAAATATACTTCCAATGTTTAGTATATTTTCGCCGATGTATGTTTGCCGTATGTAATCGTCCGGAGGCTTTATACCCATCCAGAAATGATCGTGGTTACCGAGTGCCTGATACCATGGGATCGTTTTATCAAGTCCTGCCGCCTTGTATTCATCCTGATAATCATTATTAGGTCCGGGTATAGGATCTTCCTTGACGCCGGAACCGGGGTTTATGTTCTTGCCGTCAAGAACATCTATAAACCATCTTATTTCATTGTATTGAGCGTTATTGCAATTATCACCGAGGGAGATACCGAAATCAAACGACTTTTTTTTGTTCATTGCGTTTATAGTCTGGACTACTGCGTCGAGAAAATGAGTTGTATAAAGCATAATCCCTGAATATGCGGAAATAATACCTCCTTTATAGCCAAAATAGATTGCCTGAGTCGGTGATTCTTTGTCGGTGATATGGATATCGGTCATTGCAAAAAAATTCAAAAGTCTTGCGGTATTTGTAACCGATGTATTGATATATGCAGGCGGCATAAGGTCTAATCTTTTTTCATACCCAAGCCCACTGCCAAACTTCCAAATGCCATAACCATACTCTGAATATTTAGAAATTTCAGTAGGGAGAAGCGCAGGCGAAACGGAAGGCACGGGAACGGGAATCACCATACGTTCAAGCGTAGTAAGAACCGTGGAATCTATAGGATAGCTGACCTGATTTGAAATCTCAAGTGTATTCTTATCATTTTTATTACAACCAATGTTAAGAGTTAATACAAATATTATTATGATTAACGTGTAAAACCAAGTTCTGTTTTTCATTTTGATAATATTTTTAAAGTTAATAAACGATTATTACTATTGAAGCGTAATAAAACTATTTATTCCCGAACGGATAGACTGTCTTCCAGTCGCTCTTCATGTCTATAACTGTCCAGCCTTTTGCATTCGCTTCATCGAGAGCTTTATCCAGACGACCATAAGGTGACATACGGTCATAAGCCCACTCACGTTCTGCGTCCGTATGGTGCACAAGAAGTGCGAACCTTAAACCATTTCCCGCTGTCGTCCACTGGAGCATTTGCAGATCGCCGTCGGAATTACCGAATGATGCGATGGGACGGCGTCCGATGTACTGATATATACCGACAGGTTTTCCGTCATTATCATCAATCAAATTTATTTCCGGTAACTGAACAATCACGGGTTTGCCGTTACGCATCTCAAACTTCATCTTAAAACTTGTGCCAATAACCTGCTCAGGCGGAATACCATAAACCTTTTCAGTCCACGGACGCATGAATTCTATACCTCCGCCTGATACGATATATGTCTTAAAACCATTATTTCTTAAATATGCAAGAAGCTCGAGCATAGGCTGGAAAACCATTTCAGTATAGAGCTTACCCGTCACAGGATGCTTCGCCGTAAGCGACCAATCTTTTACGATTTGCGCAAACTCTTCCGCTGTGCAGTCGGCGCTCGTCGTCATCACAACCTCATTTATCGCATCCATACCACTTTCCAAAACCGTCTTAACATCGTTTTCCAGCACGGCTTTGAACGGCTGTTTATTTTTCCATTCAGAATGTTGAGGCGCCATAGCTTTAATGCGGTCAAAAGTAAAAATGAATTGAAAGTACATCGGCTGTTCAGACCACAGCGTGCCGTCATTATCGAAAGTAGCGATACGCTCAGCCGGCGGAACAAAGTCAGGAGAGCCTTCTTTAGTTACCCGTTCGACAAAGGCGATAATAGCCTTTTTATGCTCAGTGTCGTTCCAGGATGGCAATGGATCGGATGTAAAGGATGCTGAATTAATTACACGGTCAGGAGAGCCTTCCTTTTGATTACTGATGTCGTTGTTCCTGAAGCTGACGCTAAAGAAAAATAGAGTTACAAACACAACTACGATTGATGAGTAAAACCAAGCCCTGTTCTTCATTTGTCTTATACTTTATTTTAAAATAATTAACTTAAGTTGACCGTTTTGAATATAAAGTAATGTTTTTATAGCCTAAATTCTGTATAAAAATAAACACAAAATGTTTAAGATAAAAAGACTACCAAAGAAGGTAACATTGTTGATATTGGAGCTTCAGTTCCTTTTTGACGATTGTCAGTGGATACATTTTCAAAGTCTTTTGTTAATAAGTAAAACGGGACAAGATTAACGGGATAGTCAAAGAGATTAACAGGATTAAAAAAATATCTAAATCAGGGCACAAAGGATATTAGGATTAACATGATAATTAAAAAGATTCACAGGATAAAAAATATTTGAATAAAGACGTTCTTTAACAATAAAACATAGAGATTGTGATAATAACAAAAAGTTCTTTTTACAATCCCTCGAATTTGAATGCTGTGGTTTCAACAAACTTGTCTGCTGTGTTGCCTGCATATACTTCGCCGTTCGAAATGCTGAGCTTTTTTACTTTCCCGTTTTTGGAGAAGTCGATGTCTTTTAAGCTGACCCAGAAAATATTTGGTGTTAGTGCTGATTCAAAAAAGTATATTTTATTCTTGTGGTCAGAAACAGTTCTCCATCTTGTGGAAGAGATATTTGGTTCGCCGGGAGTACTGATTCCGAAAGGTACAGAGCAGTTGCGTATGACGCTGAAAACGCTGGCAATAGCAATGCGTATATCGTCTGTCTGTGGTATTGCATTGATGTAGAATGAGGCTCTTGCGAATCTGTCTGCTGCTCTGTTTGTTCCGGGCAGCATTACTGTTCCGCCTATTTGTTTCCAGTACTCGTTTAGTGCAAGCTGCTTTTCAAATATTGGTGAGTTTGTCATTACCTGATAAGTTCTATCATGATGTATAACAAGTTTGCCTCCGATGTATTCGAAGATTGCATTGTCACCTGTTTCGTCTGAAATTGCTAAGTGCAATGTTGCGAGCATATTTGAGCCCGTTGTATTTGCAGTGATAATTGCAAATTCATCTTTTCTTAAACCTGTAACTGCTTCATCGACAGTTGCATAACTATCGAGAACATACTGAACCCAGGCGGCAATTGATAATCCCGGTTTCTTCTGATCCCAAGTGCCATAATCGGATTCAGCCAGCCAAAGCAGGTTAGCGACAAGACCTTTTTCGTTCATTCCGTCAGTGCTCGATACGTCGTAAGCCGTAGCGATAACACTTCCGTATTTTGATGTCCATTTAAGCGAGTTTGGTCCTACTTCTCCGTTACGTTCCATACCTATTGGAAAAATCCAGAGGTTTGTTCCCATATCTTCTTTCCAGTCCATAGAACGGGCTGTTATGATAGTTCCGTTAGGTCCCTGATAAACAACTCGTGTACAGGCGAAAGAATTGTTGAATTGGATAAATATAATAAAAAAGAGCAATGCAAGTATGAAGTAGTTAAGCTTTTTCATGGTATAGGTTTAATTTGTAATAAAATATAAGAAACGGCAATAAATTAGTAGGATAAGATTTTGACACAGAAAGGTAATGAGGTGATGAGGTGATGAGGAACAAGAGATAAAGATTATTCACCGCAAAGGACGCAGAGGACGCGAAGAGAGCACAAGAGATTAGAAAAGAGATGTTTCACCACAGAGACCACGGCGGGACGATTGATAACGAATTGATGACAGGAGAAATTGAAAATGATTCGGCGTATCTTTCAATGGTGTTCAGAGTTGAAGGGGTATTTTTTGAGGCGGCTTATAACATAGATTTAGTTACCGGCGAAGTCATGTTTGCTATGGACAGACCTTCGATTATGAGAGAGGATTTTGTAGCTTCTTTGGATATGGACGCTGAACTGGTTGAGCGTATTAAGGAAATCATGAAACCTGACAAGCTTATGGAAACCTTTAATGACGAACGATTTGATAAGTACTACTCGGCTAAGTTTCTGCCGGTTTTTATAACTTTTGTGGAATATTTGGAAAACTTAACATTCGTGGATAAATGTAAAGAATGTATTCACGTCTTTAACCTTAATTTAAATCATTCAGATGGATGTAAGGAATTGTTTGTGAGGAATAGATTCAGTTCGGGCAGAAAAGCAGATGAAGTATGAATTTTTTTATCTGAGGGTAAAGTCAACTCGGGTCTGCTCTGAATGAAAAAGTCTGTTTAAATAGACTTTTCTGGTAATATTACCCTGTTACTGTGATATAATAAATCAAATTTTCTGTATTTTTCCGAGAAAACGTTGCTAAAATATGCTTTTTTTCTCAATATATTATGAGCATTCTTTTTATCGTGTGTTATTGTCTTATTTTTTTGTCATTATAGTTATATTTTTTTCGGGTGTATTTATGTTATTTTATTATTTTCTCTTTTTTCATCTAATCAAAAACCTTAAAAAACCTAAAACCTTTCTTGTTCTTTAATTCTAAAATATTTATGTTTTAAAAATATGTTCTTAAATAAACTCCTTATATATATCTATATATAGGGGAGTAACTCAAAAATCATTTGATTTTAGGTAATTTATGCACTTTTGCTCTGTAAAACTTGTTCATAGCCCATTTTAGATCCTCTGCGTTCTCCTTTGGTACGATAAACGAATCGTGGACACATAAAGCAAGAATATGAGTAGTTCGCTTTGTAAAATACATTAAAATATCGTTAGCAATATCAGAGTCAATTCTGTGAAATTTCAATCTGTTCCTCTTTGTGGATTCGAACCGCAAGCAATTTCATTATCTGATAGAGGAGAGAAAGTGGTTAACATTTTTTTAAAAATATCCAAAATACTTTTTCTATCAAATCTTTTAACTTCTTCAGGATCATAAAATTCAAATCTATGACTATGTAAAAATAATCTTATGCCGAAGCAAAAATCTTTTTTTCCAGAATATGTATAGAGCTTCTCTTCATAGATATTGCCAACACCTACTTCTTCAATTTCGGCGTAATTAAAATTTATACCATTTATAACTTTATCTTCTTCATATGTTTTGTCCATTTGAGTTATATAATTTCTTGCCTTACATCCTTTTTCTATAGGTAAAACCTCAACACTAATAAATGTATCTGCCGAAAGGTTTGTCCCTTGTACAAATGATGTAGGGATCCCAAATGATACACCTTTATATAACGTAATAGATACATCCTTGATATCTTCCTAATAATAATAGTCTGATACAATCTTTATGTCTGTTATCTGCCAATATTTTTAGAATACTTCCTGTGATCAAATTTACTTATAAATAATTTAATGGAGGTCAAGAGTTTCCTCCGGAGCTCACTGGTTAAATTGTTAATTTGTTCCCATTTTAGTATTCGAACCATAACCGAAATGTTCAGAGAGTTATGTGCTAACCGTTACACTAAAGGGGAATAAAATCAATTATTACAAACTATATAGGTTTCTCGAATTTTTCAATCCCTTATGTAAATTGGTTTATGCATATGGGTCGTATTGAGTCCAAAATGTTTCCTTATCAATTGTAAATAAAATATCTATCACTAATTTATAAGAACCATAAAATATAAAATGAAAAAGCAGCTGTGATTAACAACGGTTTTTTGCAAAGTTCCTTATCATTCATTTTAAAACTTAGTAGATAGTTTTCCCTGCGTTAACTTTTAAAATTAACTATTGAAATTTATGCGTTCTTTACATCCCGATTATCATCAGGATAAACTCCATCGAATCCCGATGAGATGGTCAAAGACTCCGATTTATTGGAGGACTTTTCAGACGTATTTACAATTCGTTTTTGTTTATTTTATCAATTAAATATTCTTTGCTTTTATACAACTTCAGTTTCTTTTCATATATCATCGCTTCGGATCGAGTATTGAATTCTCTATGAAATAATAATTTCCAAGGTCCTTTATTCTTTGTTGTGAAATTCTTATCTCGATTATGACGATTTATTCTTCCATCAAGATTATTTGTTTGTCCGATGTAGAGTTTTCTCGTAGATTCTGATATTAAGATGTAAGTATAAAACATTATAAAAAAAGCCTCTTTATTGAGGCTTTTGTGGACAGGGCCGGAATCGAACCGGCGACACACGGCTTTTCAGGCCGTTGCTCTACCAACTGAGCTACCTGTCCAAGAATATCAAAAATAAAAAATCAAATATAATATATTAAGAACTACTTCCGGCTTTTTCCACCACGGTGGATTGCTCTACTCCCGATTAATCGGGAAGCTACCTGTCCATTTTTATAAAATATAATTTTATAAACAACAATTATAAGGAATTTACTGAAAATATAAAACCGAAAAATTTTTCCTGAAATAAACTTATTTACATATCGTTTTATACGGAAACATTTTCATAAATAAATCGTCACATTTTTCACAGGAGTTTTTATTTAAGAATTATCATTTTCATAGAAGATGAATTTTTTCCGTTAACGATAAGAGAGCAGAAATATAAACCTGAAGATAAATTATTTCCGTAAAAAGTTTTTGTAGTTGTACCTGCACTTATGTTAACTTCATCTATCAATTTTATCACTTCTTTTCCGCTTATATCGTAAATTATTAGTGAAACCATAGATGCCTTAGGCAGTGTGAATTTTATATTCGTTTCAGGGTTGAACGGATTCGGATAATTCTGCATTAACTCAAAGTTATCAGGAACTTTTTGATTTTCATTACCAATACTAACCGGGAACATATTTGAATTTTTGAAAATACAGGAATTCAAAAGCGTTACAGTATAGAGCTTACCGTCTGTGGTGAGATAAGAACCGTTAATATCGTCAATGCTTGAGCCAAGATTCAGATTTTGCCAGCTTGAACCGCCGTTGGAAGTATAATAAACTGTTCCGTATGTTCCCAATACAATACATTCGAGAGGATTTAATACTTCAAGAGCATATAAAGTAATTATGGTGGTGGATGAAAAACTGACATTAGACCAGGGTGTAGCACCTCCGTTAGTGGTTTTATAAACCCTGTTGTTAGAGCCTACACAATATCCCGTTAAAGGATTAAGCATTTTAATATCATAGAGTGATCCTGCCAGATAGTTATCTCCGAGAGCAGTTGAGTCCCAGCTGATACCTCCGTTTGTGGTTTTCCAGGGTCGTGGTTTGTTGTTTATTAGCCAACCGTTGTTTTCATCGAGCATACATGCTGCGTTTATTGTATTTTCACTTCCCGTTGCCGTTCCAAATTTTTGTTTGAACCAATTGATTCCTCCATTCGTTGTTTTAAAAATAGTAGTATCTGTTCCTGTAAGATATCTTGAAAATATCCATCCTATTTGTGCATTTACAAAATCCACTTTAGATAAGATAAGATTTTGAGGCATATTTGGAATTACGACAGAATCCCAGTTTGCACCTCCGTTAATTGTTTTATATACGGCAGATTTGCTTCCGCATATAAAACCAGTATTTGCATCAATCATTTCGATGCTGTAGAATTCTGCAGTTGAGGTTGGCGAAGGTGATATTACAGCCCAATTAATTCCTCCATTCGATGACCTCAATATCTGGTCGTGTGTTATGGGCGACGCGGTGGATGATGGAGCTCCTACCGCGAGAATTGTTTCGGTAGTTGTGTTCACCCAAATGTCGTGCAGATTCCCTGTCTTAAAATATTGACTGAGCATTATCTTGTTTACAGAACCTAATGTCTGATAAATAGAACCGTGTGCTCCTACCGTAATTATTGTATCACCTGTTACAGAAAAATCCGATGAGTAATATGAATTACTCCATACTACGGGAGAAGATGATGGTATGAACTCGAGTGAATCCCAGGTCACGCCGAGATTCGTCGAACGCCATATATAACCTGAACTGCCCGTCATATATACGGCGTTATTTCTGACTTTCAAATCGAAGGAGTGAATTGGTCTGTCAAATAATGCACCTGACATATTATTCCAGTTAAATCCGCCGTTAGTCGTATATCTGCATCTTCCCCAGTCGCCGCAGGCATAGCCGGTATTGGCGTCTGTAAAAACTGCTTTATAAAAGTTGACCTGACTTCCTATCGCATAAGTATTCCAGAGCACTCCGCCGTTTGTTGTTATGCATACATCTCCGAGAGAGTTCAGTACGAGAATTTTATTTTCATTAAAAGCATATACATCAAATGGGTTTGAAAATGGCGGTGTGCCGGATGCCGCATTCCAATTCAGACCGCTGTCCGTTGTTTTCATTAACCTGTAGTTTGTAAGTCCGGCTACCACATATCCCGTTAGATTATTTATAAATGAGATTCCCGTTATCGTTGTGCTTGTGGGTACCGGATTTCCGGGAACACTGTCAAATGTCAATCCTGCATCAGTAGTTCTGAATATCGAACCATACGTTCCGACAACAATCCCTGTATTCTGGTTGAAGAACCATGCATTCCGCAAATCAGCTCTTTGCAATGGAATACCTGACATTCTTCCCGCTTTGTGATGGAAAGTCCAGGTTGCACCCATGTCAGTAGTTTTAATGAATGTTCCCTTTGCCCCGATAGCATAGATAGTATTTGCATCCCACATTTTCACCCAGCGTAATTCATTTCCCTGAGGAGATTGATGCAGCCATTTCCAGTCCTGATAAAGCTGGGCATTGGAATTTGATACGAATAAAAAAATAGAGGTGATTAATATTATAAAAAATTTCATAATATTTTAATTTTAATTTGTAAAAACTTAAACGAAAATTAATGCAATTTCAATATTAATAATTTACTATGAGGGTGTAAATATAGGTATCTGTTGAATTTTTAAAATCAGACAAGAAACAACGGGGGAGATGATACTATTTCAGTAAAATCATTTTTTTTATTACAGACAAATTTCCTGCCTGCAAGCTATAGAAATATACACCGCTTGCAAGATTGCTTCCGTTAAATTCTACCGTATAGTAATTTGCAGATTTCATTTCATTGTTGATCAGCACAGCAATTTCTTTTCCTTTAACATCATATATTTTTAATGTTACCCTACTATTTTCCGGAAGGGAAAAATTTATTTTAGTTACCGGGTTGAAAGGATTTGGAAAATTCTGGTCAAGAGTCAATTTAGACGGGACACCAATATTAATAATTTCATTTAAATAATAAAGGGCATCATTTCCATTATAATCTATCTGCCTGAGTTTGTAGTGATAATTTCCTGACTGCAGATTCTTATCGGAAAAAGAATATTCAGTTTCATAATTATTATTTCTTCCTTCAATAAAACCTATTATTTGCCATATTCCGTTTTTAATATCCATTCTGAATATTTCATATCCGCTGCAATTAATTTCTTTTGAAGTGATCCATTTGAGATTTACGTTATTGCTCTGAATCATACCGGAGAATGTTTTCATTTCGACAGGATTTACTCCGCCAGGGTCTGAAATGTAAATTTCATCGAACGTTGCATTTTCTGTGCCGGTTATATTGTGATTCCACAAACAGCCAAGATAATTCAGAGTTGTTCCGGTATAGGTTCCATTAATAACATCTGAACCAACCTGAACCGAAGTATTCCATGGGTCTGACTGCGGATAGTCTATCGCATTGCTCTCCGCATAAAGCGACCAGGTATTTGTTGTAGGGATATATTTTACTTTTATGCTAAGGTATTCAGCTCCATAATTATTTGCCGAAATAATATTCGTGGTTTTTGCATTTGCATCCAGACCGCTTGTAAAATACACAAGCCTTATGGCGTTCGTAGTGCCGGATTGACCTAATACAACTGCATAACCATTAGCAGTGGCATAGTTAGCAGAGCTCATTCCGAGTATAAATGCATCACCATAATTTCCCGCATCAAATCCCGATGGGTCTGTACGGGACTGCCTCATATTGAAAGCCCATTGAAGATTTACGGTAGAAGTACTGAGGATGGAAGGATATCCCGGAAGTCCGGAAAGGTTAACATAAGCTAAATCCCTGCCGGAAGTTGAACTTGCGAGTTGAAGCCGGTTTGAATTTATTTGTACTCCGGTACCCGAAGCTGATTCTGTTTCATACCATGTTAACATATTCGACCCCACAAAAGTGTTGCCAAGAGTATTGTTATTTGTTCTGTTAAAATTATCAAGTAATACGAAATTATTCTGAGAAACCGCCTGAGAAGTAGTTGCACTAATTGCGGGTACTGTCCCGTCCGTCTTGTAATTTCTTGTTGCTCCCGTTCCGTTGTAAGAATAGATTCTGAAATAATAAGTTATATTTGCAGATAACGAAGAAAACGAAAAATTATCCGGAGCTGAATAATCAACATTTGCAATTGCACTTCCGTCCGAGAGATTTAAATCGTCTGCATAGGAATTTCCATCAGCAGGTGTTGTGAATGAATTATTATTATTCGCTAAAATCAAATAACCAGATGGTGCCTGGGTGCCGGGAAGAGCGTCTGTCCAGCCAAGAGCAATACTGCTTGAAGTTAACGTACCGGTAGAAAATCCGGTAACATAATTAGCAGGTTCTGTGGCAAGTGTTCCGGGTATTCCTGTATTTGCAGAAGGTACCGTGCCAGTGGTTTTATAGTTCCGAATTGATCCATCTCCATTATATGAATACATTCTGAAATAGTATGTTGTGGAAGGAGTAAGGTTATCAAAAGTGTAAGTATTGGCAGCGGAATAATTGATGTTTATAACTGCCTTCCCATCCGAAAGTATGTTATCATCCGTAACTACAGTACCGTCAACAGGGATAAAATAATCATCCTTGTTAAAAGCTTCAAGAATATATCCGGACGGAGACTGATTACCTGCAATTGCATCTATCCAGGAGAGAGTGATGGATGTTCCATTAGCAGAGGCAATAAAATTTGACACATAATTATCTGGTTCAGCCGAAAAAGCAGGGGTTAGCTTAGACAGATCAGAAAAATTAATATAATAAATATATTCAGGGTGGTCAACAAAAGGATTTCTGTTCTGCTGAATTGACTGTATATAATTATTCCTGCTTACTTCCCATTTATCCGGAGGATCCTGTTTGTTCCATTGAAGCAAAGTGTTCAAATCCTGCGGACCTTCACTTAAAGCTGTGAGTTTGGTATTCAGCCAGTTGAACGTCCACTGATTGCCGCTTATACCGTCATACCGTACACACATATATAAAATCGCTCTTGCTGCATCTCCTTTATGAGAATCCCTTGGCTCGAATACAATATTTCCTGCCGCATCCCTTCCATATTTTGATTCCAGAAATGAAGATGTAAGTGTAGAAACGATACCAAGCGGGTGATTGTTCCGCACGGCATTCGCGTGATTCTGTTCCGTCGGGAAAAGATGATACTGGTCTGTGTATGGTTCTGCACTGGTAGAAGGATTAGTCGGCTGCCAGCTGTAACACCAGGTATGCTCCCTGCTCATCGTTACCCAGGTAAATGGTGGAGTATAAATATAATTATAACCGGAATAGACACAATAAACACTTCGTGTACCATTGCCGTTATCAAAAGAAGCAAAGTTAGCTACATTTGTTTCATCAAACTGATCATAGGATATTTGAGTATAAGGAACTCTAATACGGGTCTTAAGGTCAGCAATAAAAGTCGCCGAACCTGAATTAAGAGATGAATAATATGCATCATCCTGAGAATAAACTGATGGCAGCGAAAAAAATAGCAGGAAAAAAATTAAAACTATTCTCTTACGTATTTTCAAATAATTCGATAATGTAAACATACTCTTCAATAATGAATATAAATTGAATCAATAAAGTCGATTGATAATTCCTTAACAATTAGACTGCAATAAATGTGCCATTTGTTCCATTAATTAATGGATTTATATACATTAATTTTATTGATTTATCTGTACAATTTCCTCGTTTGGGCTTGAATTAATTTTCTCCCGTAAAAAATAAATCTTTCTCAATCTCAATATGAGAAATGGTTTCTCAAAATGAGAAAAATGTCATAAGAATAAATACTTATTAATCAAAACTATATTATTCTGAAAAATCGGGGTTCTCAAAATTGTAAATATTATAAATATTTCTCCTTTTATTTCAACATAATTATTGAAAAAACCCTCATTCCGGTTTAATTTTACAGATTACCCAGATATTTTTTTTGGCACAGGAATTGCCTTAATTAGAACATAATCGTTTTTTAAAAATATCTCCCATGGAGCAATGACTAATGAGGAAAATAATCACCTTCTTTACAATTTTAACCCTATCTTTTCAAATCTCATATGCTGCGGTAACCGATACAAACCATGTTTATGGATTAACACTCGATGCCGTCAATAATTTGAATGCCATAGTTACATCTTTATTTACACCTCATTCCCGGGTACCCTCTGGGTCATCTCCCGAGATTGTGTGAATACTGTCATCCTGAGGAACGAAGTGACCGAAGGATCTCATTTCCATTCTGTTATTGGGATTCTTCACTGCGCTTGGAATTGCAAATTGTGGTTTTCACAAAACCTCCACTGTCGAAGATCTCTGCCTGTCCCGACATGTCGTGAGCTCATCTGGAATTGGGAATGTATTTGAAATCTAAAATTGATTCAGGTATTTCCTTTGCACCCTGTCCGCAACTGCGCAAAGCGTTTCATAAGGGATAGTTTTCGTAATATCTGCTATTTTATCAGCCCCGAGATTGTTTCCATTCTCGCTTCCCATTAATAATGCATCATCACCTATACCCACTTCGCGTCTGGTTCCGAGATTTACCATCAGCCAGTCCATTGTGACGGCTCCGATTACAGGATAATATTTCCCGTTAATAAGAACCTTTCCCTTGTTCGATAATGCTCGCCAGTATCCATCGCCATAACCAATGGGAATTGAACCAATGAAAGTTTTTTCGTCAGTTATATATTTTCTACCGTAAGAAATACTTGTATGAGCATCTACCCTTTTTATATAAGTTACTTTGGATTTCAAATTCATTATGGGTTTTAAAGGAATTTTATGCTTTATTTCATTCGATGGATAGTAGCCATACAATATAAGTCCGGGTCTCACCATATCAAAGTAAGAATCTTTCAGGTCAAGTATTGCTCCGCTATTTGCAGAGTGGATAATGGGAAATTCCATCCCTGCTTTTTTTAATTGATGAAGTAGTTCCTGAAATTTACGCAGTTGCATCTTTGCAAAAGATTTATCACTGCTTTCTGATGTGGCAAAATGCGTGAATATACCTTCCACTTCCAGATTTTTATGAGTAAAAACCTGCGAGATGTTATTGAATGCCCGTTTAACGTCAAATCCAATCCTCCTCATACCTGTATCCACTTTGATATGCACCTTGAATTTCTTTTTTAATCTACTGCTGTAATAATCTAGAAATTTAGCAGTCTCAAGTGAAGCGACGGTTGCAATAAGATTATACTTCAAAAGTTTTGATACATAAGCCGCAGGTTTTAGCCTTGAGTGTATCAATGTACCGAATACAAGAATCGATGCATCAGGGATAGTGTTCCTTAATTTTATCGCTTCATCATAATTTGCAACTCCAAGAAAATCTGCTCCTATAGAAATTAATTTACTGCTTATCTCCTGAATTCCATGCCCGTATGCATTGGCTTTAACAACTCCGCAAATCTTTATCCTCTTTCCCGGATTGTCTTTATGGATATGTTTTTTTATCTGTTTAAAGTTGTATTCTAACTTATTGAGATCTATTTCCGCTCTTGTAGGATTCAATTACCTTCAGATACTTTTTATTAATTCATAAAAAAATCAAAGTAACAATGAAAACAACAACATAAAATACAGATTTAATTCTTACTGTTTTTTACGCTCGTTCTTATTTTCAATAAAACCTTTATATAACAGGGTCGAAAAGTTTTCCCGTAAAAACCCTTAAATGATTTTATTAAAAAGAAATAACTGTAGAAAAAGTCGAACCGGCAAAAAAGAATTTTCTATCATTAATGGAAGAACCGGCGTATATATCGAACGAGAAGTAATCATTAATATCATAACAGAAATCTAATGGTTCGAATCTTTTTTATTTAAAATTTATAATTTAACATTGACAATTGTTCTATTCCGTCCCCTCCCTTGATTCAGATTTCCAAAACTATTAATTTAATCAAAAGTTAATATATGAACGATTACGTTTGTGTAATTGGTGGTATTAATATAGATATAAAAGGAATTTCAGATACTTCCGGTAAAGAACCCGATTCGCATCCGGGAAAGATTTATTTTACACCCGGAGGTGTTGCAAGAAATGTTTCCGAAAATTTAGCCCGGCTTGATATCCCCGTTTATCTGCTCGGTTGTGTAGGAGATGATTATTTCGGAAATTTCATTATTGATAAAACACGGAATAAAGGTGTTAATACTGATAACATTATTAAATCTTCCTCTGTAAGTACTTCCAAATATCTCTCCGTATCTTCAAACAACGGAAACTTGCATTATGCCGTGAATGATATGAAAGAATCTTCAGAATTAATAACACCTGAATATATTCTAAAAAACAAAAAGATATTCGAAAACAGCAAACTCATAGTTGCCGATACAAATTTATCTCCCGAGTCTCTAAATAAAGTAGTTAGTATTGCAAATGATAATAATATCCCGGTATTTATTGATACAGTCTCTTCAGCGAAAGCGAGCATCGTAAATAAATTACAGGGGCGAATCGAATATCTTTCTCCAAATTTACTTGAGAATGAAAATTTGTTCGGAAATTATGATAAGATGTCTGAAATTCTCACAACCGGTATCTTTAAGAATTTCGGATACATTATTTTAAAAAAGGGAATTGAAGGAGTTACCATAATTGATGTTGAGAACGAAAGATCATTCGAGGTTGATGCTTTGAGTGTTGACGTTGTTGAACCGAACGGCGCAGGAGACGCTTTTAATGCGGGGTTTATATATAGTATAATCAGAAATTATAATGTTAAGATTGCTGCAAGAATTGGAATCTGTGCAGCACATATTACTCTTAAATCTGAAAAATCAGTTTCAGATGAATTAACACAAAAGAATTTACTGGATTTATATAATCAAAAAATATCAGAAAATGAGTTTTAACAATTACCTTCATATAACCGAAGAAGTAAAAACAGCTTTGGCTGAAAATAGACCCGTTGTAGCACTCGAGTCAACAATAATTTCACACGGTATGCCGTATCCCCAGAATTTTGAAACTGCTATGGAAGTTGAAAATGTTGTAAGAAATAATAACGCAATTCCGGCAACAATTGCAATTATCAGGGGAATAATAAAAGTAGGTTTAACGAATGCAGATATTGAATTTCTCTCCTCTGAAAAAGATATTTTAAAAGCATCGCGCAGGGATATTCCCGTAATCATATCACAGAAATTAAGCGCTGCTACTACTGTCTCAGCAACTATGATATTTGCGAATATTGCTTCTTTGAAAATTTTTGCAACAGGCGGAATCGGCGGTGTTCACAGAAATGCACAACAGACTTTCGACATCTCTGCCGATTTAACAGAACTTGCTCAAACTCCAATCGTAGTTGTATCCGCAGGTATTAAATCTATTCTGGATATTGGTCTGACCCTCGAATATCTTGAAACACTCGGCGTTCCGGTTATAGTCTATAAGGCAGAAGAATTCCCCGCATTTTATACCCGCGAATCAGGATACAAAGTAAATTATCGATTGGATACTCCCGAGGAAATTGCAAATGTATTCATTACAAAACAAAAACTTGGACTTAACGGCGGTATCTTAATTGCAAATCCAATTCCCGAAGAGTACTCTGTTAATAAGAAACTAATTGATAATGCAATTGATAAAGCCCTTAAGTCAGCAGAAAAAAAAGGAATTAAAGGGAAAGACGTTACTCCATTTCTATTATCTGAGGTTAAAAATAATACAAAAGGTGAAAGCCTCGATGCTAATATAAAACTTGTTTTAAATAATGCAAAACTCGCCGCCGAGATTTCCCGGTACTTATAAAAGTATTTAAATCCCGGATTTTCAACTTTTTATCTTAGCAATCTCTTAACCCACTAACCACTAATAACTAGCCACCAACCACCAACCACTAATAACTAGCCACCAACCACTAATAACTAACCACCAACCACTAATAACTAGCCGCCAACCCCTAATAACCAACAACTAACCACCAACAACCAACCATCTCCTATTTTCGCATTTCGTATCTTGTATGAGCCGATAGAGCGGCTTTCCTCAAACGTATATTTTTTGGTGTTACTTCCACGAGTTCATCTTCATTTATAAATTCAATTGCCTTCTCAAGTGTAAGCGGAGTTACCGGTGTCAATATTATTCCTTCGTCCTTGCTCGATGCACGCATATTCGAAAGCTTCTTTGGTTTGCAGATATTTACATCTATGTCGTTATCTCTGTTATGTTCGCCTACTATCATTCCTTCATATACGGCTTCTCCCGGATTTACAAATAAAACCCCTCTTGGCTCGAGGTTGAATAAAGCATAACCCGTGGTCGAGCCTTCCCGGTCTGATACAATCGAACCGGTCAGTCGGAGCGGATATTCTCCTCTGAACTTTTCATATCCCTGTAAATAGCTGTTCATAATTCCCGTTCCTTTTGTATCGGTCAAAAATTCATTCCGGTATCCTATTAATCCCCGTGAGGGAATTGAAAATTCTATTCTCACTCTTCCCGTGCTGTGGTTAACAAGATTTATCATCCTGCCTTTTCTCTGTGATAATTTATCGGTTACAATGCCAATAAAACTTTCTCCGCAATCAATAAATAAATGCTCAATAGGTTCAAGTTTTTTCCCGTCTTTGGATTTATAAATTACATGAGGTCTGCCGACACTCAATTCATAACCTTCACGTCTCAAAGTCTCAATTAAAATCACCATTTGGAATTCACCTCTGCCTTTTACGATAAAGCTATCTGCATTTTCGGAATCCTCAATTTTCAGGGCAACATTACGCAGTGTCTCTTTAAAAAGTCTTTCGCGGAGTTTCGTTGACTGTACATACTTTCCGTCTATTCCGGAAAAAGGAGATGTATTAATTGCAAAAAGTATAGATATAGTCGGTTCATCAACAGCAACTCTCTTCAATGCTTTCGGTGCAAGCTGTGTGCAAATTGTATCTCCGATGTGAACATCTTCGATTCCTGCTAACACAACTATATCGCCGGGTTCAGCAGAATCTGTCTCTTTCAGAGAAACTCCTTCGTAAACCTGTAATTTCGAAATTTTCAACGGAACTACTGCCCCCTCTTCATTTACGCAAACAAGGTTGTCATTTATTTTTGCCGTTCCGTTTGTAACCTTTCCGATTGCAAGCCTTCCTATGTAATCCGAGTAATCAAGGTCCGCAACAAGCATTTGAAAAGGTTCGGAAATCTGGTGCGTAGGTCCGGGAATTTCTTTTATTATTTCTTCAAATAAGGGTTGTAAATCTTTTCCGTCATCTGTTCTTTTATGCATTGCGATACCCTCTTTTCCGATTGCGTATAAAACGGGGAATTCGATTTGCTCTTCCGTTGCATCGAGGTCAATAAATAAATCGTAAATCTCATTCAGAACCTCTTCCGGACGCGCATCTTTGCGGTCAATTTTATTTACAACTACAATTATTTTTTTCCCGGACTCGAGGGCTTTTTTCAGAACAAAACGTGTTTGAGGCAATGGTCCTTCAGAGGCATCTACAAGCAATATAGCACCATCTACCATCATAAGTGCGCGCTCCACTTCACCCCCAAAGTCTGCGTGACCGGGAGTATCGAGAATGTTAATTTTTACTCCTTTCCATAATACAGAGCAGTTTTTTGCGGCAATCGTAATGCCCCTTTCACGCTCGAGATCCATACTGTCCATTAATCTCTCTTCCACTTCCTGATTATCGCGGAACATTCCGCTTTGCCTGAACATAAAATCAACAAGTGTTGTTTTTCCATGGTCAACGTGAGCTATGATAGCAATATTTCTGAGATTTTCGTTGGTTTTAAATTTCTTTATCATATCATTTAATTTTAGTCAGCAAATTACCTTTTCTGGTTTTTAATTGATATGTATTATATTTTCATATTTTAATAAAGCACTCAGTTTTGTTCTTAAAATTATTATCTGCCCCAAAAATTTTTTTTCTCTAAGGAATTGACTTAGTTACTCTAAAACACAATATTTGCATAATTAATATATTTCATTATGAAAAAAATATTTTTTACTTTTATAATTTTTTATTTCGCCTATACGGGCAGTTTCGCCCAGAATGCAAGTACGTATTTTCCAGCAAGTACAGGCTATAAGTGGTATTATGAAAATATTCCGCTTGATTCAAATAATAATCCGCAGCTCAATCTTACAAGTTACAGGATTGATTCCTTTGCAGTAGTTGAAAATTACAATGGCTTGATGGCTAATAAAGTATTTTTAAAAGATAATCTGTTATCTTTTTTTCAAAATACTCCTTACAACGATACTAATTATTATAACTTTCAAACCACAAATGCCTGGAAATATCTGAAAACAATTTTACCTAACTCGATTCCTTTACCCGGACTCTTAAATTTTTTTAAATCCCTTGAGAATTGGTACAACACTTTCAGATTTACACAGACTATAGGTTCCGCATATACAATTCTTCAAAAAGATACAACTATTGCTATAGATACTTTGACGATTCCATTAAGGGCAAAAATGACCGGAACCCGCCTGAACGATGAAGTGGTTTCCACAGTATATGGGAATATTACAGCAAAGAAATTTGTATTCCTATACGGGTTATATTATAGAATCTTAATTTTTACTTTTCCGATAATAGAACGCCCCGATACTACCTGGATAGCACAAAATTTATGGATGGTTAAGGAGATAACGCCGTCCGTAAAAATTGATCTGACATCAATAGGTATTGCTGTTAATATTCCCGTTCCGGGAAATATTTATCAACTTTCATCGCCGCCAACAGGGATAAGAAACATCTCCACAGAAGTCCCTTCCGGATTTTCACTGTCACAGAATTATCCGAATCCGTTTAACCCTGTAACAAAAATTAAATTTGATATAACCACTTCATTGTCATTCCCGAATGCTCTTATCGGGAATCCATTTGTAAGTTTAAAAGTATATGATGCACTCGGTCGCGAAGTTGGAACACTTGTGAACGAAAAACTTCAACCCGGAATCTATGAAGTGACTTTTGACGGGACCAAACTCTCAAGCGGTACATACTATTATAAATTGTCTGCGGGAAATTTTACCGAAACAAAAAAAATGTTAATGATAAAATAGCGATAGCTATTTTATCAGAAATCCCGATATCATTTTGTATCGGGACGAAAGATACATTAATTAATGATAATTATTTTACCAGCAACCATCCTATATTCGTTGAGGATGATTTTAATTAAACCCGAAATTTTCTACAAAAGCCTTAACTATTTAGGAAATATTTGGTTTATAATTGTAAACAAATTTAATAATTCGAAAAAATGAAAAAAGTCCTTATTATTGATGATGATGAATCGATAAGGGAAAGTTCTAAATTACTGTTAGAAGTTGTAGGGTACGATGTTAGAGTTGCTGAAGACGGAGCAAGCGGAATTCGTGTTGCTCTCGAATTTATTCCTGATGTAATAATTTGCGATATCGCTATGCCGATTATTGACGGATATTCGGTTTTGAGCGAACTTAATAAAAATCCGGTTACCGCATCTATCCCGTTTATTTTTCTTACTGCTAAAATTGAAATGTCAGATTTAAAACAAGGTATGCAATTAGGAGCAGATGATTATATTTGTAAACCTTTTACTTCAAGCGAACTTCTGAACTCTATCGAATTAAGGCTTGAAAAAACCAGCAAGCTCAAAGAATCCTTAAAGCAATCTGAACTTTCGAAAAGTAAAAATTCCGAACCAGAAACTAAAAAGCTGAATAAAGATTCACAAATTATCGTTATGGCAGGGGGGAACCCTAAGCAACTTATGATAAACTCGATAGTTTATATTGAATCTCTTGAAAAATACAGTAAAGTTTTTACTACGGACGGAAAAAAAATAATCGTTAGAAAACTTTTAAAAGAATGGGAAAACCTGCTTCCCGGGGAATTCTTTATCCGGATTCATAAAACTACTATAATAAACCTTAATTTCGTTAAGAAATTTGAAAAATGGTTTGATTATTCCTTCAGGGTTTTTCTTGAAAATGTGGAAGAACCTTTCATCGTAAGCCGGCGTTACAGTGCAAAATTAAGAAACGAAAAGATAATCTAAACAACTTTTATTAAAGGTACAGTGGCAATGAATTCTGTACCCTCACCCGGTTTACTGATAACTCTGATTGTACCGTCGTGAAGTTCAATTGCCCGTTTTACTATTGCCAGACCCAAACCGGTGCCGGATATATTTCCCGTATTGCTTGCACGGTAAAACTGTTCAAATAATTTATGAATATCATCTTCGGGAATTCCGATACCCTCATCTTTTACTCTGAAAGTAATGAATCTCTTCGAGAAAGATACTTTGAATTGCACTGCGGTTCCTTCTCCGGAATATTTGATTGCATTCGATATAAGATTTTCAAGCGATTGCTTGATTAATTTAAAGTCCAGCAGTACTCTTCCCTCGAATTTTTCAATATCCAGAATTAATTTGTGTTTAGTTTTGAATGCAGTATAAACATTTGTTTCCTCGATTATTGATTCGCATAGTTTCCTGATATCCACCGGTTCAAGTTTTAGTTTTAATGATCCTGAATCGGATTTTCCGAGAAGTAAAATATCGTTTAACAAACCGGTCATTTGCTGTACGTTTTTCTGTATGCGGAGGAGGCTTTTCTTTTTTTCGTCTTCCGTCAGTTCGCTGCCGTATTTATCGAGTAGTTCGGAAGATGTAAAAATGGAAGTAAGCGGTGTTCTGAACTCATGCGATGTCATTGAAATAAATCTTGAGCGGAGTTCATTTAATTCTCTTTCCTTCTCGAGTGCTATTTTAATTTCATCCTCTGCTTTTTTCTTTCGGTAATGTCAGATAAAAAGTAAAGTATTGCGGGCTTATCTTTCCAGTTCATTTTTACCGAGTTTACCTCGACTAACATTCCGGAGGAATCCTTTTTTATAATTCTGACTGTATAGTATTCCGGAATATCTTCGTTGTTCAATCTTCTCCGGTAATTTGCTAATACCATTTTTCTATCATCGGGGTGGATAAAATTCAGAAATGATTTCATTTCCAGTTCTTCGGTTGTATATTCGATAATTTGATTTAATTTTGAATTAGTAAAAACGATTTTGCCTTCCTGAATTACAACAATTGCCTCGTTGGCATTTTCCACAAGAAGTTTGTATTCTTCTTTGGAATTTCTCAGTGAATTTTCTATTCTTTGTCTGGTTTTGTTTTCATTCTGTAAATCTATATTGATTTTTTCAAGTTCGGATTTCCTTTCATTCAGTCTGGTCTCAAGGGCTAAATTTCTTTTTTTACGTTTCTTGAGTTCGGTCACCGTTGAAATAATTCCCGATAATATTATAACAGACAGAGCTAAATAAAACCACCAGGTTTTCCAAAGCGGGGGAGAAATAATAATTCTTACTGATACCGGTTCGCTCCACTTAATATCGCTGTTTGCGGCTTTTACCCAAAAAGTATATTCTCCCGGTTCGAGATTTGTATATTTTGCAGTCCGGATATTTTTAGAATATATCCAGTCTTTTTCAAAATTTTCCAGCCTATAAGCATATTGGTTTAAAGCGGGATTCTGGTAATCAAGTAATGAAAAGTCGAACGAGAACGAATTTTGTTTATAAAGAAGTTTTATTTCCGATATATCGGAAATATCCTTCCCAAGATTTACATTACTATTTAATATTTTGAAAGAAGTAATTGAGACAACGGATCTATTTTCTCTATCGGTTATATTGTCGGGGAAAAACGAATTAAACCCGTTCACACCGCAGAAAAAGAACTCACCTTTTCCATTCTTGTAACAGGATTGATGGAATTCCTTGTTTTGTAAACCATCGTAATCATTATAATTTCTGAAGGATTTATCCATTGTGTTGAATTTCGATAATCCATTATCTGTTGCGAGCCATAAACAATCATTTTCATCTGCAAGAATTGCATTTATAGTTTCATCAGGCAATCCGTCTTTCACAAAATAATGATGAAAGGAATTTGTATCGTTATCAAATTTATCAAGCCCGTTTGATGTGCCGACCCATAAATCTCCTTTTTTATCTTCACAAATTGAAAGAATGAAATCAGATATCAAGCTCCATGCATTGCGGGCATCATTTCTGTATCTAAAAAAAACGTCTTTACTTTTATTATATCTGATAAGACCTTCTGCATAAGTACCAATCCATATATCTCCGTTTCTATCCTCATATATTGCGGAAATATCATAAATGACCGAATTATTTGAGTCATTTAATTTGATTGGAAATTTACGAAACTCTTCTTTTACGGGATCGAAAATATTTATACCTCTTCCGCCTGTTCCTATCCATAGTAAGCCTTCTTTATCCTGATATATTGTTCTGATATAATTCGAATTGATAGAGTTATCTTTATTTGGATTTGATGTAAATGCCGTAAATTTATTATATTTTATATCAAATTTAATTAAACCCCCGCCCCAGGTCCCGAGCCATAAATAGCCATTTCTATCCTGTGTTATTGAAGTAATGTTTTCAACTTTGGTTTCTATACCGTTTTTAATGTGAAATGTCTTTGTTGTAAGGTCTTTTCTGTTAAACAACATTAACCCGTCTAAAGTACCAAGCCAGATATTATCTTCTCTGTCATTAAAAACCGACCAGATTTTTCTCGCAACTCCAAATTTTTCAAAATCCGACGCTATATTATAATATTCAAATTTCTTTTTATTCAAGTTGATTTTATCTAACCCAAGACCTTTAGTACCAGCCCATAGAACATTAGTGCGGTCGACTAATAATGTATTAATTATTCTTTCGGAATACTGTTCATTATTGATGTTATAGTAATTCACCACATTCACTTTACCCGTGATTTTATTAAACCTGAAAACTCCATGACCCGGTGTAGTCGAAATTAAAAGCATATTGTCCTTATCCTCGGTAATCGAACTGACAGAAAAAGATTCGATTTTATTTTCATCTGTGTCTGTGATTTTATAAGATGTAAAGATGCCGCTCCCGGCATCAAATTTTTGGAAACCATTTTCTGAAGTTCCTATCCAAATTCCATTCGATGCATCTTTGAATATCGCACAGACGTTATTATTGTGTAAACTGTTTTTGTCGTTATCCGAATGCCTGTAAGATTTGAGTATATTGTTCTGAAAATCAAAATAATTTAATCCGTTTGATGTTCCTATTAATAAACAGGAATTCCCCATATATAAAACTACGTTTATGCTGTCAGAGCAAATAGATTGTGAATTTCCTGCATTGTATCGGTATGAAATAAATTTTTGTGAGTTTATTTCGAATTTATTGAGCCCTGTATTGAGCGTTCCTATCCAAATATTCCCGGAGTCATCAGTGCAAATAGAATTAATCGTATTTTCAGATATAGAATTTAAATTTGAAGGATTATGCTTGAAGTTAATGAACTTCCCCGTATTTCTGTCATATTTATTTAATCCTCCGCTTTTTGTTGCCAGCCAGAGATTTCCGCTTTTGTCTTCTGTTATTGATGTTATTATATCGTTTGATAAAGTAGTGCTGTCCAGAGGATTAGAATGGTAATTTGTGAACACATAACCGTCATATTTATTTAGCCCGTTACCCGTTCCAATCCATAAAAATCCTGTATGATCCTGGTACAAACAATTGATTTTATTGTTCGAAAGTCCGTTTTCAACGGTAAAATTTGTAATATCTTCATTAAATATTTGTGAATACAGCGAACCTGAATAAGCAAAATATAAAACAAAAATCAGCAAAGTGATTTTAAATTTTTCGTATCTCAATATTGACAATAGTATTGTTTTTTTTATACTAAATATAACAAAATGAAAATATTATTGATTCCAAATAAAGCACCGTTAAAAAATCTAAATTTTTAAGTTTAACTGAAAAACAAAGTTTAATAAAAAAAACCAGCTTTTTTTAAAGTCTCATTCATTCCGGGCACAAACCGCTTATTCCGTCTTACAGCCTGATTTTGAAATCTTGTATGAAACTATCGGCACTCTTTCTATTTTTACACAGAAAACAAAAAAGTTAATTTTGTTTTTAGAAATTCAGAAATCATTTTTTTAAATAAATAAAGTTTTACCCGGAATAATTATTAATGCTGATTATTAAAGACAAAGAAAAAATAAACGGAATCTCTCTCGAAAAATATGCAGAGCTTCTCGTAAAAACAATCGGTGTTGAGGAAGATGAAGCTCCTTATAAATCAATTATTGAAAAAGAAGGATTCACGATGGAAAATTGGATGATAGCGAAAAAAGAATGGAGTTCAAGAATGAGTGACCCGGCAGACAACGGAAAAACAACAAAATTATTTTTGCCTTTGTATCAGACAGCGATTGAAAGAAAATATTCCGAAAAAGAACCTTGCTCTATTGAAACCTTTACCAAAATACATTGCGAAATTACTTTTCGAAGAGATCCTGAAGACCATACTAAGAAAATAAATTATGAAATTATATTAAAGGAACATAAACTTACTGTCGCAAGATGGGGTTTATATAATTCTTTCTGGATGCCCAGAATAGCAACTCCTGAATATAGTGATAAGTTTGCGGAACTTGTACAAAAGAATGCGGAAAAAATTCTCGGAATTTATGATTAATTACTCTGAAAACTTTAAATCAAAGGATAAAATTAACTAACAGATGAAAAACTTTAAAATAATAAGACAAATTGAACTATCGGTATGTGCAATACTCTTAGTTATCCTGATTAATTCTTCGTTTTTATTTTCTCAGGATGATGATAGAAGCCTTGATATTGCATACAACTATTTAAACACCGGGAAAACAAATGAGGCAATCACGATTTTTGAAAACCACTTAAAATCTAACCCTGATGATATGCAAATAAATCTTCAGTTAGCTTATGCATATAAACAAATCGGAGAAAATGAAAAAGCAATAGATTATTTCAAATACGTCTCTACGAAATCCTCAGATTCTAAAGAAATTACTATAGCAAATACAGAAATTGAAAACCTGAAGATAAATAAACAAGTTAATGTTTCCGTTACGGATAACGAACTTGAAAAAGGATATGCTTATATAAATGATAAAAATTATACTAAAGCAATTGAAATATTTGAAAACTACAAACTCAAGCATCCTGACAACTCCAAAATAAATCTGCAGCTTGGTTATTTATATTCTGAGCAGAAATCTTACGATAAAGCATTGGACTGTTTTGAAAATGTAGAATCAAACTCTAAAAGTCCGGAAGAAGTAGAGAAAGCCGCACAATCAAAGTATTATCTGACAGAAATTGTCACCCGGAACTCGTCCAAATCGATGAGTATTTATTTCTACAATTTATACGATACTTACTATCAAAATTATATTTCAAGTTTTATCGGTCACTTAAGCTTCAAACTTGTAAAAAACACCTATACAGGATTATATGCAGATGGAAATATGGATTCCCGTTCAAAATCCGGAAATATCTATAATGACAGATACTTTGAAACCGGCGGGTTCTTTAAATATATGCTTAACGATAATCTCGGTTTTGAGTTAAGAGCCGGATTTGTTCGTGAAATAGATTTCAATAAAAACAGTTTTAATTTCAAACCAATAGTGTTTGCAGGAACAAGATTCGGTGATCCTGCTTATTTTTCGGGATCAAAAAGTATAAAATCTGAATTTCTATATTTGGATGTATTCTCAATGGGATTATATGATTATAAGTTCAGGAATGTTTTTGGTCAGTTACAATTAAAAGAAGTTTTAAGAACAATGACGGGCGGATATTCTTATCTGGAATTCTACCTGAATCAGTCACTTTTTGCTGACAGTAAAAAATTTGATTATAACAATTATGCCGAAATAGGTGCAGGGATAAACTTTAAACCAAATCTGATGAACTTTCCGGTTTTATTCCTGGAAGCAACGAATAAATTTTTTATTATAGGTCAGGAAGGTCTGTACTTTCAAGGTCCTGCAAAAAGTACCTTTCAGGTGAAAGCAGGATTTTTATTAAATTTTAATTCAAAATTATGATAAACGAAATTTTCCAGGTTTTGCTTTGGGCTACTGCAATCTTACTTGTTGTCAGCGGTATTGATGATCTGTACCTGGATTTACTTTACTGGTTATTAAAGGGAAGACACAAGAGTAAATTTCCGGATTTTTCCAGAATGCACGATAAACCTGAAAAACCAATCGCAATTTTCTTAGGCGCCTGGAATGAATCGGGAGTGATCGGAAGAACCCTGAGTTATGCAATTAGAAATATTAAGTACAATAATTTCAGGATATTTGTAGGAGTATATCCGAATGATGCAAAAACCATAAAAGCGGTAAAAGAAATTTCATTGAAAGACCCGAGAGTGATAGCTTGCATCAATCCTCAAAATGGTCCTACTACCAAAGCAGATAATCTGAATAGTCTGTATGCAGGTTTATGCGAATATGAAAAAGTTTACGGTGAATTTGAGATTCTGATTGTACACGATGCTGAAGACTTCATTCATCCTTTTTCAATGAAACTTTACAATTTTCTGATTGGATACAAAGGTTATCATGGTGTTCAAATACCGGTAATTCCTATTAAAAGTAAACTCGGAAAATTATATCACCGTACTTATTGCGATGCATTTGCAGAAATACACACAAAAGATATGATAGTACGGCAGGGAATGGGAACATTTATTCCTTTTTCGGGAACCGGAATGGGCTTTCATCGAAAAGCGATAACTTTTCTTGATATGTATTACAATAAAATAAAAAACAACAATCAACGCGATGATAAATTGTTACCAAATGAATTCCATGATGAAAATGGCGGGAAAATCGAACTAACAGAAGCTTTCTTCAACAATAACGAGGAAACTGTAAATGTCCCGCTCCACTCCAATAACACTAATTATCACGATGATCCTTTTCATAGTTTAATAAGGTCAAATTCTAATTATAAAAGGTCAACTCAAAAAGTTATTAGACGATATACTACTTTGTTTGTTACTTTTATTGTTTTTGGTATCGGATTTCTAATCTACAAAGGGAATTTTGAAAATGACAATAATTTCATCGGAGTAGCATATGGCAAAGGTTTCTTCTTCCAGAATGTATATGCAGGAGACAAAAATACTTCTGATTATAATTATCTTCCCTCCCCGTTTGATACTAGTATAAATAATAATCCGGAAAAGAATATTGATTTAATGTTCCTTCCCGCTGAAAAAGATAAATATGATAAAGAATATGACGTGGTTTATATCGCTCTTGAAGATGGTAAGTTTGGAATTCAGGAATCAGTATGGAGTTCTATAAATGCTTCAAGCGACCGTCTGAACTTAATATTGCACAACCCTTCTTTCAACTATCTGAAAGGATATATAGAAAAAGCAGACAAATCCGATAAACCTTTATACAAAGTCATTATCGGTGGATTTAATAATATTAACGAAGCTCATAAATACACAATAAAAATAAGAAAACAATTTTAAAAAAACTTTCAACTAAAATTTTAAAAATCAGATGAAGAATACGATTTACGATACACAGAATATCACTCTCGCAGAAAAACTTATAATGATTATCCGGGAGAATTCAAAAAAGGAAAGCGGCAAGCATTTATTAAACCGGGTTAATAATATCATCCGGTGGAATCAAATGACCGATATTGTAACTAACTCTCTGGCTGATTCAAATAACGGCGAATATAAAAATTACAAAATCGAGGAATTGCTGAAATGCATCGTTCTTGAAAAAATATTCAATTATTCAGAATATAAACTTTACGTGGAAGTTACTGAAAAAGAAAATTTCCGGAATTTTATCGGACTTAATTCATCAAAAGAGATTCCCAGGGTTAAAATTATCGCCTCGTTCCGTAATTTTCTCGAGCAGAAAGGTTTATATAATATTATTTTTAATAAGTTCAATGAAGAACTGCTTGATGCAAAATCAGAAATTTTAGACTACAGCAAAAGAATTGGTGAAAAAGTGCAGATTGACCTGAAGGGTATTGAAACCGTCAGTGAAAATCTTCCCGAAAGCAATATTATAGGAATAGAAGACCGTATTCGTAAATTATATGAGGAAAAACTCTCAGCGATTCTCATAGGTGCTGACTTTGAAAATGCAGGCGATCTTAAAGAAAAACTCCTTAGTATAAAAACACAAATTGAAAATCTGTCAGATCAGAAATTTGATCCTGCTTCCGGAGAGTATAAGAAATTGCTGGATGTAGAAAACAACCTGCATAATATCGGTTTTATTACGGATGATTTGGAAAAAATCAAAATGTTTAAAAGTGAATCAGATGATAATCATTCAGAACCGGATAAAAAACTTTACAATAAAATAATTAATTCATTCTTTCACTCTCTTGATGAAAATGGCACTAAAACAGATGACGAAATTACAACAAAGAATGCAGATGCAGAGAATGTTATCAGCGATAAATTAAAATATGCTGATAAATTAATAAGCAATTTGAAAGAAAGTTTAAATAGTTTATTTGAAATTCCTGTCTCGAAAGAAAAAGAAAACCTGCCCGAAGTTACCGAAGAAATTTCTAAGCATGAAGTAATTGAAAAAATTATTAAAGACTCCGATGAAGAAAAAGAAAAGGAAATTGTAACTGAAGCGATAAAAATAATTGAAAAGGGCATTCAGATTCACGAACCGATCGTTATTAATCCCGGACTTAAAAAAGAGGGGATTTTCAACGATGAAAATCTGACCGAGGATTATGAACTTGGTTTCCGGTTTCATCAGCTCGGACTTAAAACGGGATTTTTCAATGTGAAACTCGATAGCCATAATGAATCCACAAGAATATCTACTGCAGAATTTTTCCCCAACACATTCTGGGGTTCTGTAAAGCAAAGGTCAAGATGGATTGCGGGAATTTGCCTGCAGAACTGGAAGGCACATAAATGGAAAGGTAATTTGACCACAAAATATTTTCTCTTCAGGGATAGAAAACCACTTTTCAGTCTGCTTGGAGCATTTCTCTCGAATATTATTTTCATTTATCTGATATATGCCGTTATCTGCAATATCTTTCAAATCGGTAATGCAGTTTTACTTGTAAAATCATCCTCCGTTTTATGGTATTTGATAGTTGCAAATCTTCTGTTTATGATTTCAAGAGCAACACACAGGTTTGTATTCACTTATAATTGGTACGGATTCAAATTTGCTTTCTTCAGTTTATCCCGTTTATTTGTCGATACCTTTGTAAATTTCTTTGCAGTTCTAAGAGCTGTTAAAGTTTTCCGCCAGACAAAGAAAAAAGTTGTCTGGGATTCAACGACTCATTATTAAATTTAAAAAACATTAAAGTAAAATGAAAACTACGGATATAAATTTTGAACCCGAAATAATAAAAGGAAAAAAAATTATTCTTTTTGTATTAGGTACCAGGCCCGAGATAATTAAACTTTTTATCTTATACAGGGTATTACAAAATTCAGACGAGTTCTATCCTGTGCTTTTTAATTCTGCACAGCAAACAATATCAGATAATATTTTATCATACCTTGACTTGAAATTTGATATAACTGCCGATGAGATACCGGGTCGTTCACCGGATCTTAGTCTCTTTGTATCTCATTTGCTGAATAATCTGAACCAAAAATTTAATTCAAAATCTGTTATAAGAAAAGAGGATATTCACGGATTGATTATTCAGGGAGATACTGCTTCTGCTTATAGCGGTGCATTATGGGGATTCCTGAACGGGATTCCTGTGTTTCATGTCGAAGCAGGCTTAAGAACTTTTGACCACCAGAACCCTTTTCCGGAAGAGTTTTACCGTGAATCAATTGCCCGCTCATCAAGTTTGAATTTTTGTCCGACTCCTATCAGTTATAATAATTTAATCAGAGAAGGTGTAAATGAGGAAAAGAATTTCGTTGTCGGGAATACAATTAATGATGCTATGTTAACTTTTATAAACGATGAAAAAATTAAATATTCGGAATTCGGAAATTTCATTTTAAGTACTCTTCACAGAAGAGAAAACTGGAATAATGTTTCTGATTATGCGAGGATTTTATACGATTTGGCAAAAGAAGATAAAACCGATAAAAAAATACTCCATCTGCTTCACCCAAATCCGGAAATCCGGAAAAGTTTTTATTCACAGTTAAAAGGCGATATGCCTGATAATCTTATTATCTCGGAACCGGAAAACGATTATTTCAAAATGCTGAGATTAGTTAAAAACAGTCATTCTATATTGTCAGATTCCGGTGGTCTGCAGGAAGAATCTTTATTCTTTAATATACCATGCGGAGTTATGAGGAAGGTTACGGAAAGACCTGAAGTTCTTGAAAAGAACGCAAAACTCCTTCCTTTTGAATACAAAGAAGTATCTGATTTCCTTGACTATTCGGAAGATTACCGCAAAACAAACACTGCGGAATTCGATTTTACTTATGGTAAAGGAAATACAAGCGAAAAAATATATCAAGAACTTAAAAAGTTTTATAAAATCTAAAAAATGGATGAATACATCCAATGGAGAAATCAAATGTCTGAAAAATTCAAATCAATAATCGCTTTAAATTTTATTCTGCTGTTCTTTTTTGTAATAGCAGTCAATGCGCAGGATTCTAAGGTCAACAGAGTCTTACATAAAGTACATAATGACTCGTATCAATTTCCAAAATTGCCGCTTATCAAAAATCCCAATATGAATTTGAATTTATATACTGTGATAAAGCAGGATTTTACCATCACATTGAGGGATAATGTTATTCTCGATTGTTCAAAATTTTATCCGAATGTATCTAACCCGTTTTTGCCGAACGGATATCCCGGAGTGATAATGTGCCACGGCTTTGGCGATAGGAAAGAAACCCTCGAAGGATTTGCATCTGCTCAAGCTTCTTATGGTTATTGTGTCTATACTTTCAGTATGCGTGGTCAGGGACATTCCGGCGGATTCTCCAATCTGATTAGTATTACCGAAGCTCAGGACCTGATTGAATTTGTAAACTATGTGAAGCATGATCAGCCCTCAGGATTAGATAGCAGCAACGTTTTGATTATGGGAGGCTCACAGGGAGGTATCATACCTTATATGGCTGCTTGCAATGGTATGAAAGTAAAAACAATTATTTCAGCACTCGCATCACCGGAATTTGCTACAAGCTGGATTGAAAACGGCTCAATTAAAATGACTCTTTTATGGACAGTAAGTTATACTCCGGATACTGTTCAGTATTCGAATCAGGTGAAAGCTATACAAAATTGGATTTATTCAAGTGCAGCAGATAAATGGGACAGCCTTGCACACTGGATGCCAATTAACAGGGACTTTAAAAATCAGGTCTCTCAAAATACTATTCCGATTATGCTGGAAAATAGCTGGCAGGATTATTTTTTTAATGCTTTTGGTAATATAAACAGCATCCCAAACTTAACATCACCTAAAAGATATTATTTCGGAGCCGTGCAAGGACACGGAGGTGATACCAGCTGGACAGAAAATATTTGGCACATGAATTTTTTCAATGAATGGTTTTTCTATTGGTTATTCAATATTGATAATCAAATTCCAACGAGACCTTTGTATCATTATGCGTCAAGCACTTACCCGTTGAATAATGTCGGAATGTGGACATTTGTACACGATAGTGTTTCAGTCTGGCCCCCGAGCGGAATCTCCGGTCTGAAGCTGTATTTTAACCCGGCCGGGAAATTGAATACTTCTCCTAATACAAACAGTAACAATTTTGTTAATCTGAATAATACTGTTACCGGTGGGTTAACTATGCTGCAGGCAGTGGATATGGAGTTCACGGGGACACAATTTAATACACAGTTTAAGAAGTCTCAACTGGTTTTTGATTCACCTACGCTCGCTACAAATTTGAAAATGACAGGAACACCTGCAATTAACGTTGATTATTCTTCAAATACAACTGTAGCACAATATAATTATCAGATTTATGAAGTCAATAATTCTGTTGCAAAACTTGTAACAAGAATTAATTATACTGACAGAAAAAATGTAGTCAATACCAGAAAGACTAAATCTGTCACGGGAAATTCACACTCCCATATTTTTCAAAAAGGTGATAAAATACGTATAATACTTACAAATCTTGATACTTCTCCCGGGGCTGATTCATTATTTCTTGCAACAAATCCTTTTGTGTTACCTGTAATGAAAAATGGCGTTAGTAAATTTTACTTAAGCAGAAATAACTTTATTACTCTGCCGGTTCAATTGTCACTCGCAAATTTTGCCGGTGCAGGGATTTTTAATGACGAGGGTTCTGTTACTTCTACAAATAGCAGTAATCCGGTTCCTCTGACTTTCAACTTAAACCAAAATTATCCTAATCCGTTTAATCCTTCAACATCGATTGCATATTCGATTCCGAAAGATGCTTTCGTAATTTTAAAAGTATATGATATTACAGGCAAAGAAGTTGCATCATTGGTAAATCAGCAGGTATCTGCCGGAAATTATACCGTAAACTTCAATGCGGATACTTATCGCTTATCAAGCGGAATATATTTCTATAAACTCTCTGCGGGTAACGAAGTAACCGTGAAAAAACTTACACTGATAAAATAATGTTAAATAATAAACATAAAATTTTTTTAAAAATTAACTCTCAAATAAATTTGAAGTATCACAGAATTATCCGAACCCTTTTAACCCGGTAACAAAAATTGATTATCAACTGCCGGAAAATGGGAAAGTGAAATTAGTAATTTACGATATGCTTGGCAGGGAAGTGAAAAACCTTGTTAATGAAGCGGAAACCTCAGGATTTCACACTGCAGAGTTCGATACAAGCAGCCTTGCAAGCGCAAATTACATATACAGATTATCTTTTGAAAGCAGTAATAATAAGATTTTACTTACAAAGAATATGATATTAATAAAATAGTTTTACTGTCTTGTTAAAAAATAAGATTAAATATTTCAGGGTTTATTGCTTTCTTAAAATTAAAAGTTGATAAAAAATTAAATAAATTAAAAAAAAATAAATGAATTAAATATGAAAGCAAAAACCCTTTTACTAATAGCCCTTTTAATATGTGCATTTATTTCCGGCAGTGCTCAGGCTCAGGATAATGGCAGTATTAATATATCACCTGTAAAACATAATAAAAAGATTGGAATTAATAATAACAATATCAACTCTCCCAATGCCATAAGATTTACTGTGGCAAACGGTAACTGGAGTTCGGCATTAATCTGGAATGGAGGAACGCTCCCCCTTATCGGAGATGATATCACTATCCAAAATAATGTGGTATATAATATTCCGGGAAGTTTTACTGCCGCATCACTTGAAATTGCACCCGGTGCTACTCTCACTCTCAATGCACCGGCGCTTACGGTCACTGCTTTGTATCTTACCGGAGGAGCACTTGTTAATAGTGCTGTAAATAATATTACAATGTCAGCCGGTGGAATGATATACCGTGTAGAAGGCAGCAGCATTGCGGTGTCTCCGGCAGGAACAAGTTATGATTTGACTTATTGGAATTCTATCCCTATAACTACGGGTGCGGAAATACAAAACAATACTGTGGTCAGGGATTTATATATAGATGGAGATGTAGTCAACTTAAACAGAAATGCAACAGTCAACGGAAACTTATTTCTTACCGGCGGTAATTTATCCATTAATGCATTCACACTTACTTTAAACGGGAAAACGGCAGCAGTCTTTGGTATTCTTACCGGAGGTGCTTCATCAAATCTTACTGCGGGTGGTACGGGGAATTTCACTTTGCCCGCTATAGTAAGCGGAATATTGAACACGCTTACTATAAACAAAACAGCCGGTGACATCGTTACTTTATCAACCGATTTGCAGGTCACTAATATACTTGATATTGAAAGTGGAAATATCAATACGGCAGGAAAAATTTTTACACTCGGAACCGGCGGTGCAAATACAGGAAATTTAGTTTATAATGCAGGGGCTAATACCGGCGTAATTACCGGAAAATTTATACGGTGGTTTGGAACATCAGTAAATGCTCAACCGGTAAAATTTCCGGTCGGGAATTCAACATATTCTTCACCACGAATGGTCACAATTCAGTTCACTACTGCACCTTCTGCGGCAGGAACTTTGACGGCACAATTTATTGCTTCTGACCCCGGGTACGCAAATAGCGGACCTCTTACGGATGCCGGCGGTTATATTGTAGATACTTATAGCCATACCGGATACTGGCAGATCGATGCTTCAGCGTTAACGGGAGGTACTTATTCAGTTGGTATCTATCCAACCGGTTTTATTGGAATGAATATATTTGCTCAACTCAGAGTTTTAAAAAGACCGGCATCAGGAAATGTTTGGACTCTAACAGGAACTCACGTTAATGGTGATGCTTCCCCAAGAGCCCTAAGGTCGGGTTTATCCGGCTTCAGCCAGTTTGCATTAGGCGGTAATTTTATTGATAATCCGCTTGATGGTCCGCTGCCGGTCGAACTTGTTTCGTTCTCTGATATTATCTCCGGGAACGATGTTAAATTGTCCTGGACCACTGCATCGGAAATTAATAATCAGGGATTCGAAATATACAGGAAATCAGAACAGGCAGATTGGAATAAAATCGGATTTGTAAATGGCAGCGGAACAGTGAATACTCCCGTAACATACAACTACTCAGATAAAAATCTTAATACGGGAAAATATTCTTATAAATTGAAGCAAATAGATTACAACGGAAACTATGAATATTTTATTATGTTCGGAATTGCGGAAATCGGAGTACCGGAAAAATTTACCGTTGCACAGAATTATCCTAACCCATTTAATCCTTCGACCACAATAGGATTTTCTATTCCGCAAAATGCTTTTGTTTCATTGAAAGTGTATGATGTTTCAGGAAAAGAAATTGCAACATTGGTTAATTCTCAGAAAACAGCCGGCAATTATTCCGTAAACTTTAATGCGGATACTTATAATTTATCAAGCGGAATTTATTTCTATAAAATTTCGGCAGGTAATTATACTGAAGTGAAAAAGTTAACACTCATAAAATAATATTTCTGATGAACATAGAGACTTCTGAAATATCTTTTTTTTAATTCCGGAAAGCATATAAATTTCCGGAATGCCAATTTCAGAAGTCTCTGCCAATTACATCTTATCAATATACAAAAACGGATGGACAAAATGCTTTTTAGAGCTTTCAATACCACCCGTTTTTCAGGAGAACCCAAAATGAAAATTTGGAAACTCTATTATCCCGCGATTATTTAATAATTGTCATTTTCTTTGTCTCAATAAATTTGTCCGAAATCATTCTGTAGAAATATACTCCGCTCGATAACATCGATGGATTGATGTTTATAGTATAATATCCGGCTGTCTTTTGTTCGTTGTTCATTATGTTCATTACTTCCCTGCCCGTTATATCGTAAACTTTTATCGAGACCTTTGAATCGTTTGGCAATGCAAAGTCTATCTTCGTTGTCGGATTAAACGGATTAGGATAGTTCTGGCTTAGTTCAAACTTTGTCGGCACTCCTATTTCTACTTCACCATTCAAATTATGGTATTCAAAGTTTCCATTGTTGTCGATTTGTTTCAATCTATATTTATACTTCCCGGTATTTAAATTCTTATCTGCAAACATATAATTCGTCTGTGTGTTTGTTGTCCCTTTTCCTGCCACATATCCGGTTTTTCTAAATTCTAAATTCTCACTCCTAAATTCCGCTCTCTCCACTTCAAACCCCGCATTATTTATTTCTGAAGAAGTAACCCAGTTGAGTCTTACGTTTCTTCCGTCAACAACAGAATTTAATGACGTAAGCAAAACAGGAAGCGGTGAGTCAGTAACATCATTTCCTCCCATATATGGATAAGTGGCATTTCTTGTGTTGCCAAAATAATCTGTTGTGATTCCATCAATTGGTGTTCCAATTAAACTAATGTCACCGATCGAACCTTCGCTCAGATGCAAATCAGTAGCAGAAACAAAGGTTACTAATTTACTCGTTGAATTCCCATCCTGACCTATGGCTATTTTCCAAGCGTCCAATGTGGTTACATTTGCACTGTTATAATAACCCAAAACACCGCCCGTTCCCGGTGCATAATAATCATTATAATCCAAGGTTAAATTAGAACTTGAACCATAATAAAAATAAGCAGCATAATGTAAATTATTACCTGATGTGGTTGAACGAGCGTTAAAGAAAATATTATTCCTGAAATCCCGCGTGTTTGTGTTGGCTTCACTGAATAAAGCATAAGATTTATTTGTACCCGATGTTGGCACGCCGCTAATATACACAGTGTTGAAGTAAAGGTTATTATTATTGCCGGCCGCTCCTTTTTCGTAAATACCGTATATGGTTGTTGGAGTATTTCCTCCAAGACTTATCATATTATTGGAATATGTCGCAGCTCCATTAGTGATATTAATCCCGTATATAGTGGCGGCAGTACTGCTTGCACTAACCGATAAATTGTAAATGAAATTCTTAGAAACTGTACTGGCGATGTCAGTTGTGGTTTCCCAATAATAAATACCTGTCACATATCCCGCAAAGGAGGTGTTTGTATTCGATAAATTATAAATTGTATTCCCGGTAATGGTTTGGGCAGCCGCAGTGGAACTAAATAAAAATATTCCACGGACTGCTCCGTCTGAAGTATTAAGGGCACTTGTTAAATCGTGTATTGTATTGTTTGTTATCGTATTTGTGCCGGTATTTGAAGCAATACCATCCATTCTTCCGTTTGTACCTATGGCTGCATTGGTTAATTTGGAAACTGTGTTTCCCGAAATTATTGCTGAATTTGTGTTGATGTTAATAATTCCATAAATGTCTTGTCTGTCGGTTGTGGAAGAACTTGCCCAAATACTGTTTGTTGTACTCTCACTTCCTATGGTATTGTCGTTGATTGTATATATTCCAGATGCTCCACCTGCAGCACAAATTCCATTAAAGCTATGGTATGTGGTGGCAGAGCCGACGGTGGTTATACTTCCTATACTGTTTTTCTGTATATTCACCGTCCCGCTGCTTGAACAATAAATTCCTCTGCTCGTTGAATTGGCAGTTGAATTCGTCAGTGAGATTGACCCATTCCCTGTGGTTGAACCGATTGTATTGCCGGTAACAGTCCCTATATTTACATTACCATAAACGATATTCATACCATAAAAAGGTGAACCCGAAGTACTCGTTGATGATATGCTTTTAATAGTATTGTTTTGTACGGAACTGGCAATAGTCGTTCCAACACTAAGGTATAATCCATAAAATGTATGGCTTGTAGCTGAGCTTAACGTAAATGTCCCGGTATGGTCAGAGGCACTGCCTCCAATAATATTATCTGATACTGTAAAATTATTTCCTGAGCCCCCGTCAATACGGATTGTATAATAAGTAAATGCACCGGTTGGTGCAAATGTTGTAGTTTCATAAAAGTTGTTTCCTGTTATGCTCCACTCTGACGAATAGCTCCTGATGTATATTCCTTGTGAATTGGCACCCGCGTTAAAAAAATCATAGATATTATTATTACTTATCGTGTCGCCGCTGTTAGTACCTGAACCACCATTAGAATATATAGCATTTATGGGTCTGTTGGCATCGGCAACGTTTGTAATATTGTTATTATAAATCGTGTTGCCATCGTTTCCGGTCGAACCAGTTGTGGTTGAGAAGAAAATAATACCTGCGAGGGCATCTCTCGTTGAACCTTTGATGTTGCAATATTTTACAGTATTTGTAGAAGCATCGTTGATAAACCGAATGGTGGATGTCCCCAAGTCGGTTGATGTGCTTGTGTTTGAAATGATGAGGTCTTTTGTTCCACCCGTTCCGTTCACCCTGCCGTCAATCGTTACATTGTCAGCTCCGTTTAAATCAATTAATGGAGTTGCAAGATTACCGCTTATAGATAATCCTGTTACAGTTGGATAAATATTTACCACTGTATAACTTGCCGAACCCGAACCGCTGGAATTTAACACTGCCGAAGCTGTTTCGGTGATATTTGAAATAATCTGAAGTGTTATTGCACCGGTTATCGAACCTGAATTTATTGCATCGAACGCAGCACCTAATGTAGCATAATCTCCCGCAGTGCCGACCGTCTTTGTGGTTTGTGCATAACTGTAATTACCATTGGATAAACATATAGCAAATATTATTGCTATTATTGTAAAAAATGTGTTTATCCGGCTAACAAAATTGAATCTAATTGTTTCCATTTTATCTAACTTGTTTAAATCTTTAATTATCATTACATACTTATTGAGCAATTACCATACCAATTAATTAATGCGATATTAGGCTGTTTAAGAGGTTTCACACTTTTGTAATTCTCATATTGAGACGCTTATTCTCATTTGGAGACAGATATTCATTGATTTAACTATAAGTTTTTTCACAAATTAATAAAACAAAAAATGCCCGTTGATGATACGGGCATTTTCTGTTTGTTCCGTAAATTCAAGTGTAGTTTAAAGAAACAGAACTACTTACTTTATTATATCACTTAATAAGTGTCATTTTCTTTGTTATCACATCATTTCCCGAGGTAAGTCTGTAAAAATATGCTCCGCTCGGAAGATTGCTTCCATTGAATGTTACTTCATATGTTCCCGGCTGAAGCTGTTCGTTTACAAGTGTTGAAATTTCTTTGCCAAGTAAATCATAAACTTTGAGTGAAATCTTAATTTCCCCCTTTGAAGGGGGGTAGGGGGGATGACCAGATATATCAAACCTAATCTTTGTTACCGGATTAAAAGGATTCGGATAATTATCTAATAAAGCATTTTCAGGAACAATATTTTCTTCATTAATAACTCCGGTCAAAGATGCCAAAGCACTATTTAATACTGTCCACAAGCTTGTTGTATTGGGTACACAATCCTGTTTGTAATACCACCAGAAATATCCTCCGACATATTTTGGCGTGGTGATATTCATCCTATAGTATCTGTTAATATAAGTAGCCTTTTTATTTGCTGTAGTGGTGCCGCATTCACCGATTCCCAATTTTGAATTCGGGAAAATTGCATGTAAACTGTCAAACACTTGCTGCCAGTTTGGCTGTAAATTGTTGCAGCCGTCTTCATAATATGAAACCAGCACATAATCGAGATTATTTTTCATTGTAGTACTAATATTTTCATTCACCCATCTAAACATTTCATTCGCCGGATTTGACCAGCAATTTTTGTTATAATAAAGCGTCAATTCCGTTTTTTTATTTGCTGTTTTGATAATCGAATATGCAGCGTTCATCTTCGCAACTACATCGCTCGTATTTCCCAACCATTCTCCGTTTATTTCGTTACCGATTTCCCAGATATCAACTTTGCTTCCGAGTAAATTCAGATATTCTGTGGTTCTGGCTTGATACTGGGCTAAATTATATAGGCTCAGATAGTAACTATCTAATATTTCGCCCATTATAAAACTCACATTGTGGATTTGATTTACGGCATCTACATAATTAGTTGCAGGAACGAATTCATCAAATACTATTCTCGTGGTTGGCTTATAACAATGTAAGGATAAAGATGTTACTATTGCCGGTAAATTGCTGATAGCATCAATCGTAACGCCATAAACTTTGTTAGTATCGACCTGAACTGCAAAAGAAGAATGTGAAAAAAGCAATGCGAGCAATAAGAATTTAAGTATTTTATTCATTCAATTAACCTCTTTTTTAGAAGTAAAATTTAAAAAACAAAAAGCTAACTTATACTTATACAATTGCTGTGCCAGAAATAACATTGATTTTCTTCAAAAAAGAATTGTTTTTTTCTGAAATTTGATTCTCCGTGGGTAAATTAGTAACACAGAATTCTCACAGAAATTAATTATTTTGGAACCCAACTCCATTTACTCATTTATTCTCTTTATTTGCAACATCTTATTTATTCGTACTTGTTCTTATTATGAGAAAAAAGCATCTCAATATGAGTTTTGCAATAATGGGTAAAAAACATATCTTAAAAAATCTCACTCTTGTAATGAAAAAAACTTGAATATTAATAATTGAAGATAATGTCCTCCTCAGGGATGGTATTTCTGATATGATTGACGAACTGAGTGACCTTAAAGTTGTATCTGTTAAAGGAAATGGTAAAAAATTGATGATTGAATCCGTGAATCTAAACCCGATATTATTCTTATTGAACTTGGTTTACAAAGAAATTGTGGAAAAACTTAATCTCCCGGTTAATACCATAAAGACTCATGTACATAACATACTTGAAAAGATGTCAATAAGTACCCGTACTAAGATTGCAAAATATGCAAACACTGCCAATGGTTACAAAGAATTAGCCGATTCCATCTAAAAATTAGTTATTTAAATCAGTAACGGAAGAAACTCTTTTATATACTACATCATCGAAGTTTTTGAAATGAGCCTTTCCACACTCAATTTTTAATTTTTCGCTTCCTCTAAGTTCCTGTCCTTCTGATTTTGTTTCGGCAACAAAATAGATTTTCTTTTCCCCTTTAAATACTACTGCCCAATCAGGACGATAATTTCCTATAGGAGTTTTAATCTCAAACCAGTAAGGAAGTTTAAAATAAAATTCTATTTGTTCACTGCTTTCACAATCTTTTGCGAATTGATTTTCTACTCCGCTATCAAGCGGGATGTAGTTTTTATAAATAGTTTTGTCGGCATCTTTAACAATATGTGTGAACTCGTCAATGTAGATCTCAAAATTTGTATCATCAAACAAAGTCATCTCATAGACTTTATTCCCGATTTTTTCATATTTAATTCCGTCAATCATTAGTTGGTGCAGTTGTTCTTTGATTTTTAAAACTGCGTTGTCCATAAATAACTGTGGGTTAAGCAATAACTCTTTAAGACGTTTTGATTTTTTCAGTATTTCTAAAATTGTAAATCGAGTCAATTCTGTTTTATTTTGAATGTATGCAAGTATATCTGGAATCTCAAAATCTAATACAACATCGTCATTTGCACTATCGCTTATTAACTCTCCATCCACTTCTTTATCTGTAAAAAAAACT
>DATCHW010000086.1:0-2060 GCA_036508135.1 Ignavibacteria bacterium
TCAGCTGCTGGATTTTCTTATTCAATGCGGATTCTTTCTGGTCGTCATTCATCCTTGAAAGTATTTGGTTAGAAAATTCATCTCCCAAAGTACGGATAGAAAATTTAGTGATGAATAATTTCAAGGTATTTCTGCACAAACCGTATTTAAAACATGCAGTTCTAATACTTATTAAGCCGGATTCAATCTCTTTAACGATTTTAATCATTTCCACATCCGTTCTCCTTAAGTAAGGATCCCGGCTTTTAGGTTCTAGTTTTACATAAGATTTTTGTTTAATTTTCATCCTGAATAGTTTTTATTGTGACAAGCTATTTCAGGACGAGACAGCATCGTAATGACAAGTAATACTTTAATTTTCATAGTAATGTATTTTATTGAGAAGATGTTAATTCATTAACAACAAAAATTGTTCCAACTTTATTCTGAAGAACTAAGTTTTTATGAAGCTCAATTCTGATGTGGTTTTTGCCAGTCCCGGTAGATTGAAGTGAATTGTCGAGTCACGATGAAATTGTCCAGATCGTACCAAGTCCAGATAAATTGATGTGTGTTTTCGTATCATGATGAAATTGTCCAGATGGCGAGCAAAAAACAAGGCACCAGCGCGTCGGCCGGCAGCCCTATTGACTTTGTCCCGGTAGCAGGATCTGTCAGGGTGCCACAAGATATAATAAGTGAGTTGATGTTTACTCTCATAGACTTTAGAATGCATTACGGATTTGTCCGGGCTGCCGAAGCCAATTAATTAAACCGTCCGAGTTATATGTAGGGTTAATTTTAAAACTATCAAGATGTACGAGAACTCTGTCGTCCAGTCCGTAATCAAGTCATACAGGCAGGGATGGGCTGTAAACCTCTTCCCGCAAACTTTGGTGTTTTAATTTCATTTGTTTATGCGGTTTGCGGGATGTGGTTTACAGTGAAGGGTCGGGCCCCTCCACGAAAAGTTGATGCGGGCGATGAGCATTGTAAACCGATGTTACCCTTTTTCGGCAATATTGCATGTTGGGCTGTCGTTGTTTATTTCATTATTTTTCGACATCTGCAATCACACTTATACTTATTCCACCTGATGCTGTTTCCCACTTGCCTTGACTTGTCTTTCTGTAGTAGGTTTTATCTATTAATCCAGTACAAAAATAAAGACGTCCATTTCCTAAGTTCTTAACATGTTCAAGCGTAATAAGGAAATCACCTTCAATAACTATATTTCTAGACTGCAAATCAATTTGAATTTCATCCTTAACGGTTTCTTTTGGCATTTTTATATAAATTGGTTCTCTGAGAATATTTTCAAAATCCATTTTTCCGTGAACTTTGTAAATATTTAATCTATAAAATATTGTATCATATGAACAAAGCGAAATATTTATATTTACTTTTTTTATAAATGCAGTTTTCTTTACTTGCATTAGTATGCCACATTCATAGCCCAGTATGTTATCTTTAAATCCTGCTGCAATCTTTTTAAATTTTGTTGTCACACCTAAGGTTCGCTGTTCAAATATTTTTGGTCTTATAACTACTTCTGCTAATTCGTATGCTTTCTCTTTAAGAAGTACTTCATTATCAATGGTTTTTCTAAGGGCAGCAATTTTAATTAAAAGTGGTTCATATCCAATTATTGAAAATAGAATTGTATCATTATCATACTTAGAATCCACAAAAAAATTGAACTTTCCATTTAAATCGGTAACTGTTCCAACATTTTTACCAACAATCCCAATATTAGCAAATTCTACAGGTTGTTTGCTATCAGCATTAATCACAATCCCTGTAATATCCTGTCCAAAAATTGTATTGCAACTTATTAAAAATATTAAAATCAGAAATTTATTCATAATATCCTTTTTTATTATAGGTTGTTATTTAAGTATAGATCTAAATGGACTTGCAGTTTTCAAATCCCAATTAGAAGTCTAGTCCCTCAGTATGGGTACATATGGCCCCTATACGAATAACTTTTGAATATGTACTAAATTTAAGCGTTGCCCCATGCAGTGTAAACCGTGCCATCTATGATGCGTTGACATCAAAGTCTAGTCTGGTTCTGTATG
>DATCHW010000087.1:0-1831 GCA_036508135.1 Ignavibacteria bacterium
GAGATAATATTCAATGAGATAAAACTAAATGTTGATTCCGGAGAGGTTTTTATTAATGGGAAAGTGATAGACCTTACCCGAAAAGAATATGAGATTTTACTCTATTTTATTGTTAACAGGAACAGAGTAATTACCCGGGAATCGATAGCTGAACATGTATGGGGAGATGGTATCTCTTATGTAGATAATTACGATTTCATATATAGCCACATTAAGAATATTAGAAAAAAGATTGAGCTTAATAATGGCAGAAATTACCTCCACAATGTATATGGTATGGGTTATAAATTTTCGGATAGATGAAACTTCTTCAGAAAACGAACAGAGCATATTTACTTGTCTCAGGAACTGCATTTATAATTGCCGGAATTGTATTTTATTTTGTTATAAGCTATTTCTTTAAAGATCAGCTTAATGAAAAACTGTTCCATGACATCAGAAACATAACAAGGGCTATTAAAAAAAACGGAACTATACCAAATTATTATCCATTTATTGAAATTAGAGAAGTTTCAAAACAATCAGAACGATCTTTTAAAACAATAGATACTCTTATTTTTAATGTTTTTGAAAACAGGAATATCCCATTCCGTCAAATAAGTCTGATATCTGTTATTAATGACAAGGCCTACTTCATTGCCGCCAGAGATACTTTGATTGAAGAAGATGACCTGCTTGAGGTAATTGCAATAGTCACAGGTTTGGTTTTTGTACTCCTCCTGGTCGGCCTTTATTTCATCAACCGGAAACTTTCTCTGAATATTTGGCAGCCGTTTTATAAAACATTAGACGAGCTTAAAGAATTTTCTCATGACAAACCGGAATTCAGACTCTCATCCGAAAGTGAGCTTTATGAGTTCTCAGAACTCAATAAAACACTTGAAAAGCTTACCAGGAAGGTGATTTCTGATTATCAGTCACTAAAAAGGTTTACAGAAGATGCTTCTCATGAAATTCAGACTCCTCTTGCCGTAATTCAGTCAAAACTTGAGACATTGATGCAGTATCCGGATTTAAAACAAGACCAGGCTGAACTTATCAATTCGGCTTATGTTTACACACTTCGGATTTCGAAACTTACTCAGACACTACTTTTGCTAACTAAAATAGCAAATGATCAGTTTCCGGAAAAAAGGGCAATAAATATGTCTGATCTTCTCGGGGAGAAAATTAATATGTTCGAAGATCTTATTTCAGAAAAATCTCTAATCCTTAATAAAGATATTAAACTGGATTGCTTTCTTGAAACTAATTTTTTTCTTGCAGAATCACTCGTAATAAATCTTATTGGCAATGCTGTCAAGCACAATATCAAAAGAGGAATGATAAACATAAAACTAGATAAAAATCTTCTTGAAATTTCTAATAGCGGGGAAATGATCCCTGTATCTACCTCGAAGATATTTGACAGATTTTATAAAACTAACATGTCATCTGATTCCCCAGGCCTGGGCCTCGCTATTGTTAAGGAGATCTGCAGACTTAATAAATGGGAGATTAAGTATGTATTTGAAGATAATCTGCATAAAGTCCTTGTGAATTTCTAAATACAAAATCTTTACAGATTTGGTCTGCATCTTCACGGCATAAAACCCAAAAAATAAATTTTATGAAAAACTTAGTTGTTCTTGTTGTAGTATTTGCTTTTATTTCCGCTTCGGCATATTGTCAAAAGAATCCACCGGAAATTGTCAAAAAGGAGTTTACTAAAAAATATGCTGCAGCTCAATCTGTCAAATGGGATAATGAAGAAAAAAATGAGTGGGAAGCAGAATTCACAATGGATGGCAAAAAGATGTCGGCATCTTTTGATAATTCAGGAAAATGGATA
>DATCHW010000088.1:0-1062 GCA_036508135.1 Ignavibacteria bacterium
TTTTTTTAAATATTTAGAATTTAGTTTGTAAATCATCAAAAGGTGATTCAAATTTTTTGTATGCCTTTTTTCTGTTACATGCGTATATAAATCTGTTGTTTTTGAACTCTTATGTCCCTAAATTTCTTGTATATACCACAAGTCAGTTTCCGATTCTAGTATACGTGTTGCATAACTATGACAAAACCGATGAAGTGTTACCTGCTTTTTGCTTTTTGAGGTGTCAAGTGCGTGTTTTAATTTCTTTTGGTGAATTTTCCGACGCTTGCGACAAAAGTCTTTCTTATGTACAGAAAAAAACAATTAATACCCAGACTGTTTGCTATGTGGGTAGTTTATTACAATTACTTTTTGTAAACTGGTCTCACTATATTGTTCACTCTTATTTTACCCTTGGAACAACCATATTTTTGGTCGGAGAGTTTTGTAATATTCCCGAAGCATTTCTATCACTTTGTCCAAAGTATGAATTGTTCTATCTTTTTCTCCTTTCGCATTTAAAATGATTAATATATATCGTTTTGATTTAATATTTCCTGTTTCAGATAAGTAATTCCGATGCCGAAGTCCACAAGCGTAGATCAAATCAGTATGGTATTGTGCTTTAACTGCCACTTTTTTTACTTAGCACATTACATATTTGTCAATCAAATTGATTTTTCTTCTTGCTTTTTATACTCAGTAGATTCATTTACGATAAACTCCAGTACAATATTTCTTTCAAAATTCAGGAATTATCGTTTAAAAAATTCTCAAATCGGTGAATTTCCATACTGAAAAGTGGTGAAACAACTTTCCCGGCATAAAATTTCAGAATAGCACTCATTATCGAGAATTATTCTTCTAACGCACCGACTTCGGAGGCTGCGTTTCCCCCTGAAAGGGCAAGTCATTTTGAGCTGCTGAAAGAATTTCAAGCAGCTCAAAATACAACTTGCCATTTGCTAAGTGCAAATACAATTAGCTTTATTTACTGTATGAAAATTTATCGTATTGAGATGAAAAATGAGAGTGCAAAATTAGTTTCGCCTTTCAACTTATGCGAAAGCTGTATGTAAGACA
>DATCHW010000089.1:0-2717 GCA_036508135.1 Ignavibacteria bacterium
AGACGCAAAGTAGAAAACTTATTCACGGGAGAATTCTTGAAATCAGTGTCTAGAGAACTAAATATAATGAAACCTCAAAAGTTACCAATATCAATTTTATTCGAAATTCTCGAGGGAGATACAATCGGGAAAATAAAAAAAAAGGTTTCTTCGTTCACAAATCTAGGTAATAAACAATATCAAGCGATAGGTAGCTTAATGGATTCGCAGTACCAGCTAATTACTTTGCGTCTGGTTTAAGCAACGCTGGGATTACCCCTAATAGGTTTATGTGTTCAGCGTAGGGACGATATGTAAGGTAACCAATATTTGATATTCTCCTCTTAATATTGCTGCAGGCCTGGCCCAAGTACATTGTTGTTGTTTTAGATTTAATTCATCTACTTTATTTTCAGTTCCAAAGTTACTTTCTCGTTTGATGTTGAATTCTTAACGTACGAAATTTAGGATTTGCTGGTTGCACCCCATGAATTAAAAAATGAGTTACTTTAATTTACTTTTTTTACTTCTTTTTTACGTTAAGAACAAAACTGGATTAAAGTTTCTCAGATCTTCCAAGTTATAATCTTCATACAATGCATCTTCTAGAAGTTTCCGAGATGAAACATTTAGTTCTAGCTCTCTTCCGCCTTCTCCTCTCCCCCTTCTCAAAGAAATAACCTTGATGAAACTCATTGTAAGTAATTCACCCACTTTTGTTGAAACGGTAGTTCTTCCCTTTCGTTTTTCTTCGATTTTATCGCATAACTTATTATACATTGCCGTAACTTGCCTAACATTCGTAACAGGTTTGTTATAACCAGTTGTTTTTATAATGGATAACAATACGAGTTTATCATGTAGGGCAAGTTTAGGAACAAACTTTAGCATTCGATCACCATCGATGTCTTCAAATGCTTTGTCTATGTGCTCTGGCAGCACCTGATAGAAGCCATTTTCCTCTGCGTATATCGCAGCAACCCGTAAGAGATCTATCGCTTTTCGAGCATCTCCGTGAGCTTTAGCTGAAATTGCAGCGCATAATTCAATTGTCCCGTTAGATATTGCACCAGGGAAAAACGCAAGTTTAACACGGTCACATAAGATGAGCTTGATCTGTTCGGCGTTGTATGCTGAGAAAATAACATCTTTGAAATTCATTGAAGATTTTGTTCTGGTATCAAGGTATTTCCCAAAATCAAAATCATTCGAAATACCAATTGTAGTTAGGAAATGACGTTCAGGAAGTTGATGAGATTCACCTGCACGACTTAAATTATATAAAAGATCCCCATTTTTCAATTTGTCGATCTCGTCAAGAACCATTATAAGAGAAATGTTCTGTTCTTTAATAAGATCCCATAGAGCATCATAGTATTCGCTTGGAGCTAAACCGGTTTTAGGTACTTTAGTTCTAGGATTTAACTGTGTTATAGTTTCAAATATAACCTTTATCTCAGTCTTGTGTTTCTTACATGGGATGTAGACCCACCTTAGGGGATGATCCATTAATCTTTTATTTTCTACACGCTCAATGATCTTTTGGAGAACAAACTTTGCAACTACTGTCTTTCCGTATCCAGAGTTCCCGAATATGATAGCATTAGATGGATATCCTTTTACATCAATAGGTTTGAATGTTTTTACAAGCTCATTTATTTCAGCTCTTCTACCTACTATCTGATCTGGAACGTAATCAAGAGACAACGCTTGAGCATCTTTTATTATTTTATGGCTGTTATCTCCAAACATGTCATCTAGATTGGTAACTCTATCTTCAGTTTCCATGAAACTTAAATGTCGATAGAGGTATATAAATATATGTCTAAACACTGATTACATTTACTACATTTAAGTTAAATGTCTGTTAAAACTTGTATTTTTTACATATTTTACATTTTTACCAATAGCGGGAAACTGATAGATATGACACACCCACCCCCTAGCTTGACATTTAAACATTTGATTGTCAAATTACGTACTTTTTAAATTTTTTATAGATAACTATAAGTATTATAATTTTTATAACAAAGACACGTGAATTTTTTCTTTTAAATATTCAACAGTCTTTTTTCTTCTCTTCTTTTTTCATGATTTAATTATATGTTTAAATGTCATTCAAGGGGGTCGGTGTACTAACATTAAACTCTTTATTGATAACGAAAAGTTCTTTGTTGACATTTAATTTCTCAAATAATTCTTAACAAATTTATTATTGAAAAAGAGAGACGGTTTAATTTTATAAAACATACGGTTAGTTGTTCAAATGTCAATCTCTCTATACACATAATTCTGTATATTTTGATATATAACAAATTTAACATACTTTCAAAAACATAGGTAAATTCATGAAACAAAGACTCCTAATCTTCGACCTCTTCCGAATAACAGCCCTAGCAATGGTAATTATCCACCATCTCTAGAAACTCCTATCATTCTTTTTAAACCCATATAAATTGATTTACAGACTAATTTTTTAATCACCATGTAGAATATATTCAGGGTTTATAGTAAAATCTGTGCATAAGTGAAAAAAGAAAAACAGAAGTTTTGTCAGCATAACCATTTAATCAAAACAATTATCTGAACTTTATAAAATGCGTTTTTATCTCAGAAGGCGGGAAGACCCCGTCTCTTTAGGGCGGGGATGGAAGCCGTCAACTTCCCATACTAACTTTAGTATATTTCTGCTTCTTATATATTCACATAATATTTGGCGGTACGAATTCACTACCTCC
>DATCHW010000090.1:0-1351 GCA_036508135.1 Ignavibacteria bacterium
ATGTTCTACTTTCCAGTATTTTAAAGAAACTCGTGTAAGGGGAGGACAGATCCAGGTTCTCCAGATAAGAAAGGATGAAATAAATATAAGTATTGTTGCTAATCCGACTTTTACCAGATAAGGCACAATATTGATTACTTCCTTAAATTTATTTATTAATTTATTTAAGAAATGTTGATTATGATCTGATTCAGGTTCATATATATCGAACCTATCTTTATTATCTCTGATAAATTTTTCTAATTCTTCTTGATCCAGGTTTTTCATATCACTGTTTTTATTCAAACCAAAGTGAACCATTTTAAGATCATAAGCCAAAGTATATTAATGTAAAGGTATTTCAAATTTTTTATAATTCATTCTGGATTTCTAATGAAGGAATAGCCGGGTCTTTCTTTTAAGGTTTTACTGTTTTGTAAGCACAACGGTGATAAATATGATCCGACAAAATCAAACATTATCGTATCTATATTGTTGTATAAAAGTTAAACCGACTTACAATAATTATCCACCAAAAAAGAGAGGAGTCCAGCAACCTCTTAAAAAAACGGGGCGTTTTCCGAAAAGCCTCACGAGTAGGAAAGTATTAATTCAAAACAAATGGTAACAGTAATAATTTCTCATGAATGCAAAAATTATTCAGATTGGAGAAAAGTTTTTGATGCTGATGAAGTAAATCGTTCAAAAGCAGGTTTCAAAAGTACGGGCGTATATCATTCTGTTGATAATGCAAATAAGATAACAATTATTGGCGAAGCTCCAAGCGTGGAAGCAATAAAAGGTTTTATGGCAAATCCTGAATTGAAAGTAGCAATGGAAAAAGGAGGAGTAATAGGCATGCCTGAGGTTAAGATTTTGAGCAAAGTGTAATTTTAAGAATTTTCTAATACACCCGGGTTAAGAAATTAGGATGAACCTTTATTTAAGGACATCCTAATTTTTATATAAGGTGGTTAATATTATCAGGCTATCAAATATCAAAGTTACTGGCTTTTCCAAACAGTCAATAATTCTTCAGGAATTTTTATTAATCAAATTAAAATTTCATTAAAGCTGACAACAAAAAAACACCAGCATATTTGTTTGTGTAAATATTAGATTATTAATTATATCGTCCTGGATTCGCTTCTTTTTGCAGGGCACAGTCAGGCAAGAAACTTATGGATTTTCAGAAAATATAACTGATTCCGAATTTGCCTTCTGAAAATGCATTTCCACCACCGACTTCAAGATTCAACGCAAACCTATCGTTTATATAATATCTTCCCCCTATCTGAGCACCCAGACCAAGACCCGAAGAACCGCTACCGGGATAATTTGACGGTGTAGACCAGAAGTAGTATCCAAGATT
>DATCHW010000091.1:0-5503 GCA_036508135.1 Ignavibacteria bacterium
TGAACCGCAAAAAGGATTGTTATTTAAAGGTTATCAGCTTTATACAAAAATATTTGTCCGACTGACGGCCAAATACTTATCGAGTGATAAAGTAGCTTACGACTACTTGCAGGCATCGATGCATGCGTTCCCGAATGGAGAGAAATTAATAGGAATTTTAGAAGAAAATGGATTTAAATTAAATATTTACTACAAATTTACTTTTGGGGTTTGTAGTATGTATCTGGTTGAAAAGCAATAGATTAATTAACACCTCTCAATAAATTTATATCGCCCTTTCTTAATTTCTCTCCTGTTCTTTCTTTTGTTATAGGATTTGGTTTTGAATTTGGATCGAAGTCAGAACCGTAAGCTTTTATCACATAAAAATAAGGTCCGGGAACTGCATCTTTACCGTTTATTTTACCGTCCCAACCTTTTGTTGGGTCTGTCCAAGTATAAACTAATCTTCCCCATCGATTGTATACCCAACATTGAAAACTGATTAATGACTTATATGCAACCCGAAATTCATCATTAAAACCATCTCCATTCGGAGTAAATACATTGGGAACCCAAATATCTGATTCAGAAACAGTAACAGTAATTGAATCAGAAAATGAACAAGTGCTGTTACTAACCGTAACTTTAACTTTATATGTTCCGGCTTGTGTAAATGTATATCGATGATCCTTATCTGTTCTGTTGATAACTAATTTATTGTCTTGATAAATGCCCCAGTTATAATATTGCGTAATCGGTTCATTTGCGTTACTCAAGAACTGTATATCCAATGGTGCTGAACCACTTACCTGAGATGCTTGAGATGGTCTTTCAGCCTCATTTTTTGCGTCCCGAATTGTTACGATAGAAGTTGCATGACAAATTACAGCTACCGGCGTATATTGTGAACTTGAAATACTAATTGGAGCCAATCCCAAATCGGTTGCAAACTGATCACCCGAAAGCGTGAAACTTGTATTACAAAAAGGCGCAGGAACTGATTTTTGAGTTGCTGGTAATATTAAAGTTTGTATGGTATCAATTTGCTTCCATGAGGTCGTTTTGTCATCCCATGTAAGTGTTTTATATTTAATGCTAAAATCTCTTATAAGTATATGTGGATTCCCATCGACAGATTTATAGGTTAACTGAGGAACATTCGCATCAATCAATAGTTTTACTTCTTTGCATTGCGAACCGGGATTATTTTCAGGTTCAATAGTACTTAAAACCGGAAGATTGTTTTTATAATCAATCACCCAAATATGTGTTACTTTGCCATCAACATTTAATATATATCCGGTGGCATCATCGGGCGAAATATAGGATTGATTGCTGATTGAAATAGTGGGATTAGTAAATTTATACCAATTAATGCTAGTTCCTGTTCCGGTGTAAGTAATTTCAGTTGAAGGGGTTATTCCATTAAAAACAAAAACATAATCGATTCCTGAAAAAGAAGTATAGAATTTACCTGAATTTGAGGTTAGTTGCGCAGTTGCAATCAAGGCAATAGAAAAAAGGTAAATCGACAAAATGGTTTTTCTCATGGATGATGCGTAAAAATTGCTGAAATTATTTATCGTATGCAAATGTACATCTTTCTTATGAATAACAAAAAAAACGCCGAATTATTACCCTGAATCATTTGATAAACTATATTTTTAGTATTTTTGTATTTCCAATAAAAATATCATTTGGTAACAGCAAATACAATGAAAAAGAAACTATTTAGTTTGATGCTGACAGGCTTTATCCTACTATCTTTCGCTACAGTTGGTCAAAAAGATAATTATCCGATAAAAAAAATCAAAGGCATTGAATATTATGTATATACAGTTCAAGCCAGTGAAGGATTATTAGCTATTGGCAGGAAATTTGAAATTTCGCCCGAAGAAATCAGCAAGTTAAATCCTGAAATTCAAAATGGTCTGAAAGCTGGACAGGAAATACTAATTCAGATTCAGAAAAAATCAACCAAGAAAACAGAAAGCAAATCAAATCTGGACTTTATTCAACACAAGGTTGAAAAGAAGCAAACTCTTTTTGCAATTAGTCATAAATACAGTGTCAGTCAAGAAGATATAAAGAAATTTAACCCCAACATTAAAACCGGATTGAGCGAAGGAATGATATTAAATATTCCTGATTCAACCAAAATTAAAAAGCAGAAAGAAGCTGAAAATAAACAAATTTTTAAGCACAACACTACAGTATCAATAAAAAAACAGCAATTAATTACGCACAAAGTCAAGAAAACCGAAACATTATTCTCAATTTGCAAACAATATAATGTCGATATTAACGAAGTTATCAGATTAAATCCGGGTTCAGAAACTAAAATTTCGGTTGGTTCAGAATTAAAAATTCCAACAAATTCTGATATTTCAAAACAGAAAGAACAGAACAAAGAAAATGTTGAAAATAGTTTGAAATCAACGGTCGATATCAATAAATACGTTGAGAAACCAAATAAAACGCAATATGCTGGAAATAAGAATATTCGTATTGCATTTTTGTTGCCGTTTATGCTTGATCAGGCTAAAAAAGAACTTGCTTTGGAGCGTTTTCAAAATTTTTATGCCGGAGCATTGTTAGCCATTCAATCTGCAAAAGAAAAAGGAATTTCATTTGAAATTTACACTTATGACACGGATAAAACCGAAGAAAAAATGACGGAAGTCCTGAATAATTCAGAACTGAAAACAATGGATTTAATTATAGGACCGGCTTTCAGCAATCAGGTGGACTTGGTTGCAAATTTTGCAAAAGAATCTAAAATAAAAACGTTAATTCCATTTACTTCAAAAGTACCTGATATTGAGAATAATCCATATCTTTTTCAATTCAATCCCGGTTCGGATACTGAATTAAAATATATGTTCGAGCTGATTAATGGGAAATTGAAAAATATACACTTCGTTTTTGCCGAAGTTCAGGGCGTTAGTCCGTTAGATGATGGAAAAATCAGAGAGGAATCGTTAAAAATTGAACTTGCACGCCAGAGAAAATCATTTGGTATCATTGAATTAGGTTCGTCGGAGAATATTAATTTTAGTTCTGAATTAAAAAAAGGAGAAAAAAATCTGATAATTTTTGATACTGACAAATACTCAAATGTAAACGCATATATAAAAGCGTTACTTTCAACGTCATCAGAATACGACATTGTATTATTTGAACAATATAGTTGGAATAGTCAAATAGAAAAAAAACTGGAAAGTATTTATATTTCTCCTTTTATTTCAAATTTAAATGAACAGTTGGTTGATGAGTACAACACCCGATTTGATCAATTCTTCGGAAAAGATGTTACAAACGATTCACCCCGATACGATATTTTGGGTTACGATTTGACCAATTATTTTATTACTTATATTAATCGGTTTGGGAGTAAATTTGACACTAAAATAGGTTCTGTACATTCAATTCCCGGTATTCAATCTCAACCTTTATTCGAACGGATTTCAAATGAATCGGGATTTATAAATCAACGCGTTTATTTATCCGAAGAAAAAACACAATAAATAAATCTTAGAAATTATTTTATGCGTAAACTCTTTATTTTCTTATTTATAGCTATTACTGCAACACTCTCAGCTCAGGCAAGGCTTGATAACCCGGAAGTGTATGTGGGAGCTAACTTTGGCGTAACTGAATCAATGGTTATGTTTACTCCTTCAGTAAGTCAAGGATTTTTAATGGGTTATAACGGTGGTGTTGTTTTCCGGTATATTGTGGAGAAAAATGTCGGTATGCAGGCCGAAATAAATTACAGTCAACGCGGTTGGACAGAATCTTCGGGTTTATACACACGTCAATTAAATTATATCGAACTCCCTTTTATGACTCATATTTACATGGGCAAAAAGAGTCGTTTTTTTATCAATATCGGTCCAAAAGTAAGTTATTTGCTTTCCGAAAAAGTAGTTTTAAATCAAAGTACTACTTCAGACACTCAACATATTACTGCCATTCAAAATCCTTTTGATTATGGACTTTGTGGTGGTTTAGGTTTGCTTTTCAATATAAAAGGAAATATTATTCAACTTGAAACCCGCACGTATTATGGATTTAGTGATGTGTTTTCAAATAAGAAAACCGATTATTTCAGTAAATCCAATAATTTTAATTTAGCTGTTAATCTTGCCTGGCTTTTACAGATGAAATAATAAAAAATTTGTTAGAAAGTTTACATTTTCAGAACAAAATTGTACTTCCTGCTCCAATTGTTTCAATTATCTTTGTTCAAAATTTCTTGTTTTAATTTCACGCCTTCATTCCTGTTCTCATTTCAAAATTAAGAAGTTAATTATTATTAATGTGTTTTAAAACATGTTCTGCATTATTTATATAACTAAAATAAGCAGTATTTTTGGTCGACCAATCAGGAATTCGCCAACCTATTAAAAATCAATTACAAAATAACATAAAAATAGAATAATGAAAACGAACTATGAAATTCGGTATGCTTCACACCCTGAAGATGCGAAGAAGTACGACACTGCTCGCATACGAAAAGAATATTTAATCGAAAAAATCTTTTCAGTGGATGAAGTAAATATGGTATATTCATTATACGACCGTTTGGTTGTTGGTGGTGCAATGCCTGTAAATCAAACTCTTACTCTCGAAACTATAGAACCATTGAAATCCGAATATTTCCTTTCACGCCGTGAATTCGGAACTTTTAATGTTGGTGGAGCCGGAAAAGTAACTGTTGACGGAGTTGTCATCGATTTGGGATTTAAAGAAGCTTTATATTTGGGTGCAGGCGACCGCAAAGTAACGTTTGAGAGTATTGATGCTAAGAATCCTGCTAAATTTTATTTTAATTCAGCTCCGGCTCACAAAAATTTTCCGGACAAAAAAATAACCAAAGCCGATGCCATTGTAGCAGAAATGGGTTCATTAGAAGGTGCAAATCACCGAAATATCAATAAAATGTTGGTTTGTCAGGTTTTAGAAACATGCCAGTTACAAATGGGAATGACTGAATTAGCTGCGGGAAGTGTTTGGAATACTATGCCGGCTCATACTCACAGTCGCAGAATGGAAGCTTATTTTTATTTCGAGGTGCCCGTAGAAAATGCCGTTTGTCACTTTATGGGCGAACCAACTGAAACACGTCATATTTGGATGAAAGGTGATGAAGCTGTTATTTCACCCGAATGGTCAATTCACTCAGCAGCTGCAACCAGCAATTATACTTTTATCTGGGGAATGGCCGGTGAAAATCTCGATTATGGCGACCAGGATTTTTATAAAAATACGGAATTAAGATAATAATTAGTATGTAGTTTATAGTCTGTAGTTTATAGTAGAGGATATTAAGCTGATACTATGGACGCAACTAACCAATTATACAAATAACCAACTAACAATAAATGAATATGAATTTATTTGATTTAACAGGAAAAGTTGCATTTGTTACAGGTGCATCTTATGGAATAGGTTACGGATTAGCAAAAGCATTTGCTGCAGCTGGTGCAACCATCGTGTTTAACGACCTTAATCAGGA
>DATCHW010000092.1:0-10950 GCA_036508135.1 Ignavibacteria bacterium
GCTTAGAAAAATATTACAAAAACCTTTCGGTAAAATTAGAAAGCGAAGGAATAAATCCTAAAATACCCTGGTTATTTGATTACAAAATAGAGTTTAGATTTAAATAATATGTCTAAAAAACTATACCTGAAAAATTGCTGACCTGTCGGGACGTGCTGCAATTCATTGGTTTTTAATTTGCTTTAATAAGTAACCTTTGTTTTTAATTTTCTTTAATGAAATTTCAAATCGCATAGCCTCAGACCTTGTAGAAAATTCTTTTGTGTATATTAATTCCTAGGGACCTTTATTCTTGGTGGATTTGCTTTCGTTGTTGTTGTGTTCTTGAAGTCTCTTTTCAATGTTTTGAGTGTGACCAACATAAAACCTATCGTTTTTTATTGATTTTAAAACGTAAGTACAAAACATTGAAAATTCTTTTTGATTTGGTCGGGATGGCCAGATTCGAACTGGCGACCTCTTCGTCCCGAACGAAGCGCGCTACCAGGCTACGCTACATCCCGAATTATAAAAAATTAAAAAGAACTCAAGTCGATCTTCCCGACTCGTCGGGACGCGCTACCAGGCTACGCTACATCCCGATTGTCTTAAAAACTTAATATAACACTCAAAAATTAAACTTTTTAGTCATTTATTCTGATATTTCAAAAATCTTACCCAAAACAAAAACCTCAAAAAACGGTCTAAATTGACCTCAGCGTTTCTGGATTAGCATAACTTTAGCATAACTTTTTCCCAATATCTGTGCTGCGAACTGTTAATCTAAACGTCTGAGAAGGTCATTTCTTTATATAAGCATTCAAACCAATCACAACCTCTTTTCCATCGATAACACATTCTGTTTTCACGTTTCCATGTGTAGTTGCTACCACTAAAGTTTTTCCGGATGCACTGGGTGTTGGCTCTTGTAAATCAATAATAATGATTAGCTTTTTGTCTTCTATTTTGACTTCCATAATAATTTACCCTTATTTTTTAAATTAATGTCATTTTACGAGTAACATACGTTTTACATCAGTGAAATTTTCTGCTTCAATTCGATAGAAATATACGCCACTTGATAGATTATTCGTATACCATGAGAATTCGTAACTGCCAGCCTGGAAGTAGTTATTTATAGGCTGATTAATTACCTTGCCGCTAATATCAAATACTGAAATTTTTATAAACGAATATTTAGGAACATCGAATCGTATTTTCGTAACTGGGTTAAATGGATTTGGAAAATTATTATAGAGCTTGAATTCTTTAGGTATTTCTGAAGAATATTGATTGACGCCAGTTGGGTTTACTCTGAAATTCCAAATAGCCGACCAAGAGCCTGTGCCTGCCATATTAGTAGCATTGACTCTCCAGAAATATTTCACTCCTGCAAGCAGGATACCAGGACGCATTTGCAAATAGGAACGTGTAATACTGCTTGTATCATAAATAGTCGAGTTAAATAATGAATCAGTAGCCAATTGAATTCTATATGAATTAGTTGCTGCCAAGCTATCCCAATCGAGCAACACCGTTGGCAATTGGTTCGTGGAATTGTTTAGTGGAGCTACAAGATTCGGTGCAGGTGGAATTGTAACCACTCTGAAATACCATCTTACAGACCAGGGGCCGGGACCGGCTTCATTTACAGACCTTGCCCGCCAGTAATAAGTAGTATTGCCTGTTAGAGTACCAGATGGAATTATATACTGTGATGTAGTCAGGCCACTTTGGTTGACAATTAAATTTACAAAATTTGTATCAGTCGCGACCTGAACTGAATATGAAACAGCTAATGTTACATCACCCCAGTCCAATGTTGGTGTGGTTGTTAATATATTCGAACCATTTGTTGGGCTTATTAATGCCGGAGCAGACGGAACAGCAAGAGTTGTGAAATTCCAAACATCTGACCACCCGCCCGTTCCGTTTGAAGTAGATGCACTTGTTCTCCAATAATATTTTATACTAGCTTGCAGTATACCTGACGGTATCAAATATTGCGAATTTGTTAAACCGCTTAAATTAACTACAGTCGTAGTGAAACCAGAATCGATTGAAACTTGGAGATTGTACGAATTAGCCCCGACTACATCATTCCAATCAAGAAGAGGTGAAAGTGTTATATTTACTGAGTTATTAAGCGGTGATACTAATGTCGGAATTTGTATCATAGTCGTGAATTTCCAAACACTGCTGAATGCCGCCCATCCGATTTGATTCTTTGCTTTCACTCTCCAGAAATAATTTGTCACGTATAAAAGTGATGTAACTGACTTTGTAGTATCTGTTAAAGTAGAATCTCTTGTAATTATATTTGTAAACGAAGAATCAGTTGCAAGTTCAAACCAATAATTCGATACTGTGTTAGGACCATCATTATCATTACCTTTATTTAAATTGCTGGTTAATAATTTAAAGACCTGATCAACTGCCTTAAACCATTTAAAACTTAAGTTAACTGGCTGACCTGTTGAATTGTTTACGGGGGTTGAAAGCAATACCTGAGAAGGTGAACCAACCGTTTTAAATTTCCACACTGAAGAAAAATTGCTTGCTCCGACAATATTCTTTGCTTTAACTCTCCACCAATAATACGTAAGCGGATTAAGATTTGAGAGTATTTTAATGCTATCAGTTAATAATGAATCGTTTATTACTATATTATTAAATAACGAATCCGTTGCGAGCTGAACGTGATAACCGGTTGCATCAGCCGATTTTGTCCAAACGAGATTTAAATTTATCTGATTTCCTACAGAATTATTTAAAGGACTAAATAGTACAGGAGGATTTAGAATGACTAAGTCGGATAGTTCCCGACGCCAGACGGAATAGCTCTGAGTTCCTGCGAAGATATAATTGTTAGCGATTAATACTGCCATAACCATTGGTAAAACGGTGAATCCCTGATTTATTTCAATCCAGGTTGTTCCGTTATTTATGGAGAGATAAACGCCGCCGGAACCTGAAGGATAATTATTAGTCCCCGCAAAAATAATATTTCCGAGTGTCACAAGGGAAAGAACAGTTTTATTATTCAAAGCAGTTTGAGTCCAACTCGTACCGTTATTAGTGGTGAGATAGACGCCATTTGCTGTCCCCGCAAAATTATTATTTCCGCTTGTCGCAAGGGAATAAATATATTGATTATTCAAAGCAGTTTGAGTCCAGTTTGTACCATTATTCGTGGAAAGATAAACGCTACCAGTGCTAGAACCAGTAGAAGAAGCCCCTGCGAAAATATTATTTCCGCTTGTCGCAAGGGATCTAATATATTGATTATTCAAAGCAGTTTGAGTCCACGTACTGCCGTTATTCGTGGAGCGGTAGACGCCATTTCCGTCTGTTCCTGCAAAAATATTATTTCCGTTGGTGGCAAGGGATATAACTTGTTGATTATTCAAAGCAGTTTGAGTCCAGTTTGTACCATTATTCGTTGAGAGATAAACACCACTTGGATTAGAATAATTATAAGTCCCCGCAAAAATATTATTTCCGAGTATCAAAAGGGAAAGAACAACTTGATTATTTAAAGCAGTTTGAGCCCAGTTTGTGCCGCTATTTGTGGATATATAGACTCCATTTACTGTCCCCGCAAAGATATTATTACCGAGTACCGCAAGTGAATTAACAGATTGAGTAGTTCCTATACCATTGGACATCTGCACCCACTGGGCAGAGCAATTATCAATGTTCAATGTGCAATGCACAATTAGAACAAACGCGAATGTGTAAATTAATTTTTTCATAATTAGATTATTTTTGATTTATAAATAATATTTGTACTTTTCAAAAAGTAATCTCTTAGCACAACCAAAGATTTGCTGTTTAAAAGTCAAAACGAAAACAAATAACAATATTATTGTTTTCATGACTAAATATTTAAATTTTGGAATTTGCTTTTTTATAAGCTATCGGTTCGGTGGTAATTATAAATACCCTATCATAAGGCCACTTCAAGTTTTAACATTGAAGTAAAGAAAAGAATTAGAACAGCGGTCTCCCCAATATTCACTTTTGTAAATATTTGTATTTATATGATATTAATTGTAATAAATTCGATAATCAAGATTAATATTTTTTATTGATTGATTAAATAATGGCAATTATAATACCAAATTAATTGAGATTAGAAATTACAAACATTCTATCGAATTTATACTTAAAATAAAAAGCAGCATTTCATTCCAATCGTATAAACTCTTTTTCATGGTATAATATCTACGTTAGCTAACATTTAACCCCAGAAAGGAGCTTCAAAAATGTATTCTCCAAAAATTGATCCATCATTGATATCACCATTATACCATCAAGCAAAATCTAAAGGCATTCCAATGACCCGTCTTTTAAACGAAATTTTATCTAAACATTTATCACTGGAAGAAAACGTCGACAAATCTCCAGAGCTTTCATCCCGAATGGAAGTTTATTCCTCCGATTCCATTAATCAAAGTAAAGAAGCATCATGAATAAATACTACGTTGTCCGGATATCCCGGAATATTTTCTAAATGAAATTAATTTAATTTAAAAATCATGGACAAATATATATTAAGAATTCCATATTCATATTGTAAATACGGGACTTACTCATGTATTGTATTTGCAAACTCAGAAGATGAAGCTTTAGATAAGGCCAGTGAGTTCGGAGAACACCATTCAGACGAGTATGATGATAATGAAAACGATGGAGATATGGATTTTGAATATTCAGACACAGATGCAGAATTGGAAGAAGAAGATGTAGCAGAACCGGTCAATACTACTGATGATGAATCATCCTTCTCTCAAATTCCCTCATATTTCTTAGCTGAACTTCAGCAATTATAAAACAGATTTTCAAAATCAACTTTACCCCTATATATAAACTAAAAAGCATTATCATTTTCTTTGAAAAAACTTAGTGTTTTTGGTGCTATAAGATGAATTATTTTGAACTTTCTTTCAATATTTTTGTTATAAATACAGAATAGACACAAAATATTTCTTGGCGAATATTTTGTTTACTTCTAATTGATAAATTATAAAAAATTATAGAAAAATTTTGTATACACGTAATGTATTTACTGAAAAAGAAATAGTTTTACAGAAAAAGATAAAAAAATCTTTAACAACTAAAAAATCTACAATCCCAAAAACCAAATCGAATGCTAAAAAGCCGCCGGCTAAAGGATCGAGCTTACCTTTTTTTTGTACCCAATGTGACAAAGAATTGGATATTTTCTGGTTAAAAGATATGGCATCAGACAAAAAAGCGGTCAAAATGAATTTTGAAAATTGTAAAAAAACCGGAAAAATAAAAGGACACTATTGCTCTAAAATGTTTATTTCAGGTGCTTATTCTGAAAAAGTTCTTAAAAAGAAAAAATGATTATTTACTGCAGTTACCAAAGATTATTTACTGCAGTTACCAAAGACTGTTACATTTTTTAACAAAAATACTTTAAAGTCGGTATTTAATTTCTGATTTATTAAAAAAGCCGGAAGAAAAACTCCCGGCTTTCACAATTAAGTTAAAGCAAATTCTTATCCCCCTTTAGATTGTAAGTCTTAAGGCTCGCTGTTTATAACTTTATAATATTTATTCTTCTATGGTAAATTCTTTGGTTACCGGTGCAGAGTTATCAGCAGCAATCTTTACCGTTACAGTGTATTTACCTGGCGGAAATGTAGAAGGTGGTTTATAAGCTGAGTGTACAAAACCGCCTCCAGAATTCACATCCCCTTTAACAAAGCTCTCTCCATCGTGCTTCCATTCAAAAGTTACCTTAGTATCTGAAGGAGCATTTTTAAGATTTGCGGAACAGTAAATAACAGGTATATCACCCGGGAATGAGGATACATCACCATTACAATCGCTGCCATTAATTGAAGAACAAATTTTTACATCAGAAAGATTTGCAGTACTGCATGAAGGGAATATGCTGGTAATACATATTACACTCAAAGCAGACAGAACAAAAAATAACTTTGAAATACTTAAGATTTTGTGCCATTGTTGGTGTTTGAGCGTAGCGACACCAACAATGTGAAAAAGAGATGCATATGATGATGATATGTTGTTGGTGGCGTTAGCTGGCGCTAACTTAAACACCAATAACGGCTATAAAAAAAATTATCAGTTGATTGCTTCATTTGTTTATAATAGAGTTAGTTATCATTACTCTGCCGCAGTCTCAGAAGAAAGAAATAAAATTAAACTTAAAGGAGAGTGGAATACTTCTGCTCCAAGGGAACCCTGGATATGAATGGAAAAAGGAAGGCAGAACTTCTAAAGATATAAAAAATCAACAATTATATTTAGTTTAAAAACAATTAAACTATTTGTTTGTTTAAATTGTCTAAAGTATAAGAACTTTTTCAAATATTTAATTAGTTATGAAAAAATTTAATTTGTTTCTTCTAATAGCAGCGGTTATACTTCTTATCACAAATTTAAGTTATTCTCAAAATAATGGTAAAAGTCAGAAAAGCCCTGAAGTCAGAGCCAGGGAAATCACCGACAAACTGGATTTAAAACTGACGCTCAATAATTCCCAGGATACACTTGTTTATAATGCATATAAAGATTTCTACAATACTTTGTCTTCTTTCTATAATGAAAACTCACAAAAAAATAAAGATGAAATGAGACAGGTTATGGAAAATGTCAGAAAAGACCTGGATACAAAAATGAGTATTATATTAACTCCTGACCAAATGGATAAATATAAACAGTTTCAGCAAGATATGGATAAGAATAAAAATAATTCAAAAAGAAAGAAAAGAGACCAGTAAATTTGTTTTCTTTTTTTTAAAACAATAAATTTTGAATTAATTCAGTTTTGAAAAACAAAAGGCTCTGTTTGAAATTTTAAAAGCCTGTAAATCTTAAAAGATTAACAGGCTTTTAAATTAATATATGAAATATGAGTTTATAAAGAATAAACATTGTTATTTTGTCAGCAACATCTTCTTCGTTTCGCTGTACAAGTCCGTATTCAATGTATAAAAATAAACTCCGCTTGGATATTGCGAAGCATTGAACGTTACTTCTTTATTTAACTTCAACAATTACAGACATAATTGGGTCATCAACAATAAATCTGTCGTTACCATGATGAACTTCCAGATAGCCGACTGTGTAAACTATATAAAGCTGCCACCCTGATTTTGCATTATTAAGCCAATTCTGAACTAATAAACGAAAATTATTTTCTGAATCTGTCCAGTCGACTCCGGATGTTATCCACGTTAAGACAGCAGGGTCATGATGTAATGGGAAAGTAAAAAATCCTAATTCTTTTTCACTTGTCATATACGTCAATTCTTTTTGCATATCAGAAGAAGAGGGAGGAAAGCTTTCATATATTTTATTACCTTTTTCATCATGGCTTGCAAATATTCTCCAAACCATTTTCTCCTGAGCATCTTCTGCTGTGTAATCAGAACGGGTACTTGTAAAATTTTTAAGCAGGTCACCATATGTTTTACCCTCCGGCAAAATCGCCCTCAAACAAAAAGAAGTTTTTGCTTTCACGTAAAATTTGCCGTTTTTGTAGTTAAACTGAGATTCGTCAAATTTGTCTTTTTCAGGATAGCCTTTAACTGAAACGCAGATGGAATTATACCCAAATTTACTTATATATCCGGGATCTATATCCTGATATATAAATGAAAGAAATAGAAAGAATGAAATAAAGATGACGATGCAAAGTGGCGTAATCCGTATCATAAAATTTCCTTTCGTTGTCACTCAGGACAATTTAACTTTATAAAGAATTAGAAATTTACGAGTATTTATTAAACCACATTTTAATATTACTAATTATTGATTTGAACTATTTTTAACTTACTATCTGAAGGATGTTTGAATTATTTTTTTAATATATTTTCGTTCCTATAATTATATTTTCCTCCTGATCGTATATATATTTTATATTAAAAACTAACTAACAAATTTCATTTAATCAATAACATTTTCCTCGTTTTAATTGTTAGCTATTATGTTCTTAAAAATGGCATAGTATATATAACCTAAAACATTTAAACGTTTTATTTTATTTCAAATCCCAGTTGTCAATTTCCGATAATTTTCATAAAAAAAAGCCGGAAGTAAACCCCCCGGCTTTTAAAATTAAGTAAAAAAGAATTCTTATTTTGGCACAATTCCCGATACACTTTTTATGCCATTGTTGGTGTTTTAGCGCAGCGACACCAACAATGGCTAATGTGATGATGATATGTTGTTGGTGTCGTTAGCTGGCGCTAACTTAAACACCAATAACGGCTATAAAAAAATCAAATATAATTTTTAAGTATATTAGTTTTGGGGCAGTGATACACTGGTTTTTCTCTGTGGGGGTGTGGCATGTTTCAAGCCTGAATAAATTATTTTCTTACTTTTTAAGAATATATTCGTTAAAATATAATCAGAACAAAATCATAGAAGATAAATTATGAAAAATAAAATCTCATTAATTCTTGTAATTGTAATATTCTTCTATTCCTGTCAGAAAAAAAATCCTGAAACAATACCTAAAGAACAAACCACGAAACAAGAAGGGAGCAAAACAGAAATGAAGATTACAAGCTCATCGTTTAAAGAAGGAGAAATGATTCCTTCAAAATATACTTGTGACGGTGAAAATATTTCACCGCAACTTTCATGGACGGGTTCGCCTGAAAACACAAAAAGCTTCGCATTAATTTCCGACGACCCTGACGCTCCGGCAGGAGACTGGGTGCATTGGGTGATTTATAATATACCTTCATCTGTATCAAAACTAGCAGAAAATATCCTAAAGGATAAAGCACTCGACAACGGGACAAAGCAGGGTTTGAACGATTTTAAAAAAATCGGTTATGACGGACCCTGTCCGCCAGGTGGTACTCATAGATATTATTTCAAACTATATGCACTTGATATTCTGCGTGATAATGATGCAGGGTTGACTAAAAAGGAATTGCTGAAAGCAATGGAAGGACATATACTTTCAGAAGCCCGGTTAACAGGAAAATATAAAAGATGAATTTATTGAACTCTGCAAGGTACGGATTTTTGTGCCATTGTTGGTGTTTGAGTGCAGCGACACCAACAATGTGAAAATGAGATGCATGTGATGATGATTTATTGTTGTTGGCGTTAGCTGGCGCTAACTTATACACCAACAACGGCTATAAGAAATTCCTTTGTCCATTTCTATCTGAAGTATTACACAATTATTAAATCGGTTCAAAACTCCATTGAATGGAAAAAGACAATAACGTTCCTTTTATTGCATAACTATCAGAATAAATAAAATAAATATGCAGACGGATAGGAGCGCTCGGGTGATCTAATACCCAAATAACAATATTATTATTATTTGAGTTCCTTCCGAAAAGGGTAACGCCCGTGAACCCCTTTTGGTCGTTTATGATAATTATATCTTTATCTTTATAAGAGACATTGTTAAACTGCGCATCATTGATTAAACTTGTTTTCATATCTTCTATATCCCCCGAAAGAGGACCAAGCACCCCAAATATTTGAAAAACAAACTGATTACCATCTGTACCGGCTTTAAATTCATCTTTTGTGTTTTTATAGACATGGAAATCATTTGGAAGATTGAATTTTACAAGCCAGTCCATATAGTCATGCTCAGTCCATTCGTCCTTTGAATAAGATGAATCGTCCTGTGAATAAGATGAAACCACAAAAAACAATATAGTAATAATAATTATTGGAACTGTATAAATTTTTTTCATTTTGATAATTTTTAAACGTTTTTAAATTCCCATAGAAGCCAGCATATTTGTAATATTATTTACTCTATTCGATTTTCCCTTTTTGGTTCTAAAATTTGTTGTAATAAATTTTTAAATTATTTTGTGCCATTGTTGGTGTTTTAGCGCAGCGACACCAACAATGTGAAAATGAGATGCATGTGATGATGATAATTTTTTAAAATTATTTCCAACCTCCTTCATGATAAAGCTGATCAATTTCAGTATCGGTTAATGCACGATTGTATAATCTGATATCATCAATTTTTCCGGTAAAGAAGGCATTATCACAAGCTCCTTCAGATTCTCTGCATCTCCCTATTGTCAAATATTCATTTGTGTTTGTTAAACTATATGGAAAAGAAATTGTATTACTATCAATTACACCATCTCCATATATATAGATTATTCCACGTTGTCTCTTAAGAATTATAAAGTGCCATTTTCCATTATTAATTGAGTCGTTAGAAAGAGAATAAATGGGACCATAAGGAGGTGATTGTAATTGAATTTTTATTTTTTTTGTATGCCCAAGTACCCAACCCGCACTAAAACATTCACCTTTGGAAACCACTCTTTCTCCTTTACTCGAATCAGTTTGTATCCAAGCACTAACAGTAAAATCCCCTGTTCCGAACTCTAAAGTAGTATTACGTTGATCTACTTTTATATAATTACTGGTTCCGTTGAAATAATATGCATTATTTTGAGCATCAAATCTATCTGTGGTTAATGTTGCCCCATATACAGTTCCATTATTACCATTTCCACTCTCGTCAATTACATTGCCGTTGAAAGGGTAATAGGCAACAAGACCTATGGTACTAACACCTGTTAGTGTTATGAAATTCGATACCGAAGACCAGAGACTGGTTTTTTGGTTATTTGAGGCATTTACTCTCCAATAGTACAGTGTGTTATTACTTAAACCACCCGGAATCATATATTCCGATGTTGTTAAGCCTGTTTGATTTATTATAATAGTTGAAAAATTTGAATTAGTCGAGACTTGAACAGAATATGAAGTAGCACCTGTAACATCACTCCAATCTAATTTTGGAGTTAATGCCTGGTCAGCTGACCCATTTGAAGGGAAAAGTAAATTTGTAGCAGATATAACTTTAACTGTCTGTGTTGTGAAATTCCATACTGAAGACCAGGGAATGGTTTTTTGGTTATTTGAGGCATTTACTCTCCAATAATATAGTGTGTTATT